>JALWFG010000021.1 GCA_027038965.1 Candidatus Desulfofervidaceae bacterium | reverse complement strand
CCGCTCCTACTATTACCCACTATCCCTTGTAACTGCTATTGCCTGCCTTTGTCCCAAATTCATATCTTTTGTGCTCTTTGCCCTTGGCTACACAGTAAACCTGAGGCTCATGAAGGCTGTAAATCTTGTCCTTGTTGTCTTTGTTTTGGGATAAAACCTGTTCGAATATTTTTATTTCTTTAAGATAAGTCTTGTAGAGATTTTCTGGCAGTTTCCTTTTTAGCTCCCTTACCAGTCTGGCTGCTATGGTTTTAAGCTTCCTGGCACTCCTCTTGGCCTTTTGGTAGTTCTTGGGATGATTCCTGAATCTTTGTGCCTGCATCAGTTTGGTTATCGTCCTTTTGTATGTCTGCCTTACGCTTATCCCTGCCTCTTTGGCTATCTTGACACATCTCTCTGCTATCTTTTTGTGTTTGTGTCTGTAGGAAAGGTGATGTTTTTTTCCTGAACCGTCGTGTCTATTAATACCTCTTTCTCCCTGGCCTTCTTACCGTGAAGCTTTATTGAAACCTCTAAAATCTTTTTAACTCCCTCTTTGCCTATCCTCCTACGAAAATACACCAAATCAGTCGGATCACAGGGAAATTCCCACCTGAAATATACCTCCCCACAAAAGTATTGATAGTAAGGATTCTCTGTCCATTCCTTTACTACCCTTTCATCTGATAGGTTCCTGAGCTGCTTTAGAATTAATAACCCCACCATGAGCCTGATGGGCTTGCCCCGTTAAATAAAGATAATTTAACGGGGCTTGGCTGGCCTGCCTTTGTCTGAGTAAATCTTTTCAAATTCCCTTTCAAAATAACCCCAGGGGATTGCTTCGGCTAATTTGTATAAGGGATGGGAGGGGTTTAACTGGTTTTTTAGTCTTTGCTTGAATAGATTTGGCTTTCTTAGGTCAGGACTTCTCCCTTTCATTTGGCTGGCTCCGTTCTTAAACAGTTGTCCTAATTTGCAAGGCTTTAGGCTGTTTTTAGCATTTTTTTTGCAGTTTTACCACCCTGTTTTTTTAAAAAAGTTACAGTAATAAGGAAGGTTATATAGTTTTTCAGGGACGACTAATTAAAATTAAATATTTGAGGCGGGAGGTGAATCCTCCTATTTCTTACATTCCTTTATAGGAGAAACTCACTCCCGCCTAATATTTCTACAGATGGCATAGAGGCCTATTGTGTGTGGATTTTTTTAAATTTAAAAGGCAAAACCTATTGTTATTCCAGCGGTAGGCAAAAGGCCATTAAATTTGCCTGTAGATTCTTCTTCATAGTTCCCCCATCTATCTTTACATTCTGCTTTTACCTCGCCGCCTGCTATATATACAGCCCCAAGTTCCACTCCTACGACCACACGATCGGAAATCAGCCATCTATAGCCGCCTACTCCTGAAATACTGAAGGCATTTGCTGAGCCGCTTCCTGTGTAATAGCTGTCGTTGTAATCGGCACTTACATGGACCCAACCAACACTTGTGCCTAGGTAAAAGCCTTTGGGTCTTCCTGAAAAGAACTTGTTCAGTCCAGCGCTTAAGCCATATGCTTTAATGTCCCAGTTGTCATAAGAAAGAGATGCGTAGGCTACACCAAAAACAGGATCAAGATAATCCCAATTTTCTCCAACCACAGGCAATTCCACATTGGCATTAAACAGACCGAAGGCCATGGCCAGCGGATTGGTTGTTACAATTACAGAAGGTTGGGCATGAGCTACTGCACTAGTTAAAACCAACCCGAAGACTGCCATAAAAACCAAGATTTTCCTCAATTTTTCCATAGTAAACCTCCTTCCAAATGTTTTTTTAATTTTAACTATCAACCAATTTACTTCACCGGCACTTCCTGCATCTGGATGGTTCCGGCTGGGGCAAGCTGTTTGGCAATGTCATAACTAGCCCTGACAATAATGTCTCTGGCCACCTCTTCCATAGCTGTGCCTGAAAGCCCGCTTAAGCTTCCGCCAAAACCCACACCACCTCCTGCTCCAAAGCCGCCAAGTCCATAGCTTGTCTTGCCTGATTTTGCCGTGTAAGTCTTTGAAAAGACCACTTCTCCAGTCTTGGTGTCTATGAGCTGCACATCCATGGCCATTGAGGCCTCCTGTTTGGTGCGGCTAATAGCCCCGATGATGGGGATATAACCACCTCCCAGAGAACCGCTTGACCGCTTGAAGTTAATTGAGGTAACCGCTGCCACCACAATGTAATCTGGCTTCTGGTTTTTCACACTGATGCCAAATTCCTGCATGTTTTTCATGGCCTCTTTGCTCAGGATTCTGAAACAGTTTGTTTGCTGCAGGGCGGTGGTGAACATGTCTTGAAGGCCAGAGCCTATGCCTTCAAAGCTCGGCACCCCTGCCAGTTGAAGCAGTTGAAAAAGCCCGGAAGACCCCTTGGGACCTGTCTGCTTGCAGGCAGCGGCCTTGCAGGTAACCTCCCCCACAGCCACTTTAATATTGGAACGCTGGGTGCAGATCAGCTTTTCCACCATCTTCTGCTTGCCGTTCTTGACCGCCACGCCCGTTTGCCTTTCAGAGACCGTTGTCGGGCCAGAGGTGGTAGCGCAGCCACAGGCAAAGGCTACCATCACCCCAAGGACAAATCCTAAATAAGGGCGAAGCCAATAAAACTTCTTCATCTCACACCTCCTAAAAAAATTTTGAGTTTGCGATACAACATCCCAAATATTCGCTTGCTTCTGATCATGCCGTCAGGACTCTCCATCAATCGTCATCAATTATGCCGTAGGGATTACCGTTCACATCTATCACATCATTAAGCATGGGCGTGCCATCAATGTTGAACTCTGGAACATAGAAATCGTGGCTGAAGTCGTCTTCCTGAACATCTTCAAACCCCAAATCACTGTCATAATCATCCCAGTCAAAAAACTCATCCTCAAACATCCTTTTCACCTCCTTTCTTAAGGCAGATGCCTTTTGCCTATTTCTGATAAATAGTCTGAAAGAGACAGGAAAAAGTGACATGAAAGATGATAAAAATTTTTTATTTTTTCTTGACACCGCCTTTGCCTGAGTGCTAATGTTTGAGTTGTGAGACTTGTGATTGTTTTGCAACCTGAATCCAAGCCAATGGCCTTACCACTGCATTACAACCATCTGGTGCAGGCCTTTATTTACAATTGCCTTTCGTCCCGACTGGGCAACTGGCTTCATGAAGAAGGATATAGATTTGGTAACAGGAGGTTTAAGCTCTTTCACTTCTCACGACTGATGGCAGAAGAAAAGAGAATCCAGAAAGGACAAATCTTCTTTTCCGGGACGGTGAGATTAAAGATAGGTGCCGCTGGAGAGAATGTAATTCACCTTTTGAGTCTTCAATTAAAGAGATATCCAGAAATCTATTTGGGCAACAACCGATGTTTCATTACTCAAGTATCCCTTGAAGAGATTCCTAAAATCAAGGGCAAAACGATTGTCAGAACTCTTTCACCTGTTACTGTTTATAGCACCCTATTTAACAGTCAGGGTCAAAGACGCACCTATTTTTATTCTCCCTTTGAGCCAGACTTTGGCTGCCAGATTATGGCCAACCTTAAAAGAAAGGCCAGGGCCTATCTTGGCCCTGATTGCCCTCTGCCTTCTTTAAACGGTCATATAAGGCCGATCAAAAGGAGACTTTTCAAAGATAAAATGATTTGTTTTAAAGGGACATGGATCAGGGCCTGGGATGGTCTTTTTGAACTTAATCTGCCTGAATTTTATTTTCGCCTGGTCTATGATACAGGGCTTGGGGCCAAAAACAGTCAGGGATTTGGGATGATTGAAATGGTCACATCAAGGTAGGTAACGGAGACCCCATTATTGAGAGGTAGAAAAGATGAGGACCCATATCTTCCACTTACAAACCCTTACCCCAATCCACACAGGGGACTACACGGGGAAAACTTCTTATCTCAGGGCAACTTCCCTTTTAGGGGGATTGCGGTTCTGGACAGAGGCCTTCTTTCGCTCCTTTGGCTACCGGGTATGCGATATTACAGGTAAGGAGACCCAGAGGTGTCATTTAGACGAAAATCCAGACCAGCTCTGTGCGGTGTGTCGCCTCTTTGGCTGCACCGGACTTTCAAGGCAATTCAGCCTGCGGGTTCTGGAGGCCCCTGAACCTACCAGGGTGAAGCAATGCCAGATTAGCCCTTCTCAATGTCAATATGAAAAAGATGGCAGGAAGCGCTTTCCAACCTGGTATTTACCTAAAATGGCCCTTCAGGGCCGTTTTACCCTCCAGTTCAGCCCGCTTCGGCCTGACTTACAGGAGGCCAGACTTCAAGTGCCAGAGGAAATTTTGGCTGCCTTTTATCTCATGGTCAACTTTGGCAGTTTGGGGGCCAAGGACCAGTATGGGTATGGGGTGGTGGAGATGGTTGATAAGTCCGAGCGTCAGGCCTATAAAGACTTGACGCTGAGGGTTATTAAACGGCTTTCTCAATCCAGCCCTGCCAGGACATCTCATGATACCTCTGACTATGCTAATTTGAAGGACTTTTTCTTCTTTAAGGCCGTCCCCAATCAAAAAAGGCCGTTGGGCATAAAACGCCGTTTTTGATTCGCTATAAGGTTAGGCGGTTTTTAAAGGCAAAGGAGTTAAGGCACTACTTTTGTGGTCATTTAAAAGAAAAGCAGGCCACCAAGTTTCATCTGGCCTGGGTTAAGGGCAGGCTCTATGGCTGGGGCTGGTTTCCCAGAAAGGGCCGCTGGCAAAAGGATAGGGATGAGTGCCTTAATGTCCTTCAGGAAGGGATAAAGGCGCATTGTCAGGACCTTCAGTGGAGGGAATTTAGTTCCTCAAGGGATACCACCGGTCCTTGTCAGGACTGGACTGAGTTTTTACAGAAAATGGTTGGCCAAAAATGGCGGGATTGAAAGGGGAAGAAATATGGCTTACGACTTTCTGGCCCACTTTGCCATAACCGACAAAGCATCGCTTGAAAAGATAAGACAGAAAAAAAGGCCATTTGAGGTAATGTCTTTTTTGGCCAGGTGTGAAGTCTTGAGCACTGCCCTGGCAGATGAGAATTTGGCCAAAGAGGTCAAACAAGGCCTTTATCAGATGCTCCTGGGTGATAATGCCAGTTTATCAAAAGGGCCCATATGGGAATCCTTTCAGACCCTGTTGCTGCCTCCGCCTGAAGTGGCCATTCTGGCCTTGCCGCAGTTTTCTATGGTTTTAAAAATAGGGCTTGAGCTTCAGTCGCCTTTTTTCTCTAGGGATGACCACCTCTTTTATCCTCATGACAATCCGGTAAGAAAGGAATGGGTCTTTGGGGTGCCTTATCTTTCAGCCGCCGCTGTCAAGGGACTTTTACACTGGGCCTATCGCTGTTGTCTGGATGATCCCCATTTAGAAGAGGCCATCTTTGGCACGGCCAACGAGGATGAGGCCGATGGTATTCAGGGAAGTCTTTACACCTATCCCCTGTTTTGGGAAGGCCAACTGGGGCTTTCTGTTATCAATCCCCACGACCGCAAAAGCGGGGCCGGCACAAAGCCCATTACCTACGAAGTGGTGACAAGGTCTAGCCGGGGTAATCTTTTGATAATTCTGGCCAATAGAAAAGAGGATAAGGCGTTTTTAAAAAGGGCTGGAACGGCCTTGGCCAAAGCGGTGGCTTATTTGATGGGAGAAGGACACCTTTCGGCCAAAAGGAGTGCCGATTGGGGCCGGGCTCTGGTCATAAATATTGGTCTGTGGGTTAAGGGACTTCAGGAAAAAGAAGACAGAGGCAGTGAGGCTGAGGTCTGGCAAGAGGTGGTGGATAAAGACGGCAACCTCAAGCCCAGTAATGACCCCTGTTTTACCACCAGTCTGCTGGCCAGGTTAAGCGGGCTGAGCAAGTCTCAGGTAAAAAAGGATCGCCAGAAGGCCTATCAGAAATTGCGGGAAAGATGGGAGACACTTAAAGCCGGCCCCAAAGGGCCAGCGGTGCTTCAAAAGACATTCAGAGGCCTTGAGGAACTTCAGGCCTTTTTAGAGGGGTGTTGAGATGCCACTTGAGAAAAATGCCCTGAGATATTTGATGTTGTGGGGAGAAATAGCTGCCCTGTTGCACGATGTTGGCAAATTTAGCCGGGCCTTTGTAGAGGCAGGAATTAGCGAGGACGAACCCAGTCCTACAGAGGCTCACACCACACACTTTCAGGTTAAACTCCAGGAGTCTCATCCTGTCCTTTACAAAATTTTGTTTGAAAGACCGATTGCCGGTCCGGCCCTGAAAGAAGTGCAATGGAAGTGGTTACAGCACCTAGGGGACCTGATCTGGATGCACCATCCCATAGATAAGAACAAGATAAGGCAATTGTATGGTAACCTAGCCGGGCTATTGCCGCTTTATTTAATCATGATTGCCGATACTACTGATTCTGCCTTCTCAAAAGGAAGTCGGGGACAGGAGAAGCAATTCAGGTCAAGCCTGTATCTGGCTACGCCCTTTGGAGAAGAGGACCACTGGATTGAGCTTGACCAATTTGAAAGGCAGTCTCAGGCCTTCTTTCAGGAATTGGAACACATTTTAAGGGATTTTCCAGACTATTCTGCTCAGGACTTTCCTCAGATAGAAGCCAGGCTCAGGCAAATCCGCCGCAGGCTCTTAAGGCTTCTTAAAGACAGGGCCTGCTTCAGTCTGGCCGAAACTCGGCTTCCCAATAACGATGTCTCCTTGTGGCAGCATTCTTACTGGACCGCCGCCTTCTTTAAGGCCCTGCTGGCCAGATACCTGTATTTTGGGGCGGAACCCTATCCTTGGGAACCTGATCAAAAGGGAAGTGGCAAGGAAAAAATAGTATATTATCGCGAAAGATTGGCCATTTTAGGCATCTGTTTTGAGGCCGATGAAATTATTAAAAAATCCCTGCGTCCTCCTGAGATGGCTGGCCGCAAGTTGCGACTTTATCAGACCCTTCAGAGGGTTAAATCACTTATAGAAGAGGAATACCTGCTGGGCAATGAGGTCTATCAGGACCGAAATGGCATCTACTTTCTGGTGCCTCAGGAGGCCAGGTTGGTTGTGGAGAAGGGGGTTCAGGCCATTGATGACATCCTGAATGGGAGTGAAGGGCTCAGGGGTGAGCTGGCTTGGGAGGCCAGGTGGCAGCCAATGGGGCTCAATGTCCTCAAACTGACCTCCATGATTCAGGGCAATTATAATGAAATCCTACCGGTGTCCTGTCAGCCCTGCTGGGTTGAGGACTGGCAGGGCAAAGAGGGTCAATATGAGGTTTGCCCCAGATGTGGCCTCAGACCAGTTGCCTTTTCTCCTACCCTGTCCGGGAGTGAGATAGACAAAGAAAGGGCCTGTGAATTCTGTCAGAAATTGATTAAAGAAGGCAAGACCGCAAGGAGTAAGCAGGACAACCCTGCCTTCGGCCAGCTCTTTGGCCTGACTGAGACAGACCAGCACTGGACTCTGGACATCAGCCGGTTGAAGACTGCGGGTAATTCCTATGTAGCCCTGGTGCAGGCCATCCTTGACCTCAATCCCTTTACCTCTGGCCGGGCCTTTTGTTGTCAATTGGCCTTTAGGCCTGAGGCCAACGCCTATCAGCAACTAAAGCAGTTTTGGCCTGTGCCTGAAGAGATTTCCAATAAAGACTTAGATTTGGACAAGTATAAAGAACTTTTGCGTGATACCAAGATAGGAGAGGAAGACGGTCGGGTTGAGGGCAAAGACAGGCGCGAAAAAGTGGTCAACTTTATTAAGCAACGGGTGCTGAGTGCCCCCTTTGATGACTGTCTTAAGACAGATACGGCCCGAATTTTCAATTACATCAACCGCAAACAACCCGCTCCCTCCCGATTGTTTGCCATCTGGGAAGGCAGTCGGGAATTCTTGAAAAATGGGCGGGGGATATGTGAAGCATACGGTATTGACTATGTCCCCATTGAGCTTGATTATGGGGAAAGCATGTTTCTTGTGCCAGCCAGTCGGGCCTGGGAGGTGGTAAAACACCTTTATTTTACCTATACAGAAAGGTTTGTTCGAGTGCGTCACCTCTTACCCCTTCACCTTCGGGTGGTAGTCTTTTATTATAAGGCCCCTCTTTATGTGGCCCTGGATGCGGCCCGACGCTTTAAAAAGATAGTCCTTCAAACAAAGAAAACATTGTGGCAGGTCCAAAAGGTGCATGGCGACGGCAGCCAATACACTCTTACCCTTAAAGACCATAAGGGTGAAGCAGTCACCTGGCATGTCCCTCTCTACCTACCCTCCAAAGGTGGCCAAAAAAAGACAGACTACTTTTACCCCTATTTTCTAGTTGAAGGCGAGGAACATCCCCGACACATTAGTGAGATAAAAGCAGGACAGCGGCTCTATATCTATCCCTCAAGCTTTGACTATGAGATACTGGATGCCACCATAAGACGCTACGACATATACCTGCAACCAGACGGGACTCGTCCCCATCCCTTTTTTAAATCCGGTGGGCCAAGGCCCTATGCCCTGTCTGTCATTGAGCGGTGGGGCAAGATATGGGATATGTTTGAGGCTATAGAGCGGCATCAGAAATCTATCCTGGTAGAAATGCTGGCCTCTGTTTTAAACTGGCAGGAGAGGGCTACTAAACAACGGCTGGCAGAAGACCTTTTAAGGCAGTGTTTGGGAGATAAGCTGGCAGAGTCTGGGCTTGGTTTAAAGACCCTGACAGATATGGCCCTTAAGGGAGAATTATTAGACCTGTTGGAATGGCAGGAATTTATTTCAAAATGTGATTAAGGAGGACTGAGATGGCAACCTATTTTGCCTTAACCATTGACCCCTTGCATATTGGGGCCGGAGGGTATCGCCTGGGACGGGTAGATAATACCATTGTTCGCGACCCTTCAACCGACCTGCCCAAGGTGCCTGGTTCATCCCTCTCCGGGGTATGTCGCAACTACGCCATTTATGGCCTGGAGGGCGATGAGAAAGAAAAGGCCATAGCCTGTGCTGAAAATCCCGATGAAAAGGAGAGGGGTAATTGTGGGCAGTGCCTGATCTGCCACATCTTTGGATTTGCCAACCCGGATAAAAAGAAGGGCAATCAAATTGGCCGGGTCAAATTCTTTGATGGCCATATTATTGCCTTTCCGGTTCGCAGTATGATAGGGCCTGTTTGGGTCAGCACGGCTGAGGTTCTGAATTCGCTGGGGATAAAGGCCCCAACGCCGTCTCAAGAAGAACTCCTGCTAAACTTTGCCCCGGTGAATGGGCATTTAAACCTGGGCTGGCTTTATTTTAAGGCCCGACAGGACAAATTTTCCCTGCCTGAAGTCATTACCACCTCTCAATATGGCAGGCTCATCAATGAGCGTCTGGTCCTCTGTCCAAGCTGGCTCTTTGCTGAAGTGGTCAACTCAAACCTTGAGGTCAGGACCTCGGTTTGCATAGACTTTAAGACTGGTGCGGCCAAACCCCATGCCCTATTTACCTATGAGGCCATTCCCCGGGCTACGCTTATAGGTTTTGACATTGTCATAGATGAAAATCGCTGTAATGAAAGTATGACCAGAGACAAAATTGAAGGCATTCTCAAAAACAGTCTCAGGTATCTGGAACAACTGGGCATGGGTGGCATGAACACCCGTGGCTTTGGCCGTATCAAGGTGCTCAATCTCTAAGGAGGTAACCGATGCGTAACCTGGAAGAAATCTGTGCCCGATATGCCATTAAAATAGCGGAGGAACTCCAGACCGACATGAAGGCAGATGACAAAGAAAATGTGCTCACCAAGGCCCTGGGGGTATTGGCTGAAAACGGCCTCTATGCCCTGGCAGTGCATCTCTTATCCTGCCAGAAAAAGGCCTACGGCAGGGCAGTCCTAGAAAAGGGGCTTTTTCAGTTATGGCAGGAAGTAGGGATTGTGGCCTCTTTGCCTTCAGATAGCGACATCCAGACGATGCTTGAAACCGTCAGGGGGATTTGTGAGTCGCTACCCCGGTTGATTATGGCCAAACGACTGGCCGAGCGGATGCTGACCTTTGCCAGATATCATACCAAGGCACTTGGGGGAAAATGATGTGGCAGATCAGGGAATTGAGATTCACCTTAAAGACCCCACTTCACATTGGCTTCAGGCCGCTGGGCTTTATCTCTAGGACCCTGAGCTATATTCCAGCCCACACCATGTTTCTAGCCCTAGTGCCGGCCGTGGTCAAAGGGCTTGGCCTGGAGTTAAGGCCTGAGGTCTTTCAGCAGATAGAGGCATGTCTGCGGCCTAATCTCTATTGTAGCCCTATCTTTATCAGGCACAATGGAGACTACCTCTTTCCCTTCAGGCCTGCATCTCAGGAGATTATAGAGAGACACTATCTCTTTTCCCAATATGGCGTTTGTCTTGACTTCAAACCCAGGTCTGCTCGGGAAGGAATGCTCTTTGAAACAGAATACATCTGCCCTATGGCCAGAGGTCTGAAAAAACCTGTGCCCACCCAATTCGGAGGCTTTATTCTATTTCGCCCCTTTAAAAAAGGCCATTTAAACCTGAGCTTAGAAGGTCAGCTAGGCGGGGTAGCCTTAAAAGATATCCTGACTCTGGTGCAGATTGGGGGAGAAAGAAAAGGGGGCTTTGGCCTGATAAAAGACATCTACCTCAACTCAGCCCACCACCTCTTTGGTTATGAAATTGACCTGGAATCTGACCGTCCCACCCTCAAGGTGCCTTCTCAAACAGAGATGCCCTTTTATCTCAAATGGGAGGCAGGGCTTAGAATCAAGGGTTGTCCCTTTCCCCTTGTCAAAAGGCGGCATTTGCCCCACCTGGGCTCTGGACTCAGATTAGAAGGCCCTCATATCCTCTACGACCTAGGCTGGAGTGCTCCAACTGACTGTCTTATTACAATAGGGCCTGAATACTGCGAATATCTTAAATAACAACTAAATAACAACTAAATAACAACCGATATTACCAGCCTGCCTTCTATTCTGTCTTCTTTTTATACCTGCCCTGAGTGTAAAAGGCCACAGGCTAAGGAGAAATTCTTAAGTGCTATTAAAGGCTAAAAAAACCTTTGCCTTTGGTCCTTCGGATAAAATTGTATTAACCCCTTATAGGTAGACTGACACCCAAAATTCATAATTCATAATTCATAATTCATCCTTACTAGGTACCCTGAAAACCTACCCCCCCAATATGTTGTAGTCTTCCTTCTTTAGGTCTCAACCCCTTATAGGTACCCTGAAAACATTTCCTTTTGCAGTTTTTCCATCTGCTTCTGCACAGTCTCAACCCCTTATAGGTACCCTGAAAACACGGAATGTCCGAAACTGATGCCCGTGAAATCCTCTGTCTCAACCCCTTATAGGTACCCTGAAAACTCGTCTTTTGCCTTTTTTAAAAACCCATATTTTTTCGGCACTTACAAGGCTAGTCATTTTGCTTTAAGGCCATTTTTTGCCGTCAACCTTCAGTCGCGCCAAAGCCCGATTTTCCAAAGAGCATATAGGCCTATTTTAGGCAATTTGAGTTTGTTTGGCAAGAACACAAAATCTCCATTTCCTTGAGGTGCGCCATCACTATAACGGCAAAGGGATTTTTACTCCCCTCCAAGTCGTCCCATTTCTCTCTGCAGTCAAGAATTTTCACCACAGGAAACCTGAATTCCTGTTTACCAATAACAATTGAGTTCGCCGTCCGCTGGAATGATTTGTTAGTTATTCTAATCCCAATTCTTTTTTAGCCTTTTTTAAATCAACTGTAGGGGCATTTGCTTCTTCTTGTTTTGCTTTTCTAAGCTCTTTTAAATCTTCATAATCTTCTAGTGCTTCTTGTATTTTTATAAACTCCTCATAGGTCAAAACTACAAACTCTTTCTTCCCATCCTTTTCAAGTATTTTGGGTCTTATTGTAATCATCTTTTTCCCCTTATTTATATGCTTCTTTTCTATGCCTTATTCTATATATTATTATCTTCTCATTTTCTATTTCAAACAATACCCTATAGTCACCTACTCTCAAGCGATACTCAGGAGAATAGTTAGTTAAACGTTTCACATCTCCTTTCAAACCGTCAGATAAGTTTTCTATTGCTTCAAATATACGACTAAGATTCTTTTTGGGAATTTTTTTACCATCTTTTAAGGCTCTGGGTTTAAAGGTAATGATATATCTTGGCATTTTGTTTTAACCAACTCCTTTTATATCTGTTTGGCCTGAAGTGAGGTGAAGGGTCAGCCAGAATGGCCAGACTGACCACATCTTCATTGTAGCGGTCAAAGATACGATAGTTGTAGATAAACATCCTTTTGGCAAACTCAGTTTCATAATATCCCTGCACTTCTATATGAATCAAGAGCCATCTGGTCGTGCCATCTTTGAGATAGACCTTTACCAATACATCGGCCAGTCTTTTGCCACTTTCTGCATCCTGAACTGTGGCAGCTCTTTGTCTAAAAAATCATAGCCTTTATCAAAATCAATGTCCTGAGCCGATTTCAGGAAAGAAGAATTGCAAACATTCAGGGAAGTATGCTTCTATGGCCTCTTTCCAGGCACTGCCTTTGTTTTGTTCCATTGCTTTGCCTCCAAGGGTAAAATTAGTTGTCAGTCGTCAGTAGCCAGTTTTTTGAGCACCAAATGTATAGGTAAGCTACAAAAATCGCCATTTAGTCTCAAACTTTCAAACCCTGCAACTCAATCCTTTTTACCCTTTGCCTAAAATTATCTCAACCTCTTATTAGGTACCCTGACACCCAAAATTCAAAATTCAAAATTCATCCTTACTAGGTACCCTGAAAACCTAGTGGGGAGTGGCTAGTGGGGAGTGGGGAGTTTTGTCTCAACCCCTTATAGGTACCCTAAAAACCTCAAAGTATTTCCGGGGACGAGACGAAGTTGACAGAGGTCTCAACCCCTTATAGGTACCCTAAAAACGGGCAGTGATCCTGCCATCTTCCTTTGATGATGGGGTGTCTCAACCCCTTATAGGTACCCTAAAAACCCGCTAGCTACGTCGCAAAAAGCGGCCTGTTTGGGGTGTCTCAACCCCTTATAGGTACCCTAAAAACTCCTTTCTTGCTTCCCGTTATACCAAACTTGCCTAGGTCTCAACCCCTTATAGGTACCCTAAAAACTCATCTTTTGCCTTTTTTAAAAACCCACACTTTTTCGGCACTTACAAGGCTAGTCATTTTGCTTTAAGGCCGTTTTTTGTCGTCTATCTTCAGTCGCGCCAAAGCCCGATTTTCCAAAGAGCATATAGGCCTATTTTAGGCAATTTGAGTTTGTTTAGCAAGGGTTGGGTTGTGTCACAATACCCCTTTGGGAAGGGACTAATATATGAAATTTGTTTTTTAGGAGGTCACTATGATGAGACAGAGATGGATGAGCTTGGGCCTGGGTTTGATGGTATGTTTCCTTACAGTCAGTGTTTGGGCAGGTGGGAAACAAGGCCAGAATACAACGCCTCAGATAAATCCCATTAGTGTTGGGGCCTATTGGGGCAGTGTTACCCAGTATTATCCCAACCTGACAATTATAGCCACACTACCAGATTGCTATACGAGTTTTGTAGGTGAGTTGTGGTTGATGAAACACTATAGCCATAATAATATAGCTACCTCTTATGTTAGGGGCCTCAACGATGAAGTTTTTGAAGAGATAAAGAGCCTGCTGGATGGGGCCCGAGAGCTGGCAATAAAACATAAGGCCCGGTTTTATGGTGTGTCCAATATGAGACTGCACATAGTTCATCTTCAAAACGCCGTTTTGCTGGTACTAACAGGTGATGAGTTTTGTGCTAGATGATTGTTGACTTTTAAGGTGGTGTTTTTTATGATGGACAGGGCGTGTTCAAGGACGGTTTAAGGAGCGGTGAGGTGGAAAAGTGGATTTTTTATATGGATGAATCAGGCCAGTTTGAGAGGCAAAGCAAAGATTCCCTTATTGTGGCCATGCTTGTGCCTGAAGGAAACCGGGCCAAGCTGGAGGAATTCTGGCACAAGCAGGTCAAACTTGCAGTCTGGCAGGGCAGAGGGTGCATTAATAAACAGGAGGAGTTCAATCGGCTCCATGCCGTGGAGTTTTATAAAGATAAAAGCAGACACAAGTGGGCTGAGCGGCTAGTGGAGGAGACCATCAAGAATAAGGTCAGGGTTTATGTCCTAGAGCATAAGGCCGATATGTGGCAGGAGTTAGGAGAATTGTCTGAAGTTCATGCCGCCAATCGGTATTTGCTTATGGTGCAGGTTCTATTAGAGTATATCCTGTTCTTGTCGCCTAAGTTTATGGACCGGGATGTTTGTCTTGAGTTCTGCCCTAATACCAGGGTCTTTAGGCCTGAGAATGAAAGGGAAAGGCAGGAATTTGAGAATTTGGGATTTCCATCTTCGCACAGAAAGGACGGCCTTTATTATGTCTTTAATAAAACGGCCCTCCGCACTATGCTGCACCGCTTGGCGGTGGAGTATTTGCCTTTTCAGGAGGTTACAGGCAAAAGGCAATTTGCCAGAATAAATGCTGTAGTGGCCAAAGACTATTTTAAACAAGACCCGCTGGTAATGTGGGTGGACCACCTGGCTTATATTGTGCGGTATCAAAAGAGGTTTAATCAGACGGTTCAGGATGAGATAAGCAAAAGATTTGGCAGGCTGGATTATGCAGGGAATTTTTTGTCTTATAAGCAGATAGTTAGATATTACCTTGCCAGGCGTTTTTTTGAGTTTGTGCTTGGGGCCCTCAATCAGTTTGATCAACCTGAGGGGGCATTGCAGGAGCAGGTTCAATATTTTTTAAATAGGGCCATTCAGGAGATTGCCAAAACAAAGGAGAATATAGATGAATTGGAGCGTCTGGAGAGGGCCATAGACCGATTTATTGAGACCAGCCGTGGCAATTGGAGTTTGGTTGCCTCGGCCCTTTTTTATTTGAAAGAGGCGACTCAAAACCTCCTGTCTCAGGCTGAGGATGCTAGGACCAGAAGGCTTTATATTAGGCTGCTTAATCATTGCCTGCGGCTTTGCAATCATCGGGGCGATTATAAAGGGGCCAATGCTTTATACCACCAGATTACCCTAAGCCTTAAGAAGGCAGAGCTTTCCTTTGAAGACTGGCGGCAATGGATAAGTAGTGTAAACCGCTATGCCGTTTCCCTGGCCAATATCTTTGCCTTTAAAAGGGCCAATGAGATGCTTGAGCCCTATATCTCCAGGCTTGAGGCTGTCAAAAGGACAAGTGGGGTCCAATTGAAGGACGAGCTTTTGGCCAAGTTGTTGGGCACGATGGGGCAGAATTATGCCTTTATGGCCCCGTTTGATGAGACCTGTTTTGAAAGGGCAGAAAAATGCTTTTTAAAGGCCAAAGAGGAGTTTTTAAGGCCTGAGGATAAACATCGGCAGGACCTTTATTTATTTCATCTCTATTTTGATGGGGCCAGGCAAAAAGCCGAGTTCTGGAATAAGGTAGGGCAGGTCCTTGATGGTATTAAGGAAAGGGGATTTGGGGAGTTTTTGCAACGCCCTTCAAAGGGAACGGCCAAGTTCAAACAATTTGAACTCCATGCCTATTTAAAATACCTGTGGAGCAGGGGCACTCAGGCAGACTGGCAGGCGGTAATTGAAAGATTTACCAGGTCTAATCTCCGGGCCTGGTTTGATAAGGCTGAGGCTGAGCATCCCTTTGAACTCATTTATATGTATCTTGGTTGTTTGGCCTATCGGCTTGGACAGAGGGACACGGCCAGCACATATTTTGAAAGGGCCTGTCAGGTGCCTGCGGTTAAGGATAAAAACAGGTTTATTACCCTGCTTCCTATCTGGGCTCAGGTGCGGGTAAGGTATGCCTTGCTACTGCTGCCAGAGTTGCCAGAGGCGGCTCAACAACAGATCAAAATGGCCAGAAGTCTTTTAGACCAGATGAAACAGCAGGGACAGATTGTCTGGTTTGATGATGTCTTGGAAGATTGTCTGACCAGGACAGAGGTTTCAGTCTGGCAGGCCTTTTTGCAAAAGTTTACCTTTAATTATTATTAAGGGGTGTTAAGATTTATATCCAATTTCCAGAAATCCACTCCACCTTGTCAGAACTGGGCGTTCCTGAGATAGAAAACACCATGGAATATCTGTCCCGCTGATAATCAAAAACGGTGTATTTTAAAATGATTGTGCTCCGGCTGTCGTAGCCGTTTCCAGAAAGGGAGGCCCAGCCAAAACCCAGGTAGGTGACACCCCAATCTGAAGAGGCGTAAACAAACGCAGGGAACACAAACCCCAAAACCAACAGGGCCAAAAATCTTTTCATTGTTTTCCTCCTTTTTTATTGTTGCCATTCGTTTATAAATGTCTTTTGGGCAGGCAGTTTTGTGACAGATTGGATTAACACCTGAAATCTCAGGGATTTTGAATTTTGAATTAGGAGTTGGTCTCAACCCCTGAGAGGCAGGATGAGGTGCAAAAGAACAGGATAACATTTGACTTTTTTACTGGATAGTTATACTATATGGTATAACTATTTCAAAAACAGAGGTGGGCTATGCTTGCCAAGGTTTTCAATAAAGGACAGGTGGTTATACCTGCAAGGCTTAGGAAAAAATACAAAATCAACATAGGTGACAGGGTAAATATTATTGAGGAAAGAGACGGGATTAAAATAGTTCCTGTAGAGGTAAATACCGAGGTAAAGGCCCTGGCAGGGATGTTTAGTAAATACGCCAAAGTCAAAAAACTTACCGAAGAAATCATAAACCAAGCTACAGCAGAATATTTGGTGGGGTCAGCCAAAGATGAGGTATATTGATACCAATATAATATTGAGATTTTTCACCGAGGAAAAGCCATCTAAAAAATTGATTGACTTTTTTGAGAGGCTGCAAAAGGGAGAAGAAAGGGTTAAATGTTTGGATATGGTATTTTTTCAAGTGATTTTTGTGCTTAAAAGCTATTATAAAGCCGAAAAATGCGAAATAGTAAAGGGAATGAAAGAATTGCTTTACTTTAAAGGGTTGAGAGTAAGAGATAGACAAACACTTGAAAGAACGCTTGAGCTCTGGGAGACACACCCAGATGATATTATTGATTGCTATATAGTGGCCAATATGGAAAAAGAAGACGAAAGAGAAATTTATAGTTTTGATAAAAAAATTAGCAGGCTAGGAGTAAAACCTATAGTTATTTGAAAGAAAAAACAATTCAAGTAGCTTCTTGCGTCGCGCTAACAGGGTAAAATCCTTTCTATCTCTTTTTGGATTGACACCTGGTGGTATTTTTTTATAAATACACCTGTATTTGAAGAGGCAGGATGAGGTGAATTCAAAAGACCAGGATATAAAATTAGCCAAGGCAGTTTGTAAAGAGTTTAAAAAAGGCAATTTTCGCTTGCTAGAAGAACTTTATTGCCGTTTTACCCCATTCCTTAAAGTGGTAGGGCAGAATAGATTTAGGCCTGAAGAGCTTGAAGACATAATTTCTGAATTCTGGTTGCAGGAAGTGGTAGAAAAAAATATTTTGTGCGATTATAAAGGCAGGGGTAGCCTGAGTGGCTTTTTGAAACAGGCTTTTAGATTTTATTTTTTAAGCTGTTTAAGAACTCAATATATAATAAATGGTCACGGCAGCCGCAATTATGGAGACCCTTTAAATGAGGGGCAGCCCTTAGCAAGGCCAACAAGGTGCCTCTCAAAAAAGGTCATTTACTTGGAAGATTGTTTGGAGGATGCCGTGTGCCACAAAGACAAAATTGATATTGATGAAAAACAGCCAACCCCTGAAGAAATTTTGGTAGAAAAGGAAATCTCTGCGGAAGGTATTGTTTATCTAGCCCTTGATGAACTTTCAAAAATTTCTCCTCAGGATGCCTTTTTGATTGCCCTGAGACTGCGAGCAATGCCTTATGAAGAAATTGCCAAAGTGCTTTATCCCTCTGAAAATCCCCACAAGATTGCGGTTAGGGTAAGAAAACAGTTTGAACGTGCCAAGAAAAAGCTTGGTATTATTATAAACAGGTTACTTGAACAAAGGGGGTTGGATAAAAAAGATTTATTTGACAGGTGATTTATGAGAAATGCCATGAATAATAAGGCCTACAGCAGGTGTCTCCAAAGGCTTAAATGGGCAGAGGATTTATTAAGAAAAGGCGAATTTTCCCGCTATTCAAGGGAATATTTAATCCTTGTTTTGTTTTCAGTTAAGGCAAGACTTGAGTATGGCCATAGGGATTTGCCCCTGGAGCTAAGGCAACGGTTAGATGAGATTTCTTCAACATTTGTAACAGATTTAGATGCCCTTTTAAGCAGTGATAAATTGAGACAACTTATCTCTGAACTCAGAGAGAGGCTTTGGGCCGTAAAAAGGCTTTCAGAGGACTGTCTTTTATTTGAAGATACACCTGAGTATGAAAATAAATATGAAAATAAAAAGGAGCAACTTTCTGAAAAAGTTCAAGCATTTTTGTCCTTGTGGATGGACCTAATATGGTTTAAAAAGGGATTATTAAACTATAGTAAAGGCCAGTTCTTGATTGATGAAATCAATGGGCTTGAGCAGACCTTTAAACAATATTTTGGCTATTTTGAGCCAGTTACCAATGTGCTTGAAGAGTATAAAAAAACGGAGGTTTCAGAAGACTTTTGGTGGTTTGAAGAGAAACCAGTTTTCCCAGAGCCTGAGTTATACCCGGAGATAGAAAGAAGCTTAAAGCCTGCTTTTAAAAATAAAAAGTTATGTGAATATCAAGAGATGGCTGTGCTTTATGCCCTGGGAGAGTTGTCTCAAGAGGAAGAAGATGAGTTTAAAAGGCATCTTTATACCTGCCCAAGCTGTCTTCAAACCGTGCTAGAAACCCGATTTATCGCCTATAAAAATGGGCAAAAGGGGCTACCTGTAAGGCTCAAAAAGGGTATGAAGACTTTTCTAGCCAAGATGCTAGAGCAGTGGGGTTATACTTTGAAGGCAAACGGGAAATCATTTAAAGACGATGACCCATCTGTGGTCCGTTTAGATGAGGCCGTCATTGGCAAAGATTGGGTCTTTTTTGCCAGCTATCCAAAAAAGGCCTATGCCCTAGCGGCCCAAAGGCAGGAAATGGGTCTTGCCTCTGAGGGAATGGTTATAAAACAGGGCAAAGAGGGCATTGAGTCCATAGAGCCTCTGGACATAAGGCCATTTTATGTTGAATGGTATGAAGACTTTTTTGAAGTGGCAGGCGAAGTAGAAATACCAGAAGAAGAGATTAAGGCCCTTAAGGCAGCCATTGTCTTTGAAGACAAATTGCTCAAGCCCTTTTATTTGACCCATGAAAATGGCCACTTTATAGCCAGATTTAAAAATGTGGGCTTTGCAAAACAGGGTGTCTTAAAGGTGGTCGTATGGATTTAAGCCCCCAGACCCTCCTTTTTCTTATCAAACACAAGAATGATTATTTTGCCAATCCCTATGATATTTCCCTTAAAGACAGTTTTTCTATCAAAGAGGCCTTGCAAAAAGCAGAAAGGGAGCTTTGTCCTGAAGATTGTCTTTATTTTAAGCTGATAATATTAAGTAACGGGCTTTTAAGGTCTAAAACCAGTCAGTATCTTAAATCCCTAGATATACCATTAATACCTAAAGCCGACCTTTTGACGAAACTTAACTGGATTGGGGTGCCTGTCATCGTGGTTTCTGGTCTGGGACGACCTCGAGTGATTTGGTTTATGCTTGGCAAAGGGGAAGCCATTAAAAGCATAGTGGATATTTCTAAGACAACAGAGGAAGTTTTTGAGTTATTTTCTCTCTTTAAACCCCACATCTTGCCCGATGCCCTTAAGGCCATAAAACGGGCATTTGAAGCAGCAAATAAACTAAATAAAATGCAAGCCCGTTTTTTTGTATATCCCCTATTTAACCCCAAATTGGAGTTGGCCATATTTCAAACCTCTTTATGTCTGCCATTGGCCATAGGAGCAACTTGCCTTTTAAGAGGAGAAAGGCCCTTTAGACCGTTTCTGGCCACAGGCGATTTAGATGAAGGCCTTAGGGTGAGGCAGGTTGGGGCAATAGAGAAAAAGCTTGACTATGCCAAAGACAATAAATATCGGCTTTTTATTTATCCTTCAGAAAATGGTCAATATAGATGTGAAGGCATAGAGGCCGTGCCAGTAGAGGACCTTTTAGAGGCCTACCTCTGGGCAGTGAAGTTTCAAAACAATCCGGAAGAAATTAGACATCTGTCATTGCTTTTTCATTCATCTCCAGATTTTGTCAATAATTGTGATATGGTTTCAGGAGAGGCCTTGAAATGGGCTTTCAATTTTGGATTGAAAGAACAGTTTGAAGGAATATTTAAACAAAGAGATACGGCCTTAAGCTTTGTAAAGACCTTTGGTAACTGGTGCAGGTATCAAAGACCACAGGCCCGGGTATGTTATAGGCACATTTCGCCTCGTCTTATTGAGGGTCTTAAGTCTATAAGTTACAGAGCGGCCTTTTGCCTTTGTTCCTATCTTTTTAAATTGTCCACCCATTACGGCTGGTTGCAAGAGGCTGAAGAGTGGAAAGAGATGGGTGAGAGGCTTGTGAATTCCGTTTTAATGGATGCTGAAGATAAGGTATTCAGCTTTTTGAACAGCGTTTTTATTCATGAAAGGCACAATCGTTATGTGTTTTTACCTGAGCTTCCGTCTGTGTTTAAAGAGATAGTTAAAAGGCTTGAAAGGCGATATGAGGGCACATTCAATAAGATATTAGGAAAGTTTTATGGAACAATAGCTCAGAATTACGGCTTTTGTGGCCTGCAATATCTCTCTGAAACCATCAGATATGCAAAACTTGCCCAAATGCACTTTGGCAGTGGTCAGAATCCGGACCTTAAAGAGGATTATGAAAGGCAGTTTGCCTATATATTTTTTGCCTATCTGGATGCAGGAAGACCAAAGGAGGCTACAAAGGCCCTAGAGAACTACCTCAAGGGCAGGCTTGAGCTTTGTGAAACAACATTAAAGGATAAATTTCGCCTCTTTGCTTGGTTGAGATGGAAAAATGAAATGGGTGCCTCCTTGCGGCCGCAAGAATTGAGTCTTGTCAAAGAGCGGCTTAAAACAAGGGATATCATGTGCCATCCCTTTCAGCTTATCTTTTATAATCTGGGAATGTGTCTTTTAAAAAACGGCCAGAGGGAACCTGCCAGACAGGCCTTTTATCAGGCCATAGGGATATGTGATGGCATAAGAGGAGAGGCAGTTAAGGTCATGAAGCTATTGCCCCTTTGTGGGCTATATCAAATGGACATTTTTGAAAAAGAGGCGTGGCAGGATGGGCTGAAGGTGGCGGAATGTCTTAATAAAGAACACTTTAAAGGGTTGTTACTTGAAGATTGCGAAGAGGCCTGTAAAAGGCTGATGGGAACCCCTCAAAAGTGGTTTCCTTTTAGTTATCGGTAATCTGGAAAGTTGACATAGCAATCCAAATTGTGTTAGATGGGTAAGAAGGAGAGGAGGTAAGAAATGGAGCTAAAAGAGGTTATCACTAATACCTTTAAAGAGTTAATTCTGCCTGAGTTGGGCAGGATTACAGAGGAGAATAAAGAAATAAAGAATTATCTTGCCTTTATTAACAAACGGCTGGATGATGTCAACATGCACCTGCTGGACCAAAGTCGTCGGATTGATGAGATAAACAAACGGATTGATAAAACAAATGAACGGATTGATGCTGTTAAGGAAGAATTGTTACAACGGATTGACACTGTTAGAACAGAATTATTACAGCGGATTGATGAAGTAAACAAACGGATTGATGCCGTTAAAGAGGAATTATTACAACGGATTGATGAGACAAATAAACGAATTGAGAATACGAATGAGCGAATTGATAATACCAATGAGCGGATTGATAAAACGAATGAACGAATTGATGCTATTAGGGGAGAGCTATTACAACGGATTGATGCTATTAACAAGCGGCTTGATCGGCTTTATGAGGTTATTGTGAGACGAGACGAACATAACAAGCTGGAGCAGAGGGTATTACATTTAGAGCATGAGGTTGCAGAAATTAAAAGAAAAATCGCGGCCTAAGTTTAGTTAAACAGGTCCCAAATGAAGTATAGCCTTCTAGGTGTGAGGCCAGCTATAAGGCTTGAAGGGGTAAGAGGTCTTTTTTATTAAAAGTGGACATTGCCCTTTCAAGATTTGTTTCCAGAGCGGTCTTGATGGCATTTATAGCCGTGGAGAGAATAAGGTCTAGGGTCTTTTTTTCTGAAGGGCTAAATTCAGTCAATACATAGTCAATGACATTTTCAGGTAAAACAGGTCTGCCGATACCAATTTTTAACCGAGGGATTTCAGTGGTTTGCAGACTTTGTTGAACAGAAAGCACCCCCTTATGTCCACCACTACCGCCTTTTTTGATGAGTTTTAATCTTCCCCAGGGAAGGTCTAAATCATCATGAATAAGCATTGTTTGAAATGGACTTACCGAGAAGTGATTTGCAAGCCATAAAGCCGCTTCTCCACTGAGATTCATGTAAGTAAGAGGTTTAGCTAAAATAAGACTTTGGCGGGCAAATTCAACCTTTGCCCACCAACATAAAGAATTTTCAGAGCTCGCTTCTACAGTAACTTCTGAAAGAAGTCTGTCTATGACTAGATAGCCAATATTATGTCTTGTGAACCGGTATTTCCTACCGGGGTTACCCAGCCCTAAAAGAAGCCTGATTTTATTATCCAATTAGGCCTTTTCTCCTTCTCCCTCTTCTTCAGGGGCGGCTTCTTCCTCAGGGGCTACAACGGTTACCACAGGCACCTGAGGGTCTTCTTCAATTTTTACACCCTCAGGGACTTGAAGGTCAGCTACATGAATAGAATCCCCCAGGTCTAGGGCGCTTATATCCAGTTCAATATGTTCGGGAATTTTATCCGGAAGGGCTGTAACGGCTATTTCCCTCAAGTTTTGTTCTACAATACCACCTTTTTCCACCCCTTTGGCCTTACCTTTGAGAATAATGGGAATTTCCATGGTTAACTCTGTATCCAAGGCAATTTGGTAAAAGTCAACATGCACCAATTCATCGGTAACAGGATGAATATCTACATCCTTAATTACTACTTTTACCCTCTTTTCTACTTTGCCTTCAATGACTAAATCAAAAAAAGAACTGGCAGTCCTTTCAGCCCGAAGTGCCCGTAAGACATAACTTGGATTAATAGCTAAGGGCGTTGGTGATATTTTAGGTCCATAAAGGATGCCGGGGATTAATCCTTGACGCCGCAACTTTTTGGCTACTTCCTTACCAGTCTTTTCTCTCACCTTGGCTTTTAAAGTCATATCTGTCATCTTTTTCTACCTCACTTTCAAAGATTTTTATACAAAAAGGGTGCTAATAGAAGTCTCCTCATAAATACGGCGTATAGCTTCACCTAAAAGATTAGCTACGGATAAAACCTCAATTTTTCCACACTTTTTGGCCTCGTCCTTTAAAGGAATAGTATTGGTAACTACCAACTTTTCAATAGCAGAATGAGTTAAACGTTCTATGGCAGGTCCTGAAAGCACCGGATGAGTACAACATGCATATACTGCCTTCGCACCTCTGGTAATAAGTACCTGAGCGGCTTCGGTCAGGGTTCCGGCAGTATCTACCATGTCATCAAGAATAACAGCAATGCTATCTTTAACATCACCGATGATATTTACGGCTTCGGCTAAATTAGGGGCATCTCTCCTTTTATCAATAATGGCTAAGGAAGCTCCTAATCTTTTGGCAAAGGCCCTAGCCCTTTCTACACCTCCTGCATCAGGCGAAACGATTACCAAATGATTTTGAAAATGGGCTTTGATGTATTCAAGAATAACTGGTGCGGCAAAGAGATGATCTACTGGGATATTAAAAAAACCTTGAATTTGGCCAGCGTGGAGGTCCATTGCCAATACCCTACTGGCCCCTGCAGTGGTAATTAAGTCTGCTACCAGCTTGGCGGATATAGGCACTCTCGGTTTGACCTTTCGGTCCTGCCTGGCATATCCATAATAGGGAATTACAGCCGTAATTCTCTTGGCTGAGGCCCGCTTAAGGGCATCAATCATAATCAAAAGTTCCATCAAGTTGTGGTCTACTGGAGGACAAGTAGATTGGATGACAAAGACATCTGCTCCGCGCACATTTTCTCCAATCTCAACCCGAATTTCACCATCACTAAAGGTGCCTACGAACGCCTTCCCTAAAGGAGTTTCTAAATAATTGGCGATCTCTTGGGCCAAGGCTGGATTAGAGTTGCCAGTAAATAACTTAAGTTCTCCCTTCATTTTTTATCCTCAAACTATTTAGGCCAAACAAAAAATGGCTGGGGTGGGAGGATTCGAACCTCCGAATGCGGGATCCAAAGTCCCGTGCCTTACCGCTTGGCGACACCCCAGTAAATTACAACCCTTTCACTACAAAAACTTGCCACTTAGGACTGGGCAATTTCAATTTAGAGCCAATCCCTACTGCTTCCTTCCTATCTTTGCAGATTGCAAAAACGCTTGCTCCACTACCGCTCAATAATATATACTGAGCTCCCGCATTTTTCAAGAGCTCTATGGCAACTTTACACTCTTTAACTCTTTCTGTCACAACTGCTTCTAAGTCGTTATTCAAATTTTGGAGTATATCTAAAAGAGATTTTATTTTAATTTGAAAATTTTTTCTTGTCAATCTTACCTGCTCATATACCCAAGCGGTAGAAACCTTGATTGGCGGACTTACGATTACATACCAAAAGGGAATTTTAAATGGAAGTGGAGTAATAATTTCTCCCCTTCCAGTGCAAATGGCTGGGGCTTTATAAAAGAAAAAGGCCACATCACTTCCAATTTGGGAGCCAAGGCTGACCAATTCGTTTTGAGATAATGGTTTGTTAAAGAGATAATTAAGTCCCAAGAGAGTAATGGCAGCATTACTACTTCCCCCCCCCAGGCCTGCACCGATAGGGATTTTTTTTATAAGGTGAATTTTGACTCCAGCTTTAAGATTGGTAGTTTTAAAAAACAGTTGAGTAGCCTTATAAATCAAATTTGTCTTGGGATCTTTTAACTCAAAATGGTTTGTACTGAAATCAAACCCAAATTTGGTTCTTTCCAGATGGAGGATATCAAATAAAGATACCCGTTGCATGACGGTAAAAATTTCATGGTATCCATCAGGACGCTTACCCAATATGTAAAGATTTAGATTTACCTTAGCGGGGGCAAGAAGTTTCAAGCGAGAAATTTTGTCATTCATTTTTTGATGCCCTGGTGCCAAAATAAAATGAGCCTTTCTAGATGATAGATAGCCGCTTGCTTAGGAGCGCTCTTTATGGCCCTTTCTGTAAAAAGGAGATGTTTATGAAGAATTTTTAGAAAATCGAGGTCATATCCTTGGGCCCGTTGACAAAGAAGATAAATGACATAAGGATGTAAAGTTAAAAGATAGGTAGATGTTTCTTTTTTGAAAAGAGAATAAGTTCCTTTAATGAATTGATTATAAGAGGGCAACTGTCTTAATTTAATTTTGTTTAAAATTTCTTTGACTTCTATAAGACATCTTATTTCTTTGGCCAAAATACTCAAAATTAGCAGAGGATGAATGCCTTGATCATTGAGATTCCTTACATAAAAAAGGACCTTTTCTAAGGATATTGTAACCAATTTTTCAGCGATTCCAAAAATTCCTTCCCCATTTGAAGGAGGAATAATCTCTACTACATCCTGCTCTTCAATAATTTCTTTTTCGCCAACGTAATTTAGCAACAGATGAATTGAGTTTTTTAAAACGGCCAAATTATAACCTGTAAGCTCTAGAAGGAGATTTTGGACAGGTTGAGTGACTTTTTTATTTGCCTTTTGAAATAAGGTTTGAACCATCTTTAACGCCCAGGCCTGCTTTTCATTAGGTTTTAAGGTGAAATCTACAAAGAAACTGATTTCTTTCAAAAAAGCCGGAATTTTAGGATTCTGAGAAAATGTGAGGATTAAATAATGGGGGAAATCTGCTAGGGCTTTGCGATTCAATTTTTCAGGAGAAGCATCCTTAATCCAATATACCTTTGATGTGCCAAATAGACTTCCACCTTGATGTGTGTTTTTCTCAAAAAAGCTTGAGTTAATTTCATTGTCTGAGAATACTTCTTTAGGGACATTTTTATCAGTAGTGATTTGTTTTATAACTTGGTGGGCTGCCTCTTCACAAAGAAACGCATCTCCTATAAAACAAAAGATTCTTTCTGAAACGCCTTTACTTATCAGATTTAAAAATCTCTCTTTGGGATAAATGGGCACTTTACTTTCTCCTCAAATATGCTATCTTAGGATAAGGGCTTTAACTTGACAAGCCCCTTTTTTTTATATATTTAACATGCACTTTTTTAAAAGGAAAGTTTGATGATTGTTAGAGTAGAGGATATTCCGGCTGAAGGCTTAGATATCCACTTTGAAAAGAAAGAAAGATGGTGGCAACCGGAAAAGGATAAGCCTTTTTTGGATGTAGAACTAGTGAGGCCTGTTATAGCAGAGCTTCATCTGAATTTAATAGCAGAGAAGGTGCATATTAAAGGAGAAATTAATGTTGTTCTTCAATTATTTTGTTCAAGGTGCCTAGAGCCTTTTAATTTTCCTATTAAAGCGACAATGGATTTTATGCTTGTTCCTAGGTGGTTAGGTCCGCAAACAGAGGCCTTAAGATTGAAAAGAGAAGATATGGAAGTGGAGTTTTTTGACGGAGTAGAAATAAATATTGATCAAGCTGTAGCCGAACAGATCTTTCTCAATGTGCCTATGAAACCTATTTGTAAACCCGATTGTAAAGGTTTATGTCCCATTTGCGGGACAAATCTGAATAAAGGAAGGTGCAGTTGTGAACGGCCTCGGTTTAGTCCCTTTTATGAGGCCATGCAGCAGTTGAAGAAAAAGGTGGGATAAAATCAAATTTATTACTAAAAAGGAGAGCATGATATGGCGGTTCCAAAGAGAAAGACTTCTAAGGCAAGGCGTGACAAAAGAAGAACCCATTTTAAACTGAAGGCCATTAATGTGATTGAATGTCCCCATTGCCATGAGCCTAAGTTGCCTCATCGCGTTTGTCCTCACTGTGGGAAATACAAGGGTGAGGAAATTATAGAAGTAAAGGAGATCTAAGAATTCAGCCATTATGTCAAGAATAACAATTGCTGTAGATGCAATGGGGGGAGACCATGCCCCGGAAGAGGTGGTGAAAGGTGCCATATGGGCCATTCAGGAGGCCGACGACATAGAGGTAATTTTGGTGGGCCAGGAAGGTCTCATCAGGCCTTTAATTGAGAACACAACGGGATTGTCCTTAGAGATAGTCAATGCCTCTCAAGTGATTGAAATGAGCGATGCTCCGGCTGAGGCCATTCGCTCTAAGAAGGACTCTTCTATTAAAGTGGCCATGGAACTGGTAAAAGGGGGTAAGGCCCAGGGTGTTTTTAGTGCTGGGAATTCAGGCGCCACCTTAGCTACGGCCATGTTTACCTTAGGGAGGTTAAAAGGAGTGGAAAGGCCTGCCCTGGCAGGGATTATTCCCACGCTTAAAGGACATGCTGTGGTAATAGATGTTGGGGGGATGGTGGATTGTAAGCCTTCCCATCTCCTTCAATTTGCAGTTATGGGACATGTATTTGCCAAATATATTTTGAATATTCCAGAGCCCAAGGTAGCCCTTTTGAATATTGGAGAGGAACCTACGAAGGGTAACGAAGTAGTAAAAAAGACACATGCCCTTTTGCAAAAGAGCTTTCTTAATTTTGTAGGTAATGTAGAAGGTAAAGATATTCTACCCCATAAGGCCGATGTGATTATTTGTGATGGTTTCGTGGGCAATGTGGCCTTAAAGCTTGGCGAGGGGGTCATTGAAAGCCTAGTGGAGCTTATAAGAAAAGAGGTCAAACAGAGTATAATGGCTAAATTGGGGTTGTTTTTGGTTAAAAACCAGCTCAGAGCTGTGTTTCAAAGACTTGATTATTCTGAGTATGGTGGAGCACCTCTTTTGGGGGTAAATGGAACTGTAATTGTAGGGCATGGCCGTTCTGAGGCCAAAGCGGTCAAGAATGGAATTAAGATGGCAGCAAACTTTGTGAAACAAGATGTCAACGCTCATTTGGCCAAGGGTCTTAAAGAGCATGAGGAGTTAATCATGGGAAGCAGCTGGCGCAAAATTACAGAAAAGATTAAGGAAGTGGTGGGTCAGTAAAATGGAAATATTGGGCACAGGCAGGGGTATACCTAAAGGCATACTTACGAATCAGGATTTGGAAAAGATGGTGGATACTTCAGATGAATGGATTACCACGCGAACTGGTATCAAAAAAAGGAGGATTTGTTCTCAAGAGGAGACTTGGACTTTACTTGCCACAGAGGCCTCACGTCAGGCCTTGGAAATGGCAAGAATGAGTCCCGAAGAGTTAGATTTAATCATTGCGGCTACCTTTACTCCAGACTATCGTCTCCCCAGTGGAGCATGTCTGGTCCAGAATGAATTAAAGGCCTATAAAGCAGCCGCCTTTGATATTGCCGCTGCTTGTACAGGTTTTATCTATGGGTTAGTTATTGCAGAAAAATTTATAAAGGATAATCCCCATACAAAGGCCTTGGTTATCGGGGCCGAGGTTCTCAGTGCCGTGACCAATTGGGAAGATAGGAGTACCTGTGTTCTTTTTGGAGATGGAGCTGGAGCGGCTGTAGTGGCAGCTGGAAATCACCAAGGTGGTGTTTTAGCCTCTTATATTGGTTCTGACCCTCGGGTGTGGGATTTGCTTTGCGTTCCTGGGGGTGGATCTCTTCATCCGCCCTTTAAGCCTGGAGTGGCCAAAGAGGAATATTTCGTTAAAATGAAAGGTAATGAGGTATTTAAATATGCCATTAAATACATGGAAGAAGCGGCTAGGATTGTGCTCAAAAGGGCAGGATTTGAGGCCAGGGATGTAGATTGGTTAATTCCTCATCAGGCCAATATCCGAATCATCAATATGGTGGCCAAAAAGCTTGGTATCCCTTTAGAAAAGGTGATTGTTAACATTGATGAATACGGAAATACCTCAGCAGCAACGATTCCTATTGCCTTAGACGAGGCAGTAAGGGATGGGAAGATAAAAAAGGGTGATTTAGTTCTTCTAGATGCCTTTGGGGGCGGTTTTACATACGGAGCGATTTTATTAAAATGGTAAATAAGGAGGTGTGAATGTTATATCCCTTAACTGAAGAACAGGAAATGATTAGGGAAGTAGCCAGAAAAATTGCTGAAGAACGCATTGTGCCTGTTAGGGCAGAGCTTGATGAAAAAGAGGAGTTCCCAAGAGACATTTTAAAAGAAATGGCCCAGGCAGACCTTTTTGGAATCTTTATTCCCGAAGAGTATGGGGGGTTGGGTTTTGGTTCTTTTGAAAACTGTTTGGCGGTAGAACAAATTGCTTGGGGATGTGCTGGTGTGGCTACGGCCTTTGCAGCCAGTGGACTGGGGGCATATCCCATTGTGCTTTTTGGAAATGAAGAACAAAAGAAAAAATACCTTCCCCAAATTGCTAGTGGAGAAAGACTAGCGGCCTTTGGATTAACCGAACCAGATGCGGGCAGCGATGCCTCGGCCATTAAGACGACTGCTGTAAAGGATGGTGACTATTACATCCTCAATGGCACAAAACAGTGGATTACAAACGCAGCAGAAGCAGATATTTATACCATTATTGCCCTTACTGACAAAAAGAAGGGAGCAAGAGGGGCAAGTGCCTTTATTGTAGAAAAGGGGGACCCAGGCTTTTCATTTGGGAAAAAAGAGAAAAAAATGGGGATTAGGGCTTCTACTACTGGTGAACTTATTTTGGAAGATTGTCGAATTCCCAAAAACAGGCTTATTGCCAGAGAAGGGATGGGATATATCATTGCCTTGAAAACTTTAGACTATGCCCGCCCCGGAGTAGGGGCCTTGGCTGTAGGTCTGGCTCAGGCAGCCCTTGATGAAGCGGTAAAATATGCCAAACAAAGGAAGCAATTTGGTCAGCCAATTATCAACTTCCAGGCGGTAGCTCATATGCTGGCCGATATGGCAACCCAAATAGAGGCTGCTAGGGCCCTAACTTACACCGTATGTAGATATATTGATACCAAGCCAAAGGATTTTTCGAAGTATGCGGCTATGGTAAAATTGTTTGCTTCAGATATGGCCATGAAGGTAACCACAGACGCCGTTCAAGTCCTTGGTGGATGTGGGTATATGAAAGATTTTCCAGTAGAAAAGATGATGCGTGATGCCAAAATATTGCAAATTTATGAAGGAACAAACCAAATTCAACGCAATGTTATCGCTAGAGAGCTAAGCAAAGAATACAAATAGGGAGAATTTATGAAGTATATTGTTTGTTTAAAACAGGTTCCTGAGACAGATAAAGTAAAAATTAACCCTCAAACAGGGACATTGATAAGAGAAGGGGTAAAAAGCATTATTAATCCTTATGACCTTTATGCCTTAGAGGCGGCCTTAAGGATGAAAGATGCCTACGGAGGAGAAATTGTAGTAGTGAGTATGGGTCCTCCCCAGGCAGAGGAGGCCTTGCGAGAGGCCATTGCCTATGGAGCGGATGAGGCCATCCTTTTAAGCGATCGAGCCTTTGCAGGGGCAGATACCTTGGCTACAAGTTATACCCTGGCTCAGGCTATCAAAAAGATTGGCGACTATGATATTGTCTTTTGCGGTAAGCAAGCCATTGATGGAGATACCGCTCAAGTTGGTCCTGAACTGGCCTTTCGTTTGGGAATTCCTTATGCTACCTATGTTTATAAATTAGAAATAAGAGATGGAGTCCTGTTTGTAGAAAGAAACCTGGATGATGGCACTCAGGTTTTGAAACTTTCTCTCCCAGCCTTGGTTACCATTGTCAAGGAAGTTGGCGAAATTAGAGTGCCTTCTATAAGGGGAAAGATGCGAGCTAAAAAGGCTCAAATTTCTGTGTGGGGTGGAGCTGAAATAGAGGCTGATCCGAGTAAACTTGGTTTAAACGGCTCTCCTACAAGAGTGGCTGAAATTTTCAGTCCTCCTCCAAGGGGAGAGAAGATAATTTTGACAGGCAAACCAGAGGAATGTGTAAAACAGCTCTGTGAAAAATTAAAAGAAGTTATTTTATAGAGGGGTAAGATGGAATTAATTCTTAATAAAGATAAATGCAATGGATGTGGTGAATGTGTCAAAGTATGTCCCTTTGGGGCCATAGAATTGGAAAATGGGCTTCCCCAAACAAATGAGAACTGCCGTCTTTGTGGTGTTTGTGTCAAAAAATGCCCTCAAGGGGCGTTAAAGTTGCCTGAAGGGACCCCAGAGAGGAAAATTGAAGATGCAAGGGATGTATGGGTGTTTGCAGAGCAAAAAGGGGGAAAATTTGCCGAAGTCGTTTATGAACTTTTAGGCAAGGGCAGGGGCCTGGCCAATACTTTAAATCAAAAATTGGTGGCTGTGGCCATTGGTTCGGAATTGGAAGAGGAGGCCCATAACCTGATTGCCTATGGAGCGGATATTGTATATTTGTTTGAACATCCAGATTTGAAGGATTTTAATGAGAAGAAGTATGGCCAGGTGTTAATAGACTTTATAAAGCAAAATCGTCCTAACATCTTTTTAGCAGGGGCAACTTCTAGGGGTAGGTCTTTGATTCCCCAAGTGGCTGCTGCTTTGGAAACGGGGCTTACTGCTGATTGTACTGGCCTTGAGGTTGATGCTGAAACTGGACTTCTCTTACAAACGCGCCCTGCCTATGGCGGCAACATCATGGCTACCATTACCTGTGCCTCTACCCGACCTCAGATGGCTACAGTGAGACCCCATATATTTCCCAGGACAGAGCCTATAGCTGGACATGAAGGTAAGATTGTTAAATTAGAGCCGAATCTGGATGGCTTGGATGATGTTATGGAAGTGATTTCTTTTGCTCAAACAGAAATAGAGGGACCAGATCTTACCGATGCCGAAATCGTGATTGGGGTAGGCCGAGGTATAAAAGGTCCTCAAAATTTGCCTTTGGTTGAGAAATTAGCTAAACTCCTTGGAGCTCGAGTTGGCGGCACGAGAGCGGTGGTAGATGCAGGATGGTTACCGGCTCGATGTCAAATTGGGCAAACAGGCTTGACAATTAGTCCCAAATTGTATATTGCCTGTGGTATTTCAGGGGCCATTCAACACATTGTGGGTATTCAGTCTGCCAAAAGGATTGTAGCCATAAATAAAGACCCTGAAGCCCCTATTTTTGAGATTGCCGACTGTGGGATTGTAGGGGATTTATTTGAAGTAATTCCAGTCTTGATAGAGGAGATAAAACACAAACGGGGAGAGGAAAATGTCTGAGAGGGTGGCTGTCGTAACAGGTGGTTCTAGGGGCATTGGGAGGGCAATTGCTATAAGACTGGCTCAGGAAGGAGCTAGGGTAATTGTTACCTATGTCCATGGAGAAAAGGCGGCCTATGAAGTTATAGGGAAAATAAAGGCAGAAGGTGGCGAGGCCTATGCCTATCAGTTTGATGTGAGTGATTACGAAGCTACTCAAAAGGCATTTGAAAACATCTTTGACAAATTTGGCAGGGTAGACTATTTAATTAACAATGCTGGTATTACCAAAGATAACCTCATTATGCGTATGAAGGAGCAGGATTGGGATAGGGTCATTGAGATAAACTTAAAAGGGGCCTTCAATTGTATTAAGGCCGTAGTAAGGCCAATGTTAAAACAGAAATTTGGGAGAGTTGTAAATATTAGTTCTGTAGTGGCCTTTATGGGCAATATAGGGCAGGCAAATTATGTGGCTTCAAAGGCAGGGCTTATCGGGCTTACCAAGGCCCTGGCTAAGGAATTGGCCCCAAAGGGCATTACGGTGAATGCCGTTGCTCCAGGTTTTATTGAAACGGACATGACCGCAGGGCTCTCTGATAAAATAAAAGGATACATGCTGGAAATGATTCCTTTAAAGCGTTTTGGGAAACCAGAAGAAGTAGCTGAAACTGTAGCTTTTTTGGTTTCAGATGCCGCTGCTTATATTACGGGGCAGGTTATCCATGTTAATGGTGGTATGTATGTCTAATTAAAAACGGATTAACACTAATAGTAAGGAGGAGTGAAATGGCTAGTGTAGAAGAAAAGGTGAAAGAAATCATTGTGAATCAGTTGGGAGTAGATCCTGAGGAGGTTACTCCTAATGCCTCTTTTGTGGAAGACTTAGATGCCGATTCTTTGGATTTGGTGGAGTTAATTATGGCCATGGAAGAGGAGTTTGGAATAGAGGTTCCTGAAGAAGAGGCCGAGAAGATTCGCACGGTTCAAGATGCCATTGATTATGTGAAAACACATGCCAAAGGAGAATAAGGGAGGTTTACATTGCGCCGGGTTGTAGTTACAGGGATTGGTTTAGTTACTCCAGTAGGGATTGGGGTAAAAGAAAGCTGGGAAGCTATTTGTGCAGGCAAGTCAGGGATTGATGTAGTGACCAAATTTGATGCCTCTGAATATCCCTCTAAGATTGCTGGGGAGATAAAGGGGTTCAAACCCGAAGAATTTATTGCGAGGAAGCAGATAAAGCGTATGGATTTGTTTATTCAATATGCCCTGGCTGCTACCCGGATGGCAATAGAGGATTCTAAACTTAAAATTGATGACGAGCTTTCGGAGCGAAGTGGAGCAATTATTGGCGTTGGTTTAGGTGGATTACCCTATATTGAACACTACCACAAGGTCTTATTAGAAAGAGGCCCAGGTAAGGTATCGCCCTTTTTTGTTCCTATGATTATTACCAATATGGCGGCTGGTCAAGTAGCAATTGAGTTCAATTTAAGTGGCGTTAATTTATGTACTACTAGTGCTTGTGCCTCGGGTGCTCATGCCATAGGCGAGGGATATAATTATATAAAATCTGGACGGGCAGATGTAATGGTGGTTGGAGGAGCTGAAGCGACTATTGCCCCTCTCTGTTTTGCTGGGTTTTGTGCTATGAAGGCACTTTCTACACGCAATGACGACCCTCAAAAGGCCTCTAGACCGTTTGACAATGAACGAGATGGATTTGTTGTGGGTGAAGGGGCGGGGATTTTGATTCTAGAGGAATTAAATCATGCCCTAGAGAGAGGAGCGCCAATTTATGCCGAGATGGTGGGATATGGTGCTAGTTGTGATGCCTACCACATTACTGCCCCAGATCAAGAGGGTAAAGGTACAGTACTTTGTATGAAAAATGCCTTGAACGATGCCGGTATTCAGCCTGAAGAGGTGGATTATATTAATGCCCACGGCACTTCTACTAAATTAAATGATATTTGTGAAACCAAAGCCGTTAAGAAGGTATTTAAAGAATATGCCTATAAAATTCCAATTAGTTCTACCAAATCTATGACCGGACATCTTTTAGGTGGGGCTGGAGGGATTGAGGCCGTGTTTACAGTATTGACTATTCAGACAGGGATTATTCCTCCGACCATCAATTATGAACATCCTGATCCGGAGTGCGATTTGGACTATGTGCCTAATCAGGCCAGAAAGGCTAATGTTAACATTGCTATGTCTAACTCGTTTGGTTTTGGTGGAACCAATGCCACACTAGTTTTTAAAAAGTTTAATCCAAGTGGTGAGGGTAAAAATGAATAACAAGATTATTATTGGTTCAGATCATGCGGGATACAAGCTTAAGGAATTTGTTAAACAGACGCTTCAGAGCAGGGGATATGAAGTAGTTGATGTAGGGACGAACTCTGAAGATTCAGTGGATTATCCATACTTTGCAAAACAGGTGGCTCAGCGGATAGCAAGTAAGGAATTTAGTAAGGGAATTTTGGTATGTGGCAGTGGCATTGGGATGTCCATTGTAGCCAATCGCCTTCCGGGTGTAAGGGCAGCTTTGTGTAATAATGCCTTTTTGGCTCGGGCCAGTCGGGAGCACAATAACGCCAATGTTCTTGTTTTGGGCCAACGGGATATTGGTGAAGGTCGGGCCTTAGAGATTCTAAATGCCTGGCTTGATACAGAATTTGCTGGGGGGCGGCATACCCGGCGGATAGAGCAAATTGATACAGAATACCATGTGGTTGATGATTACAGTTATCTTAAGCGATTTGACCCTGATTTGGTGAGTGCCTTGGAGGGGGAATGGAATCGTCAGAAGTATAAGCTTGAACTTATTGCCTCTGAGAACATTGCCAGTCCTTGGGTACGCCAGGTAATGGCCAGTGTCATGACCCATAAATATGCCGAAGGGTATCCAGGAAGGCGGTATTATGGAGGCTGTGATTATGTGGATATTGCTGAAGATTTGGCAATCCAGAGGGTAAAACAGATTTTTGGGGCCGAGTATGCCAATGTTCAGCCTCATTCTGGCACCCAGGCCAACATGGCAGTCTATTTCAGTATTCTTAAACCAGGGGATACCATTCTAAGCATGAGTTTACCTCATGGCGGGCATCTAAGTCACGGTAGTCCTGTAAATTTTTCCGGCCAAATTTATAATATTGTTTCTTATGGAGTTTCTAAGGAGACAGAAACCATCGATTATGATGAAGTAAGGCGTTTGGCTTTGGAACATAGACCTAAGTTAATCCTTGCTGGTGCCAGCGCTTATCCTAGGGTAATTGACTTCAAAAAGTTTAGAGAGATAGCGGATGAAGTAGATGCCTATTTTATGGTAGATATGGCCCATATTGCAGGGCTTATCGCTGCAGGTGTTCACCCTTCCCCTGTGCCCTATGCCCATTTTGTGACCTCTACAACCCATAAGACGATGCGTGGCCCTAGGGGTGGTTTTGTGCTGGCCAAGGAAGAATTTGCTAAGGCCCTTAATAAAAGCACCTTTCCAGGCATTCAGGGAGGGCCGATGATGCATATTATTGCGGCCAAGGCCTTGGCCTTCAAAGAGGCCTTAACGGACAGTTTTAAGGAATATCAAAAACAGGTGGTGCGTAATGCCCAAACCCTGGCTCAGAAGTTAAAAAGTGCAGGGTACCGATTGGTCTCTGGTGGAACAGATAATCATCTTTTTTTGGTAGATTTGACTGATAAAGGCATTACAGGTAAGGAGGCTGAAAGGGCCCTTGACGCAGCGGGCATTACCGTAAACAAAAATGCCATTCCTTTTGACAAGCAAAGTCCCTTTATTACTAGTGGAATTCGGATAGGGACCCCAGCCGTAACCACTAGAGGAATGAAGGAAAAGGAAATGGAAATTATTGCTGATTTTATCCTCAGGGTCCTTTCTGATGTTAATAACCAGGACCAAATCTCTAAGGTGAAAAAAGAGGTTATCGAATTTTGTGCTGAATTTCCACTTTTTGCTTGGAGGACATATTAATGGAATCCTTGCTGAATCGCCTGGCGGATCAGCTTCTCAACCTTGATGAGGCGTCCCTAACGAGTCTTTTGGAAAAGTATCGGCAAAAGGTAAATAATTTTGAACCTACTCGGGAGTGGGAGAGGGCAGTCCTGGTGCTTTTTATGATTAACGGAGTCAAGGCAAAGAATTTGATGTTTAATGAGCAGATGCTAAAGAGAAACCTTACTTCTCAGAAGGCCATTCACTCTAAAAATAAAGCCAAGGCAAAATCTCATCTAAAGGTTATTAAGTAGTTGTCCTGAAAGCCCACGTATAACTCATCGTTTATCACACGAATCTTCTTGATATCAGAGTAAACCAGAGGAAGGCTGCAAAAAAACCTTTTGTTGGATGTTAAAAGGAGTAAATGAAAATGGTGCCGAAGGCGGGATTCGAACCCGCACGGGCTAAAACGCCCACTGCCCCCTCAAGACAGCGTGTCTGCCAATTCCACCACTTCGGCACGCCCTTATTTTTTATCTGAATTAACCTTATTCGTCAAGGGCTTAACAGGGGTTATTGGTTTAGTTGGTGCCTTTTGGACAGGGGCTACAGGGATGTTTTTAATTGCAGGGACTTCAGACCGATGGGCAGATAGATATGTTAAGCCCAAAGAGGTGATGAAAAAGAGCACTGCCAACCCGGTAGTTACCTTGTTAAGAAAGTCCATAGACCCACCAGCCCCAAACAATGTTTGACTGGCACCTCCAAAGGTCACTCCCATTTCAGCCCCACGACTACGCTGTAAAAGCACAATGAATATAAGGGAAATACAAATGATTACATGTATTATGACTAATGCCGTAAACATACTTCAAACCTCCATAAAACTACAAACCTGAAGGAAACTTTCAGCCTTTAAGCTAGCTCCTCCTACTAAACCGCCATCAATGTCTGGCTGCTGCATTAAGGATTTTACATTGTCAGGTTTAACACTACCACCATACAATATTCTAATGCTACCTGCAACCTCTTTGTCCCATTTTTTGCCTAAAATGCCCCTTAAAAAGTGGTGCACTTCTTGAGCCTGAGAAGGAGATGCTGTTTTGCCTGTTCCGATAGCCCAAACTGGCTCATAGGCAATTGTTGTTTTTAAAACATGTTCGGAACTCAACCCTTCTAATCCTTTTAAAAGTTGAGATTTGACTATTTCAAAGGTATATCCCTTCTGCCTTTGTTCTAATGTTTCTCCCACACATAAAATAGGCTTCAAGCCAAAGGAAAGAACGGCCTTAATCTTTTTATTGATCATTTCATCTGTTTCTCTAAAAATTTGCCTTCTTTCTGAATGCCCTACAATTACATATTCACAGCCCACATCCTTTAACATCAAAGGAGAAATTTCTCCTGTGTAGGCCCCTTCCTTTTCCCAAAACACGTTTTGGGCTACCAACTTCAAGGCCGAATTCCCAATTCTAGCGGCCACGGCCGATAAGGCTGTAAAAGGGGGAGCAACTCCCACTTCAACTTGTTCAGGATTGGGAAGTTTCTCAATAATAGAAGTTACCAAAGAGACGGCTTCAGCGATAGTTTTATGCATCTTCCAGTTACCAGCAATAAAGGGTTTTCTCTTCATTATTTCCTCTCCTTGGAACATTTTTCTAAGGCTGCTACTCCAGGCAAGGTCTTACCCTCCAGTAGTTCTAAAAATGCACCTCCACCGGTTGAAATGTAAGAAAACTTATCTGATGCCCCTGCCCGGTGAATGGCTACATCTGTATCTCCACCGCCAACAATGGTTAAGGCATAAGTGTTGGCGATAATACGAACCATCTCCATTGTTCCCCTGCTAAAGGCATCCATCTCGAAGGCCCCCATAGGTCCATTCCACACAATGGTTCGGGCGCTTTGAATGGCTTCGGCAAACAAGGTAGTTGTAGCAGGGCCAATATCTAAAATAAACCACCGCTTGGGAACCTCTTGAATAGGAACAATTTTGGTTTCAGCCTTTGGTTCTATGGCTTCAGCCACTACGCAATCAACGGGAAGATACAATTTGACGCCATTGTTTCTCGCCTTTTTCACTAGTCTCTTAGCAGTCTCTAAAAGGTCATCTTCTACAAAGGAATTTCCTACATCGTATTTCAAGGCCTTTAAAAAGGTATTGGCCATAGCCCCTCCAATGATCATTTTGTCTACCCGATTGAGTAAATTTTCTAAGGCCTCTAATTTGCTAGAGACCTTGCTTCCTCCAATAACCGCTACTAGTGGGCGAGCAGGGTCTTCTAAGGCCCGATGAAAATAGGTTAATTCGTCTTTTAAAAGAAAACCTGCGGCACATTGTTCAACATATTCCGTAATGCCCACCACCGAGGCATGAGCCCGATGAGATACCGCAAAGGCATCGTTGATATAAATAGGGGCTAGACTGGCCAATTCTTTTGCAAATTCAGCGTCATTTTTTGTTTCTCCAGGGTGAAAACGAAGATTTTCTAAAAAAATCACATCTCCGGGTTTCATCTCTGAAACCATTTTCCTTACCTCTTCTCCCACACAGTCAGGGGCCAGTTTAACCTCTTTGTGCAATAAGCGACTAAGCCGCTTTACTACAGGTGCTAAGCTCATCTCTGGAATTCTTTTTCCTTTAGGGCGTCCTAAATGAGAAGCTAGAATAATGGAAGCATCTTCATCAAGGGCATAATTAACTGTAGGTAAAATACGGCGGATTCTAGTATCATCAGTAATATTGAGGTTATTATCCAAAGGAACATTACAGTCAACTCGAATAAAAACCCGTTTTCCTTTAATATTAAGTTCGTTGATATAGAGCATGCTTTCTCCTCCGAGTTTGTGATTTGTAAATAGCTCTTATACCTTAATTTTAATCCTCTTTATAGACGTTTTGCCATATAGAGACACAAGTCCATCATTCGATTGGCGAATCCTGCTTCGTTATCATACCAGGCGAAAACCTTTACCATATCCTCATCAATAACGTTGGTCAGCCTGCCATCTACAATGGAAGAGTGGGGATCTCCTGTGTAATCTACAGACACTAAAGGCTCATCTGTATAAGCCAAAATTCCCTTAAGTTTCCCATTAGCAGCTTCTTTAAAGGCTCTGTTTACTTCCTCAATGCTTGTATCCTTTTTTACCTTGACCACGAGGTCTACGATAGACACATCTGGGGTTGGCACTCTGATAGAAACCCCGTCAAGTTTTCCCTCTAGTTCTGGAATTACTTTACCTACAGCAATAGCCGCTCCAGTTGTAGTAGGGACCATGGAAAGGGCAGCGGCCCTTGCTCTCCGAAAGTCCTTTTTGTGAGAACCATCTAAAAGTCTCTGGTCCATTGTGTAAGAATGGACCGTAGTCATAAACCCCTTTTTAATTTGGAAGTTTTCATGAAGCACCTTTACCACTGGGGCTAAACAATTGGTTGTGCAAGAGGCATTTGAAACAATGTGGTGATTTTCTGGGTCATAAATTTCTTCATTAACTCCCATTACAATTGTGGCGTCAACTCCCTTTCCTGGGGCACTAATAATGACCTTTCTTGCTCCTGCCTGAAGGTGTTTGAGGCAACTTTCTTTATCCCTGAATTTCCCTGTGGTTTCCATGACAATATCAACCCCTAGTTCTCCCCAAGGAATCTTAGAAAGATCGTCAGTAACCTTTGTCATTTTTATCTCTTTCCCATCTACAACCAAATTATCCCCTTTGACTTCTACTGTTCCAGGGAATCTGCCATGAACTGAATCATATTTAAGTAAATGGGCATACATTCCCACACTAGATCTCGCATTAATTGCTACGACTTCAACGTCCAATTTTCGGTCATGAATAACTCTAAGAAGATACCTTCCAATCCTACCAAAGCCATTAATTCCAATTCTTACTCCCATAGTTGCCTCCTCAAGGTTTAATATCCTCAACTTTAAAGACTATACAACAAAACAGGAAGTTTTTTCAACCATTTTTTTATATTGGATCCAACAAACTTAAGGCTGCTAATCCATAATAGGTGCTTTCTAGAAAGACTACGCCACCTGGACTGCGGGCAAAGGCTCCTTTGTTAGGTATATAACAACATCGGATGAATTTGAGACATAGGTCTGGTCTTAAAGGCATCTTTTTGAAGAAGGAAAGCATAGTTAAGGCATAATAAGTATTTTCCAAAAATGAGGTGGTATGGGGCATAAATCCAAAGCCACCATCTCCATTTTGACATTGCCTTATCCAAAGAATGTTTTGGGGAGACAAATTAAGCTTGCAAATTCTAGCAATATACCAATAGAAATAAAGCTCCTTCAATACCTGCCAGTTTTTAGGAGAAATAGATAAAGCCGAGCAAATTTTGGCCTTAATGTTGTCCAAACGGCACAGCTTAGTTATACGCAACAGATAGCTATAGTGTTCAAGCCCTAAATGACTTTGAGCTAAAGATTTAATAGGTTGTAAAAGCCTGCTTTTGGGGATGTCTATCTTTATCACCTTATAAAGCCTTGCCAGTTGATATAAATTCTTGGGCATGGAATGATCTTCCCATTTAAGGCCCAAGATATAATTTCTAGTTTCCTTTGGTAAAGGGACCTTTAAAAGCCTTAAAATCTTCACCGCCAAATAGGTATCCTCAAGTGTGGCAGGTAGTAGAGGGGTCATGGCAAAACCGCCATTTTCTTTATAGCGATCCCAAACAAATTCCAGAACCTTTTGGGTATCAAGCCAGTTGGGCATCATCTTTATCGCCCTGTTTTCCAATTTATTCTAGCTGATTTTATCAGAACGATAAATGAGGACATGCACCTTTTGTAAGGTAATCATACCTGCCTTGACCATCTCATCTAGTTTTGGCAAAAGGGCATCTATCTTTAAAGGCTCTTCAATTACCTCTATGACAATGGGCAAATCTAGCGATAGCCTAAGCAGACTGGAGGTTCGAAAAAAGCTATTTGGGCCATAGCCTGCAATGGCCCGATACACAGTAACCCCTGCGAATCCCTCTTGTCGAAGCAAATCTACAATTGCTTTATAAAGCGGCTTGCTTTGATACTTGTCATTTTCGCCAATATAAATTCGCATGCAAATTTGGTCACCTTCAATTTTTCTCTTTTTCATACCTCTCCCCCTTTACAGTTGAGATAACCCAAAGCCTATCCAGCCAGCTAAAATGCAAAGGCCAACGTTGCTCATAATATTTATAACTGCAAGCCAAAGGTGCCCATCTTGTAAAAGGGAAATTGTTTCAAAACTGAAGGTAGAAAAAGTTGTAAAGGCTCCACAAAATCCTACCGTGATGGCTGCCCTCAAGCCGGGATTGATATTAAAGGTGTGCATACTGGCCGGAACAAACCAACATAGAAAAAATGAGCCCAAAACATTGACAAATAAGGTTCCATGGGGAAAGTTTGTTCCAATAAGGCGATAAATCCAGCCACTAAATAAATACCGAAAAATGGCTCCAATAAAACCTCCAATTCCTACCCAAACCCAATTAGACATTTCTCAATCTCCATATCATTTTCCATATAAAGATGACAGAAGTGGTTTCTACCAGTACAACAAATGGCCAAACAAGATTTGGCTTACGACTATAAAGAAGACCCAAAATACTGTTGCCTATAAACCAAGCCAGCCCATAAGAGGTATTAAACAGCCCATAAGCAGTTCCCCTAAAATCAAGAGGTATCAAATCAGCTACCCCGGCCCGCATGATGGTTTCATGGATACCAATGATTATTCCCCAAAGGATGACGCCTCCAAGGGCCAAATGGCAATTAAATGAAAAGGCAAACCACGGCAAAAAACACGTCAGAAAGGGAATGATAAACAGGCACTTAAATCCAATTTGGTCGTATATCTTCCCTATAATCAGGGCGGCAATGGCATCTACCCCCATGGCCAAGGCGTAGTACAGGGCAATCTGCGTTGGACTAATAATGGAATGGATTTTAAAGTGATAAGATATCAATTGAAAGGTAACGAAGCCCATCACACTGAAAAAAGAAAAGCCTAAATAAAGCCAAAAAGGTATAGGCAACTTAGTTCCTTTTGGCCTTTTAAATTTGGCCTTGATGCCTGGGCCTAAGGTTAATGTGGCACTTTTCTTATAGGCCACGGTTAGAAAGAAAAGGGTTAGCAACCCCGGAAGAAATAGGGTAGCAAACCCCAAACGATAACTATTTTTTAAAGAGAAGACTAAAGCAACAATCAAGGGGCCAACAACGGCGCCAATTTGATCCAAGGCCTCATGCAGTCCAAACCCAGTCCCATGTCCTACCTTGGCAGTAGCATGTGAAAGTAGGACATCTCTAGCAGGACTTCTGATTCCCTTGCCCATGCGTTCTAAAATGATAAACATGGCCGCCAAAGGCCAATTTCCTGCAAAGGCCAAAAAGGGCACACTCAAGAGAAGGCCATAACCCAAAAAGGTGAACATCCAATATCTCTTTAGTCTGTCGGAGAGAAAACCAGAAATTAGCCGAAATCCATAACCCAAAAATTCACCTAGCCCTGCGACCATTCCTACAACGGTGGCACTAGCACCCAAGGTGGCAAAAAATGGGCCTATAACTGCTCGGGCACCTTCGTAAACAATATCACCACAGAGGCTTACTAACCCGAACAGAATAATGAATTGGTAGGCCAAACGAATGTGTTTCATAACAAAAAATCCCCTATCCTTATGAGAGGATAGGGGTTATCAGCCTAAAAAGGCATTTGAGGCGAACCCCATCGCCTAATTTTTTCTATCAAAAATGTTTTTTGGTGTCAAGCCTTGGAGAGACTCAAAACACCTTTTGGGGAGGAAGACATTAAATTAAGTGCAAGAAAATTTGTTAGAAAGGCTTATGAGAAATATCTATTATATTCCATTCTGCCTTAAGGAAAATTTTGTCTATCTAAAACCCCAAAAGATAATATTGTTTTAAGGAATGACGGCCTTGAAATAGCCTTGTTTTATTCCCTTTACACTAGTTAACTTATCTGCAAGGCTTTTTAAATTTTTTGCCACTCCTTTGGCCACAATTATTTCCAGACAATTGTGATGGTCTAGGTGAACATGAAGAGTAGAAATGACGTTTTCTACAAACTCATGTTGGAGGTCTATCAAGGTGTCAACTAGTTCCCTTTTATCATGGTTGTAAACTAAAATAATAATGCCTGTTGTTTCTTGTTCTGGAGTTTCATCTAGTTCTTGAGAAAGGAAGTCTCTTAAACATTGGCTAATGGCTTGAGAACGATTTTTAAATCCCTTTTTATGGATAAAGGAATCAAAATTCTTCAGCAGAGTTTCATCCATGCAGATACCAAAGCGAACCAGTTTACCCATGTCTGATATCTCCCTTAGATGAGCATGACTTACAACGTTTTTACCTTTTATGTTTACCACAAGTCAAGAAGATTTTCAACCCAAAATTCGTGTTTTGCTTCGGATGAAGCCTGGAATTTCTTCCAAGTTGTGTTAGCTATATAAATTTCTGTTTTATTTCTTGCCTTCAATAATTAAACAACTTGGGCGAAGAGAAGATATTTATTAATAATAGAATTTTATAAACTTTACTACTTCTTGGGCGATTTTTTGGTAGCAAACTTCTAGGTTTCCACCAGTAAGTCCCCAATTTACTTGACTTTCAACATCAAGCTCAGCAATTTTCCGCTGAGTCTGTTTATCAAAAAAGCTTATGCGCACAGTTACATAGCCGGCCCCAATATGTTCCAATCCCAGACAAAGGCCCCTTTTTATGCGACTCCCTGGCTGAAACTGGGTGATTATCCCTCTTATGACCAAAGTTTTGTCCTTTTGTGGTGTTATATAACGAACAACATGGGAAAAAAGATGGGTATTTTTGAGTTTGATAGCAATTTCATCGGGGATTTTTAATAACACGTCTCTAGGTACAATTGTGGGTGTTTTTACACAAAAATCGGCGATTTCTACCCCAATATACCGAGCAAAACTGGTTTCTGGAATTCTCAAAACCGCAATCCTTTTGGCGGTGCAAGATAGCATTAAAAAAAATGACAAAAATATAAAGAGTTTTTTCATTCTAGTACTCCTTTAGGCAATGCAATTATGAATTCTAAATTAACTAGATAGTTGCCGTCAAGTTTTTTTTAAATTATATTATTTGTCAGTCATTCAGAGGGGAGGACGACATTCATGTTTATCATTATAGGACTTGTTGGTAGTTATCTGCTAGGTTCCATTCCTGTAGCCCTTTTGGTAGGAAGGTTTTACGGCAATGTGGATGTAAGAAGGGTTGGAAGTGGAAATATTGGGGCCACCAACGTGGCTAGAACGGTAGGGAAAAAGGCTGGAATCATTACCCTTTTAGGCGATATTTTAAAGGGTACCTTGCCTACTTTCTTTTTTTGGGCCTTTTTAGGGACAGATACGTTTGTCCATAGATTTTTTGTTTGTTTGGCTGGCTTAGCAGCCTTTTTGGGGCATTTATTCCCTATTTATCTTAAATTTAAGGGCGGGAAGGGAGTAGCTACGGCCACAGGTGTGTTTCTTGTCCTTTGTCCCCTAGCTGTGTTGGCTGATTTTTTATTGTTTGCTAGCGTGGCCTGGCGGTGGAGGTATGTTTCGCTGGCTTCCATCTCAGCAGCGGCCTTTTTACCAATTTGGGTAGGACTTTTTTCTGAAACAAAGTTTTATATGGTCTTAGCCGTGGTTATAGGCACATTGGTTATTTACAGACATAAGGACAATATTTATCGCCTTTTAGAGCACAAGGAGCCTAAATTTTCTTTTACGAAATTTTCAAAGTCCGCAGGCGATTAATGGCAAAGGCAATTTCTTGGCCTCGAGCTCGGGCAAGAATCCCATTACGGTAGGGCAAAAGGATATCTAGCCCGTGGTTTTCTATGTTTTTTTCAATTTCAGCAATGGCTTCCTTGAGTGAAAGACTTTTGTTCAAGAGCCGCTCAGAAATATAATCAATGGAATGACCTATATAAATTGTTTGTCCAATCTCCTTTAAATGTTCATTGGCACTTAAGTTAATAGTGGTTTTTCCAAAGATGAGATTTTTTAATCCCATGGTAGCGATTTTTTTCTTCCCCCTTCTTTTGGCACTTAACCCGTCACAGGGTATTCTAGGTGTTGGGAGATTGAAAGGGGTATTTTTTTCAGCCTTTCTGCCAGTTTGATATTGAGCAGCAATCTTTTTGGCCCTTTCCGTTACCCAAACAGGCTTATAATCTTCCATCATAATAACATAATCGGCTACATCTAGGTAATCTCCACATCCCCCCATAACTAAAATGGTAGAGATTCCCAAACGAGTGTATAGTTCTTTAATCCTGTCAAGAAAAGGGGTAATGGGCTCTTTGTCCTTTTTTACAAGTTCTTGCATACGTTTATCTCTTACCATAAAATTGGTTGCCGAGGTGTCTTCATCTACGAGGAGTAAGGTAGTCCCAATTTCAATGGCTTCCATAATGTTAGCGGCTTGGGAGGTGCTTCCACTTGCATTTTCAGTGCAAAAGGCCTTTGTATTTTGACCAAGGGGAAGGTTGGTAATAAACGGAGAAATGTTTACCTTGGCAATCCTTCTTCCTTCTTCGGCCTTGATTTTGACAGCATCAGCCACCGTAACCACGTATTCTCTGCCATCTTCAGGAATATGATTGTAAATTCCTTCAGCAATGGCCTTTAATAGGGTAGATTTTCCATGAAATCCACCGCCAACAATCAAAGAGATGCCTTTAGGAATTCCCATTCCTGTAATTTCTCCTCGATATGGAAGGTTGAAGCTTACCTGTAATTGGGGAGGTGACTGAAAGGGAATTGCGGTCAATAAGGGCTTATCTTCTATACCACTTTTGCGAGGTAATATCGCTCCATTGGGAATAAAGCTTACCAGTTGCCTTTCTGCCAGTTTCTTCCTTAAGATTTCTTGGTCTTCATAAGAGAAGATATATTTTTCTAACATTGCTTGGGGTAAATTTTCGTATAAAAGACTTTTTTGAGCAATAAGGGGAAGGTATTCGCAGATTATCTTTTCTGCCTTTTGTCCTAAGATTTGTCTTCCATAGGCAGGGAGTCCCACACTGAATCTGACTTCCAGCTTTTTGTCTTTCAAGACAACACTATTCCTTTCTAAAATGACTTGACTACAGCTTTGGATTTCAATCCGACCGCTGCAGCCACTCCCACAAGGTTTAGAAAATTTTTGAGCCGCTTGAGAGAACATTCGGGTTAGAAAATCTCTAAGGGCAATACCCCGATTTTTATTGCTATAAAAATGAGAAGGGATTTTTGTCCGTTCAATAGGGATAATGATAGTGAATCTTGAAGGAGAGGCAAAAGGGTCTCCTTGAACATGGTCAATGGCAAGACAAAACCAAGGAAATTTATATGTGCCTTCTAAGTCTTTATATGCCTTGTATCCCCGTCCGTTGAGGCGATGTAGGATTTTTTTAAGTTCTTCTATGGTTTTCATTTAAGGAGAATTTCCCTCTCTCTTATCCTTGGTATGTTTTATCTACTACCAGTTCACCATTTTTTATTTTTGCATATTATTATTTTTTTTGATTATAAAGCAAGAGTGCGGGTTTGACACACTTACCCGTCCTTCTTTTACCTTACAAACCTTGTCTTACTTTTTTACCTTTCTCACTGTTCCTTGCTTATAAGTTATATTGAACAGATAAATCTGCCCAATAGCAAAATTTAGAGATTAAGATTCTTTGGGCAATATACTCATCGGTCTTACAAATGCTGGGACTTTGAGAATGAAAACATGGGACAATCTTTTTTGAGCCACATATTTTTTAGCTACCGAAGTAGCCATTTCTGGCTGATTATAACATCCAATACAAACCACAAATTTGGGATGACTGTCTTGATTTAAAGGATAGATCAGAACCCTATGACCTTTTTTTAAAAGATTCCAAAAGTTCTTTTCTGCTTCTTTAAAATCGGAAGTGGTGGTGATATGAATGGTGTATTTACCAGACCAATTAAGGGAAAAGCGAGAGGGAATGACAATCTTTCCCTGGGGTTTAAGACCATCAAGTTTAGGATTTAATTCCTTGATTTGCAACCATAAATCATCTGTTATAAATCCAAAATGTTTCCAAATGGTATAAAAAATTCCTTCAGGTTTTATTTTTAACGTTTGAGATACGTCGGTAACGGGTTCTTTTACTGGAGATGTAGAAGGCAGCGAGACCTTTTCTGAAGAGAGGATGTTATTAGGAGACAAATTCTTTAATTCAGGTTGAACAGGTTTAGACCGTGTTTTTTGGGAAAAATGTAAATGCAAATATTCTGATAAGGTACCTCTGTATAGCCATCCCCAACCCCCCAACTCGATTATTAAAATTCCAATCAGAAAAAACAAGGTTTTTTTATAAAAGGAGGTTTTTTTAAATGAAGAGGAAAGCTTGAGATCATTTGCTACCTCCATAATGATAGGTGTATCTATCCTTTTTTTCTCAAGCGCATATCCCAAAACAAGGGCATTACTACATAACACATTGATAAGGCGAGGAATTCCTTTAGAAAGTTCATAAATTTTTTTTATTGCCTTTGGAGTGAAAAGATCAGGATTCCCACCAGCCCTTTCTAATCTTTGTTTGATGTATTCGGTGGATTCTTTAAAATTAAGGGGAGAAATCGAATGATATAAAGTAATTCTTTGCCTAAGTTGTCTGAATTCTGGTAGGCTCAGAGTGTCCCAGAGTTCAGGCTGTCCTGCTAAGACTACTTGAAGCAACTTCATGTGATGAGTTTCTAAATTTAAAAGTAACCTTATTTCTTCAAGCAAATCGGCACTTAACTGATGGGCCTCATCGATGACTAGAACAACTGGCCTTTTTTCTCGATATTGTTGAAGTAGAAACTTTTGGAAATGTAGAAGAAATTCGGCCTTATTTTGAGGCTTTGGTAAATTAAACTCGTCACAAAGGATATAAAGAAACTCTTTTAAACTCAATCTAGGGTTAAAGATATAGGCACTTAGGGCGTGGAACTTTTTAATCTCTTCTAAAAAGGTATGAACAATTGTTGTTTTACCTACTCCGACTTCTCCTGTAAGGACTATAAAGCCTCTTCCACTTTGGACCCCATAAACCAATTGGGCTAAGGCTTCACGATGAGTTGGACTCATGAACAAAAAATAGGGGTCTGGAACTACTCTAAATGGATCCTTATTGAAATTATAAAACCTTTTATACATTGGCTATAGCCATATTACTTCCTAAGCTAAACCTGTTTAACATAAAATTTGAAACTGAAAAAGTGGAAAATTTGAAATTTGTGTTTATCCGCTAAAGTAAGAAGTGTCGTAAAAAGACAAAGATAGTAATGACAAAGGGATAAAATCATGTTAAAAGTGTCCCAATTATGGTGTTGGAGCCTAGGGGCAACTAAGATGCAAAAGGACTTTTTTTCTACTAAGTTACCTCAGGAGGTTTTTTCTCTTTTCGGCCTTTTTTCTCCTGTATCTAGAGAGAAAATTTCTCTCGAACAATCGTTTAACAGAGTTTTGGCTGAAGATTTGATGGCTCCACAAGATTTGCCAGGATTTCCAAGGGCTACCATGGACGGTTATGCTGTTGTTTCTAAGGATACCTTTGCGGCCTCAGAGGCCTTTCCTGTATGGCTTAAGGTAGTTGGAGAAGTAAGAATGGGAGAAATCCCTAAGTATGACTTGCAAAGAGGAGAGGCTATAAAAATTTCTACTGGAGGCATGTTACCTCAAGGTGCAGATGCTGTGGTAATGGTAGAACATACCCAGATAGTAGATCAAGATACCATTGAAGTTTTTAAACCCGTTGCCCCTCTCCAAAATATTGTCCTGGCCGATGAAGATTTTGCTAAAGGAGAGCTAATTTTGCCTCAAGGTCATCGTTTGAGGCCACAGGATATTGGTATATTAGCAGCCTTTGGGAAACAGGAAGTTCTTGTTTATAAAAGGCCAAAAGTGGCCCTCATTTCTACTGGGGATGAAGTTATCCCTATTGAGCAGCATCCCTTGCCAGGTCAAGTGAGGGATATAAATTCCTATACCCTTTCGGCCTTAGTTGAGGAGAGTGGTGGTGTGCCTCTAAGAATGGGAATTATTAAAGATGATCCCAAGCAACTCAGAACCTTTTGCCACGAGGCCTTAGACAAAGCAGATGTGGTTTTGATTTCAGGTGGGAGTTCGGTAGGTATGAGAGATTTTACCTTGGAGGTGATTAGATCTTTATCAGGAAGTGAAGTGCTTTTTCATGGAATTGCAGTAAGCCCTGGGAAACCTACTTTATTAGGCAAGGTAGGCCATAAGGCCATTTGGGGACTTCCAGGCCAGGTTACATCAGCCATTGTTGTCTTCTTGATATTCGTTAAAAAATTTATTAAATGGGTTGGAGGAGAGAGAAATTTTCCCTTACAAGAATTTAGGATTGTGAAGGCTAAAATGAGGATTAATGTTCCTTCAGTCCAAGGTAGAGAGGATTATTTACGCGTAAGGGTATATAGGGAAGGCGACACCTTTTGGGCAGAACCCGTATTTGGTAAGTCAGGTCTTATTAACTCTTTGATAAGGGCCGATGGATTAGTAAAAATAGATTTGGGCAAAGAGGGACTGTATAAAGATGAGGAGGTAGAAGTAATTTTATTTTGAGGGATAAATAATGCCTAAACGCCATGTATATTTGCATATGAAATCTTTAGAGGAAGCTCAAGGCCTATTTTTTTCGGCCTTTAATTTTGATGGTTATCTGAAAACAGAAACAGTGCCTACAACTGAGGCCTTAAATCGAGTAACGGCTAAACCCATTTTTGCTCGCTTTTCATCACCGGCCTTTCATTGTGCTGCCATGGATGGCTATGCCGTTGATGCCCGTCTCACCTTTGGAGCTTCATTAGAAAGACCCAAAGAACTCCTTGTTAATAAAGAGGTTTTTGCAGTTAACACAGGATATCCTTTACCTGAAAATACCAATGCCGTGATTATGATTGAGGATGTGGTAGAAGATAAGGATAGAATCATTATTAGAAAGGCCGTTTATCCTTGGCAAAATGTGCGTAAGGTAGGCGAGGATATTGTGGCTACAGAGCTTGTTCTCCCCCCCTGCCATTGTGTTACTCCCTATGATATTGGTGCTCTATTAGAGGGAGGTATTTTTGAAATAGAGGTGAAGCAGCGTCCTAAGGTAGTTATTATTCCTACGGGCAACGAGATTGTTCCTATAGAAAAGGTGCCTCCCCAAGGCCTCAAAAAAGGAGAAGTTGTTGAGTCAAACTCTTGGATGCTTCGAGCTTTGTTAGCTCAATATGGCGCTATTTGCGAAAAATGGCCAGTAGTCCCTGATGATTATGACCTGATAAAACAGACCATTTTGAAGGCCGCTTCAAGTGATGCCCATATTGTCGTTATTTTAGCAGGTTCTTCTGCTGGAAGTAAGGATTATACGGCCTCGGCTTTAGAGGAGTTGGGAGAAGTGCTGGTGCATGGAGTGTCCATTATGCCAGGAAAGCCTACAATCTTGGCCAAAGTTAACCATAAACCCGTCATTGGCAACCCAGGTTATCCCGTCTCGGCTGCCATTTCCTTTGAACAATTTGTTAGGCCCTTAATTTCGAAGATGTTAGGCATTGTTTTTGAAAACCCTAGAAAGGTAAAGGTTTTTCCTGCCAGGCCCTTGCCTTCAAAATTGGGAATTGAGGAATTTTTAAGGGTGAAGTTGGGAAGGGTAGGGGACAAAATTGTGGCTACGCCGTTGCCCCGTGCGGCTGGGGCAATTACTACCTTGACAAAGGCCCATGGTGTTATCAGAATTCCCAAACAAAGCGAGGGTATAAACGAAGATGAAGAGGTAGAAGCAGAACTTTTAGTGCCTGAAGAAGAGATTTTAAACACGATTGTAATTATTGGAAGCCATGACCTTACCATTGATTTGTTGGCTTCGGAATTAAAAAAGAAAAGTCCTTTTTTGAATATATCGGCTAGTAATGTAGGTAGCCTTGGGGGGCTTATGGCCATTAAAAAGGGCAAGGCCCATTTGGCAGGTTCTCACCTCTTTGACCCCGAAACAGGCGTTTACAACTTGACCTACATTGACCGTTATCTAAAAGATGTTTCGGTAAAGGTGGTCAATTTGGTTATCCGTCACCAGGGGCTAATTGTTCCCAAAGGAAACCCCAAAGGTATCAAAGGTATTAGAGATTTGACTCGGTCTGACATTACAATGGTTAACCGACAGCAAGGAGCAGGAACACGTATCTTGTTAGATTATAAATTGAAACAACTTGGTATCAATCCTGAGATTATTAATGGTTATGAACACGAAGAGTTCTCTCATATGGCGGTGGCCGTGGATGTTTTGAGTGGGAGGGCCGATGTGGGTCTGGGTATTTATGCGGCTGCCAGGGCCTTAGGCCTTGATTTTATTCCAATTGCCGTTGAGGAGTATGACCTTATCATTGCTGAGCGATTTTGGGAAGATAGCAAAATAGAAACTATATTGGAAGTTATTAACAGTAAGGCCTTTAAAGAAAAGGTGCTTGAAATGGGCGGATATGATGTTTCTAAAACAGGAACCATCAAAAGATAAGGATGAGTGAACTTGTAAATGTTGTCACCAGGACATACTTAAAGACCTTAAAACTGAAGGGTTTTAAATCCTTTGCCAAGGCAACTCTTATTTCTTTTTCTCCTTTTATTTCGGCTATTGTAGGTCCCAATGGATGTGGGAAAAGTAATATTGTGGATGCTATCAAGTGGGTTTTAGGCGAGCAGGGATATAAACCACTCAGAAGTAAAACGGCTGAAGATTTGATTTTTAGTGGTACTACTAATTATAAACAGGCTTCAATGGCCGAGGTTTCCCTTGTCTTTGAACGACCTCAAAATCCCTTACCTCAAGAAGTTATGGTTACTAGGCGAGTTTTTCGCAGCGGCGAGGGTAATTATCTCTTAAACAAACGGATTTGTCGGCTCAAGGATATTAAAGAAATGCTTCTTGATATAGGCATTTCTTCCAAGAGTTATGCCATTATTGACCAAGGACAAGTTACCTCCCTCATAGAATTTTCACCCTTGGAGAAGAGGTGTTTGCTTGAGGAAACGGCAGGTATTGCTAAATACCGCCAAAGGCGAGAAGAGACATATCAAAAAATAGAGGAGACCAAGCAAAACTTGCAAAGGATAGAGGATATTTTAAAAGAAGTAGAAACCCAAACCCGAAAACTGGCCTCCCAGGCCAAAAAGGCCAGGCAATATATGGATTTGAAAAAGGCACTTAAAGACATAGAAATTACTTTGATTTTTCAACAATATCAGGAAAAAAAAGAGAGCTTGGAAAAGATTAAAACTCAAACTAGGGCCTTGTTTCAGGAAATTGAATTGTTGGAAAAAGGACATCTTGAATTGATTAAGAGCTTGAAAGACATAGAACCTCAAACTGAATTTTTGAATAGAAAGATAAATTCTAAGGAAAAAGAACTTTTGGAAATCCAAGTCCAAATTAAAGAAACCAAATTAAGGCTTAAGGCCCTCTTAGAAAAGGTTGAAAGTTATAAAAGACAAAAGACAGTTCTAGAGAAAAAGGGACAAGCCTTGGAGTTAGAAAGGACAAGGGTAGAAGAGGGGAGGAAAAAGATAGGTGAAGAAATTGGGACAATTGAATTTAAGACCAAACAGTTTGAAAATGAGGTTGAAAAGGCCAAATCTCTTTTGATTCAGATTAAGGCTAGCCTTGAAAAACAAATTCCAGAATTGAAGGCCAAACAAAGGCAAAAAGACGAAGGTAAAAAGGATTTAATTAAAATTGAATCAGAGCTAGATTACATTAAAAGGCAAGAAAAAAGGATAGACCAAGAATATATCCAAAAGGCCGCCAAGTTGAATAAACTTTTAAAGGAAAAGCAAATTAAAGAGGGGGAACTGGAAAGGATTAGTCAATGTCTAAGAGAGAAAGAATATCAAAAAGCCAATTTAAAAGGAAGAAAAGAAGTAATAGTGAAAGAGATAGATAAGCTTTTTGATAAAATCTCCCGTTGGAATAAAGCAATTATCAATTTAGAAGAATCTTTGACCCGATTTAAATCCCAGTTGAAGACCACCAGATTTTGGCTTAAGAACCATCAACCGCAAAGGAGACCCTCTCAGACCTTAGGTCAGGTGTTTGACATGATTGAAGATGCAAGCGGGGTAGAAAGCGCCGTGGAAGCGGTACTTGAATATAAAACAAAAGGGGGGTGGTTGATAAAAGATTTTAAAGAAGCCTTAAAGATATCTCAGGAGGAAAGCTTCAGTCTTATTCCCTTAAATTTTCCATTTAGCCTTAATCAAACTAAATCTGAGATTGGTTGTCCTCTTATGCAAAGAATAAAGGTTAGGCCTCAATTTGAATCCGTGGCGCAAAGGATTTTCTCAAACGTTATTCTTATAGAAGAAATTTCTTTGGAGTTTTTGCCCTCTTCATTTATTTATGTTACTCCTAAAGGGCAACTCTTAACTCCAGAGGGAATACTTTATTGGAGTCAAACAAGCGGTATTTTGAAGGAATATTTAAAACAAAAGGCCCTTCAAAAGAGATTGCAAGGGTTGGTATTGGGCTTTGATAAAAGGCTTTCTCAAATAAAAATGATTTTCTCTAAATTTAAAGAAAGGCATTCAGAACAAGAGAGATTTTTAAAAGAGGTATTTAAGGAAATAAACTGTATAGAAGGTGAGCTGAGGCACTTAAGAGAAAGGCGAATAAAAGAATCTGAGTTTTTAAAGTATGCAGGATTTCAAATAAGTGAGCTTGAGAAAAGAATAACCGGAATAAAAATAGAGAGAGAAAAATTGCTTCGGCTTAGGGAAGAGCTTCTTCAAAGGCAAGGGATCTTAAAGACCCAAAATTATGAGTTAAGTCAAGAAATAAATAAAATAAGACAAAAAATAGATAAAATTGAGTTAATTAAGCGGCAGAAGGAAGAGCTTTTAAGACGCTATGAATGGCAAAATAAAGAGATGCATGAAAAGAGGGAATTTCTTCTAAAGGAGAGTCAAAGACTTGAACTCAGACAAACAGAGATAGAAAAGGAGCTTGAACAAATTATCTCTGACCTTTCTGAAATTGAAAACTTTTTAAAACATGTTTCCTTAGAGCAAGACCGCCTTAAAAGGGATATGACCCAGTTTTCTCAAAGGGCAGAGGAGATTCAAGGGGAGATTGAATTGGCCCAAAATCAACTCTCAAAAGTTTCGGATCAAAAAAAGAAGCTTGCCCAGGAAGCCCAGGTTTTAAAGGCCAAAATAGAAGACAAAAAAAATCAAATTCAGTTACTTGAAAGACAAATTGCAGGCCTTAAGGCCGAAAAGGAAATTTTTAGGAGTAGGCTTCTAAAGGATTATCAACTTGATCCTGAGGAGATATCTATAGAATGTCAAGGCCTGAATAAAAAAGAGCTTGAAGCCCAGAGGAAGTCCCTTCAAACACAACTAGAAAGGCTTGGCCATGTTAACCTTAGTGCCATAGAAGAATATGAAGAAATAAGGCAGAGATATGAGTTTTTAAAAACTCAGAAGCAAGATCTGATTAATTCCATTAAAGGACTTCAAAGGGCGATTTCTGAAATTGATCAAACTTCAACCAAGCTTTTTCTTGCTACCCTACAGGTTGCTAATGAGCAGTTTCAGAAACTTTTACAATTTGTCTTTGGTGAAGCTCAAGGAGAAATTTATCTTACAGATCCCTCTCATCCTTTAAGTTCAGGAGTAGATTTTAAGGTGAAATTGCCTGGGAAGAAAGTCAGGCATCATTTGTTTTCTATGGGGGAAAGAAGCCTTATTTCGTTGGCCTTTCTCTTTGGGCTTTATTTTGTCAAACCAAGTCCTTTTTGTGTCTTAGATGAGGTGGATGCTGGACTTGATGAAAGGAATGTAGAGAGATTTTGCAATTTGCTTAGGCGACTTAAGGAGGCTATGCAGTTAATTGTTATCAGTCATCATCGCCGCGTTATGGAAGAGGCAGACCGTCTTATAGGTGTTACCATGGAACAAAAGGGAGTTACAAACATTATATCAATTTCTTTATCAGGAGAAGGCAATGTTCAAGTGGTTTAAAAGAAAAAAAGAGAAAAGGGAAGCTGAAGGGCAAGAGATAATTAAAAAAAACGAAGCAATGAAGAGTGAAGAAAAACAGCCTGAAGGGATAAAAATGGAGCCAGATCAGGCAGAGAAGGCTGGAGAGAGGGAACAGAAGGAGGGAAAGTCGGGCTTTGGTTTTATTAACCGCCTTAAACAGAGACTTTCAAAAACCAGACAGGCCTTGACTTCTCGTATAGATGGACTTTTTCTGGGTAAAAAGCAAATAGACGAAGAGGTCCTGGAAGAACTTGAAGAAATATTAATTATGGCTGATTTGGGAGTAAAGGCGACTCAAGAATTAATCCAAACAATTACCAAAAAGGTTTCTCACAAGGAGATTAATAATGTTGAAGAGCTGAAAAAGGTGCTTAAAGAAGAAATTTTTAAAATGATTAGTATCAATAGACCTGATTTTGATATAGAAAGACAGCGACCTTTTGTAGTTATGATGGTTGGGGTCAACGGAGTAGGAAAAACTACCACCATTGCCAAATTGGCTAAATATTATTATGATCAGGGCAAAAAGGTGCTTTTGGTGGCAGCAGACACCTTTAGGGCCGCAGCTATAGAGCAATTGCAAGCCTGGGCCCAAAGGGTAGGGGTAGATATTTACAGCCAGCAAAGTGGAGCCGACCCGGCAGCGGTTGCCTTTGATGGAGTTCAACTTGCCAAAAATAAAGGTTATGACATTGTATTTATTGATACTGCCGGGAGATTGCATACCAAGATTAACCTTATGGAGGAATTGAAAAAAATCAAGCGAGTAATCCAAAAAATTGTTCCTGCGGCCCCTCATGAAATTTTTCTGGTTTTAGATGCCACTACCGGTCAAAACGCTACCTCCCAGACAAAACTTTTCAATGAGGCCCTGGGAATTACAGGCATTATTATGACCAAATTAGACGGCACGGCCAAGGGCGGTATTTTAGTGAGCGTTGCCCATGAGTTTAGAATTCCCATTCATTTCATTGGTATTGGTGAAAAAATGGACGATTTAAAACCCTTTGATCCAGAAGCATTTGTAGAAGCTTTATTTTAATTAAAATGAAAAGGCTAAAAGAAAAACCCCACCTTGTGGGTGGGGTTTGCACGCGTGCAATATAAACCTCATTTTAATTTACACGCAACCAGTTGGTTTTGGCAACCCGGCCATCTTACAGGCTCCCTTACCAGGACCAGATGGGAACAATTCATAGATCTTTTTGAGCTTGAATCCTGTTACCTTAGAAAATACCCTTACCATAGGAGCGATACCGTGCTTTTTGTAGTAATCCTGGAGGAAGTGAATGCATTTCCAATGGTCTGCTGTTAGTTCTTTAATACCTTCCTGCTCTTTGACATAGTCTACCCATTCAGGACACCAATCATCAATACCCCCAGCTAGGAACCCGTCTTCATCTACCTCAAACTTTTTGCCTTTGTACTCTACTACTGGCATTTAGTTCACCTCCTTCTCCCAAAATTTTCTTCAGCAGATTTATCATATAAACATAAAACTTGTCAATAGTTTTTTTTAATCTGCCAAAGTGGTCAAATCTCCAGGATCCATCCCCATTTCCTTTGCCTTTAGCACTCTGCGCATAATTTTTCCACTTCTTGTTTTTGGTAAATTATCCACAAACTCAATAGATTTTATAATAACAATTGGTCCTAATTCCTTTCTCACATGTTGTCTTATTGATTTATCAAGCTCTTCACTGGATTCATGACCTTCTTTTAAAATAACAAAGACCTTGGCTACTTCACCCTTTATAGGATCAGGTACCCCAATACATGCTGCTTCAGCCACGGCCCTATGACTTACGACCGCACTTTCTACTTCAGCGGTGCCGATTCTGTGGCCGGCAATATTGATAACGTCATCGGCACGACTCTGAATCCAGAAATAGCCATCTTTGTCTTTGCGGGCCACGTCACCGCTGCAGTAAATCCCACCAGGAATCTTTTCCCAATAAACTTGTTTATACCTTTCAGGATCTTTATAAAGGGTGCGGAGCATAGAAGGCCAAGGTTTTTTAATTACCAGAAAGCCTCCCTTATCCTCGGGCACGGGATTTCCGTTTTTGTCCACTACATCAGCATGAATCCCTGGGAAGGGCTTTGTGGCCGAGCCCGGTTTAAGCAAACTTACAGGTAGAGGCGTAATCATAAACATACCCGTTTCTGTTTGCCACCAGGTATCCATAATAGGACATCTTTCTCTCCCCACATTTTGATAATACCACATCCAGGCCTCAGGGTTAATAGGTTCCCCCACTGAACCTAGGAGTCTTAGAGTAGAAAGATTATGACGCCGGGGAATGGCGGACCCATACCTCATAAGCATCCGAATTGTCGTAGGAGCGGTATAAAGGATAGTGATTCCGAAATCTTCTATAATTTTCCACATTCTATTGGCCTTCGGATATAGAGGATGTCCTTCATACATAACCGTTGTTGCTCCAGCAATAAGAGGACCATATACAATATAGCTGTGTCCAGTGATCCAACCCGGATCTGCAGCACACCAATAAATATCGGTTTCTTTAAGGTCAAAGACCCATTTTAGAGTCCGATGAATTCCTACCATATACCCACCGTGAACATGAACTACTCCCTTGGGCTTTCCAGTAGTACCAGAGGTGTAAAGGATAAAGAGCATGTCTTCTGCGTCCATAACCTCGGTTTCACATTCATCAGAAGCGGCTTCCATCAAGTCGTGAAACCATAAATATCGGCCATCACTCATATCTATTTCTTCGCCTGTTCTTTTGACTACGATTACATTTTCCACACTAGGACATTCAAGAATGGCTTCATCTACTACGTTTTTTAGATTAATTATTTTCCCATTCCTAAAAAGACCGTCAGCGGTAACGATGATTTTGGCTTGGGCATCGTTTACCCTTTCTTTAAGGGCTGCAGCGCTGAAGCCTGCATAAACCACAGTATGCACAGCCCCAATTTTGGCACATGCAAGCATGGCGATGGCAATTTCAGGAATATTGGGCAAATAAATGGCTACTCTATCTCCCCTTTTCACTCCCAAAGATTTTAAAACATTGGCAAATTTGTTCACTCGGCGATAAAGTTCATAATAAGTCAACTTTTTTATATCCTTCAAAGGTTCTCCTTGCCAGATGATGGCAACCTTATTTTTGCGAACACTTTGGACGTGCCGGTCCAAGGCATTGTGCACAATGTTGCACTTTGCTCCTACAAACCACTTATAAAAGGGGGCATTAGAATCATCAAGCACCTGATCCCACTTTTTATACCACTCAAGTTCTTCGGCTGCTTCTTCCCAAAAACCCACAAAATTCTCTTGGCCCTTTCTTAAGGCCCTTTCATAATCAATAGGACTTACATTTGCTTCTGTTACAGTTTCAGGTAAAGGCCTAACAACTCTGTCTTCCTCAAGGACTACCTCGGTAACTTCAAGATGTTTTCCCGTCGTCATATCACCCTCCCCAAAAAAATTTGATTTTTTTTAAACTCTAAGAGAATAAAAGTCAATATTTTAGGACAAAAGGTAGAAAAAAAGTGATAAATAATTGACATTAAAATTTGACTTCTTACCGGCTTAAATGACCACTTATTTAAAGTTGTCTAGGAGTTGACAAAAGAAAGGGATATCGTTTTAATAAAAAACCGATGCTTGAGCACCTATCCATAAGAAATTTGGCTATTATTGAAAATTTGAATGTTCAGTTCAGTCCTGGTCTCAATGTGATTACTGGTGAAACAGGAGCAGGCAAATCTATTATTATAAATGCTATTAAGCTTCTGATGGGAGAAAGGGCCAAAGCAGAAATTGTGCGTCATGGAACAAAACAGGCTGAAATTACAGCCTTCTTTTCAGGAGATAACCCAAATTGGAAGCTGCGTTTAGAGGATATGGGAATTGAGGTAGAAGATGAAGGTGAGTTAATCGTTAAACGCATTATTAATAGAAATGGCAAAAATAAGATTTTTATAAACGGGCAACTGATTACTTTGCAAATGCTTCAGCAAGTTGTTTCCCCCTTGATTACCCTTTCTGGCCAGCATGAATATCAAAAACTGCTTCAGCCTCAATATCAGTTGGAAGTCTTGGATATATTTGCCAATCTAAGCGAAGAAAAAAGAAGGTGGCAAGAAATTTATCAGCGTTTTTTAAATCTTAGGGATCAAAAGGAACTTCTTTGGGAAAAAATAGAGAAACAGGTCGAAAGAAAAAAACTTTTGGAATTTCAGATTAAGGAGATAGAGGATGCTCAGCTTTCCGTGGGCGAGGAAGAAAAACTAAAAGAACAAAGGCTTGTTTTGCAAAACATTGTTCTATTAAAAGAAATTGCTCATAGAAGCTACTGGCAACTTTATGAAGATGAAAGAGCAGTCATTGCTTCTTTGACTCAAATAAAGCGAGACATGGAAAGGGCCTCAGAATATGACCCAAAATGGAGTGAATGGGCGAATGCTCTTCAAAGTAGTCTTTACCTTTTGGAAGATTTGGCCCAATCTTTAAGAGATTATCAGGAAGGGCTTTCTTTTGATCCCCATCTCTTAGAAGCAATAGAAACCCGTTTAGATAGGATTATCCATTTGAAGAAAAAATATCACGTAGAGACTATAAAGGAACTTTTAGAATTAAAAGAAAATTTTGTTGAAGAATTGGAAGATAATGCAAATTTGGAGATGCAGATTAAAAGGCTTCAGAAGGAGCTAGACAAGATTCAGCTAGAAATGGTGGAATTGGTAAGAGAGCTCTCTATTAAAAGAAAAAAGGCGGCTAGCATTTTGAAGGAGAGGATTGAAAATTACCTTCATGAATTAGGCATGGAACATGCCCAAGCCAATGTGGAAATTCTGCCTTTGAGAAGGGGCATTTCCCTAAACGATTTGTTTGTTGATGAAAATGGTGCTGAAGAAGTTAATTTCCAATTTTCTGCCAATTTAGGTGAACCTCCAAAATCACTCCATAAGATTGCTTCGGGAGGAGAATTGGCACGTTTTCTCCTAGCCTTGAAGAGTATTTTGGGTGACAAGTCTATGACGGAGACAATTATTTTTGATGAGATTGATACTGGAGTTGGAGGGGATATTGGGAGTCTTATTGGAAAAAGGCTGAAGGATTTGGCCAAGCAGCACCAAATAATATGCATTACCCATTTACCTCAAATTGCCTGTTATGCTGAAAACCACTTTAAAGTAGAGAAAAAGATTTCTGATGGTCGCACGGTAGTCACCATTTATCTTTTGGATAAAAAGTCTAGAACTAAAGAGATAATCCGCATGCTTGGGAATAAACCGTCTTCTAAAACTTATGCAGAGGCTTTGTTAAACCAAGCAGCTCACTTTAATAAATGATAGAGAATCTTTCAAATTCTCCTTGATAGGGTTCCCATTTTACCTTCACTTCTTGAACTCGCGCCCAAGGCGGACCTTCGTGGCACCAGGAAATGATTTTTTCAATGGCCTTTTTGTCACCTTCAAAAACGGCCTCTACGCTTCCATTAGGAAGGTTTCTTACCCATCCTTTTAACCCTAATCTTAGGGCTTCGTCTTGAGTAGAAGCGCGGAAAAAGACTCCTTGCACCTTGCCAGTAATAATTACGTGAGCCCTTGCATTTCCCATAATTATCACCCCAGAAGCTACATTTTGATGTTATATAGCATAAAAAATTTTTTCAAACAACTAGAAACTCTTTTATTTAGCATTAAGCGCAGACCAGATGTGAGATGCCCCACCCTTTATTTTTCCCTCATTTTGAGTTAAACAATGATTAAATGGTCTAAAAGGAGGTTGAGATGCCAATATACGAGTTTCGGTGTTTGAAATGTGGGCGTGTCTTTGAACTCTTTCAGCTTAAATCAGATGAAAAGATAGAGATGAAGTGTCCTGAGTGCGGCAGCAAAGAGATAGAACGAATTATGAGTAGGGTAGGGGGAGTGACTGTAAGGGGAGGAGACCAAAGTGTTCGGTCTTCTTTCCATTCCTGTGCTGGTGGAAGTTGTGCTACTATAGAAGTGCCTGGACCTGAAAAATAATGCCAAGCTGCCCACGGTTGATTATTTCAGGATTGAGTGGTGATGCAGGCAAGACCGTTATTGCGGCGGGGTTAACTTACGCCTGGTCTCAGAAGTATAAGGTAATTCCTTTTAAAAAGGGGCCTGATTATATTGATATGGCCTGGCTTTCTCTGGCCGCAGGTCATCCATGCTATAATTTAGACCTTTTCTTTATTTCCCCAAAGAAGCTTAAATGGTCGTTTTCTACCCAAGCGGCCAGGGGTGAAATAGCGGTTATAGAAGGCAATCGCGGCCTTTATGACGGACTTGATGTCAAAGGCAGCACTAGCACCGCTGCTTTGGCTAGGATTTTGAGATGTCCAATAATTCTTATTGTGAACTGTACTAAGGTCACCCGTACTGTGGCTGCCTTAGTGCTTGGTTGCCTGCGTTTAGAAAGGGGGATACCGATTAAGGGAGTCATTTTAAATCAAGTGGCTTGTGCTAGACATGAAAGGGTTATTAGAGAAAGCATAAAAAAATATTGTCATATTCCAGTTATAGGGGCCATTCCAAGGTTGAGAGACGCTACTTTTCCAGGCAGACATCTTGGCCTAGTCCCGCCTCAAGAGCATCCCCAAGCCCAAAGGGCCATAGAAACTGCTTCAGAGATTGTTAAGAAATATCTTGACCTTGAATTGCTTTGGGAAATAGCCCACAAGGCCCCTGAATTGCCCTTTAACCCAGTTTTTTCTGAATCTAAAAGCACCTCATCCCAAAAAGTAAGGGTGGGAGTTATTAGAGATAGCGCCTTCCAATTCTATTATCCAGAAAATCTGGAATCCTTAAGAAGGCTTGGGGCAGAAATAGTTGAATTTAGTGCCTTGACAACCAAGAAACTTCCTGAGATAGATGCCCTTTATATCGGGGGAGGCTTCCCTGAAATCCATGCCGAATTTCTTTCTAAAAATACCTCATTACTTCAGGCCATCAAAGAGGCAGCCGAAACAGGAATGCCTATCTATGCCGAATGTGGAGGGCTAATGTATCTATGCAAGACCCTTATTTGGAAAGAAAAAAGTTATCCCCTTGTAGGTGTTTTTCCGGCCGTAGTAGGAGTAAGTCCCCGTCCTCAAGGACATGGTTATACTATTGCTTTGGTAACTACCCCCAATCCCTATTTTAAAGTGGGGCAGGTTCTAAAAGGGCACGAATTCCATTATTCTTATATTTTAAAATGGGAACATCCACCATCATTCGCTTTTACTCTTAAAAAGGGTCATGGAGTGGATGGGAAGCATGATGGATTAATTTATAAGAACGTGTTGGCGTCTTATACCCACCTTCATGCCTTGGGGAATGAACGTTGGGCTAACAGCTTGGTAAAACAGGCACGGATTTATCAAAAACGGAGGGGAAAATGCGCAAATTAGGCCTTTGTCTTTTGTGTCTTTTGTGGGTAACTTCTTTATATGCTGCTCAGCCCCACTTTGGGGCTATCATCTTACTTGATGAAGTCAGAAATGAGTTTGATACTCAGGGTCATGAAGTTTGGTACGAACATGAACGAATTGAGGTGCTCAACCAAAAGGGAATTCAAGAATTTGGAGAGGTGGTGATTCCCTTTTCTAGCCAATACCAAAAATTAAAGGTGCTTAAAGCCGTGACCATCTTGCCCAATGGAGAGCGGTTAAAACCTGCTCCAAATGCCTATAATATTGTTTCACCTCCCTTTGTAATGCAAGCCCCAATTTACTCAGATATTAAATATCAAACCATTTCTATGCCGGGTTTGAGGCCAGGGGCGGTTATTGAATATGCCTACAGACTTAAGACCGTCAAACCATATATGCCAGGTCACTTTTGGGCTAAAAACTTTTTTGGCCAAGAATATCCTGTAAAAAAGGCCATTTATTTTTTAACCGTACCCCAAGACAAAGTTCCTAAGGTGATTTTATATCATATTAACCTTAGACCTCAAAAGATAAAAAAGGATGGTAAGATTACCTTTATCTGGAAAGTCAAAGATTTGCCTGCCATCGATAAGGAGCCTTATGCCCCTCCTATGGGGGAACTGGTGCCTTCTATTGCAGTTTCTTCAGTGCCTTCGTGGGATACAGTGGCCAAATGGTATTTCAAATTGGCTCAAAAGGCCCTCCAGCCTGACTCCCAAATTATTGCTACGGCCAGAAAATTAACCCAAAATTGCCATAGTACCTGGGAAAAAATAAGGCTTATTTATAACTATGTCGCTCAAAACATCCGTTATGTAGGGGTGGAGTTTGGAATTAGTGGTTATAAACCTCACCCTGCTTCTCAGATCTTTCGTCTCCGGTATGGGGATTGTAAAGACCACTCTACTTTATTAATTGCCATGCTTAAGGCCATAGGAATCAAGGCCTATCCAGTGCTTATTCCTACATCCGAAATTGCCAACCTTGATAAACGCTTACCCATGCCTGGTGCCTTTGATCATGAAATTACGGCAGTAAAACTGAAAGATAAATATGTCTTTTTAGATAGCACGGCTGAAAGTGCCAATTGTGGAGACCTGCCTCCTTCGGATCAGGGCAGAAGGGTATTGATTATAGGAGAAAAAGGAAAAGCCATTTTGACTGCCACTCCTATTTTCCCCTCTAAGCATAATCAGGAAATCTATGAGGCCGAATATTGGGTTGACCCTGAGGGAGAGATGAGGGGAAGGGGGCTTATGCGGTATAGAGGGGTATATGCCATGTTTAGACGCGAGCAATTTATGCACATGACCCTAGAGGAACGAAGGCGAGAACTAGAGAATATGGTTAACGCTTTAAGCCCTGGGGCAAAATTGATAAAGATGCAAGTTTCTGATTATACAAATCTGAACCAAGAGGAAGTAAAGGTTAGATTTCAAATCAAAGACCAAAATTATGCTACAAAGACCTCTCATTTCTTGCTTTTCCATCCTCCCCTATTGTCTCTTTCTCATTTAATTTCTCTTGTAGCACCCAATCAGAGGAAATATCCCTATTGTTTGGGATATTGTTTTAGCAAAGTGGCCCAAATTAAAATTCATCTGCCTTCAGGGTATAAATGCCAGTTTCTCCCTGAAAATTATTATTACCAGAATGCTTTGGGAGAATTGGAGATTAAATGGATGTTAAGAAATAATGTTATTAAAGCTGAAGAAAGACTTAGATTAAATCAAGCCAGGGTTCCTGCTAAGGCATATCCTGAACTCCGGGCTCTGTTTATGCAGGCGGTGAAGCTTAATCGCAACCAAGTCATTATTTTGCGACACATTGCCTTTGCAAAAGGGGCAAAAGTAAGGATTCAATTTCCTTTAAAATTTCCTTTAGCCGTCCTCCAAACCCGGGGCCAGTTCCAAAAAGTGCCTTTCTCATTTCATTGACTTGAGGGTCAGGAGACCTGAGGAGGTTAAATTTTGGTCTATTTAGATATAAGCACTCTTTTAAAACTAGCACCCTACCTTGTTCTAAAAAATCCTTGGTGTCTGAAATGAGCCTTGCTAGCCTTGGTAAGGCGTTTTCAGGTGCCAGAGGATAAAGCCCTTTTAGGGCCTTTTCCAATTCCAAGGCCATAAAATAAAGCGACTGGTAATGAAATCCTCTAATTCCTCTGCGCCATATAAAACGCCACGGGCTTAATCTCTGCCATAAAAAGTGCCTCTGACCAAATATTAGAAATGCCCTAATGATTTTTTTTAACTGCTTTGCCAATTTTAAGGCCTCTTTTTGAGGGAAAAGGGTAGGGGACAAGCTTATCTCCAATGTTATTTTTCCTTCTGGGATTAAATATTGCCAAAGATTAAATAAAGCAAGTTCTTCCCATGGATTGTTAGGGGTATCTAAATGCGGGTAACTAAGTACCACTTTGCCTTGACCATAAGCTGATTCTATAATGGCAGGCTGGTTTTTTAATATCTCAGGTTCGAGCCGTAGAGAGTAGGTGTTTTCCCAAAGGGATATGTTTCCATATTTTTTTATGTCCCAAATATTGATATCGCTTACATAGAAGTCCTTTCCAATTTCATCGTAATTAGCAATTGTTTTGACAGATTGGTTGGTATTCAAAAGGGCAGGCCACCACACATAAAAGGGAGCCCTTGGGGATATTCCTTCCCAAAAAGGGTGGTCAGAAGTAGGTAAAAGTTTTATTTCCCCATGGAAATTGGCAATTTCTCTTTGTTTTTTGCGTTGACATGGGACTAACCCAAGGCCATCCTTTTCAGAAAGGCCAAGACCACATCCTCCGCAAATACCCAAATAATTTCCCCCTGAGCGAATATAAGAAACAAGGTTGGTTCTTCCTTGAGCTTTTAAGGCTTCATTTTTCAGTCCAGTCCATCCCCCAGGAATAATAAGGAGAGGAAGGTCCTGATGGAGGTTTTTTTGAATATTATTGCCATCAAAGACAAAAAAGGGAATATTTAGAGTTCTTAATTGCCATAAGGCCATAAGGCCAAAAAAATAACTCCCTTCGAAAAAAAGACCTACTGGTTGGTAGGAACAAGGCTTTGGATGTTTGTTTGCCGCGCAGTGACCTATGAAAAAAGTCCTGCCTTTGCGGTAAACTTCCTTTTTGGCTTGCAGTTGCCTGATAACTGCTTTTAAAATGGTTTTACTTTGCCTTGGATTCCACTCTAGCTCCATTTAAGGAATTTGCCCTTTTTGTGCTACAGACCATGCATGATTGGGAATCAAAATATCTGCCATTTCTTTAATTCTTTTAGCACTTTCATAGGCATCGATGGCGTTGATGTGGATACCCGGAGTAACTACAGGTCCCACTTTAGGAAAATTCTCTTCATTACAACAGAAACCAGTAATAATGGCCTTGCCTTCAGTAGTGTTTATTACTACTGATTGTCCTCCAGGGGTATGGCCTGGGGTAAAGACTACACTGATTCCATCTACAATCTCTTTATCTCCTTCAATGGTAATCACGTTAAGTCCATCTAATAAATCAGAGTAATAGCGATGGTCAATAGGATGGGGATTTAAGAAAAAATTATACTCTGCCTTTTGAACATAAATTTTTGCCTGAGGGCACTTATAGTCATTTTCACAGTGGTCATTATGAAGGTGAGTATGGATAATGATGTCTATATCTTCAGGTTTTAATCCCACTTTGGCCAGGGCATCTTCAAAATAAAGAATATCTACCCCGTATTGTTGCTTTAGTTCTTCAGGTACTATAAAATCTTCTAAGCCTGTATCCACAAGGATGTTCTGGTTGCCACCTTTTAAATAAAACACAATTATGGGTATCCAAATACGCTTCCCATAAAACTTTAGATAAGTCATCATGCCTTGGTCTGTTTCTTTTGCCCCAACGACTAAGGGATAAATCGTATAGGTAGTAGCCATTTCTATACCCCCTGACTTGATTAGGTTTATTATATGAACCGCAAAATTAAATGTCAAATCTAATTTTAAGATAAGGTGGGATTATTTTTAAATAGGAAATTCGTATGAGAAGTAAAGCTTTAGATTATGCCCCTCAGCATATTTTCTTACAGGCGGAGAAGCCTGATAGGTAACCACTACAGGCAGTATTTCTCCAGAAAGAAGTGCCTTGATACGATTCAAGTTCTTTAAAAAGGCATCAATATCCTTCTTTTTCAATTGGGTTTTACATTCACCCACTATCCATATCTGTTGGCCGTCCCTTTGGGCCTTTCCCAAAATGTTTACTTCTACGTAGCGATTGGGGCCAATCTCAACATAATCACGGCGCAGGGAATTTACAACCTGCACTCCAAAATCCCTTTGCAGAAGGGGAGGCAACCCCTTATAGGCCCGATCTTCAAGGACATAACCCACAGTATGGGCTAAACCACCCAATTGCTCTCTTGTTTTACGATGCTCTCCTACTAGTTTCTTAAGTTCCTGTTCTGTCTTTTTCTGGGCCTCGGCCAGCTCATTCAGCCTCTGCTCTGTCTTTTTCTGGGCCTCGGCCAGCTCATTCAGCCTCTGCTCTGTCTTTTTCTGGGCCTCGGCCAGCTCATTCAGCCTCTGCTCTGTCTTCTTCTGGGCTTCGGCCAGCTCTTTGACAATTTCTTTAAGTTCATTAAACTCCTTCTTGGTGACAGATTCCTCCCTTTGCCTTTCAATCTCTTCTAAAATGGCCATTAATACATCCCGCAACCGCGGGTCCAAGGTTTGCAGAAGTTTAAACATAGATAGACTAAACGGCATATCTTCACATTAACATCTTTTTTTAAAAATGGCAATGTTGCTTTAGTCCCTAGTCCTAATATAATTTCATGTCTGATAATGTATATTATGTCAAATTATTGAAATGGCTTGACAAATTCCCTTTTTTCACCATATAAGAATATAGAAATTTTTGCTTGTTTTAATTTTAAGGAGACAAAAATGTATTTGGACAAGGTGAAGAAGTTTATTCTATTAGTGGCATTTTTATCTGTAGCTGCGTGTACGACTACAAAGAGCATTGTTCTTCCTCCTGAACTGGGACAGAGGGCTACGATTTATGATATCTATGGAGTGGTTTTAGATACCTTTCAGGAGCTCACCATTCCAGTGGAATTTCAAGATCCGCCTTATTCTTTAGAAAGCGTTTGGATGTATTGGCCTCCAAATACTGCCAACAAGGTTATGGGGTTTCCCCTTACTTGGTGGCAATACCGGGCCATTATTACTGATAAAAAAATTGTTTTAGAGGCCGAAGGTCGAGGTCTGAGCTTGGCTACATTGGGCATTGGAGTTAATTTTCTCCCTGTGCCTATAGATTGGGTGGCAAATGCCATTAGGCAAAATTTGCAGAGCCTAAATTTGGCCAAAATCACGGTGGAGACTAGAATAGTTTCCCAAAAATAAGACCAAAAAACAATGATGATGGTTGGTAATTAAAGGAGCGTATTGCCATGTCTTATATTTCTGAAAAGATGTTGGGCTATGTGAAACGTGCCTCGTGGATTAGAAAAATGTTTGAAGAAGGCGCTCGTTTAAAGCAACGGTATGGCCCAGAAAATGTTTATGATTTCAGTTTAGGAAACCCACATTTAGAGCCTCCAAAGGAATTTTTTGAAACCCTTAAGGAAGAAATTGAGCATTCTTTCCCCCATGTGCATGGTTATATGCCTAATGCAGGCTTCCCTGAAGTAAGAGAAACCGTAGCCGAGTATTTAACCAAAGAGCACAAATTGAGGTTTTCGGCATCAGACATTGTGATGACCTGTGGGGCGGCTGGTGGACTCAACGTAGTCCTTAAGGCGTTGCTCAATCCTCAAGAAGAAGTAATTGTTCCTGCACCCTATTTTGTAGAGTACAATTTTTACATAGATAATCATGGTGGAAAGATCAAAGTTGTGCCCACTACAGAAGATTTTAACTTGGATATTGAGGCCTTTGCCAGGGCCTTAAATAAAAGGACAAAGGCCATTATCCTTAATTCTCCCAATAACCCTACTGGGCAAATTTATTCTGAAGAAAGCCTCCGTGACCTAGCAACCTTACTTGAAAAACACACCCAGAATTATGCAACTACAGTATATCTTATTATGGATGAGCCTTATAAAAAACTGGTTTATGACAATTACCAAGTCCCAAGCATTTTTAACATCTATCAAAATACAATTTTGGTTACTTCCTTTTCCAAGGACCTTTCCTTGGCTGGAGAACGGATTGGTTACCTGGCCGTGCATCCTCAAATAGGAAACAAGGAGGCCCTTTTAGAAACTATAGTTCTAGCCAATCGTATTTTAGGTTTTGTTAACGCCCCTGCCCTTATGCAAAGGGCGATTAAGCATCTCCTTTCTATCTCAGTAGATATAAATGCTTACAAGAAAAACCGAGATTTGCTTTGTTCAAAGTTGAAAGAACTTGGATTTTCCTTTCTTTTACCCAAAGGTGCCTTTTATGTCTTTCCTAAGACCCCAATTGCAGATGATGTAGAATTTGTTCAAGTCCTTCAACAAGAACGCATTTTGGCAGTGCCTGGAAGTGGTTTTGGTGGACCAGGTCATTTTCGGCTTGCCTTTTGTGTAGAAGAAAGGGTAATTAAAAACGCCATGCCTTCATTTGAGAAGGTTGCTAAAAAATTTGGATTGGTTTAGGTGAAAAGAATTGCAGTTGGAATAAGCGGTGGCATAGATAGTGCAGTTTGCGCCTATTTATTAAAAGAACAAGGGTATCAAATTACGGCAGTCTTTTTAAGACTCGTTGATTTCCTTCCAACCTATCCTCCTGCCAAAATTGCGGAATTTTTAAAGATTGATTATTTGGAGTATGACTTCAGGGAAGAATTTAAAAAGAGGATTATTGATTACTTTGTTAAATCATATTTCAGGGGTGAGACTCCTAATCCCTGTGTTATGTGTAATAAATATATAAAGTTTGGCCTTTTTCTGAATAAGACCAAAGAGATGGGCTTTAATAACATTGCTACTGGGCACTATGTTAGAAAACGCCTTTTAAAAAATCGTTATTTACTTTTGAGGGGCGTGGATATTCAAAAAGAGCAATCCTATTTTTTGTCCTTGCTTTCTCAATATCAAATCAGCCAATGCTTATGGCCGTTAGGAGAATTATCTAAAGCTAAAGTTAAAGAAATTGCTTTAAGTATTGGATTACCTAATAGAAATGTAAAAGAAAGTCAAGAAATTTGTTTTATTCCAAACAATAACTATCGGAATTTTCTAGTAAATTATATTCCTCCTCATTTGAAAAAAGAAGGCGATATTGTGGATACGCAGGGAAAGGTTTTGGGTAGGCACAGGGGGCTTTGGAACTATACTATTGGACAAAGGAAGGGCTTAGGGATTTGTGCCTCAGAGCCTTATTATGTGAAAAAAATTGATTTAGAACACAATCGGCTTATTGTAGCCCCCCGCAGGGAGCTTTTTTTTAAAAGGGTTATCGTAACAAAAGTCAATTTTTTCCCTTTTGATTATCTTGAAAGGCCTCTTTATGTAACAATAAAAATACGCTATAAAAGCAAGCCAGCTCCTGCAGTAATTGAACCGTTGGATAAGACCTCTATAAGAATTAACTTTGAGAGTCCTCAATTTGGAGTAACGCCAGGTCAAATTGCCGTTTTTTATGGGGAGGAAGTTTGTATTGGGGGAGGAATTATTAAGGAAGCCCTATGAAGGTCTTCATTTTTACCCTTGGATGCCGCAGTAATCAGTATGAATCTGATTCTCTGGCCAATATGTTGGAAAAAAGGGGGCATAAAATTGTCTCCCTTATTGGGGAGGCCGATATTTGCATTGTAAATACCTGTACTGTTACCCATCGAGCAGATTATGATAGCCGCCGCATTTTGAGAAGGATTATAAAAGAAAATCCTAATGCCATTTGTGTAGCTACAGGCTGTTATGTTCAGGTAGGATATAAAAAACTTGGTCAAATTAAGGGCATAGATTATTTGATTGGAAATAGGCAAAAACCACACCTTCCGGAGATGTTCAGCATTTTTAAAAAACAAAAAAGGCCGCAAGTCTTAATTTCTTCCAATCCTACTTCTCTTGAGACTCTAGTTTGTTTCTATCCCTCGGCCTCTTCCAAGCACACTAGGGCATATTTAAAAATTCAGGACGGATGTGATACCTTTTGCTCCTATTGTATTGTGCCCTATGCGAGAGGAAGGTGTCGCAGCCTCCCGCCCAGGGAAGTTATCAAGAGAATTCTTTATTTGCAAAGCCAAGGAGTTAAAGAAGTTGTTCTGACTGGTATTCACTTGGGGGAGTATGGCAAGGACCTTTCACCTGCGCTTTCTTTGGTATGTTTGCTAAAAGAAATAAAAAGGATTCGTCCTTCTTTAAGGATCCGCTTGAGCTCCCTTAATCCTGATGAAATAAATGACGAATTGATAGGAATCTTTTCCGATTTTAAAAATCTTTGTCCTCATCTCCATATTTCTCTCCAATCCGGTTCGGATCAAATCCTTAAAAGAATGCGGCGACCTTATAATGTGGCTAGATTTAAAAAAGTGATAAACAAAATATCTTCATTGAATGGCCTTCCCTTTGCTATAGGGGTAGATATCATTGTAGGTTTCCCCGGAGAAACTGAAGAAGATTTTAAAAGCACTTATGAGCTTATTCGGCAAAGTCCTATAAGTTATTGTCATGTATTTTCATATTCTGATAGACCAGGAACTAGGGCCTCTCAATATCAAGAAAAGGTCAATCATGAGATAATTAAGGAGAGGACGAAACGACTGAAACTTCTTGATAAGAAAAAACGGCGGGCCTTTATTAAGGCCAATTTGGGATATGTCCACCACGTTTTATTAGAGCAAAGGAAAAATGATTTTTTTATAGGTCATACGAGCAACTATATTAGCGTCCTCATACAGGATAAGTTCCATTCCTTGAGTCCTAATCAAATCGTTTCAGTAAAATTAACCGAGATTAAAGAGGACAAAGCCTATGGAGAAATATGCGATTAAGGCAGGAGTTGCTCCTTCCTTACACCTAGTACCTGAAGCACCCGCATAGCCGCAGGGAGAATCTGGTGATAAGTATAGTAATGGGTATCTATTTCTTCTATAGAATTAACCAATTCTATAGGTGTGGCCTTTTGAGAAATTGTTCCTTTTCCTTTAGTAATAACAAACATGACCAACATACCTTCTCCCACTTCCTTACCACTGGCCTTGAGTTTCTTGGCCGCCATTACGTGAGGACCCATTTGTTTATATGTTTCAAGAGGTCTAGTTAGTTCTTCATAAAGAATGAGGTCTCGCACAGGCACCTGCCCTGCCCTAATTTTTTCAATTACCTTTTTCACATATTCCTTGGCCCCTTCAATATCCAAATTCTTTAATACATATTCTAGAACCGTTCGTTGCACTTCCTTGGCTAGACGACACCAATCCCTTCTTACGGTTTCCAATCCCCTAATAAGTAGTTCTCCTTGTTTACTAAGCAGGGCATAACGCTTTTTAGCGGTGCCTGGGGCTGCTCCTCTGGGAATAAAAATCCCTCGGAGATAAAATCCTTGAAGGTCGAGCTCAAGCATACCCGGGAAGGCCTGATTGATATGAGTTAAAAAATCCTTAGTTTCTTTTTCTATATTTCCATCTTTTCCTTTGAGGAAAAGGGAATCAGTATCGGCATAAATTACTGTAAAACCAGCTTTTTCTGCCTCTTCAATAGCCTTTTTTATCCAAAAACGCCCAAAGGCGGTACAGCTTTCGGCACATTCCTTACAATACCACTTAGACCCTGGAAAACCAAAATAACCATAAGTAGCATTAGCAATAATTTTTAAGGCATATTGCCGATTGTTCAAAACGTGAAATTCTAAACTGTCTTTTGGAACTTCTTTAAGCCTTTTTTTAATTCCTGCCCTTTTTTCTATCAGTTCCTTCAATAATTCCGGAATGAAGCCCTTCTTACGAGCACAGAACCAATACTCCATTTCTGGGACTCGATACCCATTATCCTTACAACACTTGCAATTTAAGGTTTCTGGAGAGATATTAAAACTTACAATAAGACTTGGGTAAAGAGAGCGAAAATCCAAAACGGCAATATTTTCATGCAGTCCCGAAGCCGGCTCTTTAACAAAACCTCCTACATAAGTGGCCTGACGTCGTTTAAGAATATCTTCATATTTAGGCTGGTTAGGAATAATAGCTCCCTTTTCGTGGGCATGGCGTGAGAGATACCACTCAACCAATTGTCCATAAGTCATTCGAGAGGTATCAAATATTACTTGTCCTACTGTGCGAGCAATTTCAAACATTTGGGGCAAAAGCATTTTGGCCAGGCGGTAGGTTAACAAGGAATCCTTTAAGCAATATTCAGCCAATTTGGCCAGATTCTTACCTTTGCGCCATGCCTCAAGCATTTCTTGATAGTCTACTTCAATCTTTTTGTCTCCAAGCAATTCGGCTGAAACGGCATCAAGGCTTAATACCTCCGTCTGAAGGTTTGGGGCTAGGATGTTGCTGATAAAATGAAAGATATCTAGATGTACAATCCCATTTAGACGGGCAGAGCTTATTCTAGCCCGACGGGCAAATTTGGCTTGTTTCTTATCTCGGGAGAGGATGAGCTTTACCTTATTTGCCTTGCAACGTTCATTTAGGATTTGGAAATCAAACATGTCTCCGTAAAAAGTAACAATAATATCTGGGTTTAGTTCCTTTATGGTCTTTATAATTCCTTCAAGTAATTCCTTTTCGGTTTCGACGACTTTTACCCAATTGGGATAATGAGCTGTCCTTTGATTTGTGATAACTATCTGTTTGTCTTGAGTATAAAAGGATGCCATTACAATTTCCTTTTTCCCAGCCCGTTCATGGGTTTCAAGGTCAAAGGCAACTACTTTTAAGGGAGGAAGATGGTAGTCTTCTAAGGGGTTAATTTTTCGCCCTTTTAAGGCAATGTCTACGTCGTATTTAGTTTCTATTTTTTCTCCTTCTATTTCAAGAAAGCAGTTGCCATCAATATGGTGATCAATAAGAAAACGACGATAGAAATTCAAGGTATACTCATACTCTTCTATGATGCTTCCACTTCCGCCCCTTTTGGCCTCAAAAACCTTAATGGCATTTCTTATCTTTGAAGGGTCTTGAGGTAAAAAACAAACTATCTTTAAAAATGTCTTTGATTCCCCGTCCAAAACCCGCTTTTCTAAAAAAATATCTTTAATGGGTAATTTTTTCTTTTTAATTTGGGCTAAGATTTCCTCTTTGGCCCTTTGGGGGTCCTGAGGGAGCACATAAAAATAAGGGTCATCTCGCATAAAAACAACCACATTTTGCCCAGTGTCGGTTTTGCCCCAAAGCCGAATTATGGCCTCTTCCTTTTCAGTAATGTAATCTGCATCAAGCAGGAAGACCTTTAACTTCATCGTCCATACCTTCCCATAAGCCGGGTTTCCTCTAGAATGTGTCCTTGTATGGCATTTAACAACTCTTGTTTACTAAGCCCTGGCATAAGGTTAAGCACTGCGTCCAGGGCATAAAGTTTAAAAAAATAGCGGTGGATTCCTCTAGGTGGGCAAGGCCCTCCATACCCATATTTGCCAAAGTCGTTAAGGCCTTGTTTACTGCCATCAGCAAGAATTTTTTCACAAGGAAGGCCCTCTGGAAGTTCTGTTTTTGTGACTGGTATGTCATAAATAACCCAGTGGACCCAGGTGCCCATGGGGGCATCGGGATCATCACAAATCAAGGCAAATGATTTTGTATTAGCAGGGATATCTCTCCAGGCCAATGGAGGAGAAACATCAACTCCATCACATGTATATTTGCTAGGAATTACTCCTCCATCTTCAAAGGCTGGGCTTATAAGCTTCATATTTTTTCCTCCCTTAAATTGGCCTAAATGGTCTTTAATAAACTAACTTGACAAATACCCTACCCCATCCGACCATTTTAATTTCCGTTTGGAATTACAACCATCTACCGAGCTTTTACATTTAGTTAAACATTAATTTATTAATTACCTCTAAATCAAGATAAAGGTCAAGCCCAAAGTTTGGCCTTAGATTGGAGATTGTTCTAATATTGCACGCAACACTTAACACCCACAACCTAAAACCTTGGCTATAAATAGCTATTTCTTCATCTGATATGTTGCGATGTGTATAGCGTTGGTTACTATAATTACAGTTTTTTAAACTTAAGCGCAGTTTTTTGGAAAAAGCTTGCTTGACATTTTACCTAAAATAGGTTTATTATCTAACCACTTTATTGAATACATCCAAAATTGTTCAGAGACTAAAATTAAAAGCAAGAGTAAGTTAAGGAGGAGAAGATGAAGATTCTGGTTGGAGGCTTGGTAGCATTAGTAGCAGGTTTAGTGGGGCTTATCTTATTTTGGAAGCAGTTTTTAGTAATTCTGGCAGGAGGTATCCCGCTCCTATTACTTTTGTTCGGTGGTTTGGCTACTTATTTAGGACTTGAGGAATTAAAGGATAAGCTTGCTTCTCAAAAAGAGACTACACCTAGTGTAGAGGAGGACTACAAAAAGGAGATTGAAAAATTGAAGGCTGAGCTCGAAGAGCTGAAAAAAGGTCAAGAATCTTCTCAATAATAGAGCGCGCCCTTTTAAGATAAAAAGGGCGCTCCAACCTTTAAATTTGTTGTGATTATAGAGGATAAGATGGAAGAGTGGGAATATATATTTGAAGACGATTATTTTTTAGAAGGGATTAAGGATGCCTTTTTAATTGTGTTTTTCCCTGGGCCTAAAAATCAATTTTTTGCTTGGGGAGAGACATCTCATGGAAGTGTGGAATTTCCTCAAGTTCAGGCCCAGAAGATTTTGGAAAAGACTATTCAAGTTTTGGATAATCTTTGGAAAGAATATAGCCGGTTTGGGCGTCCGGGGTGTGAGGTATTCCTCAGAAAACCTTATAAAACTGTCCATGTGGAGGTAAAGAAAGAAGACGAGGATTTTTTCCTCCAATAGCTTGGTTAATAGCAAAAGTTCAAGAAAGGCCGGTTGACTTTTGGCCTTTGGTAGGTTTTCTGTTTTTTATCGGATTGATAGTCTTTACAAAATGATGTGTTTTATCTATTATCACATTTCTATTATGTTCCTTTGTTCTTGACTAAAGCCAAGATTATAATTATTTTGAAGCAATGAGAGTGATTAAAAGCAGGTTAAATATTTCAGTCCCGAAAAAGGTTAAAATTCTTTTTATAGGTGCCTTATTGGGACTTTCATCATGTATATTTCATAAACAAACAGAAACCCCTTCTATAGCATTTGTCTCTGTTCGTAGTACAAAAGAACTTGCTTCAGTTCTCAAAAAATATGGATTGTGGAACCTCCAAAAAATTCCTCCAACAGTAGTGATTAAAAGTTTACCTCCTGATTTCAAATACATAAAGGACAAAAGGCTTAAAAGGAAGCTATTTATTCGTACCCTTATGCCTTCAGCCTTAACTGCCCTTATGGAAGTGAATAAAGAAAGGGAAGTGGCTCTGAAGATCTTAAAAAAAATTGGCTATCCCAAGGTAATTGACGAAAGGGTCTTGAAGAAAGGCAATTTGTCTGAAACAGAGATGAATGTCATTAAATCATTGATGAGGAAATACAAGGCCTTTTCTTCTTACGAACTTTTAAAACGGATCAACATCATTCCAATCAGCCTTTTGCTAGCTCAAGCTGCTATAGAGTCTAACTGGGGTAGCTCTCGTTTTGCTCTTCAAGGGAATAACCTTTATGGAATCTGGACATATAAAAACGAAGGTTTAGTACCTTTAAATAGAGACCCTGGAGAAAAACATAAAGTAGCAAAGTATTCTTCTATATTAGAAGCAACTAGAAATTATATTTATAATCTGAATGTTGGATGGGCGTATGAGGCCTTTAGAGATGCTCGTTTAGTGAGTGACGATCCCATTTTTTTGTCTCAGTTTTTGGAGAAATATTCTCAATTAGGTCCACTTTATAGTAAAAAGATAAGAGAGATTATTGTTAAACATCATTTACGCCGGTATGATTATTATGCGCAAAAGCTCCAGCCTTGTTTTGGGCACATTAATTTGTGTGCTCTTAATAATTGGGCTTGTCCAAACAACTTATGCCAATAATGTTGTAGTGCTTCTTTATCACAAGTTTGGTGATAGGCGCACTCCCTCCACCAACGTGCCTTTATCAAATTTCATAGCGCAAATGACCTATCTCAAGACCCATAATTATCAAGTAATTTCTTTAAAACGACTTGCTTGCCTCTTATCTTCTCATCAACCACTCCCCCCAAAAACGGTGGTTATCACTGTTGATGATGGATATAAAACGGTTTTTACTAAGGCCTTTCCTATCTTGAGGCGATTTGGTTATCCCTTTACTGTATTTATTCCTACTGAGGCCATTGAGAAACACTACCCGGACTACATAAATTGGGATGAGATATATCAAATGAAACAAGCAGGGGTGGATTTTCAAGATCACACCTATGCCCATCACAAGCTGGGTTTAAAACCTTTGTCTATGACTGAGAGGGAATACAGGGAGTGGATTCAAGCAGATTTAAAAAAAAGCAGATGTATCTTTGAAAAAAGATTAGGTTATTGCCCAACCATGCTTGCTTTTCCTTACGGATATTATAATAAAATTTTGATTAATGAGGCCCTCAGGCTTGGATACAGGGTGCTTCTTTCTCAAGACCCAGGAGTAGTAAGTGAAGATACCCCCCTTTATCATATCCCCCGTGAGCCCATTTTAGGCAAAAATTGGAGTACTTTAGAGCATTTTAAAACCATTTTAAAAAGAGTTGATCTGCCTCTTTTGATTCGTTATCCTAAAATAGGATTTTTAAAAGAGAATCCTCCCCTTGAAATTTATGGCATCTTAAAATACCCTGGCCGATATTTTCCAAACAGGTTCAAGATTTACATTAGCGAGTTAGGGTGGAAAAAGGCCAAATATGACCCTCATTTAAGCAAGGTGTATGTAAAAGGAGTTTCTCCCTTAAGGCGTAAAATTAACCGTATTGCCATTGCAGGGGTTGAAAAAAACACAAGAAAAACTGCCATAAGCTTTTGGATGGTAGTCTTGCCTTAATTATTTTTCCCTAATGGCTAAAGAGGAATAAATGTGATTAAACCCAACTCTTTCATCCCAATTTTCAAGATTCAGCAATTACCAATTTTCCACAAGGATGATTCCCTTTTACATATCCAATGATAGTGGCCTCAGAGACGCCATTTTCTCTAAGCCGCTTTAAGCATGTTTCTGCTTCTTTTTGAGGTAGGGCTATAATAAGACCGCCTGAAGTTTGAGCGTCAAAAAGCATATCTATGGTCAAACTGGAGATATTCCCTCTAATTTCTACTGTATTTTCACAGAAATGTTTGTTGGCATAACTTCCTGCTGGAATAAGCCCCATAGCCGCATATTCCAAGGCTTCAGGGATAATAGGAACTTTGTTGGACCAAAGTTCTATTTCCTTTTGGGAGGCCCGAGCCATCTCTAATAGATGTCCCCCCAACCCAAATCCAGTCACATCAGTACAAGCGTGAACATTAAATTCTGCCATAATTTCTGCGGCCTTGGAATTAAGGGTGGCAGTAACCTTTACCAACTTGGTTATAGCTGCCTCACTAGCCAAGTTCCCTTTAACGGCTGTGGCTAATACCCCTGTGCCTAAGGGTTTAGTCAGGATCAGAAAGTCCCCTACCCTAGCCCCTTTATTTGTCAATATTTTTTGAGGATGAATTACCCCAGTAACCGAAAGTCCATATTTAATCTCTGGGTCTTCTACACTATGTCCTCCTACCAAAATGGCCCCTGCTTCATGAATTTTATCCATCCCACCTTGCAATATCTGTTTCAAAACCTCCTTAGGCATTTCCTTTATTGGAAAACAAACAATATTCATAGCCGTTAGAGGCCTTCCTCCCATGGCATAGATGTCACTCAAGGCATTGGCGGCAGCAATCTGGCCAAAATAATAGGGGTCGTCTACAATGGGAGTGAAAAAATCAAGGGTTTGGATGAGGGCAATTTCCTCCGTCAATTGATATACCCCGGCATCATCTGCTGTTTCGTAACCTACCAGCAGATTAGGGTGTTTTTGCACAGGCAATTGCGCCATAATCTCAGCCAGGTCCCCTGGGCTAAGCTTAGCAGCTCATCCTGCCGCCTTCACTTTCTCAGTTAACCGATAGTTCATCGCCCTGCCCTTTTTCTCATTTCCGTAATTAAAGCCCTTGTATCTTTAAAGTTAATTCCTACTTCTAAAGGTTTGAAACCTTCAGAAGTTATAATGCGCTTGTTAAAGTTTAACATTAGCTCACAAGGCAGACAAAAATTTGCTTCTCTTTTATGCCTTTGCCATAAGGCCTCCAAGTTCAAATTGCCTTCCTTTAAACCCAACATCTCCGACGATTGTTTTTTATCATAAAGGTAGATATAAGTTTGGTCTTTAAAATCTACTTCAGCCAAAAAATAGCGCTTGTCTTCAAAATGCACCTTTATCGTCACTTTAGACTCGTCTTTTAAAAAATCGCAAATCCACTTTTCCTTCAATTCCTCAATATCTTCTTGGTAATCCTCTATAGATTGTTCCTGTCCACAGTCCATGCAGACTACCCTTGCCTTGGCTCACCGGCCTTTTATAATAGCCCTACCTCCACATAGATGGCATACCAAAAAGTCATCTTTCATCATCAACGAATCATATCATAAACAAAAATGAAAACACGTGTCAAATAAACATTTTTTATAAAAGAGTCACAAAATATGTCATAAGTTATATAGCTGATTGTTTTTGAGTATTTTTTTTATAAAGGATTCTAAGTCCCTCTAAAATTAAATTTTCTTCAATTTTGTCTATGCCTTTTGTCTCAGTAGCAATCAAATATGCCAGGCCTCCTGTAGCGATTACCAAAGGACTCTCCGAAACTTCTTTTTTAATGCGCATAATTATCCCTTCAGTAAGGGCGGCATAGCCATAAATCAGTCCCGCGTTTATAGCCCCGATGGTATTCCTATTAATCACTTGGGGAGGTTTTACAAACATCTCTACCCTAGGCAACTTAGAGGCATGAATAAAAAGGGCCTCGGCCGCAATCTGGATTCCTGGAACAATAAGTCCTCCTTTGTATTCGCCCTTTGAAGACACGTATTCAAAGGTAATTGCCGTGCCAAAATCAATGATAATCAAGGCACAACGGTATTTCTCATAAGCAGCTACAGCATTGGCAATACGGTCTGCCCCTACATCTTTGGGGCTGTCATATTGAATAGAAAGACCTGTTTTTATACCTGGACCTACAATTAAGGGTCGAGTTTGAAAATAGCGTTGGCTTAATTCTATCAATATGCTTAAAAGGGGAGGGACAACACAAGAAATGGCCACTTTGTTGATTTGAGAAAATTCAAGCCCTTTGAATTCACACAAATTTTTGATAATCAAGGCCAATTCATCAGCGGTAAAGTCCCTTTGGGTTCGAATTCGCCATACAGATACAAGCTCATCCTCTTTGAAAAGACCAATGACCGTATGGGTATTTCCAATATCAAGTGCCAAAAGCATTTTAAGCCCCTATTGCTTTTTGAATTACCATGGCCAATTCCTGAGCGATGTTTTTTACTTGAATTTCGTTCTTACCTTCTACCATTATCCTTGCTACGGGCTCGGTTCCAGAATAGCGCAATACAATCCTGCCCTTGCCATCAAGCTCCTTCCTCTTTTTTTCTAAGCATTGTTTAATTTCTGGAATGGACTCAAACGGCGGCCTTTCCTTCACCTCAATATTGAGAAGTGTCTGAGGTACTGGCTGCATCCTTGATGCCAATTTGGACAATGGTTTTCCTGTTTCTTGCATGATTTTTAATACCTGAAGGGTAGTTAGAATACCATCACCCGTAGTATGATGATCAAGAAAAACAATGTGTCCTGAAGGCTCGCCACCAAGGTTTCCCTTTCCTGCCCTAAGGGCCTCAGTCACATATCGATCTCCCACCTTGGTGCGTAAGAGAAAAATATTTTTTTCCCTTAAAAACAGCTCCAGACCAAAATTGCTCATAATCGTTCCCACTACGGTGTTATTTTTTAGTTGTTCCTTCTCTTTCATGTATTCTGCACAAATGGCCAAAACCTTATCTCCATCTACAATATGGCCGTTTTCATCTACTAAAATGGCTCGGTCGCCATCCCCATCTAAGGCCAAACCAACATCGGCCCCTGTTTCTTTCACTTTTTGGGCCACTACTTCTGGATGCAAAGCGCCACATTGATGATTGATATTCATTCCATTAGGTTGTGCTCCTAATACCGTTAATCTTGCACCCAACTCTGAAAAGACGATAGGGGCCACTTTGTAGGCAGCCCCGTGAGCACAATCAAGTGCCATCTTCAACCCATCAAAAAGCATACCCTTAGGCAGGGTGTTTTTTAGAAAAACTACATATCTACCCAGGGCATCCTCTATGCGAAAGGCCTTGCCAATTTCTTCAGCCGTAGGTCGAATTTTATCAATGTGGTTGTTTTCAGCCAACACCAATTTTTCAATTTCTGCTTCTGTTTCATCGGCCAATTTGTATCCATCTCTAGCGAAAAATTTAATTCCATTATCATCATAGGGGTTGTGAGAGGCGGAAATGACTACTCCTGCATCTGCCCTCATGTTAGTAGTAATAAAGGCAATTCCAGGCGTAGGCAAGGGACCGATTAGAAGGACATCTACTCCCATGCTACAAATGCCGGCTGTAAGGGCCGTTTCAATCATATATCCTGAAAGACGCGTATCCTTACCTACCACCACTTTATGTCTATGAGAATGTTTTTTAATTACGTAGGCCAATGCCCTGCCGACTTGCATTACTGTTTCGGTGGTCATAGGCCAAATATTGGCCTTGCCTCTAATTCCATCTGTTCCAAAAAGCCTCCCCATTAACGCCTCCGTTAGTCTATATGCAAAATAGCGTGTAAAATGTCTGTTATCTGCCTACACTCTTTGACAGCATGGACTCTGATAATGTCTACTCCTTGGGTTACCAAATAGGCTATGACGCCCATTGTACCTATATCCCTCCTAGCAGGATTTTCAATCCCGAGAATTTGCCCAATAAAGCTCTTTCTTGAAGGGCCAACTAAAATAGGGAATCCAAGAGATTTAAAATAGGAAATATGCTTCAAAATACGTAAGTTATCTTCCAGTCTCTTGCCAAAACCAATCCCAGGGTCAAGACAAATCTGCCCTTCAGAAATGCCATTTTTTAAAGCAAACTCTATCCTTTCTTCAAAAAATTGATAAATTTCCTTAAGAACATCTTCATAATAGGGATTAAGCTGCATGTCTTTGGGAGTCCCTTTCATATGCATTAAGACCACAGGCACTTTGTAATCAGCAACTACCTTAGCCATATCCTTATCAAAACGCAAAGCACTTATATCATTTACTATCTTTGCACCTGCCTTTATTGCTGCCTCTGCCACCCTTGCCTTATAGGTATCTATAGAAATAAGGGCTTCCATTCTGATAGATACTTGTTTTATCACCGGAATAACCCTTCTCATTTCTTCTTCTAAAGGCACGGCCTCTGAAAAGGGACGTGAGGATTCTCCTCCAATGTCAATAATATCGGCTCCTGATAATAGAAGTTCTTCGGCATGACAAACGGCCTTTTGGGGAGATAAAAAGAGACCTCCATCAGAAAAGGAGTCAGGGGTAACATTAACAATGCCCATTAAAAGGGGAGAGGAAGACAAAAGCTCAGACCAACTAGACATTACCTAACAGTGGCCTCAGTTACAATTTTATCCAAAGTTGCTCCATCTATAGTTTCTTTTTCAAGCAGAAGCCCCGCAATTTTATGGAGCAAATCTATGTGCTTGGTGAGCAAATTTTTGACTTCGTGATAAGTTCGGCTAACTGTATTTTTTATTTCCTCATCTATGGCTCTGGCTGTTTCTTCACTATAATCCCGGGACTGCACCAGCTCTTTGCCTAAAAAGATGTGCTCTTCCCGCCGCCCAAAGGTAACTGGTCCTATCTTTTCACTCATACCCCAATTACACACCATTTTTCTGACCAATTCCGTGGCTTGGGCAAGGTCATTGCCAGCACCGGTGGTATAATCATTAAAAATAATTTCTTCAGCCGCCCGCCCTCCTAATAAGACCGCAAGCCGGGTTAGAAGATACTTTTTAGAATAGGTGTATTTTTCGTCCATAGGCAGTTGCTGGGTAACCCCAAGGGCTTTACCTCTAGGAATAATACTTACCTTATGGACCGGATCGCTGCCAGGCAAAAGTTTGGCCACTAAGGCATGACCTGCTTCATGATAGGCCGTAAGCTTTTTTTCCTCTTCGCTAATCACCATACTTTTTCTTTCTTTGCCCATTAAGACTTTATCTTTAGCTTCCTCAAAATCGTCCATTTCTACCTTTTCTTTTCCCTTTCTGGCTGCCAAAAGGGCAGCTTCATTGACCAGATTGGCCAAATCCGCTCCTGAAAAGCCCGGTGTTCCCCGAGCAATTACGCTTAAATCAACATTTTCAGCCAGAGGCACATTTTTGGCATGGACTTTTAAAATTTCCTCTCTGCCCCTTACATCAGGCATGGGCACGATTACCTGACGGTCAAAACGCCCTGGTCTTAAGAGGGCTGGGTCTAAAACATCGGGGCGGTTGGTAGCTGCGATTAAAATTACACCTTCGCTCGCATCAAACCCATCCATTTCCACCAAAAGCTGATTTAGGGTTTGTTCTCTTTCATCATGTCCGCCACCTAGTCCTGCCCCCCGATATCTTCCTACGGCGTCTATCTCATCTATAAAAATAATGCATGGGGCACTCCGCTTGGCCTGTTGAAATAAATCTCTGACCCTAGCGGCACCAACACCCACAAACATTTCCACAAATTCGGAACCACTAATGCTAAAAAACGGAACCCCTGCTTCTCCTGCAATGGCCTTGGCCAAAAGGGTTTTCCCTGTCCCAGGAGGACCTACTAAAAGAACCCCTTTGGGAATCTTTCCGCCCAATTTAGTAAATTTTTGAGGATTTTTAAGAAAATCTACAATTTCTTGGACCTCTTCTTTGGCTTCTTCCACCCCAGCCACATCTTTAAAGGTAACCTTTTTAGTTTGGTCGTTGATTAAGCGAGCCTTACTCCGACCAAAGGAAAAGGCCTTGCCACCTCCTGCTTGCATCTGCCGCATAAAGAATATCCATACGGCAATCAGAAGAATCATTGGAAACCAAGAGACAAGCACTGTCATATACCAAGGCGACTCTTCCTCTGGTTCTACTCGAATGCGGACCTTATGTTCCCTAAGTAAGGGTGTAATTTTCGCGTCTTTGGGTATGTAAGTTTGAAAGGGCTCATTGGTAATAAGGGTACCTTTTACTTTATTTCCTCTGATAGTAACACTTACAACTTCCCCACGATCAATCTTGTCTAAAAAATCGCTATAACTGATTGACTGAGAGCTAGTTTTGGGATGGTTAAAGAGATTAAAACTTAAAATCATCAAAATAGTGATCACTAACCAAATGGCCAAATTTTTGTATGTTGATTTCACCTCACAACCCGTTTTTACCCTTTGGGGTAAGACTGAGTATTTGCTTTGCCCCCTCAGTCATGGGACAAATTTTATATGCTAAAGGTTAACAATTATCGTTCCAAAGGTCAAGTTCTAACCAAAAAGCCAAATATGGTATTTCAATTTTTATGTTCCAAGTTGCCCATAAAATTTTTTCCTATTATAAGTATCGGATAGCTTCTTAAATTAAGGCTGATTTAAATGATGGGTCTAAACTAGTTGTCTAGGAGTAGAAGTTGGTTTAAAATTGGTGGCAATATAGGACAGATAGAAACGGGCGGTTTGCTTTTATGCCTGACGTTCCTGGCAAATGGAAAATAATCGTTGCTGATGGAATAGGTCACAGGTTAACTATGAAACTTATGATAAACCTAAAGTTGGCAAATCTGAAAATTCGGTCAAATATGAATCTTCCGTTGTCTAATACTGGGTTAGCAATTATTGGAATCTTTGTTATATTTGGATTTTGGGGCTGGATAAAAGAAATAATTGCTTTTCTAAAATAAAAACCCAAAGGAGTTAATCTATGCTAGCTCTGTTTATGAAAGGCGGTTTTTTGATGTATCCCATTCTCATTTGCTCCATTGCCTCTTTGGCAATCATATTGGAAAGAGGCTATGCCCTCTGGCATTTAAAAAAACGGGGGCTGATTTGGGAATTGAATCAAATCAAAGATTTAATTAGAAGACATAAACTCCGAGAAGCAACCAAACTAGCTCTAAGTGCCCATGAATTGCTTTTGAAAGAATTAGGCCATTTTTTGTCCAATTGCTCCCAACGCACGGCCATGGAAAAGGCCTTGGCCCATGAAGGGCAGAAAGAGTTAAGAGAAGCCGAAAGGCATCTACCTTTTTTGGCCTCCATTGCCAACATTTCACCGCTTTTGGGATTGTTGGGCACGGTTACTGGCATGATTAAGGCCTTTATGGTCGTTCAAAACATGGGCAACAGGGTCAACGCCGCCATGCTGGCTGGGGGTATTTGGGAGGCTATGTTGACTACCGCCTTTGGATTAATTGTTGCCATTCCTTCTTTGATTGCTTATGATTATTTTATGCACAAAGTAAACGGCTATGCCACTAGCATTGAAGATACACTTAATGAGATTCTCAATTTACTTGAAAAACAGGACTTTTTTAAGGAATAAGTATGATTTCTTTTAAAAAAAGCTCATCTAAACCCAATTTAAACCTTACCCCGATGATTGACATGGTCTTTTTGCTTCTCATCTTCTTTTTGCTCACGGCCAATTTTTTGAGAAATGAAGGAATTCCTATCAATTTACCTGAAGCTAAAACCAGCACCATTTCTCATGCAAATCACAATTTAATTGTTTTTGTCAATGCCCAGGGACACATCTTTTTAAACAACCATCAAATTAATCTCGTTTCCTTATACCCCCGCCTTTGCGATTTGGCTTCTAAAATACATCCATCCTTAATGGTTAAGGCAGACAAGAAGGCCCCTGTAGAGGTTGTAATAAAAATCATGGACCGAGCCAGACTGGCCGGAATAACACAAATCATTCTGGCAACCCAACAAGAAGACTAAATGTTAAAAAAACATTCTTTAAAGCTTTGTTTGGCATTTTCAATCATTTTCCATTTGTTCTTAATTAAATCCATATCTTTTCATATCCCTGTTCCTCAGACTTTATCTTCAATAAAGATCCATCTAACCAGCTATAAGGCCTTATCCAACCAAGGCCAAAAGGCAAGGTCTAAGGTTAAAAGGGTCAAGCATAAAGGAAAAACGGTGCCCTTAAAGACATCTCCAAAATCCAAAATAAAACCAAAATCAAAACCCAAACTCAAACCCAAACTAAAGAAGCCCAAACTAAAACCGGTTGATAGATTGGAAAGGACCACTAAAATGAAAAGGCCTAAGCCCAAACCTACATTGCCAAAACCTATCTCTAAAGCCCCTATTCAATCACAAATTGTTCATAACTCTAAGCTTATAAAGGCTGAAAAAAATACTCAAACTTCTACCAGCCCTTTCCCATCAGTTGCCCCCAGACATAACTTAAATAAGAAAATTTTTTCTGCCAGCCAGTCATCCATTCAAAAAACACTCAAAGGAAAATCCTCTCCTGCTTCTGTCTCAAAAAACCAGTCATTATCAAACCAGATTGCCAATTCGTCACTTAAAAATTACCTGAATACAATTAGACGGCGCATAGAGGCACGTAAAAACTACCCATTTATGGCACGTAGAATGGGCATAGAAGGAAGGGTAATCACAGAATTTACAATTGACAAAAACGGTGGCCTTTTGGGTTTGAAGATAAAAAGAACTTCTGGCTATACTATCTTAGACCAAGCTGCTATTAATGCCATAAAAGATGCAGCTCCCTTTCCTCCCCTACCCCATAATATCTCAAAAGTTAAGATAACCATTATTTTGCCTATATGGTTTCAGCTATCTTCAGAATAAGACATTCCATTTGACTGCCGATGGAATAATAAGACCCCTTCCTGATCCGACCAGGTTTGGATTTGAGAAGAATGGAGGCGGCAACCGGATTCGAACCGGTGAATCGCGGTTTTGCAGACCGCTGCCTTACCACTTGGCTATGCCGCCATAACAAATGGAGCGGGAAACGGGATTTGAACCCGCGGCCCCCACCTTGGCAAGGTGGTGCTCTACCCCTGAGCTATTCCCGCTCAAACTCAGATACTATTAAATTAGCCTTAAATTTCAAGTTTGTCAAGAGGATAACTCTGCTTTGATTTTTTCTATTTGCCTCTTTACTTCTTCAAAACCAGTCCCGCCATAAGAGTTTCTCCGGGCCACAGCCTTCTTCAAATCCAAGGCATCTTTGACATCCTGTTCTATCAAGGGAGAAAAACGCTGCATTTCTTCCAAACTTAAATTCTCAAGTTCCTTCCCCTGTTCTTGGCAGTATTTTACAATTTCCCCTACTACTCGATGGGCTTGCCGAAAACCAAGTCCCTTTTTTGCCAAATAGTCAGCCAAATCTGTAGCCAAAAGAAATCCTTTCTGAGTTGCGTGAAACATGTCTTGCTTCTTTATGGTAATATTTACCCATAATTGGGCCAAAATCTCCAGAGACGGTTTGATGGCATCTATGGTGTCAAAAAGGGGTTCTTTATCTTCTTGCAAATCTCGATTATAGGCCAATGGTAGACCCTTAAGTACTATAAGTAAACTTAGAAGATTTCCAATAACCCGTCCTGATTTACCCCGAACCAGTTCAGCTATATCAGGGTTCTTTTTTTGGGGCATAATGCTGCTCCCAGTGCAAAAGGCATCGTCTATTTCTATAAAGTTAAACTCTTGAGACGACCATAAAACAAGTTCTTCGGCCATGCGACTTAAATGCATTGCTATAATGGCACTGATACTTAAAAATTCTATAATAAAGTCTCGATCGCTTACACTATCAATGCTGTTTTCACCCACTTTAGAAAAACCTAAGAGTTCGGCCACAAAATGCCTATCTATGGGAAAAGTCGTTCCAGCCAAAGCAGCACTTCCTAAAGGCATAATATCTACCCTTTTATAACAATCCCTAAGCCTTTCCTCGTCTCTTTTGAGCATCTGTACATAGGCCAGAAGATGGTGAGCTAAAGAAATTGGCTGAGCCCTCTGTAAATGGGTGTAGCCAGGCATAATGGTTTCTACATGTGCTTCTGCCTTCTCAACCAAACTAAGCATCAATCTTCTAAGTAAGGTTATAATTTCCTCTATCTGCTCCTTAAGATATAATCGCATATCTAACACAATCTGGTCGTTTCTACTGCGAGCAGTATGGAGTTTGGACGCCACGGGCCCGATTTTCTCATGCAGTCTTCTTTCAATAGCCATATGGATATCTTCATCTTTTACCAAAAAATCAAACTGCCCTTTTTTTATTTCATCTTCAATTTCTTTAAGCCCTTTAATAATACTTTCTGCTTCTTCAGGAGCAATTATTTTCTGTCTGGCTAACATCTTTACGTGAGCAATGCTTCCTGCAATATCTTGTTTATAAAGTCGTTTATCAAAATGAATAGAGGCAGTAAATTGTTCCACTAATTCTGACGTTTCTTTACTAAATCTGCCTCCCCACAACTTACTCATTATCCTCTCCTCTTATGCCACATTTGGAGTCTTAAGCCATGCAATCTGATAAAACCCTCAGCATCTTTGGGAGTGTAACCTTTGCCTGTTTCAAAGGTGGCCAATTCTGGGCTGTAAAGGCTACACGGAGACCTTCTGCCCAAAACCACACATTGGCCTTTGTAAAGTTTAAGCCTTACTTCACCTGTAACATTTTCTTGAGTTTTATCAATAAAGGCCTGAAGCGCTTCTCTCTCTGGAGAAAACCAGAAACCATAATAAATCAATTCGGCATAGCGAGAAACCAAACTATCCCGAAGGTGCATCACTTCCCTATCCATAGTAATGGTTTCAAGGGCCTGATGAGCAATCCTTAAAATAGTTCCTCCTGGAGTTTCATACACCCCTCGGGATTTAATCCCTACAAACCGGTTTTCTACAATATCAAGTCTTCCTATTCCGTGTCTGCCACCAATTTTGTTCAAATAATCAAGCAAAGCTGCAGGAGAAAAAGATTCTCCATTTACCGTTACCGGGACCCCTTTCTCAAAACCAATAACTATTTCTTCAGGTTCATCGGGGGCCTTCTGAGGAGAAACCGTAAGCTTAAATATATCTTCAGGAGGTGCCTCCCACGGATTCTCCAAAATCCCTCCTTCATAGCTAATGTGAAGGATATTTCTATCCATACTATAAGGTTTTTCTGGGGTTGCCTCTACTGGAATTTTTGTCTTTTGGGCGTAGGCAATTAAATCAGTTCTGCCTTGAAATTCCCACTCTCGCCAGGGAGCAATAACCTTTAAATGTGGGGCCAAGGCCATGTATGTCAATTCAAATCGCACTTGATCATTACCCTTGCCAGTGGCACCATGGGCTACTGCATCGGCATTTTCCTTGAGGGCAATCTCTACCTGTTTTTTGGCGATGACTGGTCGAGCTAAAGCCGTACCTAAAAGATACCCTGCCTCATAAACTACATTGGCCTTAAAGGCAGGAAAGACAAAGTCTCTTACAAACTCTTCTTTCAAATCAACTAGATAAAACTTATCTGCTCCAGTAGCCTTGGCCTTTTGTTCTAACCCCTGGAGTTCTTCTTCTTGTCCTACATCGGCCACATAGGCAATAACCTCACATTTATATTTCTCTTTAAGCCATTTCAAAATTACTGAGGTATCAAGTCCTCCAGAATAGGCTAAGACAACCTTACTAATATTTCTTTTCATTCTTACTCCCCTCTTACTAAAAATACTGGTTGTTTGCTCATTTCAAGCACTTTTGTCGAAACACTCCCTAAAAGCATTCCCTTAAAAAAACCCCTTCCATGATGCCCCATGATAATTAAAGATGCCCCTTCCTCTTCGGCAATCTTTGTAATTTCTAAGGCAGGCTTACCTATTTTTAAGATAGGCGTGATCTTTAAATTATAGGTCTCTAAGTCTCTTTTTAGTTGAACTAAGTTCTGCTCATTCTCTTTTAATATCTCTGCCAGTTTTTCTTCAGTAACATCCTTTATCTTATCCTCATCGATAATTCGACAGATGAGAACTTCTTTGGTATCCTCTGTTGCCATCTGTAATAGATATTGAACGGCACTCATGGCACAAGGAGACCAATCAGTGGGAAAAAGGATTTTTTCAAAAAGCCTCTCATTCAAGAATTGAAAGGTAAACTTATCGTAGTGCTCAACTGCCTTCAATTTGTAAACAAGCACTGGAATTTTGCTGTGTTTAACCACATTATTGGCTACACTGCCAAGGATAAGTCCGGCAATAAATCCCTTCCCATGGGCCCCAACAACGATAAGCCTTACCCCTTCTTCCTCAGCCACCCTTAAAATCTCTTTAAAGGGGGTCCCTAATTCCACTCTTGTTTTTACTTTTACGCCTAATCTCTCAAGTCTTTCGGCCCAGCTTTCAAGGACTGTATGAGCATTTTTTTGAAGGTCTAACAAGAAATTGGGATCAAGCTCAGGCCAGTCTGAGGCTATAATAGGGCTTACTACATGAATTAAAATTACTTCTTTAGTTCCCACTTTTTGAAAGGCAGGCAGGGCTTCTAAGAGCTTTTCTGTCTGAGGAGAGAAATCAGTTGGGAAAAGAATTCTACTTAGCATTAAAACCTCCTAACATTCTCTAAATGTTGCAATAATACGCTGATGTTAGTCATGTGTCAATAAACCTAAATTCTCTGCTCGTAAAAATGAAAAAATTATGTTATAACCTCTTGCAAAAAAATTGGAGGGTTGCATTGGCTGTTATTTGGACAATTATTATCTTAGGTCTTTTGATTTTTGTTCACGAATGGGGCCATTTCCTCATGGCCAGATTTTGTGGCGTTAGCGTAAAAACCTTTTCTTTAGGTTTTGGCCCAAAGGTAATAAGTAAGCGATGGGGAGAAACTGAATATGTCATTTCTGCCTTTCCATTAGGAGGCTATGTCAAATTGCTAGGCGAATCTCCGCTAGAGTTTATCCCCGAACCTGACAAACGAAGGGCCTTTAGCTACCAGTCTGTTTGGAAGAGGTCTCTTATTGTGTTGGGAGGCCCCCTTTTCAACTTGTTATTTGCCTTGTTCATTTTCATCCTTATCTTTGCTTTTGCAGGTAAACCTATAATGTTGCCCCAAATTGGGAATGTTCAACAAAACTCCCCTGCAGCCCAAGCAGGGCTCAAAAAGGGAGATATTATTTTGGCCATTGATGGTCAAAATATTTCAAGTTGGGAACAATTGGCTTTAGAGATTAAGAAACATGGCCAACGTCCAATCCGTCTTCGCATAAAAAGAAAGAATGAAATTCTGGAACTCACAGTCAAGCCACAAATTCAGGAAATCCAAACTTTATTAGGAGATAAAATTAAAAAGCCTATTATTGGGATAACCGCTGCAGGAACAATAAAAATTGAAAAGGTTAGTCCGTTTAGGGCCTTAATAGAAGGGACAGAACAAACCTGGATGACAATTAAATTGACGCTCATTACATTAAAAAACCTCATTTTAGGAAAGCTATCGTTTAGGATGTTGGTTGGCCCTATAGGGATCGTTCAGCTTACGACCCAAGAGGCAAAGGCTGGGGTAGCAGCTCTGTTTTCCTTTGCCGCCTTGATTTCAATCAATCTTGGCATCATTAATCTTTTTCCCCTGCCTGTTCTGGATGGTGGGTATCTATTTATGTATGCCATTGAGGCCATCAGAAGAAGGCCCTTTAGTGCAAAGACGATTGAAATTACCCAGAAAATGGGGATTATCATTTTAGTTTTACTCATGATTCTTGTTATGTATAATGATATTTTGAGAATATTCAACAAAACGGCCTTGCCATGAAAATTTTAACCATTGATACTTCAACCAATCTGGGAAGTATAGGGATTTTAGAAGATACAGAGCTTATAGCTCAAATGGATTTGAACCTTCCTACTACCCACAATCAACGTTTAATTAAGGGCATTGAAACTTTGCTGGAATGGACCAAAATAAAACTGAATTCCGTTGAACTTTTGACTGTGGTGCATGGCCCAGGAAGTTTTACAGGCTTGAGGATAGGGGTTGCTACCGCTAAAGGGCTTGCCTATGCGTTAGACAAACCCTTAATTGGAATTAATGGTTTGGATGCCCTTGCCTCTAATTTCCCCTTCAGCCGTTATTTGATATGCCCTATCTTGGATGCAAGAAAGAAGCAAGTATTTACAGCCCTATACGAGGCAAGGGGAAGTGATGTAATTCGGATTTCAGAATATAACTCTATTATTCCTGAAAAACTTCTAAAAGGGCTTAGACGCAAAACAATCTTTACAGGGACGGGCGTAAAAATATATAAGGACTTAATCTCTCAAAAGATGAAAGAACGATGCCTTTTAGCCCCTGAACACCTCCAGCGTATCTACCCTCAAGGAGTAGCCCGGTTAGCCCTTAAGATTTTCAAAAAAGGAGGGGATTTTCACCCAGCTCAACTGACACCTTTTTATATCCGCCCTTCGGACGCAGAATTAAATTATTGACCTTACGCCCATCGCAGTTTTTCCAAAAAATGGCCTTGATAAGTATCTTCGTTTCTGCTTCCCGTTTTTATCTACAAATTCAGCTAGTTTTCTCACTATTTCAGAGCAAACGGGAATAGAAATATCGAAGGTTAATTATTAACCAATTAAAATTTGCCTGAGCGAAAAATGGCAATAAGAAGCCATAATCCCATAAAACCTGCAATTAAAAATCCCAAGAATCCAATTACAGGGATACCTAATATAAAAGGGGGGATATTGGCAATGGTAATTAATGCCGAACCTACGATTAATGCCGCCGCAATAATAGCAAAGGCCAAACGATTACTGATGCGATCAAGTTTGGCAATTAATAAGTCGAGCTTAATGTGCTCTAACTTAACGTTGATTTCTCCCTTTTTTAAAAGGGTTATAATTTCTTGAAATTCTTGAGGCAGGATTTGAAAAATGCGCATTAAATTTTCAACGCCCCGATGCCATTTTTGAGCCACTGCCCAAGGACTATACTTTTGGGCTATTAATCGTTTAATAAAGGGCTCAATGGCACTAATGGCATCAAAATCCGGGTCAAGGGACTTACCCAAACCCTCTAAGGCAACCAAGGCCTTATTTAACAGGAATAAGTCAGGAGGGACCCTTAAGCGGTGTTTTTCTACTATATATAATGCCTGACGAAAAAGGCGCCTTAGTTCTATTTGCTTAAGAGGAACGCCATGATATTGATCAATAAGCTCCCAAACATCAAGCTTAAGTTCCCGCATTTCTACCTTATCGGCTGGATATAATTTCAAAAGCCAGCGGGTAGTTTCCCCGACATCTCTTTCTACAAAGGAGCGAACAAAAAGGGCTAGGATTTCCTTTGTTTCTTCGTCTATTCGCCCCATCATCCCATAGTCCAAGAAGCAAATTACATTTCCAGGAAGAACGAATATATTCCCAGGATGTGGGTCTCCATGGAAAAAATTAAACTCAAATATCTGTTTTAAAATGAGGTTAGCCCCCTGCCTGGCCAATAGATGGCAATCATATCCTTCCTTCTTTAACCTGTCTATTTCTGAAATTTTTATCCCTCTAATATACTCCATTACAAGCACTCTTTCGGTTGTATATTCACGATATGTTTGAGGGACATGAATGGTAGGATCATTTTTAAAGTTTCTGGCAAATCGTTCTACGTTTGCCGCTTCTAATATGTAATCCAGCTCTTTGACAATGGTTTTAGAAAATTCTTTAACAATTCCTACCGGATTATAATACTCTGCTTCTACCACGTGCCTTTGGAGCAATGTAGCCAGATAAAGCATAATTTCTAGGTCTACCTCTATGGTGCGCCTAATATTTGGTCTTTGAACCTTGACTGCCACTTCCTGCCCGTTTTTCAACCTAGCACGGTGGACTTGTCCCAAGGAAGCGGCTGCTATAGGGCGCGGATCAAATTCAGAAAATACCTTATCTAAAGGCTGATTTAAATCACCTTCAATTATCTCTCGGACCTGCTCAAAGGAAAATGGAGGAACTTTGTCTTGAAGCTTTGATAACTCCTGGGCCAAACTTGGAGGAACAAGATCTGGTCGAGTACTTAAAAGTTGACCTAATTTGATAAACGTAGGGCCAAGTTCTTCTAGGGCCAGCCGGATGCGTTCATAACGGGTTAATTGAATAACATCTTTTTGTTTAGGAGATGACCTTATTCTACCTTTAAGGGCTTGATAAAGACGTAACTGTTGCAAAATGTCGCTAAATCCATACTTAATTAAAACGCTCAGAATTTGCTGATAGCGACGAAAGTGCCTATATGTGCGCCCTATAGTGTGTAATTTTTTAAGAGAAAACATTATTTAACGGTGTCTTTCTTGCTTCCTTCTAGTTGCCGTTCTATGTTCTCCAACCGCCTAATAATTTCCTCCAAATCAGTTTTGGTTGGTAAATCCAGCTTTTGAATTGCTTGGGTAACAACCGTTTCTATCTTCTTCTGAAATTCCTGTTGTGCCTCTTCGGATTTTTTAGTAAGTTCTTTGACAAATTCCTCCCCTTCCTTTTGAGAGATTTCTCCCTTTTTCACTAAATCATCAATTAAACTTTCTGCTCTTTCTTTGGTTACCAAAAGTAGGCCAAGCCCCATATAAAATCCCTTTTTTACAGCTTCTAGCATTTTCCCCTCCTTATTTCTATTTCTTTAATTCTCACTTTTAAAAAATAACACAGCTATTTTGGAAAAGCAACAAGTTTAGCTGATAGGTGAGGTGATTGATAATTGAGGGTGGTATTCTACTTCAATTGGAATTCAAATCAGCTTCTTTCATTGAGTAGATAGGATAGCCTATTACTAAAATATCATTACTAAATCGCTTTATAGTAAGTTCTTTAAAAGAAATTACCTCCTCCATTGAAGTAATACTCAAATCTGAGATCATAGAAATATGCTTCCCACCAAATACCTTGGGTGCATAGAAGAAATAGGCCTTATCCACCAATCTCTGACCAAGAAAACTGGCTGCTACCTTTGCTCCTCCCTCTACTAGCAGCGAAGTAATTTGCCTTTTTCCCAATATCTTCAATAACTCGGTTAAAGATATTTGTCCATTTTCTAGATTTACTACTACCACTTCTGCTCCTAGATTTTTAAGCGCCTCTATTTTTTTTTTGTCTGACGCATTCGGGCCAGCGACAATCAAAGTTGGAGCCTTAGAGTGAAGGTGTAGCAACTTGGCCTCTAAGGGAATACGGAGATGTGTATCCAGAATAATGCGCACGGGGTCTTTCCCCTTTTTACCAGGCAATCGCGTGGTTAAAGAAGGATTATCCTTTAACACTGTACCGATACCCACCAAAATCGCATCGTATATATCCCTGAGACGATGAACAAAACGGCGGGATTTTTCATTAGTAATCCATTTTGCCTCTCCGTTAGCGAGGGCAATCTTGCCATCTAAAGTAGCGGCCAGTTTAAGGCTAACAAAGGGCAGTCCTGTAGTGATATACTTAATAAATACTTCATTTAAACGTTGACATTCTTTTTCTAAAATCCCGGTTTCTACTTCAACTCCTTTACTTCTTAAATACTCAACCCCTCCTCCCCTTACCCGTGGATTGGGGTCACGCATGCCTACAAACACCCGTTTTATCCCTGCTTTCAAAATGGCCTCAGTACAGGGTGGAGTGCGCCCGTAGTGATTACAGGGTTCAAGGGTGACATATAAGTCTGCCCCCTTTGTCTTTTCTCCCGCGGCTCTGATAGCCTCTATTTCTGCATGAGGCAGACCAGCCCTTTTATGATAACCTTCACCGATAATAAGACCGTCTTTGACAATGACTGCACCGACTATAGGGTTGGGCGAAGTGCGCCCTAGTCCCTTTTTGGCCAACTTGAGGGCTCGCTTCATATAAAATTCTTTATTCATTTTGTTCATAAATACACTCCATTAGAAAAATGAATTTACATCTTATTTTGAAAATGGGCAAGTATTTTCCCGAGCCGAGTCTAAAACCCAAGATTTGCGACCTCTTTGGGGATACCAGTTAGATTTTGGATTTTGAATTTTGAATTTTGAATTAAGGCGAAAGGCTAAAGGCGGAGGTTGTAAAGGTTGTAGAAGGAAGGGATTTTCCTTAAAACTTAAAACTTAAAACTTAACAACTAAGGACTAAGCGCTAAGGACTCAAACATGCTTCCCCTAGAGGGGGGGTACTCCAAAGGCCTTTACTTAAAAACTAATGTTTGTTCCCTTTTTTATGACCTAGAAGTTCTTTTAATTCCTGCATAAACTCATTAACATCTTTGAAATCTCGATAGACAGAGGCAAAGCGAACATAGGCCACTTTGTCCCATTCATGCAGCTTGGCCATTACCTGTTCGCCAATATCAGAGGTAGGAATTTCTTTGAGTCCTGTTTCCTGATAGCTCTGTTCTAACTGTTGCACAAATTCTTCCATCTGATGAATGCTGATAGGCCGTTTTTGACAGGCCAATCTCATACCCTGAAGGATTTTCTGCGGATTAAAAGGCTCCCGACGTCCATCCTTTTTAATTACCATAAGCTGGATTTCTTCTACACATTCATAGGTGGTGAATCGACGCCCACAGTGAAGACATTCCCTTCTTCTCCTAATAGCTGTATCGTCTTTGGTTAACCGAGAGTCTATTACCCTATTTTCCAGACTACCACAAAAAGGACATTTCATTATATTTATTTCAATTTCAATAAGCTAAAGGAATTTACTCTTCCTTCTCTGAAGCAATAAAATATAATTTATTGACACTATCTTATTCAGAAATCATGACTCGAATAATATCCGCAGCGTTTTCAGCATGATCAGCAATGTGTCCTATGTATTTTGTTGTTTCTAGAATGTGATGAATGGTAAGACAGTCCACACCATTCCCCTTTATCATGCAATCTACCTGAGGAAGATTGAAGATAGTTCTTACAATGCATTGGGCAATTTGGTCACTTTCCCATTCCCTTTGTCTTACGGCCCGTATTTTTTCTTTCAACAGTTTTTTATCTCGTTTAATAAAACCTACGGCCCGAGGCAAAATTTCAATAGCTTCGATTAAAATAGGCACTGAACTTATGGAGATATTTAGAAGCGCCAAAAATTCCTTCTTTATTTCTCTCAAAACCACTCCTTTTTTAAAAGATAACCAAACTACAATGTCTTCAGCGCTGTCCAAAATCTGGTCTAATTCCTTTATCAAAGTGAAAAATTGGAATTTATCTACAGGCATAAAGACCCCTTTAGGCAAGCTGTTTCTAATTTCTCTCTTTATTTTATCGGCCTCGTGTTCAATAGCACATACTTTATCTGAGAATTTATTAAATTTCTCTTCGTCCCCATCTATATATGCAATAACGGCCTCTTTTAGCGTGTCCATTCCCTCTTTAATCTTCCCAGTAAAGGGGATAAGACCCTCAAATGGACTTTTCACAAAGGTATAAAGAAGAGGGACTCGCATGTTCTGCTCCTTTAGATAAAAATTGCCGTTAATATTTTATAGACAACCATTCCTGTTAATGCTACCACAGGAAGCGTAATTAGCCAATAGAGAATAATTTTGAAAATGATTTTTAAATCCACTGCTTCAAATCCCCTAGCCAATCCAATGCCTATTACTGCTCCTACAGCGGCGTGGGTGGTTGAAACAGGAAGTCCAAGTTTAGATGCTAAAAGAATCGTAGTAGCAGTGCCTAGATCAATAGCAAAGCCTCTGGTATTAGTTAATTGGGTAATTTTGAAACCCACGGTTTCAATCACTTTATGTCCAAAGGTAATTATTCCAATGGCAATTCCTAACCCTCCAAAGGCCAACAAAAGGGTTGGGACAGGCACCTTTTCTCCTATGTGTCCTGTTTTTACCACTAGGTAGATTACTGCCAAGGGCCCAACGGCATTGGCTACATCATTGGCTCCTTGGCTTAAGGCAACATAGCAAGAGGTGAAGACCTGAAGTCTTCTAAAAACGCCTTCTACACAGTCATTTTCTTTTAATTTCAACCACCTTTGGACCAAAAATCTGCTTGTGAATCCCATTAAGCCAGCAATAACTAACGAAACTCCAGCAGCTGAAAGGGTGCTTGTATTTAAACTCTTTCCTAAAGGAGTCTTGAGCAAAAAGGACATGGAGATGATAAAAAAGGCAAAACCTATAAAAAAAGGACTGACCTTTTGAGTCATTTTGTTACTGTCTTCTTTTTCCAATATGGTCTTTCTGATGGTAAAAAAGAGAATGAATCCTAAAAAACCACTAAAAAATGGAGAAATTACCCAACTAGCGACAATTTCTCCTACTTTATGCCAATTGACAGCGTTTGGTCCTCCAGCAATAATACCTACACCTAACAATGCCCCTACGATAGAATGGGTGCTTGATACCGGCATTTCGGCCCAGGTAGCTATGAAAACCCATAAACTGGCAGCAAAAAGGGCAGAAAAAGAGCCAATGACAATCAATTCTGGATGAGAAGAAAAGGCTTCAAAGGGAACAATGCCCTTTCGAATGGTTTCAGTTACGTGCCCTCCAATAAAGGTGGCTCCGACAAAGGTAAGTATGCCGGCGATAAACATGGCTTGGCGAATGGTAATTGCCTTGGCACCCACGGCTGAGGCCATAGAGTTGGCCACATCATTGGCCCCTAAATTCCAGGCCATTGCAAAACCTAAAAAGAAGCCACCTATCAGAAAGAAGAGAGCGTGTTCCATGACCATTGTATTGCCTGGCTTTTATCATTATTCAATAAATTAGTCAAGAAAATCCCAAAATTCGCGATTAATCTTAGGGATTTTTCTGTATTCAAAGAGATTGCGGATTTGAGGAACACCGAGACCTTGACAGAAAGGGAATAATTGCGTTTAATTATTGGGCTAAAAACGTGAGGGAGGGAGTTTTATGTATGCTATTGTGGAGACAGGCGGAAAGCAATATAAAGTGCAGACTGGTGACATTATTCGGGTAGAAAAACTTCCCGGCCAGGAGGGAGAAGAGGTAGTCTTTGATAGAGTATTGCTTTTAGCAGATAACGAGGATGTAAAGATCGGAACTCCTATTTTAGAAGAAGTGAAGGTAAAGGGGACCATTGTCAAGCAAGACAGGGCTAAGAAGGTTATTGTTTTTAAATTCAAAAGGAGAAAGCGGTATCATAGGAAATATGGCCACAGACAATATTTTACGGCCGTTAAAATTGACGAAATTTTGGTATAAGGAGGCAGGCTATGGCTCATAAGAAGGCAGGTGGTAGCTCTAGGAATGGAAGGGATAGTGTAGGCAAAAGATTAGGGATTAAGCGATTTGCCGGTCAAATTGTCAAGGCAGGGAATATCTTAGTGCGACAGAGAGGAACTAAGATCCACCCTGGGGCCAATGTAGGGGTAGGCAAGGATTGGACCCTGTTTGCCAAAATTGATGGTATTGTAGCCTTCGAAAGATTGGGGAAGAATAAAAAGAAGGTAAGTGTATATCCCATAGGTGAAAATTGATATCCCTTTTTTGCCAATCATTACCAATAAAGGTAATTCATTTCTTTTCTCATGCGTTTCGTTGATGAAGCCAAAATTTATGTTAAAGCCGGCGATGGTGGAAGGGGCTGTATTAGCTTTCGCCGTGAGAAATATGTGCCCCGCGGTGGCCCTAATGGAGGAGATGGGGGCCACGGTGGGCATGTTATTTTAAGGGCCACCAGTCAATTGAGCACCCTCCTTGACTTTAAATATCGCAGGCACTTTAAGGCCCCAAGGGGGAGACATGGTAGGGGTAAGCGACAGACCGGGAAAAGCGGTGCCCATTTAGTTGTTCCTGTGCCTGTAGGGACGGTGGTCGTAGATGCTGAAACAGGTGAAATTTTAGCAGATCTGGTAGAAGATGGGCAAGAGGTTATTGTGGCCAAAGGAGGTAGAGGCGGAAGGGGTAACTGGCACTTTGCTACTCCTACAAATCAAGCCCCTCGAATTGCCGAACCCGGAGAAAAGGGCGAAGAAAGGTGGATTATTCTTCAGTTAAAATTGTTAGCAGACGTAGGCTTGGTAGGAGAGCCTAATGTAGGGAAGTCTTCTCTTGTTAAGGCCCTATCTGCGGCCTGTCCCAAGGTGGCAGATTATCCGTTTACTACCATTACCCCTCAGTTGGGAGTAGTAGAGACAGAAGGTCTTCCACCCTTTGTAATGGCCGAAATTCCCGGCTTGCTGGAAGGGGCTCACAAAGGAGTTGGTTTGGGATTGCGTTTCTTAAGGCATATAGAAAGGAATATGATTATTGCCTTCGTATTAGATGTGTCTCAGGTCTCTGTGGAAAGTCCCTTAGACGTTTTAGAAAAGTTAAATTTGGAATTAAGGGCCTATAAGCCAGAGTTGCTTAAAAAAGAAAGGGTAGTAATTATTAATAAAATTGATTTGCCCCTTGCCAAAAAGGTGTTGCCAGTTTTAGAAAATGCCTTAGAAAGGAAGGGCCTGACTTATTGGAAGGTTTCGGCCCTTACCAGAGAAGGGATTGAGGAATTAAAGAAGGGATTGGCGCAAAGGGTATATGGGCTCAAAAAACAACATTCAACAATTAAGAGAATGTATTTGTAAAGGTGCCCACCGCATTGTAGTGAAAGTAGGTAGTAGTGTAATTACTACCCCAGAAGGGCTTAATTTAGGGAGGATTAATGCCCTTACTGCCCAAATTAGTCTCCTTTGGGAACAAAAAAAAGAGGTTATTTTGGTTACTTCTGGGGCTATTGCGGCTGGAATGCGTAAAATGGGGTTAAAAAAGAGACCTGTTTCTTTGCCTAAACAGCAAGCCTTGGCTGCCATTGGTCAAGGAGATCTTATTCACACTTATGAAGAGGCCTTTGCACAATATGATCAAAAAGTAGCTCAAATTTTATTGACTAGAGATGGATTAGTTCAAAGACATCGGTATCTAAATGCCCGAAACACCTTATTTAGTCTTTTACATTGGAATGTAATTCCAATTATTAACGAAAATGATACCGTTACTGTAGAAGAAATCCAATTTGGCGATAATGACAACCTAGCTGGTTTGATTGCAGCGATGGTTGAAGCCGATTTGCTTATATTGCTGACCGATATGAAGGGACTTTATGACGCAGATCCCCGCATTTGTCCTGAAGCAAAATGTATAGGAATTATAGAAAGAATTGACGAGAAGATTGAAAAGTTGGGACAAAGCCTGCCTAACAAGGTTGGCAGGGGTGGAATTGGGAGTAAGATAAAGGTAGCAAAACAAATGATGCAGCTTGGGATTCCTGTAGTTATTGCTGGTGGTTTTGAAAATGATGTCTTGCTGGAAATTGTGAGAGGAAAGGCTATAGGCACCTTTTTTGTCCCTCAAAAAATCAAACGGATTAAAAAACATTGGCTTGCTTCTTTACTGCCAAAGGGAAAGCTTGTTATAGATGATGGTGCGGTTAAGGCCATTGTTTTTCAAGGCGGAAGTTTGTTACCTTCAGGAATAGTTAAAGTAGATGGAGAGTTCTTTAGAGGAGATCCTGTTGTTTGTATAGATAAAGGTGGAAATCAGATTGCCATTGGTCTTAGCAATTATAATTCTATAGAAGTAGCCAAAATAAAAGGTCTTAAAACAGGAGAGATTGAAAAGGTACTTGGCCATAAAGATTTTGATGAGGTTATCCATAGAGATAACATGTGTGTATTAAATTGAAAAATTTTGGTAATATATAACTCAAGGATTGGTTTTAATTAGTTAGGGCCTTTAAGTCAGAGGCTGATTAAATTAAGTTCCAGATGGAAATAATTTATTTAAAGATCTTTTTAGTAGTCCTTCTTTTAATAGCTTCTGCCTTTTTTTCTGGTTCAGAAACGGCCTTTTTTTCCCTTACCCGATACCAGGTGTTAAAACTTAGAGAGGACCCAAAGGGAGAAATTGTGGCCCACCTTTTAGAAAGGCCTTCTCGGCTTCTCATTTCTATTCTTATTGGGAATGAAACGGTAAATATCACCGCCTCGGCACTTTTGACCTCTATTGCCATTTACTACTACGGAGAAAAGGGTAAATGGTTGGCCATTGTTATTATGACCCCTATCCTTCTACTTTTTGGCGAGATTACTCCTAAGACGATTGCCTTTGTGAAGGCAGAATCATTTTCTCTCAAAGCGGCACCTCTGGTTGCCCTTTTTGTAAAGGTTATAAGTCCTCTCCGCAATGTGGTTAAGTCGGTTGTCAATCTGGCTATGGCCCCTTTGCCTGAGGTAAAGGGTAAACCCGAACATGCTTTGGATAAGCACTTTCTAAATCTGATAGAACATGGGCACAAAAAAGGTGAATTTCAAACAATAGAAAAGGAATTTATTGCCAACTTTTTGCGCTTTCGTAAAAAGGCCGTTTCTGAGATTATGATTCCTCGTCCTGATATTTTTGCTGTCCCTATGGATATATCAGTTCGAACCCTCAAATCGGAGTTAAAAAGGCATCCGTTCAGCCGTGTTCCAATATATAAATCAAAAATAGACAATATAGTGGGTATCTTGCCTACTAAGTTTTTATTGGGAGTAGATAAAGAAATAAAATTATTCAGGTTGAAAGAGCATTTTGTTTCTCCCTATTTCGTTCCAGAGACAAAGAATGCAGAAGACCTTTTTTGGGAATTACAAAAAAAGCGGATAACTATTGCCCTGGTAGTGGATGAATATGGAACCCTGACGGGTTTGATTACCATAGAGGATTTGTTAGAAGAGCTGTTTGGTGAAATTTATGATGAATATGATGTCACTCAAAGCTGGTATAAGCAAATTGCACCCAACAAATATCGAGTTTTGGCCAAAATTCCCTTAAGTGATTTCAATTATTTGTTCAAAACAAATTTTTCTTGCGAAGAGGATACTTTAGCAGGGTTTATAATTAGCACTCTGGGCAAGATTCCTAAAAAAGGAGAGAAAATAGCCATTGGGAATTATTTCTTTACCATTACCCAAATAAAGGGCCGACGTATAATTGAAGTAGAGGTAGAAAAGAAATCATGAATTCTATCATGTTAGGCCTATTAATATTCCTTTTTTTACTCCTTTTAGAAGGATTTTTTTCTGGAGCAGAGATTGCTATTGTTTCTTCAGACCCTAAATATATTAAAGGAAAAGGGAAAAAATATGTCTTGAGCTTACTTCAAAATCCTGAAAACTTGCTGGCTGTAACTTTAGTGGGGACCAATCTTTGTGTGATTTCAAATACCGCCCTGACTACTGCCTTTTTGTTAAAAACATTTGGTTCAAGGGGAGAAATTATAGCCGTTTTTTCTTTACCTCCAATCCTTCTTATCTTTGGTGAGGTCATTCCTAAAAGTATTGGCCGCCGATATTCCAATTCAATTGCCCCTAAGTTTGCCTATGGACTAAAGGTGGCCTCTGTCTTTTTGGCTCCCATTGTATTCTTTTTTGCCGGTGTGACAAAGGGGATTTTAAACCTGCTTGGGGCAAAAAATTTAGCGAAAAAACCTTTTTTTACCAAAGAAGAACTGCGTTTTTTAATCCAAAAGGACGAGTTGGAAATTAGCCTTTCACCTAAAGAGAAAAAGCTTTTTTCCCGTTTGTTTAGTTTTACCGAAAAGGATGTTAGAAACGCAATGATTCCCCTGGTTGAAGTAGCCTCTATTCCTGAAACAGCTACAATTCAAGAGGCAATAACTATTTTTTCTCAATATCATTACAGTCGCCTACCTGTGTATAAAGAAAGGGTCGACCAAATTGTCGGCATCATTCATTATTTTGACCTACTTTTTGAAAAAAAAGCCGATAAATCTATAAAAGATTATATCAAACCAGCTTTTTTTGTGCCAGAAACAAAACCTGTACACCTACTTCTCAAAGAAATGCAATGGCAAAAACAGCCATTGGCTGTGGTGGTCGATGAATATGGAGGGGCCGTAGGCATTGTTTGTGTTGAAGATTTATTAGAAGAAATCACAGGTGAAATCATAGCAGAAGACGAGATTTCTCCTGTTTTTTATCAGAAGGTTGGAAAAAACAAATATCTTATAAAAGGTCGAATGGAAATAGAACTTATAAATGAGCAACTTCCCTTTCATTTGCCTGAAGGTGATTATGAAACCTTAAATGGGTTTATTATCAGCTTTTTGGGCCGTATTCCTAAAGAAAGCGAATCCTTCCAATACGAAGGTCTGGAGTTTACTATCAAAAAGGCTCAACCCAGGTGTGTAGAAGAGGTGGAAGTAACGGTAAAGTAGGTGAGGTTTTAGGTATTAAGTGAGCTAGTTATGGATTTTTGCGTGTAGGATTTTTTATTTAAAGAGGACAATTGATTATATTTTTTCTGTATCACAGTTTTATTTCCATAATTTAAAACTCCTACTAAAGGCTGTTAAAAAACTCTCAAGAACAATTGAGAGATATCCTTCTTTTTCTTAGCTTAATGTTAAACCTTAGTCTCATTTATTAATTAAAATTTGATTTTTATTATTGGCCGTGGTATATAAAACTAACAATAGTGGGCAGGTTTTAATATAAGAGAAGAAATGAATTTAACCGCAATTTCGGAGTTTGTAGCCCTTATTTTTACTGAATCCTCAAAAATCGCCCTTTTCTCCCAGATTCTAACAGATCTAAATTATAATTTTTTAACCTTTAGTCCCCATAAATACGATGAAATCTTAAAAAAAGAGGTCTTTTGTAAAGCCACTGTCATCCTTATAGATAAAAAATCGGCCCAATTGTTAAATGATGAAATTGGATCCTTAAAAAGGACTTTAAAAAACGCTCACTCCCCTATTTTGGTGATTTTAGACCCAGAGGATAAATCTGAGCCTTGGCTTGAGGCAGGATATGATGATGTCTTGCGATTACCGTTAGGCAAAACAGAGTTAAGTGCTAAGCTAAAGATGCTTTCTAGATTAAGGAAATGTTCTGAAGAATCTGCCAAACAAAACCTTTTTGAGGCCTTTGTAGAGCAATCATTAGTAGGGATATGTATTTTTGATAAAGACAAATTTTATTATGTAAATCCCGCCTTGGCTGAGCTTATTGGTTATCCAAGAGAAATTATTTTGGATAAATTTAGCCCCTTGGATTTTATTTACCCCGAGGACTTGCCCCTAGCGACCAGAATGATTGAAAAAAGGTTAAGAGGGGAAATTCAAAAGGCACATTACACCTTTAGGGTCGTTCGCAAGGATAGGACAGTGGTTTATTGTGAGGTCTTTGGACGGCGGATTGATTATTGCGGAGAACCTGCCATAATTACTAGTGTGATTGATATAAGCGAGAGAATAAGGGCCGAAAAGGCCTTGAGAAATGCTCAGAGAGAATGGGAACTGATATTCAACAGCATTGGACATCCTACTATGATTTTGGGGCCAGACCATACTATTTTAGAGGCAAATATCGCTACTCAAAGAATGCTTGGAAAGTCTGCAGACGAGCTCAGGGGAAGGAAATGCTATGAAATTTTCCACCTTAATAACAAGGTTCCTTCAAACTGTCCTTTAGAAAAGAGCCTTAAATCTGGTTCATTTGAAACATCAGAAATGAAAATGGAGGCCTTAGGTAAGATTTTTATTGTTTCTTCTACCCCTGTAATTGAGGAAAATGGAGAGATCAAAAAGTTTATCCATATTGCTACAGATATTACAAAATGGAAACAAGATCAGGTAGAAAAACAAAAGCTTCAACAACAAATCCTTCAAATGCAGAAATTAGAGGCTATTGGTAGATTGGCTAGCGGAGTGGCCCATGATTTTAACAATCTCTTAACCGGGATTATGGGATATGCCCAGTTATTGAGCCTAAAGCTTTCCCATCAGCATCCTTTGCATTCTTATGCCAAAGAAATTATAAAATCAGCCGAGCAAGCAGCTTATCTTACTCAACAATTGTTGGCTTTTGGAAGAAAACAGATGGTAAATCCAACAGTCTTAAATCTAAATTCTATTGTGGCCCAAATGGAGAAAATGCTTAGACATACCATAGGAGAAAACATCGAATTGATAACTCAACTTGAGCCTGTTGTGCGACCTATAAAGGCCGATCCAGGACAGATTCAGCAGATCATTATGAATTTGGTGATCAATGCTAAGGATGCAATAGAAAGTACTGCCCGAAAACGAGGAAAAATCATTATTAAAACCGAAAATGTATTTATAGATAAAAGCTATTGTCAGCGATTTAGCTATGCCTATCCTGGACATTTTGTTGTTCTGTCAGTTGAAGATAGTGGATGTGGCATGGATGAGGAGACAATGAAACATATATTTGAACCTTTTTTTACCACCAAAGAGCTTGGGAAGGGTACAGGGCTTGGCCTCTCTGTTGTTTATGGCATTGTGAAGCAACAGGGCGGGTGGATAAATGTTTATAGTGAACCCCAAAAGGGCACTGTTTTTAAGATATATTTCAAAATAACCTCTTCAGAAGAATCATTACCAGAAGAGGAAGTTTCAGAAAGGCCATTAGACATATTTAAAGGAAATGGGGAGAAAATCCTTATAGTTGAAGATGAAAGGGTAGTGAGAGAATTAGCTAGAGATACCTTAAAAGAATATGGATATGAGGTTCAAGAAGCCAGCACATTTAAAGAAGCCTTAGAGGTTTTTAAAAGACATAATTACGATTTTGACCTTGTTTTTACAGACATTGTTCTCCCAGATGGAAGTGGAATTGAATTAATTAAGCAACTTGTTGTCTTAAAACCCAATTTAAGGGTGCTTTTAAGCAGTGGTTATGCAGATGAGAGAACCCGTTGGCAGGAGATTCAAAAGAAGCATTTTCCCTTCCTTCCCAAACCATATGTTCCTATAGAACTTCTTAAGATTGTTAAAGAGGTGTTGGGAGGTTCAAGATCTTGAAAAACGTTTTTAGTAGACCAATTACTTTGATTTGTTTCAGTTAAATTGACCGAGTAGCCCAATTGGTCAACTAGAAAAATTGTTTTAGGATTAAAAGGAAGCCAAATGTGAAAGGCTGAATGTAATACTTTGGATTTTTTATAATTCCTGCTGAAACAAAACATGTTTTAGATGTAGAGATGTTTCCCCTTCTCAGTTTTAAAGGTGTGTTCTTCAGTAATGACAATATCCAGCATCTCATCTTCTGATTCCAATGGAAGGGCATAGGTGAGACATCTTTCAAAGGTTAATCCAATTTTGATTGCCTTAGGATGTTTTTTTAAAAATCTGTCATAACACCCTAACCCATACCCAATCCTTCCTCCCCGGATATCAAATACAACCCCAGGGACTACGATAATGTTAATTTCTCCTTCCCACGGAATCGTTTTCCCAGGAATAGGTTCTAAAATGCTTGCAAAACCTGGAGCAAGGTCTTCAGGAAAGTTTCTAATTTTATAAGGGACAATATCAATTTTGTGTTCTACCCGAGGCAACAGCAGGTTTTTTCCCTCTTCTAGGGCGGCCTTGATAAGGCTGGTTACATCTACTTCATTTTGGGTAGGAGCGTAAAGCATTACTGTTTGAGCCCTTTCCCAAATAGGAAAGGAATGGACAATACCGCAGATAGTTTTACTTTTTTCTTTAACTTCATCTAGGCTAAGGCCCTTTCTAATGTTAAGATAGTATTCTCGATACTCTTCTTTTTTTTTGGCAAGCATGCTAAAAATATTAGCAAAGAATTAATAAAAAATCAACGAGAAAGGAGCAGTGATGGACAATTTTTTAGAAGAGAAAGAAATAACTATTCCTGAGGCTGTTCCAGTATTGCCGGTTAAAGACTTGGTGGTGTTTCCTTCTATGATTTTGCCGATTTTTGTAGGAAGGGAAATTTCTTTAAAGGCCGTTGATGAGGCCCTGAAAGGAGACAAACTGGTTTTAATGGTGACCCAAAGGGATCCTTCTTTGGAGGAACTTACTTATGAGGATTTGTATACTGTGGGTACCGTTTGTTTAATCATGCGCCAACTGCGACTTCCCGATGGAAGACTTAAATTGCTAGTCCAGGGGATAACCAAGGCAAAAGTAGAAAAGTATGTTCGAAATGAGAGTTTCCTTCAGGCCCAAGTAAAGGTGTTGGAAGATAGACCAGTGCCTGAAATCACGGTTGAAATAGAGGCTCTGGTTCGCAATGTTAGGGAGCAAAGCGAAAAAATATTATCTCTTAAGGGACTTGATTACGATGATATTATTGCCATTTTAACTAGCATAGAGGACCCAGGCCAACTAGCAGATATCATTGCTTCTAATTTACGATTTAAGGTTTCGGAGGCCCAAGAGATTTTAGAGACTCTTGATCCTATTGAAAGGCTTCGGAAGGTAAATGACCTTTTAAGAAAGGAACTTCAAGTGTCTACGGTTCAGGCCAAGATTCAATCCGAGGCTAGGGAGGAGATAGACAAGGTTCAAAGAGAGTATTTTCTAAGAGAGCAGCTTAAGGCCATCAAACGAGAGTTAGGGGAGTTTGACGAGTTTGATGAAGAAATAGAAGAATTACAAGAAAAGATTGAAAAAGCACGGATGCCTAAGGCGGTTAAAGAAGAAGCCCTTAAGCAACTTGATCGACTAGAAATGATGCATCCTGATTCTGCGGATGCCAATGTTATCCGCACCTATTTAGATTGGTTGGTTTCCCTACCCTGGCGTAAGAGCACTAGGGACAAGATGGATATAAAAACGGCTAAGATGATTCTTGATGAAGACCATTACGATTTAGAAAAGGTAAAAGAACGGATTTTAGAATACCTCAGTGTGAGAAAGCTTAATCCCAAGGCCAAGGGGCCCATTTTGTGTTTTGTAGGTCCTCCAGGAGTAGGAAAGACCTCGTTGGGAAAATCTATTGCCAGGGCCTTAGGAAGAAAATTTGTGCGTATTTCTCTAGGAGGTATTAGGGATGAAGCGGAAATTAGAGGGCACAGACGCACTTATATCGGTGCCCTTCCAGGAAGGATTATCCAAGGCCTTAAGCAGGCCAATACCAATAATCCAGTATTTATGTTGGATGAAATTGATAAAATTGGGGCGGATTTTAGGGGAGACCCTGCTTCGGCCTTGTTGGAGGTTTTGGACCCAGAACAAAATACAGGCTTTAGTGACCATTATCTTAATGTTCCCTTTGACCTTTCCAAGGTAATGTTTATCACTACGGCCAATGTAACAGATACCATTCCCTCTGCCTTAAAGGATAGAATGGAAATTATTGAAATCCCTGGCTATACTGAAGAAGAAAAGCTTCAAATTGCCTTAAAGTATCTCATCCCACGTCAGATTAAAGAACACGGACTTAGTCCTGATAATATTTCCATTCCTGCCGCTACAGTAAAGAGGATTATTAGTCATTATACCCAAGAAGCAGGGGTGAGAAATTTGGAAAGGGAAATTGGTTCATTGTGTAGAAAAGTGGCCCGAAAGATTGCTGAGGGACAAAAAGGTCCTTTTAAGATTACTCCTCAAAAATTGAGGACTTACTTGGGATTACCTAAGTATCGGCCTGAAATGGAGGTTGAAGAAAGTGAAGTAGGAGTGGCTACCGGATTGGCCTGGACACCTTACGGAGGTGAAATTTTGAGGGTAGAGGCCATCGTTATGAAGGGCAAAGGCAACCTTGTTCTGACAGGCCAGATGGGAGATATTATGCAGGAGTCAGCCAAGGCAGCTTTAAGTTATGTTCGCTCACGGGCCAAGGTACTCAATTTGAAAGAGGACTTTTATGAAAAAATAGACGTTCATATTCATGTGCCTGAAGGGGCAGTTCCTAAAGATGGACCTTCAGCAGGCATTACTATGGCTACGGCCTTGATTTCTGCCCTGATTAACCAACCTGTGGATAAAGAAATTGCTATGACAGGGGAAATTACCTTAAGGGGAAGGATATTGCCGGTTGGAGGAATAAAGGAAAAAATTCTTGCGGCTGCTAGGGCGAAGGTGAAGTGTGTTATCTTGCCTGAAAGAAATAAGGAAGACTTGACAGAGGTGCCTGTTTCTGCCAAAAGGAAATTAAGGTTTAAATTCGTTAGAAATATGGACCAGGTCATAAAAGAGGCCCTTAAAGTTGGCAGTAATCTGTAAAAAAAAGCAGGTAGATAAGAAGATGAAAAAAGGCACAAAACTTATATTTCTTGGAGTAATTGCCATCATATTTGGCAGGCAAGTAGGATTTGCTCAATCCCTTCCCTTTTCTAGTCTAATCATAGTTGGGAAAATCAGACCTATTTATAACAAGGTGTCTCTTTTTGAAAGCGGGCGTTCTCATATCCCGCTAAAAACAAGTTCTGTTTCTTCTAGAGGTAGATATAGTATTAAGGTAAATATTCCCAAAGATTTAGTCAGGACCAAGGATTACTTTTATATTGATGTGCGTTTTTGGAGAGATGAAAACGATAATAACATAAAAGACCCGAGTGAACCTATTAGTAGATGCCATTTTATTATCTGGTTGCCCCAGGCCCACAAGGTGTTTTTTTAAGGTATACAAGGGACCAACATATGAAATAACTTCTTCTAAGTTTATTTATAACGAGTTTTGAACACCCGATTGTTTCTTCATACCAGAGGGGTTAAGATGAAATATAGCGAGCTGTTTTAAACAAGTCAAAAAAGCTTGCAAAGAGATAAAAAAATAGTTAAGGTGTTTTCCGAAATGAAATCTTGAGCCTGATTTTAGACCTTGGCAAAGTTATAGGTTTTATAAAAAAGTTTATATGTTTTAAATCAGGAGTAATCTCCAAGAATCTTCCTCTGCTCATGGTAATTCTATTTGAGGGCAGGTTCCCAAAAAAGTAACTTTTAAGCCTTGGATGTTTATCGGCCTCAGAAATGTCTACTGGTATAAAGCCGCATTCAGGCAGAAAGACCTTTACCCAACTGTGGTAGCCTTTAATATAGCCCGATTGTCCCTGAGGGACTACCAAGCCAATTTCAAACATTGTTGGAATTCCGATACTGCCACACAAGGCCATGAAAAGACTGTGATAATCAATACAGTTACCCTGATGGAAGTGGAGGATATAATTTAGGTCTCCCTTTCCAGCCCCAAGATGGTGTTTGTTATATCTCATAAAATTAATTACCAAGTTATAAAGTTTTTTTACCCTTTGAAGTGGGGATTTAATCCCTTTAACTGATGTTTGAGCCATTTTTTTGATAGCAGGTGTTGGTTTAATAACGAAATATTGTTTGAATGGGTAAGCTTTATAGGGTTTTACAGACCTAAATCTTATATGCAAATCCTTTCTTTCAACTAAATAACTTACTTTTACAACCTTTGAATTCGTATTTAAGATATGCACAATGGGATTGCCGAATTGTGTATCATAAAAAAGTTCAGCCCTAAGGTTTGAGGGGTAAACAGTATAGTCCAAAACTTGTTGTTCTGGCAACTGTAAGGGAAAAGGTAAAAAGATATCTTTGGGAATTAATGAGTGAAACTCTATTTGGTAAGTGATCAAAAACCTTTGATTTTGGGCCTGGACAGGGGTTGAAATCCCAATGATAAATAAAACTCCAATTATAATTTCCTTTAACGTCAACCTTTTCATTTGATTACCCCCTATCCTAGCCACTATTCACCATCAAGTTAAGTTAAGATGCATAAGATGTGGTTGGTTAGTTAGGGCTACTCTCCCCTTTCTATTTTCACTCTAATGCCATTAAAGGCCACTTGTCCAGCAATGGGATCAAGGGCGTTGGCCGAAGTAACAAAGTTTATGGACTTCCACGGCCTCCAGGGATTTTTTTCGCCATAAGAATACGGCACAAAGACCGTTTCCTTTCTTATGTTCTGAGAAACTACTGCCAAACAAACAGTTTGTCCGTAAGCAGAGATAACCTTCACCTTCTGTTTATTTGAGATACCATATTTTTGGGCTGTTTCAGGGTGAATAAGACATATTTGGTCAGGTGCCATTTGAATCAACTTCCTTGACCAGTGAGCGGCGTCACCCATGATGGCTACCGATGGCCGGCCGCTAATAAGTGTTAGAGGGTAATCACCAGAAAAATTTTTCTGCTTTGAGATTTCCACAATTGGCACATAGCACTTGCCTTTGTGAAAAGGGGATCTAATCAAGTTTTTTTTGTAAACAATCGTAGGCTGACCTTTTTGGGCCAAATCGGGATCAAGATAAAATTCAGGAAAGGAGGAAAGACCATATTGTTCAAATCTTTGTGCCTTGTCAACAAATTGAAATTTCCCACTTTTGGTCAAAAAACGACCACCTTCAAAAAGATACCTTCTACCCTTAGGAGCCCTCAGGGCATGGGTTTTGGGTTGGGATAAAAAGTCCTTTACTCCAAATCCAAACCTACCACAGGCAAAATCAATAAGTGTTTTATAATCCTTCAACTCGTCTCTAAAAACATCCTCCCAACCCATTCTTTTTCCCAATTCTATCCACCACCAGCGGTCGGGCCTGGCCTCTTGAGGAGGCTCTACTAGCTTAGGCACAAATACAAAACGACTATCGTCAGATACCGGAGCAATTCCACCTGCTTCTATCCAGGTTGCCGCTGGCAAAATATATTTGAAGAAACGCACGTTAACACTGGGTACAAGCCCATTCCACACGCTTAAATCCAATTTGCTAATTAGCCTTCTTATTCTTTTCTGTTCAGGCCACTGAGTTAAAGGGCTTCCCGTAGCAATAAGGGCTCGGAGTCTATAGGGAGCCTTTTTATCTTCTAAAGATAGAAGCCACTTTACTGGATTTGGCCCTAAGGAAGGTTTTAATTGAGGAAGCCTTTTTTTAGATAGCGGAATAGCCCCGATTTTATGTCCTCCATTGTTCAAACAGCCGTATCCTGTAGCTGGTCTTCCAAAATGGCCAGTGATTGCGGCCAGGAAATAAAAACATCTGTGCGTTTGCACGGCATTGGTATGATGACTCAGTCCAGCATTACCTATAATAATGGCCTTAGGGGTTTGAACATAAAGCTTGGCCAGTGTGGCGATGTCTTCTTGGGAAAGGCCTGTTATCTTGGCTGCCCACTCAATGCTGTAGTTATGGACAAATAGTTCCCTCTTAAATTCTTCAAAGCCTTCTGTTTTTCGCTCAATAAATTTTTTATCCTCCCATCCTTGACTAATAATATAATGAATCATGCCTAATGCCAGGGCCATATCCGTACCTGGGCGGATAGGAAGCCACCAGTCACTTACCTGAGCCGTCTGAGAGCGTCTGGGATCTAGGCAAACAAACCTACAACCCCGTTTTCTCTTTTCTTGAAGTAAATTTTTAAAAATCGTCGGTCTAGTGGCCGCCATATTGCTCCCTGCGAAGATATATAAATCGGCTCCGTAGAAATCGCCGTCTTCATAAATCCACGGAGTATGTCTGCTTCCTACGGTGGAGATACCGGCTGGTTTACCTGAACAATTGCAAAACGGTCCTGTTTTGGCATAGTTAGAAGTGCCATAAAGTCTAGCAAAGGCCTTGTTTAAGAGCCTTCCATCAAAAGCACTTCTGCCTGAGGCCCATATACCCAAGGATTCAGGACCGTATCTATCTCTTATCTGTTTTAGCTTAAAGGCAATTTCATCCAAGGCCTCTTTCCAACCAATTTTGATAAGTCGGTTTCCTATTCGCTTCAATGGATACTTCAAACGGTTGGCCGAACTGAGTATTTCCAGACTGCCGAATGGTTTTACACAAATACGCCCTTTAGTAACCGGATCATTTGGATTACCTGTTAGATGTACTATGTTGCCATCTTTAACATAAATCAGCATAGAACAACCTGCCTGACACCACATGCAGCCACTGATGTAAGCCTGACTTCCCTCAATGTCCTTTCTGGCAATGTTTAAGGCCGTGGCATAGGATAAAACTGGGTATACCCCACTTGTAGCAGCTACCTTCAAAAGAACTTTAATAAATTGCCTTCTTGTCATTTTCTCCCCCAAATTGCCAACTAAGTTCAGTTTTATTAGCAACAAACTTTTTTTAAGTCAAATAAAAAAAATTAATAAAATTTAATTTCGTTATAAAGAAAAATGATAATGAAGCATAACTTTAATACTTCACATACTTACTTCAAAAATTGACAATCCATTTTTTTTATGCCATTTACATAAAAGTTAAAAGAGTTATAATTTTTTTTAAAGAAATTTGCTGTGGGGTATAAAATGGCCAATCGTTTAGAAGACGTTTTCCCGAGGATTAAAAGACTGCCTCCGTATGTCTTTGCGGTAGTCAATCAGTTAAAGATGGAGGCTAGGCGCAGGGGTGAGGATATTATTGACCTTGGAATGGGTAATCCTGATTTACCTACCCCTAAACACATTGTAAATAAATTAGTTGAAGCGGCTCAAAAACCCAAAAACCATCGTTATTCTGCCTCTAGGGGAATAAGAAAACTCCGGATGGCCATCGCCGATTGGTATAAACGCCGCTATGATATAGACATTGATCCTGAAACTGAGGCCGTAGCTACCATTGGAAGTAAAGAAGGTTATGCCCATCTTATGCTCGTAATGTTGGGCCCAGGGGACCTAGCCTTAGTGCCTAATCCTACCTATCCTATCCACAGTTATGCTGTGGTTATTGCCAATGCCGATGTGCGTAGTATTCCTTTAACTGAAGAGTATGACTTTTTTGAAGAGTTGGTCAAGGCTACTAAAGAGGCCTGGCCAAGGCCAAAACTACTTGTGCTTTCTTTCCCGCACAACCCCACCACTCAAATAGTAGATATTAACTTTTTCCAAAAGGTAGTAGACTTTGCCAAAGAGCACAAAATGTGGGTAATCCACGACTTTGCTTATGCCGATTTGGCCTTTGATGGCTATAGGCCGCCTAGTTTTCTTCAGGCTAAGGGTGCTAAGGATATTGGAGTGGAGTTTTTCTCTCTGTCCAAAAGCTATAATATGCCCGGATGGCGGGTAGGTTTTTGTGTGGGTAACAAAAAAATCATTGGCGCCTTAACACGCATCAAGAGTTATCTGGATTATGGTATCTTTCAGCCTATCCAAATTGCCTCTATTATTGCCTTAAATGGCCCTCAAGATTGTGTTAAAGAAACAGTTGAAATCTATAAGGAGCGACGAGATGTTTTAATAGAAGGATTAAACCGTATTGGCTGGAAAATTGAAAAGCCAAAGGCCACTATGTTTGTGTGGGCCAAAATTCCAGAGCAATTTAAGCACTTAGGTTCAGTAGAATTTTCGCTTAAGTTGATTCGTGAGGCCAAAGTAGCTGTTTCTCCTGGGGTTGGGTTTGGGGAGTATGGCGATGAGTATGTGCGATTTGCATTGGTAGAAAATCCTCATCGGATTAGACAAGCCATTAGAGGAATTAGGAAGGTGTTTCAACAAGGGTGATGGAAATGAAAGAGGTAAAAGTAGGACTTATTGGTCTAGGAACCGTAGGTACAGGGGTGGCTAAAATTCTAATAGAACAAAAAACGCTTTTATTGAAAAAAGTAGGTGTCCCCATAGTTTTAAAAAAAATCGCTGATAGAAATTTGACTCGCCCTCGGCCAGTAGACCTTTCAGGGATTGAGCTTACTACCGATGCCAGTGAGGTAATCAATGACCCTGATATTGACATTGTCGTAGAGCTTATTGGTGGATATGAGCCTGCTAGGACATTTATCCTCAACGCCATAAAAAATGGAAAACATGTGATAACTGCCAACAAGGCCCTTTTGGCCCTTTATGGAGAAGAAATTTTTGATACTGCTACGGAATGCAATGTAGACATTGGATTTGAGGCCAGTGTGGGGGGGGGAATTCCCCTCATCCGAGGTATTAAAGAAGGATTAGTGGCCAATAATATACTATGTTTCTTTGGGATTTTGAATGGCACAGCCAATTATATCCTTACCAAAATGACTAATGAAGGCAAGCCATTTAAAGAAGTGCTTAAAGAGGCTCAGCAAAAGGGGTATGCCGAAGCCGATCCTACCTTTGATGTAGAAGGCATTGATACAGCCCACAAACTGGCCATCTTAGTGGGGCTTTGTTATGGGGTGCCCATAGACTACAAGTCTATTCATATTGAAGGTATTAGTCAAATTGAACCGGTTGATATTCAGTTTGCTCAAGAATTTGGTTACACGATAAAACTTTTGGCCATTTCTCACATGACTGAGCAAGGGATTGAAGCCCGGGTCCATCCTACAATGATTCCCTCGGACCATCTTCTGGCAAATGTCAACGGGGCCTATAACGCCCTTTTGGTCAAGGGGGATGCTGTGGGTAATGTGCTTTTTTATGGTCTGGGGGCAGGCATGATGCCTACTGGTAGTGCCGTAGTAAGTGATATAGTGGATATTGCCAGAAATATCGTCAAAGGGGCTAATGGACGCACTCCATCTATGGCCTTTATTTTGGGTCAAAGAAGACCAAAATCTATGGTCAAAATAGATGAAATGGATTTTAGGTATTATTTCCGATTTTATGCCTTAGACCGTCCTGGTGTGCTTTCCAAGATTTCTGGCATTTTAGGCAGATATAATATTAGTCTTGAATCAGTCGTTCAAAAAGGGCGGGAGGTTAACGGCGCTGTTCCCATTGTTATGCTTACTCATGAGGCCAGAGAGGCCAATGTTAAACAGGCCTTAAAGGAAATTGAAGGGTTGGAAGTAGTAAAAGACAAACCTGTGTTTATCAGAATAGAAGAAAGTTTAAGGATAGAATAATGTCCAAGTTTGTCATTCTCGTTGGCGATGGCATGGGAGATTACCCTATAGAAGCACTTCAGGGAAAGACTCCCTTGGAAGCCGCTCATACTCCTAATATGGACTTTATCGCCTCTTGTGGTGTCTTGGGAGTAGTGCAAACGGTGCCTGAAGGTATGCCTCCAGGAAGCGATGTGGCCAACATGAGCCTTATGGGGTTTGATCCTCAGAAATATCATACTGGCAGAGGTCCCATAGAGGCGGCCAGCCTGGGAATAAAAGTCAAGCCTGACGATATTATTTTTCGGTGCAATCTGGTTACCCTTCAACAAAAAGATGGCCAAACGTTTATGCAGGATTACAGTGCCGGGCACATTTCTTCTGAGGAGGCCCGACAAATCATCACTAGTTTAGAAGGCATCTTACCAGACAAATTTTCCCTTTTTGCAGGCATAAGCTATAGGCATATCCTGATTTGGCATGGTGGTAAGGAAAATTTCAAGACTACTCCTCCTCATGACATTACTGGCCAGGAAATTTCTCCTTATTTAAAGGAACTGCCAGAAGAGATTAAAAAACTGATTATCCAAACTCGAGAATTATTGACGGCCCACCCTGTAAATCAAAGGCGAATTAAAGAAGGAAAAAATCCTGCCAACAGTATCTGGCCTTGGGGTCAGGGAAAGATGCCTCGGATGCCCAAGTTTGAAGAATTATACGGTTTAAAAGGTGCTGTGATTTCAGCCGTAGATTTGATTAAAGGAATTGGAGTTTTGGCAGGTCTAGAGGTAATCAATGTGCCTGGAGCAACTGGGTATTTGGATACAAACTTTAGAGGCAAGGCTAAGTATGCCCTGGAAACACTAAACGACCATGATTTTGTCTATGTTCATGTAGAGGCCCCTGATGAGGCCGGACATGAAGGGAATCTCGAAGCCAAAATAAAGGCCATTGAAAAATTTGATAAAGAGGTTGTGGGAACAGTGCTTGAAAGGGCCTTAAAAGAAGACATTAGGATTATGGTAACAATGGACCATTATACCCCTATTGCTGTGAAAACTCATGTTGCCGCCCCTGTGCCTTTTGCTATTTTGACAAATAAAGGTCAGGCATCTGATAAAAGACCATTTTGTGAAAGGGTAGCCCAGGAAAATGGCATCTTTATCCCTAGTGGACCTAAATTGTTGAAGAAGTTTCTCAATATTTAAGGTAAGGTATCATGTGGAAAAACAATTTGAGTCTTTTGACAGACCTTTATGAATTTACGATGGCAGCTTGCTATTATCGACACAAAATGTTTGCCCCAGCGACCTTTAGCCTTTTTATTCGGGAATATCCTCCTAACCGAGGCTATTTTGTGAGCGCTGGATTGGCTGATGTGTTGGATTTTTTAGAGACATTCCACTTCAAACAGGGCGACCTTGATTATCTTGCCCAAACAGGACTTTTTAGTGATGATTTTCTTCATTACTTGGGTAAGCTTCGTTTTACAGGAGATGTCTTTGCCATTCCTGAAGGCAGACTCTTTTTCAAAGACGAGCCCATTTTGGAGATTACTGCTCCTATTATTGAGGCCCAGCTTGTTGAAACCTTTGTGATGAACGCCATTAATCTTCAGGTTATGATTGCTACCAAGGCTGCGAGATGCGTTCATGCGGCTGGAGGAAGGGCCGTAGTAGATTTTTCTTTAAGACGCACTCAGGGAATAGACGCCGGGCTTAAGGTGGCCCGGGCTAGCTATATTGCTGGCTTTATTGGGACTAGTAATGTTCTAGCAGGAAAACATTATGGCATTCCGGTGTTTGGTACTATGGCCCACTCTTTTGTTACTAGTTTTAAAAGGGAGATTGATGCCTTTCGAGCCTTTGCCGAAATGTTTCCAGAAAATACGGTCCTTTTAATTGATACCTATGACACTGTCATTGGTGCCCATAAGGCAGCTATTGTGGGAAAGGAAATGATAGAGAAGGGAAAACGCTTGAAAGGAGTGCGTATTGATAGTGGAAACATGGCTGAATTAAGCCAAGAGGTAAAAGCGGTTTTAGAAGAAGCAGGGCTTAACGATGTTATGATTTTTGCTAGTGGTGGGCTTGATGAATACAAAATTGAAAGACTTTTAAAGGAGGGGGCAGAGATTGATGCCTTTGGTGTAGGCACAAAAATGGGGGTTTCAGCCGATGCCCCTTATACAGATATTGCCTATAAACTAGTCAAATATAATGGCAGACCGGTTTTAAAATTAAGCACAGGCAAAAGGACATTAGTAGACGAAAAACAGGTGTTTCGGATTATAGAAAATGGCAAGCTTAAAAAGGATATCATTGCCTTGAGGAGTGAGCAACTTTCAGGAGATCCCCTGTTGAGGCCAGTTATGAAAGGCGGGAAAAGAATAATTAACGATGACCTTAAAGATATCAGGGCTAGGTTTCAAGAGGAATTTGGCAATCTGGCAGAAAGATATAGGCGGCTTAATGCCCCAGACACCTACCCTGTAGAAATTTCTTCAGGACTTGAAAATCTTCAAAACCAAGTCGTTTTTAAAGTGAAGGAAAAAGAGTTGGGAGAGAGCTAATGCAGTTGACCAATGAAGAAAAAAAATTTCTTTTGAAATTGGCCAGGGACACCATCTGGGCTGCTTTAAATCATCAACCTTTACCCGAAGTTTCTCCTCCAAGTGAAATTTTGAAGAAACGATGCGGGACCTTTGTTACCTTGCACAAGCATGGCCAACTAAGAGGTTGTATCGGCTCTCTCATTGGTGAAAGACCCCTTTATCTTACAGTTCAGCAAATGTCCATAGAAGCGGCCTTTAGAGACCCTAGATTCCCTCCGTTAACCAAGGAAGAATATGAGGAGATAGACATAGAAATTTCGGTGCTTTCCCCCTTGCAACGCATTACGGATGTGGAGCAAATAGAGGTTGGCAAACATGGTATTTTTTTAATAAAGGGATTTTATCGAGGCGTGCTTTTGCCTCAGGTGGCTACAGAATATGGTTGGGATAGGTATCAATTTCTGGATCATACCTGCCTGAAGGCCGGGTTGCCTCCAGGATGCTGGCAGTCAGGGGCAGAAATATATATTTTTTCGGCCAATGTGTTCAGTGAGAAGGATCTAGGGATTAGGTAGATCGGGCTTTCAGCCCACTTTGACAAAAATTGATAAGGCACCATCTTAAAGAGTATTATGCAAGGTTTAATTACTGGTAGGCACTTTCTTTCCTTTTATCATTGGTTTAAAGTCTATGTTCGTTCTTTTTATAACCATAAATCAAAAGAACGGCAAAAAATCATTTCTTTGAAAGAAAAGCACACCCTAAGAGTTTGTCAGGAGATTGTTAATCTGGGTCGGAAACTCAATCTTAAACAGGAAGAACTTTTTCTTGCCAAGACGATTGGTTTATTTCATGATGTGGGACGTTTCCCTCAATATGAAAAATATGGCACCTTTAGAGATGCTGCCTCTGAAAATCATGCCCTTTTAGGGGTTAAGGTGTTGAAAAAAAGTCATATTCTAGAAAATTTGCCAGCAAATGTTCAAAATATTATCCTAAAGGCCATTGAATACCACAATGTTCGCAAATTGCCAGATAATCTCTCAGATGAAGTTTTGTTTTATAGCAGGCTTATCCGAGATGCCGATAAACTGGATGTTCTTCGCGTGTTTATAAACTCGTATGAACATCCTACACCTGCCAATAAGACCATTGAATTAGAATTGCCAGATAAAGAGGGATATTCAACCGAAATTATTAATGACATTCTTAATAATCAGATTTCTGATTTGAAACTGATGCAGTGCAAAAATGATATGAAGCTTATGCTTCTAAGCTGGATCTTTGACATCAATTTTAAGCCTACCTTTCAGGTCATAAAACGAAGGCAGTATTTAGAAAAAATCCTTTCCTTTTTACCTCATACTGAGGATATAAGACGGATTGAGAAACACCTCAAGAATTACCTTCAGAATTCTTGCTAGGGTTCACAAATCATGTCCTATAACTTGCATTGATGCGGATATAGTCTTCTGTCAAATCACAAGTATACCATCGGGTTTCAGCTTGACCACTTTTAAAGTCTACCACAAGAAGGACTTCCTTGTTGTTTTTTAAATAAATTTGGGCCCTATCTTCTGCCTCTTTACCCATTCCCAGACCATTCTTGACAAGATGCACATTACCTAGATAAATGTCAACCTTTTCAGGATTAAGGTCTATGCCGCACCTACCAATGGCGGCCATAATCCGCCCCCAATTGGCATCTCCCCCATAAATGGCTGTCTTTACCAAGGGCGAATTGGCAATAGTACGGGCTACCTGATTGGCTTGATCTACTGTAGAGAGCCCTTTTATGTGGATTTCTATCAGTTTACTTGCGCCTTCTCCATCCTTAGCAATCATTTTGGCCAGTTCCATGGCCGTTTCTAATAAGACCTTTTTAAATGAGGCATAGTCCCTTTCCTTCAATATGGGGTTTTGGGCATATCCATTTGCCAATGCTAGGGCAGTATCATTAGTGCTTGTATCCCCATCTACAGAAATCCGATTAAAGCTTAAAGAAACGACTTTTTGAAACATCGGTTGAAGAAGGGCTGGAGTAATATAAATATCGGTCAAAAAAAAGGCCAACATGGTGGCCATATTGGGCTGAATCATCCCGGCTCCTTTGGCTATTCCCAAAAGTCGAAAGCGATATCCCTTTATTTTTCCTTCCTTATAAACCATTTTAGGAAAGGTATCTGTTGTCATAATGGCCCTGGCCACATCTTCAAAAGAAGCAGAACCAAGTTTTGAAAAAAGCTCGTTGATTCCCGCCCTCACCTTGTCCATGGGCAAATAGGAACCAATTACCCCTGTAGAACATACCAAAACCAGATTTTCAGGGATATTTAATCCTTTGGCAATAAGAGATGCCATTTCATGGGCGTCCTTTTGCCCTTGTTCTCCAGTACAGGCATTGGCATTGCCACTGTTAATTACGATGGCTTGAGCCAATCCCGTTTTGACATGCCTTTGAGTTAAGATTACAGGCGCCGCCTTGACCCTATTTTGGGTAAAACAACCGGCTACGACCGCTGGCCTTTCACTGTAAACCAAGGCCATATCTAATTCATTTTTTTTAAGACCTGCCCTGGCCACTGCCACAGAGAAACCAGGGATAAGGATTTCCTTTCCCATCTACATTCTCCAATAATGAACTTCGACTTTGGTCTTGAAATATTCCTTTAGCTTTTTACGAAAAAACCGACGTGTAGGGGGAATAATGCATAGAAAACCGATGGTATCAGTAATAAAACCTGGAGTTAAGAGCAAAAGTCCCCCAGCTAAAATGAGTAGGCCTTCAATCAAAGAATCACTAGGTACCCGCCCAGACTGAAGTTCAGCATGAATCCGGGCAATGATTTGCAACCCCTCCATTTGGGCTAGATAGGCACCCAAAACGGCGGTTGCCACAATAATCAAAATAGTCGTTAGTGCTCCTAAACAACTTCCTACTTTGATGATCAGGGCAAGTTCTACTAAACTAACAATGGTAAAAAGGGAAAAAAGTTTAAAAAACATTAGCTTTTACCCTTGGCCACTTCCCAAAGGGCATCCATCTCCTCTAAGGAGGCTTCTTTGATGTCTCTCTGTCTCTTTTTAAGCTCATTTTCTATGAATTGAAACCGCTTTTTAAACTTCTTCACAGTCTGGCGCAAGGCATCTTCTGGCTGGATTTTCAAAAGCCGAGCCACATTTACCCAGCAAAAAAGAATGTCTCCTAGCTCTTCTTTTATTTTCTCTGCATTTTGCTGTTTCAAAGATTGTTTGAATTCTTCAGTTTCCTCTTCAAGCTTTTCAAAAACATCTTCAGGCCGTTTCCAATCAAACCCCACCTTAGCGGCCTTTTTGCCCACCTTATAAGCCAGCATTAAGGCAGGCAAAGTCTTGGGAATACCATCCAAAAGAGAACGGCGTTTTGGCTTTTCTTTACCCTTTATTTCTTCCCATCTGGCATGTATTTCTTCTATACTCTTGGGACGAAATTCGCCAAACACATGAGGATGACGCCCCACCATTTTGGCTACTTCTTGGTCAATAACATCCTGTAGGCTGAATTTCCCCCTTTGCCTATATATATGGGCTAAAAAGACAAGCATAAATAGAACATCCCCCAATTCCTCTTTAAGGGCCTCTTCATCGTCCTCTTCAATGGCCTCTATAAGTTCATAAACCTCTTCTAAAAGATAATTTTTGAGTGTCTGTGGGGTTTGCTTTTTATCCCAAGGACAGCCATTTTCCCCCCTTAAAGCACTTATGACATCCTCTAATTTCTTAATTTCACTCATTTCTTCGCCTTTATCGGTTTTAAATAAAATTTTTGAGGGACCTTTACCGTCATCCACTTGGCAATTTGGGAAAGATATTGATATGTATAAGAGTTTTCTTTTACTTCCCGAGGCAAGGGATGAAAGACATTAAAGACCGCCAGAATCAAAGCCGCTAAGACAATGCCCTTCACTATTCCCAAAAAACATCCCAAAAGATGATCTGCCCATCGTAATACCTGAGGCCTAAAGATAAATTGAATTATCTTTCCTAAAAGCTGAACCCCCAGAATGCTTGCAAAAAAGACCAAAATAAAGGCTATAATATAGGAGAAGGGAAAGGGAATAGTAGGCTCTAAGAAGGCTGCGGCCAGGCCTGCATAATGACCAGCCAACCAAAAACCCGCCACAATACCCAATAATAAACTAATACTTTTAATAAATCCCCTTACTCCATCAAGGATCAAGAAAAAACCTGCCAAAATGACTACTAAGAGGTCAATCGGATTGAGCAGCATGGACTAAGAATATAGAAAATAAAGATAAAATGCAAGGGGCAAAAGGCCCAAGGTCTGCAATTGCCTTGAAATGTCTGAAGGCAAGCTAAAGCAGACTTTGGAAAGGGCTTTACCTAAACCAGAAATGCTTGATTTTTCCATTATTTCAAAGGCTAAAGTCCAAATTATTCTTATTTAAACATTTCTGTTTCCCAAAACCCTGGAAAGGACTTTTTGACGCATTCTGGATTGATTATCTTTACTCCCGGCAACTTTAATCCAGCTACAGCAAAGCTCATGGCAATACGGTGATCATTATAGGTTTCAATCATAGCAGGCTGAGGGTTTCCACCCCAGATAATAAGATAGTCATCTCCCTCTATTACCTTGATTCCCATTCTTTGAAGCTCGGTGGCTACCGCCTGAATCCGATCGGATTCTTTATGTCTTAAGTGGCCAATGCCTGTAATCTTTGTTTTTCCCTTGGCAAAGGCCGCCACCACTGCCAAGGTAGGCACCACATCAGGCATTTTATTCATGTCCACCTCCACTCCTACCAAATTCCCACCAATCACTTTTACTCCATCACCGCTTGCCTCTATATGACAACCCATCTGTTTTAAGATATCTAGCAGTTTAAAATCGGCTTGTTTAGTGTGAATAGAAATGGGCCGCACAGTAATCTCACCTTTTAAAACGGCTGCCGCTGCCCAAAAATAGGAGGCAGTAGAACAATCTCCCTCTATGGTATAAGGGCGTGCCTTATAACACCCCTGCCCTATTTTAAACACCTGGTAATCATGATGTTCTACCTTGATGCCAAAGTCTTCCATCACCTGCAGGGTCAAATCTACATAAGGCAATGACACCAGTTTTCCTTTTACCTTTATAACTCCAGGTTTTTGAGCATAGGGTGCGGCTAGCAAAAGGGCCGATAAGAACTGGCTGCTTAGGGTGGCATCAATTTCAGTTGCTCCGCCCTCTAAGCCATTTGATTCTATCACTACCGGTGGACAACCATTGTCTTTTTCGCTGTATGCCCTTACGCCCCATTTTTGCAGGGCCTCTAAAAGGGGTTGAATAGGACGCTGTCTCATTCGCTCATTACCTGTGAGAACAAACCTTCCTTTTGCCAAGGCACAAATTCCTGTTAAAAGACGCATGGATGTTCCAGAATTTTCAAGATAAATCGGTTCTGACGGCGCCTTCAGATACCCTGCCCTGCCCTTTATGACTGCTGTAGTATTATCTGTCTCAATCCCTATTCCCATTGCTTTAAGGGCCCCTAGGGTAAGCATGGTATCCTCAGCCACCAGCATGTTTTGAAGCACTGTTTGGCCATCGGCTAAGGCCGCTGCAATCAAGGCCCGATGAGTTAAACTCTTAGAGCCAGGGACGGAAATTTTGAGCTTAATTCCTTGAGTTAATGGCTTAATTGTCTTAATTTTGTTCATTTTGCAAAATCTCAATTGCGATTTTAAACATACCCTCTATGGGAGGTTCTTTTCCAGTCCAAAGTTTAAATTGTTCCACTCCTTGATAAATAAGCATCTTTAATCCATCCACACAAAGGCACCCAGCCAGCTTTGCTTGTTTTAAAAGACATGTCTCAAGGGGTCGATAAACCGCATCCATAACCAGGGCATAGTTTTTTAGGGCCTTCTGCTCCATAGGGCTTTTATCTACTTCAGGCCACATTCCTACCGGGGTAGTGTTCACCAAACCGTAGGCCCTAAAGTCATTTCTATCTTCCCACTTGATTACCTCTAGGTCCAATTCCTCAGCTAGGGATCGGGCCTTCTCATAGGTGCGATTGCAAATTACCACCTTTGCCCCTTCTTTTTTAAGCCCATAGGCCACTGCCCTAGCCGCTCCCCCGGCCCCAAGAATCAGATAATCTTTGCCTTGGATTTTTCCCCTTTCCTTAATCGCTGAGACGACTCCTATCCAATCGGTATTTGTGCCAATAAGCCAACCACCTCTATTTATAATCGTATTAACGGCTCCAATTTGCCTAGCCGTATCATCAACTTCGTCAAGCAGGGGCATAATGCTTGTCTTGTGAGGAATGGTTACGCTGAGCCCTTTGATTCCTAAGGCCCGTATTCCAAGGGCAGCAGAAGGCAAATCCGTCACATCAAAGGCCAGATAAATGGCATTGATGTTCAGGGTTTTAAAGGCAAAGTTATGAATTAGAGGGCTAAAGCTATGTCTGACTGGATGCCCGATAATGCCATAAAGCATTGTGTTGGCATCTATACAAGGCATCTTCTATTTCTCCATAATGGTCTCTTCTACCTTGTGCCCAAAGTGCCTGCCGGCCTCTTCTAGGGCTACAACTACTTCATCTCCAGGTTTAAGCTCAACTACAGAAATGGGTTTGCCTTCTGGTGTGGTAAGGCGGATAGTTTCAGCGTTTTGTAAGATGGTCGTTATCTTTTTTCCGCCCACTTCTGCTTCTACCAATAACAAGGGACGACGTTCTACCTTCACTCGCCCCACCACCCCTGGGCGAGTCTCACCTTTATAGTTAACCAATAAGACCTCATCGCCAGCCTTCAATTCTGAAAGATACTTTGTCTTTCCACCTGTGGTGCGAATGTAGGCATGCACTGGCCCGGCATTTACCCTGAAAGGGCGAGGACTAACATAGGGATTTTCTACATTTTCGGCATGGACCAAAAACAGGGCCGCACTGCTATTGCCCACAAGCATACCCTCACCAATTTCCATCAAATCGCAGGTGTCCACACAAACCCGATACCCCATTCCCAACGGTTTGACAGCGGTAATTTGGGCCGTTTGAACCTCTGTTTTTTCAGACCAGCGTTTAGTTATATCAAGTATCTTTTTTAATTCATTTACATTTGTAGTATCTATAACTACACCATCAACGCCCTTTTCCAATACGCCCAAAAATGCTTGGGCCTCTTCCAAATTGTGGGCTTCTACAAAGATATTACTTGTCTGGGCTACCAAATTTTCAAGCGGAATGATTTTCCAATCTGCTTCGGTAATGACCACTATCTTTTGCTTAGAAAGTGCTAAGGCCTTTTCTTCGTCCTCTTTCCCCTTAATTTCCATAAACACCACATCTTGGTTAGGCTTTAAATCCCCATCTTCAGCCACTGTTTTTATCCGACCCAACTTTTTTACCGCCTCGGTTTTTCCCCTTTCTACAATCACCGCATCTGCCCCACCCTCAAGGGCAGTGGTGACAAGCTTCTTCTGCCAAGGAATTACCTTTACCCATACCTGTTTCATGGTTAACCCTCCAACTCTTTTAATGCCTCTTCAACACTTACACCTTCATGGACAATCCTGGCAATTGCCTTTACCATCTGGCGTGGATTTTTGTGTTGAAAGGCGTTTCGTCCAATTGAAACTCCAGCTCCTCCTGCTTCAATGGCCCCTTTGACCATCTCTAGCACGGCTCGGTCCGAATCCATCTTGGGCCCACCTGCAATCACTACCGGCACTGGGCAGCCCTCAACTACCTTTTTAAATGTATCTGGAGAACCAGTGTAAGACACCTTCACTACATCCGCTCCAAGCTCAGCCCCTAAGCGGGCACAGTGGGCAATAATATCCGGGTCATAGCTGTCTTTAATCTTTGGACCTCTGGGATAGACCATGGCCAAAAGGGGCATTCCCCATTCAAAGGCCTTATTGGCTACCTCTCCAAAATCCCTCAGCATTTCTTTTTCATTTTCGTCTCCAAGATTGATATGAATAGAAACCCCATCTGCCCCTAAACGAATGGCCTCCTCTACGGTACATACAAGGGTTTTTGAGTTAGGAAAAGGAGATAAAGACGTGCTTCCAGAAAGGTGAATGATGAGTCCCACGTCAGGCCCCCCTCCTCTGTGTCCAGCCGTAACAATACCTTTGTGAATAACAATGGCATTGGCCCCACCATAAGCTACCTCATTAATGGTATTCTTCATATCTGCCAATCCGGCAATAGGACCTACAGTTACGCCGTGATCCATGGGGATGATTACTGTTTTACCAGTATCTCGGTTGAAGATTCTTTCAAGTCTAACCCTCTTACCAATTTGTTTGCCTACTAAATCAATTCCCATCGCCCATCCTCCTTAAAAATTTGTTTAAAAATAAAAAAAGCCGTGAAGGTTTTCTCCACGGCCTTCTATCTCAGCCGTGGGCGACGGTCAGGTCTGCCCACGGCCTTTATCCTTTTTGGGGTCTCACTTAGGAGATAGTGGGCAGACCCCGCCTAAACCAATAATACCAAAAATAATAAAAGTAACTCCTTCCCACTTCAACTTTACTTGGTTTAGGACTCAACAGCCTGCACATAACCATCTCCTAGAATTGGAACTTTACTAGCACAGAGAAAAGGAGTTGTCAAGAGTTAATAATGGTGATAAAAACATCCAGTTTTAATTCCTTTGAAACTTTTATGAACCATTATCAAATCTTTTTGCGTGCATTACTGGCAGGAATGATCGTTTCTGCACCTATTGGGCCGGTAGGTGTGGTAACCATAAGATATGCTGTTTTGCATAAAGGCATTGCCCGCTTTGCAGCGGCCTTTGGAATGATTACAGCAGACCTCATTTATACTTTTTTGTTTATATTTGACAAACACTTTGTGTCTTTTATTGAAAAGAAACTTCCTTCTCATGAGATGGCCCTGCACTTTAGTGTGGGAATTTTGGTTCTTTTAATAGGACTAAGATTGATTTTACAAAAACGCGCTTCAAATAAAACAGAACAAAAGATTCTTTATAGTCAGCATGTATTTTTTACCACCTTTGGATTTGCCCTTTTGAATCCTTTAAATCTTTTAGGATTTCTCCTGGTCTTGACAATATTAGGCCTCATTCATGTATCCCTGAGCTTGACCAGCCGGTTTCTGGTATTGATAGGGATGATTTGCGGGGCCAGCACATGGTGGCCCTTTATCCTCTTCTGGATAAGAAAAAACCAGAAAAATTTTGACCACAAGTTAATTAACCGAATTACAGGCATTATTTTAATTATCATTGGGATTTATTACATTATCAACATGTTTGTCCCTTCTTTTTTGCCATAAATAGATCAGTTTTGTTAAGATAATATACTAATAAAATCTTTAGATTTAGCTGAGGTAATCTGTATGTAGGTCAACCAATTCCTGGTTTAATATTAGCACCTTTTCTGATTTGCGTAAGGTCGGATATAACAAAAATGCCACCATAGACAGACATTGATCAAGTATCACATGGAGAAGTTTGACCGTTTTAGTTTGATTAATATTTTACAAAGTAAAATCATATCTCACAACTACTCCGTCTTCTCCTGTTGAAAGCATATATTTCCCGTCATTTGAAAGATCAATAGAGCTTACAAATCCAATATGAGCAGGAAGTTTTAAAATAAGGTCGTTGTTCTCTAAGTTAAAAACAAGAACATTTCCTTCAAAAGTGCCGCACGCTAAAAGATTGTGACTTAAAAACTTTAAGGTTGAAGGTTCTTTTACCTTGAGACTGCTCTCTGTTAGACCTGTTTCTGTATCTACGATTTCCACTGCTCCGGCACTTTTACCTACTGCAAGGATCTTTCCATCGCAAGAAAATGCAAAGCATGATACTTTTTTCCCAAAATTCCTCACTACCTTATGGTCTGTAATGTTTTCAAGTATAAACTCAGATTTTTCGTTTAAGTAACCACCCAAAAGGGAATTATTTCTGAAAGTCATAGCTGAAGGACAAAATTTTCCAAGTGGAATCTCAGAACTTTGCCATGTTTTAATATCTATTAACACTACAGTGCCAAAGCATCCTGCTACAAGAGTTTTCTTATTATCCGAAAAAGCTAAAGATTCTACAAATGTTGGACATACAATTTTCTTGATGACCTCTGCTCTATTAGTATCAATTATTAAAACCTGCTTGTCTCTTGTCCCACAAGCTAAAAGACCTGTTTTTTGATTAAATAGAGATGATTTTATAAATCCATTAGTTTCTATTATCTTTTTTAGGTTCCTATCTTCAAAACTGTATCTAAAAATCTTCGTATCTGTTATCAAGATAAAAAAGTCTTGGGAACAAAATATAAACTCTCCACGCTCGGCAGGTTCTACTTCCCAGATAACATCATCTTTTCCCACATCCCAGAGTTCTATTCCAAGACTTCCTGCTGCAAGGTATTTGCCGTCAGGACTAAAAGATAGTGAAAAAATTTTTGCAAATCCTTTCCTGCCTCTTTCATCAGATAAAGTGCTTTTTAGTATTTTAATCTCTTCAAGAGTGTGTAGATCAATGAAGACTATTTCTCCAATTTTCCCAAGAACTACTGTCTTTCCATTAGGGCTAAAAACAGCAGATATAGAATTAGCAAAAGTTTTCAAGACCCTTTCTGTTTCAAAGTCTATAAGGCTTACTATCTCCTCTCTTTTTGTTAGTTTTCCATTTTCTACATGGTATAAAATCATTTCACCGAGGAGAATTTTTCCATCAGGGCTTATATCAATAGAGCAAAAATGGGCCTTTAAACCTTCATGGATTTTAAACGATTTAATCTCTTTTCCGGTCTCAGCATCAAATATCTTTATTGTTTTGCCTTCCGCATAAATTATTCTTTTACCGTCGGGTGTAAAACTGACACATCCTCCCTGTTCAACTTTTTGCTCCCATAAGATTTCTTTTGTCTTTAAATCCCTTATCTGAAGATGATTTAAGAACTCCATTCCTTTTTCTTTTAGTATTTCCTTTTGGGTTATAACTGCAAAAGTTTTACCATTGGGATTTACTTTAACATCGTTTGTAAAATCAAAGTTTCCCGTTAAAGTGTCTATGACTCTGCCACTTTCAATCTCAACAAAATCAAGCACTTCATCAGCCCTCAGGATTAATCTACCATCTGATGTAATATCTGCCTCCCAAAGCCAAATTTTATTCCTTAATGTCCAATGGAGCTTCCCAGTTTCTCTGTCCCAACATTTTGTAAACGAACGACAGGCAGAAATCAGTTTTCTTCCGTCAGGTGTAAAACCCAGGTAGGTAATCCAGTAAGGATGACCAATTGATTGGATGAGTCCTTCAACTCTCATTTTTACTCCTTTAAATGTTTTAAACTTGAAATATTAAGAAAAAAATGGACAAAAGGAGTCCCATTTATTTTAGTTTTTAAGCTTAAGTCAAAACTGAAATTGACTTTCCAGTAATTTTAAGGGCTTTTCATCCTTCACTATTCGCCCCTTGAATTTCATAGAGCTTCATCTCATTTATCATAGACCACTTTGCCTCTTGGAATTTTGTTGTAATTCTTCAATTTCAGTGGCATTTTTAACAGGTTTTCTAAAACCATCAACTTTACCATTTATTATCCAGAAAACACCGTTCTTCTCACTCTTCCAGGTCCTTGTATTTTATAACTCTTATGGGTTGGTGAGCAAAACCTATTACATCTTAGTCTTTAAGGAATTTCTACATTCCATTCTTTTAGCTTTTCAACTATGAATTCGCAAGTATTATCACGAAAACCTACACTGAAATGTCTCGTCAATATTATTCTCTTTTCAGGATAAATTTTTGTTAATTTATCTCCATGGTCTTCTGATTTTTCTTTATGTAGTTTAAAAACCTCTTCAAATTCACTCCAATGGGACTTCCCATAGCATATTACTGCTTGAGGTTGTTTTTCTTTGTAAAAGTTTTGAATTACTTGGAACCTCTGTTCCTTCACAATTTTCTTATAATCTTCCCAATTATCTATTCCAAAAAGCTCTCTATAGCATTTGGGAAATGAACTATTCAAGGAATCTTTACCAAGAGGATATATGTTAATGTTACAGATTTTACTACCTTCTTTCCATAGTTTGTCTCTTCGGTAATCTTTCCATTCTTTTTTCCAGTTATGGTAAGAAGCACTTACCCCGCATGCAATCTTTGCAATGGGATAAGCGATAGGGAAATTAGGATCCTCTTCTGACACTGGTTCAACTTTCTTGGCAAATTCTCTTCTTATGCGCTCTTTCACACGGGAAAGATCTTGCGATTTTTCATCTGTACACCATGTTTCTGCTTCTTCAATTCCCACAGTCCACAAAATGGCATCAGGGTCTCCCCATCCCAAATGATTCATTAGAATCTCAAATTCTTTGGTGGTCATTTGTCCTGCACCCTTAGGGGTATAGGACAACTTTGAGTTGATTATCTTTTTATAAATCCCCATCTCTTACCTCCTTTTTAAAGTTTGCTCTTCAACCCATGAGGTTAATATACTACTACTTTCCACTTACCTCTTCAAGAAAATTTTCAATTACACTTTAAAATGGTATTTCTTGTAAACATACAATTCCATAAGGGTCAAGCAAGCCGGATATTTTCTCCCATCATCCCAATTAAAACCAGGCCACCACAACAGGGGTTGACAAAAGAGAGGAAAAGAGGTAATATTTCAAGTTAAGTAAAAGGTTTACTTATAGGTAATGATATTTCCGATAAAGCAGCGTGCAGGTCGGTCCTTTAATCGGTGTGGCAGTTTTTTGGTCTTGAAGTTGCCGCTTTCTTATTATTCCTTTATCCTTTACTTGAGGATGGCCAAAATTGATTTCAGAACCCCGTTTCTAGGGGGTTAAGGGGGGATAGGGTGTATATATAATCATTGTATCCCCCCCTTTTTTAGAAATCAGGGAAACGCCTTGAAGAGACCATTTTTTGTTTAAAAAGCATCTGGAAAGAAGGAGAAAGACAATTTCCTTTCCACGAATACAACGGGCTTTGCTTCAAAGAAAGACTGTAAAGAAGAAAAAGTTTTCTAACTGTCGGTGCGAGCAGACTTTTTAAATAAAAAACAAAATTTTAGATTTACCAAACACTAAAAGGCAATTTTATATGATTTTCTCACAGAGTTCGCTTTTTACAAAAGATTTGCATACCAGCGGTGGCTAAGAATTGAGCTCTTCCCATGCCGTCCGAGCAAAACTAAGAGTAGGGTCTATTTGAAGCGCCTTTTGGCAATATAGGATTGCCTTTTCTTTATTTCCTATGGCCTTGAAGGACAAACAAAGATTGGCATAGTCAATGGCCGAGTTGGGATCTAAGCCGATGGCCTTTTCAAAACAGGCAATCGCATCTTGATATTGATGTGTCTTGTAATAGCATGTCCCCATTAAATTATAAATTTCCTTTATTTCAGGACTAAATAGGACCAGGTTCTTAAGCAAAGAAATGGCCTTTGAATATTCCCCAATTTCCTTGTAAGCACTAGCCAAATAAAGGACAATTGAAATTTTATCCTCAAATGGCAATTCAAACTCAAGGGCCTTTATCAAGGCATCTTTAGCCCGTTTGTAGTTTCCCAGATTGAAATGACAAATTCCGAGGTAGAAATAAGCATTATAATTCCAAATGTTTGCCCGTTGCAATAGCTCAATAGCGTTTTGATACTCACCCAGATTGGCCTTACATAGGGCCAAGTAAAAATATACCTCAGACTTATCTTCTTCTGAAACCAAGGCCAAGGCTTGATTAAAGTGTTTCAAGGCCGCTTCTATAGCCGCTTGATCAAAATATGAAAGTCCTAGTTCAAAGTGAATTTCTCCTTGAACCCTCTTTTCAAGGGCAGGCCCAGCAGAGATTAGAGTTCTATATTTACATTCCGCACACATCTCCGTAGGGGGAAACAACTTATCCTCAATGTAACCTTCAGTAAGTTTTACTCCACCTGTTTTGGTCTGATAAGCCCGAAAGCACGGATAGACATATCCCCTCTCGTCTATCACCGCTTGCACCATGCAAGGGCTTGTCAAACGTTCATCTGGGTATTCCATTTCTGTCAAGTCCAAAAGGAGTTCATGTTGTCCTAGCGATACTATAGGGTCTGGGTCAGAGAGATAGAATAACCTTTCTATCATTTGAGGGACAGAGGCATCATGTGAGGCATCAACAATCAGACTAGGGGGCATAAACTGGTCTTCTAGAAAATTGAGAAAAGGAAGCATTTCTTGTTCGTTGGGAATATGAGTTAGAACAGGGAAGATAATAAATCTGGGTGTGCATTGGTGGTTGTACCCTTCAATGTTGAAAGCAGAGGTGAATTCCGTAAGCTGGGTATAAAATGGATTCAAATCGGGTCTAAAAGGATGCACGAGGTGAAGATAAATTCTGCAGAAAGAGTATTGACTTAAAAAATCACGGATGCCTTGAGCCAGTTTGAATATTTGGGGCGATAACTCTAGAGGGTCATCGGCAAAAACATAGATATCGCTAAAAATTTTGAGATTAGAAAGGAGGTTAAATATGGGTTCAAAAGGCGTTTCAGGGCTTAGTTTTAAATAACATTTATCAATCATGAAACCACCCTTTTACCTCTATCTAGAGAATTTTGGCGCCATAATGCCTTAATCTTTTCTATTTCTTCTCTGGTCATAGTATCTGTTTCATAGCGGTCACCAATAGAGATATACGCTGGTCTTTTGTCTGGCAATGGTTTGATCCCATAACGAGCGTAATTCCTAGTTAAAGGGGTCCCAAAGTATAATTGCATCTGTTGAGCATTAGAGTTGCCCTGAATTTTTACCCCCTGTTTTTTCACAAATTCCAATGTTTTGACTGCATCAACGAACCTTTCTCCCGGAAGCCCAAATAGGGAAAAAAGTTCTACTTCTATCTCATATTTTTGAGCCAGTTTAATGGCATTTCTTAACTGATCTAAAGATACCCTCTTTTTAATGATTTTTAATACATGCTCGGAAGCAGATTCTAAACCATAAGCAATGGTGTGAACCCCAGCCCGTTTCATCTTTTTCATCATTGCTTCGTTGATTAAATCTACTCTGGTTTCGAGCCACATGTTTACTTTTAGCTCGTGACGAATAATCTCATCCAATATCTGATGAACCCTTTCGGCCTTAAACGAAAAGTTGGGGTCAGCAAACCAAAACCGATTTTTCCCCTTTTTTAAGACCCACTTAATTTCTTCTATAACCCTTTCAATGGAATGAAACCTTATTTTGTGATTGAATGCCTGAGGGGTGTAACAGAAAATGCAATTGTAAGGGCATCCCCTGGAGGAAAGCATGATTACTTCTTCAACTTGGGTGTAATCAAAAAGGCCCATCAAATGGGGAGAGGGATATTCATCAAGGTCTTCAAGGCCTACAAGAGGTTCTGTTTCTACAATCTCTCCTTGATAGTTGAAGGTTACTCCTTTAAGACTATCAAATGGATGCCCACCTGCAATCGCCTGGGCAATAGTCAAGAGGGTCAGCTCGCCCTCGCTCCGACACAGATAATCTATCATGGGCATTTCCTTTAGGGCCTGAGAAGGCATAAAGGTGATCTGAGGGCCTCCCAAAGCAATTTTTATTTCAGAATTGAGGGATTTTATAAACGAAGCCAAACCCAAGACGTATAAAATATTCCTTTGGTATGTAGAAAAGCCTACTAATTGGGGGTCAAATTCTTTAATCAGGCGGGATAACGAATTAAGGGAATGTTCCCCATATTCGCTGATAGTTACAATCTTTGTTTCAAATCCATGTTTCTTTAAAAAAGCTGCCAGATATCCTAAAGAAATGGGAGTCATAGGGGGAGAGTAAGGGTTTACTTCAAACAAAAGCACTTTCCCATGTTTACCCTGATGCATGCTGACTTCATGCCATTTTTCCTCCAATAAGTCAAGAAGCAAAGGCAAGTTTGCTCTATCCACATGAGTATACCTGAGGCTGATGATTTTTTAGTCCAGAAGGTAGCTTGAAAAACATTTTTAAAAGGGGTATTAATTTTTAAGAAAAAATAAACTTTGTAAGGTTCCTTAATGTGCATGTCTTTGGTGTTCCCTTTGGCACAGATATTTTGGATGTTTTATGTAAGGAAATTCTCAAAAATGGTCTTGATTTTTCCGAAATAGCGGTCGTTTTTCCTACGCAACGGAATAAACTCTATTTTAGCCATTACCTTCAGGAAAATTTCCAAAAAGAAGCCTTTTTTTTGCCCTATCTTTATGAAATAGGCGAATTTATTCGTGAAGCTACCTTAAGCCCCTATTCAGGCATCATCATTAACAATTGGCAACGCAATTTTTTCTTAAAAGAGGCTATTAAGCAGACAGAGGCTCATTCAAGTTCCCTTTTTAGGAACCTTTTAGAAGAAACGCCCCAGAAAAACAAGGAAAATTGGCTTGAAGACCTATTTAGCTTTTTAGAAGTGGGAAATCGGCTTTTGCGTTTTTACGATGAAATTTTAAGGGAACGAATAGATTTTACCCAGCTCAGAGAACAGGCCCTTTATACTGACTATGAGGCCCACGTTCAAGTGCTGGAAAAAGTTTGGAGCACCTACGTCCATCTCTTAAGGGAAAGAAGTCTAATAGACCCTGTTGTTAAAGAGACTGCCTTGCAACTTGATGAGACATTTCTATCGCAGTTTAGGACGATTTATCTGGTGGGCCCTATTACGATGACCAAGACAGAGATGGCCTTTTTTAAGTTGGTAGCCCACAGGGTACCCCTTTTTGTCTTTTTTCAGGCCGAAATTAAGAAACCTTATCCCCACCAGGAGGCCATTTTGAAGGCGTGGGGCAAAGACCCTTCTGAGGTCATCTGGTTAGAGGGAAGCCAGACTCGAAGTGAAATGCAAGCTAGTTTGCTTATAAATCCTACTATCAAGGCCTTTCCAAACGCCGTTTCACAAGTTGGCTTTATTCTAAATGCAATAAGTGAATCCCTAAAAATGGGTCTCGAACCCCATAAAATTGCCATTGTATTGCCAGACGCTAGCCTTAAAAATTTACTTTTAAGCTACCTAGATGAAAGACATTTGAATCTGACCATGGGCCTAGATCTCAAGCACAGTCTAAGCTATAGTTTGCTCTACTTTTTTTATGAGCTTTGGGCAACTCAAACAGAGTATGGTTATTATCACCGCCCTTTACTCAATCTCCTTACTCATCCCCTTTTTAAGGGTCTTATTCCTGGTGAATGTCAAGGCTATCAAGAAAGAATTTTAAAGAATAATCTTATCTACATTTCTGATCAAAAGGGACCTATATTTAGAACCATTTCTGAAATAAAGGGACAGCTTGAGTCCGAGCGTATAGATGACCTCTGTCTGAGAATTACCGATTTTTTGCAGAAACTTTGTCTTCAGGGCTCCTTGAAACCCCTTTTGAGTCACCCTCATGAAACCATGGCCCTAAAGAAAATGTGGGAGGCGCTTGAGGATTTGGCTACCCTTGGAAGAATCTCTCCTGAAAAAAACGATTTTTTAAGCCTTTTTCGCTATATACTCAATTATTTAGGGGGGCTTAATTATCCCCTTCCTGGAGGCATCGGCGGTAAGATTCAGGTGATGGAGGTGCTTGAAACTAGAAATCTTCAGTTTGATGTAGTCATTATTCCAGATATGAATGAGGGCCTTTTTCCGGCAAAAAGCGAGAAGGACCTTTTTTTAAATACCGCGGTTCGCAGGGCCTTAAATCTACCTACCTATAAGGAAAGAGAGGCCCTTTATCGCTACCACTTTGAAAGGCTTTTAAAGGGGGCCAGAAGGGCCTATTTGAGCTATGTTGCTAGTGAAGAGAGAGGTGTTAGAAGCCGTTTTATAGAGGAAATTATCTATCAAAAATCTCTTCTTTACCCAGATTATGAGAAAGAAGTTGAGGATTATCAGGCTTATACAACAATACCTGCCCCGCTATTGAGAGACCAGCCTTGGTCTCAAATAAATGACACTTCTGGTAAAAACAAGATGAAAAGGAGATTCAAACCGGCCTTTCTAGAAGAAAGGAGTATTAGTCCTTCAGCCTTATTTTGTTATCAGGTATGTCCTTATAAATTCTACTTGCGTTATATACTCAAACTGGAACCACCCATTCGGGTAACCGAAAGGATTTTGCCTCAGGATAAGGGCATTGTCTTTCATAAAGTTTTAAAAATGCTTTATAAACAGCGAATCTGGGAAAGGGGCCATAAAGAGTTTTTAGAGAAACTCAGGCAGGGCCTTTTAGAGGAGTTTAAAAAAATGCCCCAGTTCAACCAACAACCTTCTGCCCAGTTGGAGATAGAGATTCTCCTAACCCGGCTTGGACGTTTTATAAAGAACGAATACCGCGAGTTCAGGCAAGGTTGGCAGCCAGAAGTCTCCCTTTTAGAAACCGAAATAGAAGTGCCTTATACCATACGGGATTTTACCCTTATTCTTAAGGGTATTCCGGACCGAATAGATCGCAAAGCAGGAAAATTTCGAATTATTGACTATAAAACCGGTTATATCCCTTCGGCCAGGGCCTGTGAAATTGGAGAAAATTTTTTGGGGGTGCAATTACCCTTTTATCTATTTTTGCTTTATAAAAAGTATGGGTGGGATTATGAAAACTGCGAGGCCCTTGGCTTTTATGACTTGAACAACTTTGAAATCAAGTATCACTATAAGGATTTTGCTAAAGACCCTTGGGGCTATATGGAAACTTATGAACACTGGCTTAAAAAGATATTGACAGAAATCCTTGCCAAAGATACCTGGGAAAGAAAACAAGGAGACCAATGCCGCTTTTGCGAGTATCAAGATATGTGTTAGACTACGAGGTTGTAGAGGGAAAAGACTTACCTTAACACTTAAAACTTACATGCGATTACTAGAAGCAAGGTTGAATGTTTTTTGAAATTTAGAAATGAAGTCTCCATTTGATTCCAAATATTTATTAGAACCAAGGCGAAACATTGCCCTAGAGGCTAGTGCTGGCACAGGCAAGACCTATATCCTTACCCTTCGGCTCTTCAACATCCTTTTAAAGCAGGTAGAAGCAAGACCAATAAATTCTTCTGAAGAAAAAATAGACTCTAGATTTATCCAAGAAGTAGTGGCTCTTACCTTTACCAACAAAGCGGCCCATGAGATGAAAGAGCGTCTCCTGAAATGGATTAGGGTTGCCATGCAAGCAGACAAATTGACATCTCCAGATGAAGGGGAATACACCTTGCTCTTTGAGTTAGAGCCCAATATTAACCTACTCAAGCACAAGGCCCAAAGGCTTTATATTCTCCTTTTGAACAGCCTTTCCCGGCTTGAGATTTCTACCCTTGACAGCTTTTTATTGGGGGTTATTCGCCTCTTTCCCTTTGAATTAGGCATCAGACCTGATATTGAAGTAGCTGACGAGGCCAAAGAAGAGCTTATGTTTGAGGAGGCCCTGGATTTGACCTTAATAGAGGCCGTTCATAATGAAGGGCTCAAAAATGACCTTCTGGAATTGAGTCGTCAGGACCTCTTGCGTCGGGGCATAAGAGAATGGATTAAGGCAGTATTTAGGGGATTTATTGCCCACAAAGAGTTTGTGAAAGATTTTGTTTTTCCTTCAATTAAGGATTTAAAAGAAGCCGAACAAAGGGTATGGCAGGCCGCCAAAGACTTTGTAAAGCAAACAAAAAACATTTTGAAGAATAAAAGTGGTCTGAAGACTTTAGATAAGATAGAAAAATCAAATTCTATAAAAGAACTGGCCTGTATTCCGCTTTTTTCCAAACCAAGCCTTGCCGAGCATCAACATTTTAAATCAGTGGCCTCAGCCTGTGAGGAGGGTTTTCAAACCCTCAAACAGGCCCTTTCAGGGTATCTCTTTTTGAGCAATCAGCACTTGGTGGGGGTTTTGTATGAGCTCTTTAAGCATTTTGATACCCACTTTGAAACCATAAAAAGGCGGGAAAATTGTTTAACCTTCGCCGATCTTTCTTCTTTGGCCTACCGTCTTTTGGTTAAGCAGAATTTTTATTCTGACCAAAAGGATTTCTTTTATTATCGGCTAGATGCCAGGATAAAACATCTGCTTTTAGATGAATTCCAAGACACAAATGTGCTTCAATGGCAAATCTTGGAGCCTCTGGTAAATGAGCTTGTAGCTGGTATAGGTAGCCGAGATACAGCAGGTAGCTTCTTTTTTGTAGGTGATCCCAAACAGGCAATTTATCGGTTTCGAGGTGGAGAAAGTAGGCTTTCAGAGTATGTCAAAAGCCGTTTTAAAGGTTTTATTGAAGAGAAAACGCTTCCCATAAACTACCGCAGTAGCAGTGGGTTGGTGACCTTTGTCAACAAAGTGGGATTTTATCTAAAGGATCGCTTTGGTTTTCCCTTTCAGGAACAACAATCTGCTTTTAGTAATGAGGCAGGCAAGAAACAGCCTCATTTTATCCGCTTTGATCTCCTTCCCCCTGAAGAAGCTTCGCTAGAGCTAAAGCAAGCCAATGGTATTTTGGGAAAGACTATTTGTGGGATCATTGAGGAACTTAAAGCACTTGGCTTTGACTACAAAGATATTGGGATTTTAGTCAGAAGAAAAAAAACGGCTGAAAGGTTTTTATCTATTCTCAAGGAGGCAGGTATTCCTGTCCAAACAGAGACCCAAGTGCTTTTAATGATGGCTCCATCGGTAAGGGCCGTAGTAAACCTCTTAAGCTATTTGGATAATCCCAAGAACAAACTTGGGCTCAGTGTCTTTTTGAAGGCCTTGGGTTTATCTGACCCTCAGATAGAAGACTTTTTTGTCTCAGATCAGGCCTATGAAGGGCTTAAAAAAAGACTTGAATCCCTTCGCAATCAAGTTGACCTTGTTTCCATTTGTAGTCTTTTAAAACGCATCTATGATACCTTTGATCTCCCCTCAAAACTAGGAGATAGGCCCAATTTAGTTCAGCTTATGGAGGTGGCCCATCAATTTGAAATGTCATCTTTACGCAGCTTACGAGCCTTTTTGAATTATCTTGAAGAAAGAAAGGGCTCCTTGCGACAGGCAAAAGAAACCCTTGAGGGCTCGGTTAAAGTAATTACGGTTCACAAGGCCAAGGGACTAGAATACGAGGCCGTTATCCTCCCTGACACTAACTATGACTGCACAGACGAAACTCAAGATAGGCTTATTTGGGAATATAGTTATCAGAACTCAGGCTTTATGCTTGAAGGCATCTATCTGCGCCCCAACCGTTACGAGGCAGAGCTAAATCCTCGTCTTAAAAAGGCTAAGGAATATGCTCAAAAAAGACACCTGGAGGATGAATTGAACCTCCTTTATGTCGCCTTAACCAGGGCCAAAAAGGCTCTTTTTATCCTAAGTCAGGTTCAACGTAAGGCCTTACCCCAAATTTGCTGGACTCGGCTAATAGCAAGTGCCCTTGATTTAGAAGAGGTTTTAGAAGAGAGGCTTAAGGATATGGCCTGTGCTTCGGGTCCCTTCACCCTCTATCAAGAAGGAACCTTGCCCAGACTTTATCAGGAGCCTAATAAAAAATCTTTTCCAAAGACAAATCAAGGCAAAGTGCCTCACATAAGCCCTACTTCATCCTTAATCCTGCCCTTTAGGCTTACTTCTGAACAAGACTTGGAAGGGCTTCTTCCTGAACCCATTTCCCCAGCAGGAGAAGAAAAATTTGGGGAGGCCTTTCATGAAGTAATGGCACACATTAAGACATACAATGATAATTTAGATTATGCCTTTTTAAAGGCCAAAGAAAAATTTGGCCTTTACCTTAAGGAAACAGATTGGAAGGAAATAAAAGAAAGATCTCAAATGGTCCTAGAGGCATTAAGGGAATTCTTTTGCCCAGGGCTCAAGGTGTTTAATGAGGTTTCTTTCATCTCTGGGGCAAAGTCTTATCGTGCCGATAGAATCATCATAGATAAAAAACTGGTCAGGATTCTGGATTATAAAACCGGTTCTTACCATCCAGACCATAAGAAGCAACTCTTGAAATATCAAGACATCTTAAAGAAGATCTATCCAGACAAGGCCTTAAAGGCCTATCTTGTTTATGTGTTAACTAGAGGAGTGGAAATAGTGGAAGTTCACAACAATTGCTAAATAGTGCATATTTTATGAGTTTAATGTGTCTTAATGCCCAACAAATAAAAGGACTTTTTGGCACAGAAATACTTTGTTAAAGTGGGAGAAAGAGGGTTTACTGCAACCTGTAAAGACTTCTGTTCTGCACCTTTTTTAAAAGGCCTTCCTTAAAACTTAAAACCAAGCCCCAGAGATTATTTTTCTAGTAATAAAAAGGGAAGAAGGTGTAGAGGGGATAGAGGCGGTAAAAGTTGTAAAGGTTGTAGAGGCTGTAGAAGTTGTAGAGGGAAGGGATTTTTCTTAAAACTTAAAACTTAAAAACTGAATAACTAAGGACTAGGCACTAAGGACTTCTAAATATCAAATGTGGAAATCTGACCCCGCTCTATAGGCAAATTACCTTAGTAGCCAGTTGCATAGAGGTAACAATGTCAAGCATGTTGGTGGTAACACCTATGGCCTTCTTTTCTAAAAGACCAAAAAAGTTTAGACAAGTGCCACAAACGAAGATATCTACACCTTGTTTTTCTAAATAACGCAATTCTTCCAGGTGCTCCGAGCCCTCTATGGCCAGTTTTACCCCTCCATTTAACAAGACTATGCGCCAAAGGTCATCTCCCATTTCCTTCAGAGTAGCAATGAAATTTTTCATTAGGGCTTTACCTAACTCATCGTCTCCATGGCCCATCTTGTCAGTAGGGATAATGACCAGAATCCGTTGGTTTTCTTCCGCTTGGTCTTCTGAAGGCGGCGTTTTTTTGATCTCTTTCCCAGAAGGCATTCCTTTCACCACAAACATGCCTTCTTTTTCTTCACTGGTTGCCGTCCAGTTTCTAGATTGTAAAAAACGCATGACATTTTCTTTGGCGGCAGGATTATCTACCCACACTTCTACGACCTCTTCAGGATGGGCCTCAATCGCTTCTTTGGTTTTAAGGACAGGCATAGGGCAGGCCAAACCTCTGGCATCAACCTTCATTTTTTACCTCCCTTTCAGCCAAAATTGCTGCTCCAAGAGCACCTATAATTTGAGGATCTTCAGGAACAATGACAGAAGGCTTATCTGAATTGCTTCTGCCCAGCATTTCCTCTAAAAACAATCTCATGCACGGATTTTTGGCTACCCCACCAGCAAACACGATGGGATAATTTAATCCCACCCTTTTCAACATGGCAACCGACCTGGTGGCAATAGCTCGATGCAAAGCCCTAGCAATATTTTGCCTCTTCTCTCCTCGCGCCAAAAGCGAAATTACCTCGGTTTCGGCAAATACCGTGCACATGCTGCTAATTTGAATGTGATCATTTCCTTCAAGGGCTGCCTTGCCAAACTCTTCTATTTCGTATCCCAAGGCCTTGGCCATTACCTCTAAAAAGCGACCTGTACCTGCAGCACAACGATCATTCATCTCAAATTTGAAAACCCGCCCTACATTATTTAATGCAATGGCCTTGGTATCCTGTCCGCCAATATCTAAAATGGTCCGACATTCAGGTACTAAATATTTGGCCCCAATGGCAAATGCCTTGATTTCAGTAACCGTGGGAACATGGAATTCTTTCTGAGCCAAGCCTCGCCCATATCCTGTGGCAAGCATAATGTCATAATCCACTTTTTGGAGACACTTTTTGACTTCATTTATAGGGTCATAGGTATTGAGGGCCTTATGAGTGTAAATAGGTCTTCCGTTTTCTATTAAAACAAGTTTTATAGTTCTAGACCCAATGTCAAGTCCTAAACACTTCATTTGAGCATCTCTATAAAGGCCTCTATCCTCGTTTTTAATTGCTCTACATCTTCCATACTATAGTCGGTTTCAATCCTTAAGACAGGGATTCCTGCCTCTTCTAATGCCTTCTCCACTTTGTATGATTCTACTAAATAAGGATCACAGAATTGGAGCGTATAGTGGATAACCCCATCTACTTGATATTTTTCAGCTAATTCAATAATGTGTTCAACACGCTCTTTGTTAGGAGTAAAACAAGCGCAATCAATCTTCATATAACGTGAAACAATATTGTCAATCATTTCTTCTATAGTTTCTCCCGTTTCCTCAATCAAATCTCTTGTGTTTCTTTCTCCGATACAAGATTCTTCATCTACAATAACGGCCCCTGAGGATTCTACTACATAGGGAAGCTTCCAGTTGGGGACTGCCATAGGGCAACCTGAAAGCAATATCCGAACCGTGTTTTGAGGAACAACTCCTTCCTTTCTTTTTACCTTTTCTTCTAACTCGTCACAGAGCTGATTTATTTTTTCAGTAAAGCGTTTAGGGTCATCATAAAATGAAATTTGGTTAATCAAAAGGGCATCTCTTCCAGAGATGGGGACAGGGGTTTGTTGCCGAAGGATGTTAAGGCGCTGAAGAGCCCGCCTTCTATTGTTAATCATTTTGATAGCATCTTTCAAAGATTCAGAGGTAATTTTTTTGCCTGTTACCTCTTCTATTTTCTCCTTAAGGCGCCAAACCTCATTTTTCCACAGCTCATAATCATCTTTTCTCTTCATTTGAGGGATTTCCATTACATAAGTAGGTTTGAATTCAGCGAAGATTTCAAAGGCCTTTTTTTTACCATCACAGGTGGTTTCTCCTATTACCAAGTCGCAGGCCTCGGTAAAGGGGCAAAGTCGGGCCAATTTAAATCCCATAAACGATTTTATAAGAGGACAAATGCTTCTTGGAAGCACCTTTTCTGCTTCTCCCTTACCAATTTCTGCCCCAGCACATAACCCTACACAAATACCGTTTGCTGCCCAGATTAACTCTTCAGGTACAAAGACACAAAATGTTCCAAATACCTTTTGCCCTGATTTTTGGGCGTCTAATAATTCCTTAATACGCAAACCGTGGATTTCAGAAATGACAAAATCCAAATATTCCATGCCTTTAAGGCGTTTCTGCTGCGAAAGATAGATATCCCCGTAAAACTTTCCTAGCACATTCAGTAAATGGTCATGGGCAGGCAAGTCAAGTTCGAGACTTTCCCACATCTGGCGATAGTCACTCATAGACCTCTCCTTTTGGAAATTATCGGGGGGTATTTTAAACAAAAAAAATTTATAAATCAAATAGAAATAACTTATGGATGTTTAAATATATTATAGAGAAAAATAATAGTTTGGTTTGGGGATTAAACTTTACCTACAACTGCCAGATAGATAGTCATTTCGGTCTGACTGTTTATGCCAAGCATCTTATCAACTTCCTCATCAAAAAAGGCGCCAATAGGACAAGCACCGATTTTCAAGGCCGTGGCTGCTAAAAGCAAATTTTGGCAAATATGACCGGCATCAAGAAATATATATCTTATAGCCCGATTGCGATATTTAGCCATTGAGCGCAAGATGACTGCTGTCCAGATGAAGACCACAGCCGCCTGTTTGAACATGTTTTGTCCAAGGGCATTTTGAGCCAATTGATTGCCATAAAAACCCTCTTTTAAGGTTTCTAAAGAAAACTCCAACGCATTAAAATGATAGATGCCTGGAGGAATATTCTTTACATTGTGCACTGAAAGATAGGTTTCAATGGGATACAGAGCCCCTGCCGAGGGAGCTGCCCGATAACCTTGAGCAGAAGTAAGGCCTTGAGTAGCCCAAAGCAAAAAGGCAAGGGCTTCTAGGCCCAGAGGCTGAGGACTAAATTTTCTTTGACTCCGACGTATAGCTATTGTTTGGGCCAAAGGAGCCTGAGGGACATAAAAATCTTTGGGTAATTTGATTCGTGAGGCGTTGGGGTATGTCTTATAAGGAGGCGGAGAAGGAATGATCCCTAAATCATCTTTAAGCGGATTATCGGGATAATATTTAGTTTCAAATAAATAACGGTAGCCAATGCCCTTTTGATAATTGTTCATGATGGCTCACCCCGAAGTTTGTTTAAAAAGTTTTGAATCAACTCAAAAGGCTGTCCTTCTAAAAGAGAGAACCCATGTCCTAACCCTTTGAGTGCCACAAAACGATAATTTGTCTTACCAAGCTGCTTAAAGCGCTTTGCCAACATTTCACTTTGACTGATTGGGACAATATTGTCCTCTGTGCCGTGGAGAAGGAGTACCGGGGCCTTTATCTTATCGGCCAGATAATAAGGGGAACGTTTTTTAATGCATTCAGTTAATTCAAGCCTTGTATCTTGGCACTCCTTTTGAGTGGCCTGAATGTAATCGGCCCAATCTTTGTTTAATTGAGGATTTTGAGAATTGGCAAATGATTGCATAGCCAATAAATCCGTGGGTCCGTAGGCATCAATAACGCCACTTACTTCTGCCTTTGTAGCCCCCAAAAGCGCCAGATACCCTCCGTGACTTTCACCGATAAGAAAGACCTTTTTAATCAGCAAGTGTTTGGCATAAGAAATGGCATTCAAAATATCCTCTAACTCTCCTCCGCCATATCCACTAAATCTATAATCAACCGCAATTATGGTATATTGAGGATAGAAGTAATCGCTAAATCTTTCTCCTATTTCTCTAGCCCGTTCAGAACACGCTTTACCTCCATGGATGAGGATTAGACAAGATTCTCTTCTGCCCTTCCAAACAAACAATTTTGTATTGTAAAAAACCGTTGTTTCCATTTTACATCCCAATAGCAGACCAATACTCAAAATAATAAAAATAAAACAAGCAACTTTGCCCATTTCCAACTTCTTTAGATTTCCATTGCTAAGGACTATAAAACCGTCCGCTATGTCCTGTCAATATTCTTGTCTTTCCAAAATCCTTAATTGCTTACTCCCTTTTCTTTCCCTGTTCTATCTGCTTTATTTCCCCCAATTCCTGATAACTAATCACTAACAATCCATATTGCCCAGATTTTGGGGTTAATATTTTCTTGACATTTATTTCTCTTTTTTTTTATACTTAACAATAAATAAGTAGTCAAATAAAAAGTCTTAAACCCAAGTTATTTTTAGGAGGAAGGAATGAAAGAGATTAAAAGGATTTTAGTGCCTATTGATTTTTCAGAAGCTAGCAACGTTCTTGCTCCCTATGCCAAGTATTTTGCCCAAAAATTGGATGCCAAACTCACTATACTTTATGTAGTGCGTAGTCTTGACTATTTTGGTGGTTTTTATGTGCCTCACACTTCGATTAAAAACTTCGAAGAGGAAATTCTTCGGGGGGCTGAAAAAAGGATGGAGAACTTTATTGTAGACCATTTTGATGAATTTCCGGTAGAAACAAAGATTCTAATAGGAGATGCGGCCACAGAGATCCTAAAATTTGCTGAAGAAGGAGACTTTGATCTAATTATCATGGGAACTCACGGCCGAAAGGGCTTAGATAAAGTCATCTTTGGAAGTGTAGCTGAAAGGGTAGTCAAAGGGGCTTGTTGCCCTGTGCTGACAATTAATCCTTATCGCAAGAGGTAATTATAGCGGCTAAGTGTTCTGCAATTGTGTTGGCAATCTGCTGGGCCAAAAGAGGGTCGGTCACCGTTACGGCCCCTACGCCAGGGTGACCACCTCCTCCTAAGGTTTTGCACATTTGGCCTAGATTTATTAAGTTTGATTTATGCCAAGGGTTTTCGGTTACCAAAACCATGTAACGGTGGGGGGTGATTTTTATAATCCCCAGGGCATAAAGGGCCTCAGGATAAAAGTAATAAGGGGCGAAACGGCAGGTAAAAAAACTTTGGAGCATTTGAAAAAACACAATCTTTGTCTCTGGGTCAAATTGAGATTCCTTTGCAAATTCCTGTAATGCCTCTTTTCTTATCTTTAGGGCCCTTTTAAAACGCCACTCTGCAATTAAAGGCAGAGATGAAGAAGAAAGCAAGTGGTCTTTGTATTGCCAAAACAGTCTAGTCAATTCTATCAAATATGGGTTATCTCCTTCTACCGCAAGAGAAAGATGGATTTTAAAGGCGTTTTGTTGGCATTCTACGATTTCTTCCAATTGATAACTGGCACTATCTATTTTATCTGCCCACTGGACTAAGTCTGAAAAATTTAGATTTCGGTAACCGAACACCTCATAAAGCTTTTCCCAAATGAGCAAGGCACATGATCCCTTTTGAGGATCCCAAAAATGTCTTTGAGGGTCTAATGGCCCTTTGTAGTTTCCCAGCCCTGTTTGATGGTGATCAAACCAATAGGTTGCCTGAGGATGAAAGACATAATCTAAGACAAAGCTGATGTCTCCCTTTAAAGAACTGGTTTCCCATTGAGGCTTGCCACCATAACCTTTAGGGCAAAATTTTATCCTAACCTGGGGCCATTCATTGGAGATGTAGTCGGCAATTAAGGCCGCTGAAACCATGCCATCAAAGTCTCTATGAAAATAAATCCAAACTTCCTTAATTCTCATGGCTGTTTTCAGTACATATTGTTTTAATTTCGTTTAATGTTTCATAAATCAATTGTTTCTCTCAAATTTTATTTCGCCTTCTAGAGCTGACCTCTAAAAGTATGCCAACTTGTTGTCTTAATAAACTATCTTATTTAGGGGACAGGAGTTGGTTTAGTAGGATTAAACCTCTTTAGTTCTAAGAAGTAAGATAAAGCATCATTCAATTCATACGGTCCTACATACACCCGATAATAAGTAGTGTTTCTGTATTTTATAGGTTTTATATAGCTTTTATAGCCCTGGTTTTGAAGCCTTTTTCTAAGAACTTGGGCATTTCGCTTGTTTTTAAAGGTTCCCACCCTAAATATATACTGAGGTGCCTCCTTTTTAAGACTATGCCCTTCTACTTCTCTTTTTAATTTTACCCTTTCTTTTGAGGAAGTCTTTTCCTGAGGTTTTATCTCCTTGTTCTCTGCCTTTTTATCCAGCTTTATTTCTTCCACTTTTGGTTTTATGCTGGTTGGGGACGGCTTTTGAACCCTTGGATTTAAAGGGAAAGAAGGCAGTTTTATTTGGGGCAGGTTTGGAATATAAATCACCTCTTGGCCTACAAAAACGCCTAGTCCAAACATCCACACCAACACAAAAATTGCTCCTACAATCCAAAAACACAATCCCATTTTTGAAATCTTTAAGGTATAATATTTCTTATCTTTTTTTGCCATTACATCTGTTGCGGGGCCGTTACTCCCAGTAAACTAAGTCCTGTTTTAATGACTATTTTGACGGCTTGGGCCAAGGCAAAACGTGCTTGAGAAACCTCTTCAGCTACACCCAAAATACGATGTTTGTTGTAATAACGATGAAATTCTCCGGCCAGTTCAGTAAGATAATAGGGCAGCCGATGTGGTTCTAGACTCCTAGATGCCCCTTCTATCACCTCTGGGAACTGGGCCAAGAGCTTCATCAAACGAATTTCTTCTGGTTCTATGAGGGGAGAAAGGTCAATCTTTAAAAGTTCAGGAAAAGAAATCCCCCTTTCTTGGGCCATTTTTTCAATGCTGCAAACCCGAGCATGAGCATATTGGACGTAAAATACAGGATTTTCCATGTTTTGACTTTTGGCCACCTCTAAATCAAAATCAAGGTGACTATCGCAAGATCTTGTTAAGAAAATGAACCTGGCGGCGTCCTTCCCTACCTCATCTAATACATCCTTTAAGGGAATAAATTCTCCTGCCCTGGTGGACATGGCGACTGGCACGCCCCCCCTTTTTAAATGCACCAGTTGAATGAGCAGAATTTGAAGCTTTTTGGGGTCAAATCCCATAGCCTTGACTCCAGCCTTTACCCTAGCTACATATCCATGATGGTCTGCTCCCCAAATGTCTACCAAAAGGTCGTAGCCTCTTTCCATCTTATTTTTGTGATATGCCAGATCCGAGGCAAAATAGGTCATAGTACCATCTGCCTTTATCAACACCCTATCCTTTTCATCACCAAAACGTGATGATGAAAACCACAGGGCACCGTCCTTTTCATAGGCCAATCCTTGTTCCTTTAACCATTGTAAAAGCCTTTTTACTTTTGACTCTTCATAAAGACTCTTTTCGCTAAACCAGTTGTCAAACCCTACCCCGAATATCTTTAGGGTCTCTTTTATATCATCCAGAATTTTTTGCCCTGCACACTGCGAAATTTTACTAACGGCCTCTGCTTCTGGCATCTCTTTGTATTTTAATCCTTCCTTTTCATAGAGTTCCCTAGCCAAGTCTTTTATATAATCCCCTTGGTAACACTCTTTGGGGAAATCTCTATGTTCTCCTACAAGTTCCAAATACCGCAGGTAAACCGAATATCCAAGAATTTGCATCTGTCGTCCCCGGTCGTTGATATAGTATTCCCGCTGAACGTCATATCCTGCAAAATCAAGGATATTGGCCAAGGAGTCCCCTACAGCAGCCCCACGACCATGACCAATGTGTAATGGCCCTGTAGGATTGGCGCTAACGAATTCAACCAATACCTTTATCCCTTTGACCTCTCCTCGTCCGTAATCTTCTTTTTGCTTTAATATCCTTTTTACTATTTGTTGCCAGGCATTTTCTTTAAGGAAAAAATTAATAAATCCAGGCCCTGCCACCTCTACCCTTTCTAACCAATTACATTTGGGCAGACATTCAATGATTTGTTCGGCAATTTGCCTGGGTGAAGCCTTAAAAGACTTTGTCAGCATAAAGGCCACATTGGTAGCAAAATCGCCGTGCTCTTCTACCTTAGGCACTTCTATAGTAAATAAGGGTAGTTCTTTTATTTCAATTCCCCTTTTTTCTTCCAGACACTTCAAGGCAGTAAGAACAAGTTCCTTAATCTCCTGTTTCATGCTTTTCCACCTCTTCCTTCTCCTTCTTTTTTTGCTTTAAAGAAACATCATACACAAAGTCCGGACACCGAAAGCTACCTGCTTCCTGTGATATCTTGAACTTTTTTTTGCAAAATTCCCTCCAAGCGCAAACTGCGCAGAGCTTTGCGGGAGATTCAAACGTATCTGACATAAATGCCTCCTTTCTTATTCCCCTTTCCTAATCCTCAACAAATAAGCACATCAAGCCAATTTTTTCGACCAAACTTGGATTAGGAAAAGAAAAACTCGATTACTTATTATAGTTACTTATTCCCAAAAAACAACAGGCCATTATACCAGGAGGGAAGATATCTTGGCAATCCCTTAATCCTCCCTCATTTCCAGCTTATCTACTAAACCAACCTAAATCCCAATCATTCCCTTAACCCATTAGGGACTTCAGAATGAACCGGGATATGTGTCTAAGCTTTAGGCTTTAGAAATCAAAAATGGCTTACAAGATTCCTTAGGGAGGGCTGAGGTCTGAACCTCTGTAAATTTACCCTTATAATTAACTTGCACTCTTACAGGTCTATTCTTAGGGGCATCACTATAGCTTACGGCCAAAACAGCAGCCATTTTTATCCCTTCTAAATCTCCTCCATAAGGTATTAAGACCCGTGGGCCTGGATAGGAGATTACCCTTAACTGGGCATCTTCTGGTAAGGCTAGAGTCTTTAAAAGTTCATTTTCCTTTTGATTGCGTCCTACGACGACCTTAGTCTGAGGATTGATTCTAAAATGGCGGCCAATCTTCAAGAGCTCCAAATCCCTAGGCTGAATATCATTGGGTTTTGCTTTTAATTGAAAGTCTAAAAGGTCTTTTAAACGAGCACTAAATTCCAGATCGGTTAATAGGCATCCTCCTGCAGGGGTGGGATAGTCTTTAATCCCTAATTTTTGGGCCAATTTCATTTGAGGTTTTCGAGAGCGTCCCTTGAAATCCAAAAGCTTATGACGCTCAATCAGGCCTTCACTTTCTGGTAGCGTAGCTGGAAGACACTTAGCACTTAGGGGTCTAAGCAAATAATCTCCACACAAACACTCCCTTTGAATTTTGAGCATGGCTTGCTTTGTTTGAGAAAAAGGTCTTTGTCCCAGCACTTCTCCTGTAATAAGAAAGGCATAACCTTCCCTTTTCATAATTTCACAAGCCTTTTGACACATAAGCAGATGACAATCCATACACGGATTTAATCCCGCTCCATGTCCAAAACGGGGTTTTTTAATAATAGAAAGCATTTCTTTAGTAATATCAACTATTCTGAGGTTTAATCCTATTTGAAAGGCACTTTCTTTTGCCCTATAGGAAGGAAAAAAAGGGGTTTCAAAATAGACTCCATCTACTTCTATGCCTTCTTTTCTTATAATTTCTACGGCAAGGATGCTATCTAACCCACCAGAAAAAATGGCGAGGGCCTTAATATGTCCCATTGACGTGCTCCTGAATTCTTGGGATAATACAAAAAATGAGACGCAATGCCAAGAGACTAATTTCTCATAATTTGCTTAATGAAGACGCTGGCAATTAGGGCAGAAGTGAGTACTGCGTCCCCCAATTTTTATTTTCTCAATAAGGGAACCGCAGCGGAAGCAAGGCTTGCCCTCCCGACCATAAACCAGACGGTGATTTTGATATCTACCCCTCTGGCCGTTGGGTAAAAGATAATCACGGATAGAACTGCCTTGGAATTTGATCCCTCGCACCAGGGCCTTTTTGATTGCCCAGCCCAGCCTTTTTACTTCAGAAGGACAAAGTAAATTCGCAGGTTTTAAAGGGTGAATTCGGGCCAGCCATAGGGCCTCATCACTATAGATATTTCCCAAACCGGCTAAACAATGTTGGTCTAGCAGTAATTTTTTGATGGCAATCTTATGTTTTTGAAGTCGCTGCCATAGTGTTTTGACATCTATGCTCAGAGCCTCTGGGCCTAATCTCTTCAGATAAGGAACTTGCCATAGGTCCTTTTCAGACACAATTTGCCAATATCCAAATTGACGCAAATCGGCATATCGGAGTTGATATTCTGTCTCGGCAAAGGAAAGAATTAAGTGAGTATGCGGGGGATAAGGTGTAGTTTTAAGTTGCCACCAGAGCTGGCCTGTCATCTTTAAATGAATGAGCCATACATAAGGGCTGGCAACCAACATTATTAGTTTGCCGCGACGCTTAACTTCTTTGATAGGATGTCTTAGGGCCTTAGAAAGATAACTAGGAGAACGGAAAATTTTAGCCTGTTTTACCTCCAGGGCCACAGGAGTTAATCCCTTTAAAACAAAATTCAATATCTTGACCAATGTTTCTACTTCAGGCAGTTCGGGCATGTTTTCTCTTTACTCTCAGGGGGGCAAAGTTGTTATAAACTGTCGTTATTCCTAAGGCAAAAAGAGCGGCACTTATTCCTAATATAGCGGCCATATAAGGAGGTCCTAGAAACCCCAATCTTAATAGCAGAGTGGCCACAGCAAAACCTGCATTTCGGAACAAAATACAATACCTACGGCTATAAGCAAGGGAAGCGAGGACAAAAAACACATCACTAAAGATTAAGACCGTGAAAAAGGTTGCAAAGGCAAACTCGGGGTGTTGGTAAAGTAAATATGTTGAGATATTAGTCCCAATCAGTCCTATAAAAATGACCAATAAAAACAGAGAGGTAATTTTTTTGAGCCTTATAAAATTGGTTTGCTCTTTGGCATCGGCAATGATTGGATTATAGCGATGTAACCGATAGAAAAGACCGAGAATAACAAAGATGGCAAAGCCCCCAATGGCAGACCAAGCCATATCAGGTAGAACATGTTTGATGTCTGTCCATGTTAAGGGTTCATGCAGTTTAGAAAATTCTGTAAAGACATCTCTTAAAAGGATTAAAGAAAAGAGTTCTAGTTGTTTTCCCATGGATACCGATACTGAGGCAGGCAGAGTAAAAATGAGGCTCATTACCTCAAATATCATGAGGAAGGTAAAGGCCCATTTGATGGCCACAAGATGATTGGTAGGTAGAAAGCTTAAGGTATTGGGTAGCCAATGTCTTCGGTTTAACTCAATCAGACCCAGGCTGAGAATGAAACAAAGGGTAACCGTCATGCCAATGAACCGATGAGTATATTTACTTTCCCACTTTTTATTCAGCCAGTCAAAAAAGTCTATTGCAACCATTTACTAATTCTCTCTTTGAAAAATCTAGAAGAATTATAAAGGAATTAAGATTGAAATGCAAAGTAAGGAAAAAACTATCCTGAGAGCCCTGCAAAAGGGTTATGAATTTCATAGTTGATGGTGATTTTGTTCCGACTGAAATTAAATATTTAAGTTTTTTTCTCAAACCTTGTCCGCCTTTTAAAGCCCTTAAAAAGTTCCATTACAACCAACACAATAGAAGCCATCAAGAACAAATACCCCCATTCTTTTATACTTACAGGGGCAATCTTTAAAATTTTCTGCATAAAGGGGATGTGAATAGCCAGAACATGGACACCTTGGGCCATAACTACACCAAACACCAACAGAAGGTTATTCTTTAAAGGAACCTTAAAGGCGGATAGGCGCTCAGAGCGACAATTAAAGACATGAAAATTTTCTAACAGCACCATGAGCAATAAAATAATATTTCGGGCTACAGGCACATCTTTCCCCTCGTTTAATAGCCAATACCAGGCACCAAAGGCAATTAGTCCCATCGTAGCTCCTGCAATAACGGTCTCCTGCACCATTAATTTATCAAAAATGCCTTCTCCCGGACGGCGAGGTAAACGACTCATTACGCCTGGTTCTCCTTTTTCAAAGGCCAAGGCCACATCTTGGATGCCATTTGTGACTAGATTAAGCCAGAGTAGCTGCACTGCTATCAAAGGAATGGGCAATCCAGAAAAAAGGGCCAAGGTAAAAAGAACTATCTCAGCCGCACCAGTGGAAATCAAGAGATAAATGACCTTGCGAATATTGCCATAGGCAACCCTTCCCTCTTCTATGCCCGCAACAATGGAGGCAAAGTTATCATCGGCCACGATAATAGAAGCAGTCTCTTTGGCCACATCTGTCCCTGAACCCATAGCCACACCGATATTGGCTATACGCAAGGCTGGGGCATCATTAACCCCATCTCCGGTCACTGCCACAAAATGGCCTGATTTAATGAGAAGCTTAACAATAGAAAGTTTTTGTACAGGTGTTACCCGTGCATAAACACTCGTAGATTTGGCCGTTTCAAGAAGGTCTTTTTGTTCCATTTTTTCCAGTTCTGATCCGGTAATAACGTCCTTCCAAGAAGTAGCAATACCCAATTTACGGGCAATGGCCAGGGCAGTAGCAGGATTATCGCCTGTGACCATGGCAACTTTAACTCCAGCCTTTTTGCATTCTTCTACAGCCTTTTTTGCCTCAGGCCGCAACGGATCAATAAAGCCCACCAGACCAAGTAGGGTTAGCGGAGGGATATCCTTAGGGCTAAAAGGTGCGTCCTTTTTTCTTACATTGCCTTGAGCAATAGCAATGACACGATAACCATTTTCAGCCAGAAAGATGGCCTCTTTTACAATAACTTCTGGAACAATTCTAACTACCCCTTTTGGGGTCAACATGGTATGGCACATAGATAATAGTTTTTCTACTGCTCCTTTTACTGCAACTTTGAGTTTTCCCCTTTCCTGATAAAATTTGGCTGCATACCTTTGTTCTGATTCAAAGGGTATTTCACCTACTGTCTCAATTTCAAATCTAAGCACGTTTGGAGTGATGCCCAATTTGTATCCTAGGGCCAACAAGGCAATGTCAATTGCATCGCCATGATATTTCCATTTCCCGTCTTTATAAAAAAGACTGGCTTCATTACATAACACGCCAGCTTTAGCTAGTTCCTCTAAGCAAAACCTTTGTTCAGGGGTGAGGTTATCACCTGTTTCTGGAAGTACTTTACCTTCTCCTGCATACCCTTGTCCTGAAACAGTAAAGCGTTCCCTAGGAGGAAGAGAAATTAACTTTACAGTTTGTCTGTTCATCGTAAGGGTGCCTGTCTTGTCACTGGCAATATAAGTGCAACTACCAAGGCCTTCCACGGCCGTCAGTCTGCGCACAATTACATTCCGTTTGGCCATCCGATTTACAGCAATAGACAGTGCTACTGTCATAGCCACAGGAAGACCTTCTGGAATGGCAGACACTATCAAGGCCACAGCCATAAAAAAGACTTCTTGAGGTGGAATTTTTTTGAAAAGTGCGACTGCAGCAAGAAGGGCACTGGCCCCCAAGAAGGCAAAACTAATCTGCCGCACGAACCTTTCCATTCTGATGACAAGGGGAGGTTTAGTCCTTTCTGAAAGAGTTACAGCCTTGGCAATCTCTCCAATCGCAGTTTGCAGGCCAGTGGCTACAACTACTCCCACTCCACGCCCTGACATTACTGTCGTGCCAGCAAAGGCCATATTTGCACGCTCAGCCAGAGGAATTTCCCTTACCCCAAGCGTATCTGCCACTTTTATCTTCGGAAGGGACTCTCCTGTTAAAAGAGATTCATCTATGGTAAGATTATTTACTTGAAGCAAACGCAGGTCAGCGGGTACTTTATTCCCTGATTCTAAAAACACAATGTCACCCGGCACCGAATCCTCGGCATCTATTTCTTTCTGGGCTCCTTCCCGCAGGCATTCAATACTATATGGAGGACATTCCTTACCTTCTTCTTTCATTGCTCGCTTAACCCGGGTAAATATCTTTAAAAAGCTCTGTAAGGCGGTGGCACTTTTTTCAGCCTTCCACTCTTGAAAGGTCCCCAAAAAGGCATTGAGCAAAAGCACGGCAAAGATGAAAATGGCATCAGTCAACTCTTTAATAAGTAAAGATGCGATACCAGCAACCAAAAGAATATAAATAAGGGGATTTAAAAACTGATGCAAAAATATTTTTAAAAAAGAAAGGGGCTCGGCCAGGGGAAGTGTATTTTTCCCAAATTTTTTCTGCCTTGCTATAACCTCATCTTCGGTAAGACCGTTAACACTGGTTTGCAGCTTCTTTAATACTTCTTCCGCAGGTATGGTGTGCCAAGGGATGGAAGAAGTTTTTTCTTGATATCCTTGGGCTTTATTTTTTTTAAAAAAAGACATTAGAATTTATTATTCTTAGCGACTTACATCTCATATTCTTAGCTTTGTTTATTCCTAAAACAAGTTATAATCTATCATACCATAAAATCTCATTCCTGTATAATTTTTTTAAAAAAACAACGTCCTTGCCATTACCTCCGGTTTGCTTTCTGCCTTACCTCGTATCAAGACTAAGGATAATTATTATTACATTCCTAACGGTAATTGGATTTGTTGAGTTTATCGAATTTATTGAGTTGGAACGTTTGTTTTTTCTTTTCTGACTGTTTTACCCACGTGGGCTACCATCCCGATTCCGACTCAAGACGGAAGCCCTTGACCTTAAGCAAATCTCCGCTAAAATGAGTTTAATTATGATAAAAATAGGTCTTACTGGAATTCCTGGAAGTGGTAAAACTACAGTACTTGGCATGTTTGCTGGATTAGGGGCAAAGACCATCAACGTTGATGAAATCTGCCACCGATTGCTCTTGCCCTGTCAGAAAGGATATCACCAGATCTTGTCAATATTTGGGAAGGAATGTCTTTGTCCAAATGGGAATCTTAACCATTCCTTTTTGCGACAGCGGCTTTTGAGATCTCCAGAAGATAAAAAGAAAATGGAAGATGTTTTACATCCCCTAATAGCTGAGGAAGTAAAAAGACAATTGGATTTATGGAAAAAAGAAGCTTCTCGAGGGATTGTAGTAGTAGAAGTCCCGCTTTTATTTGAAGTGGGTTGGCAGGATATGTTTGACATGACAGTTTTGGTCTATGCCGACAAGAGAAAATGTCTTCAAAGACTCCAAGACAGAGGACTTGATAAAGACGAAGCTCAAAGACTAATAGAGCTCCAATGGCCGTTAGAGAAAAAGCTAAAACTAGCTGATTTTAGTGTAAAAAATAATGGCACCTTAGAAGATACCTTCCTATTTGTAAAACGGTTATGGGAATACATTATACAAAAAAGTCCTTAATGGCTGCTGCAATTTGGTAAATTTCTTCCTTTGTCTTCCAGGCGTCCATTGGTAGGCTGATTACCCTTTGGGCAGTTTGCTCCGCAATGGGGAAGTCTCCCTGTTTATACCCTAAGTAAAAAAAGGCCTCTTGTAAATGCAAGGGCCTAGGATAGTGAATGGCTGTAGGAATACCTCTATGCTGCAGAAAATGCTGAAGTTTATCTCTATGGGGGGTAAGGATTGTATATTGAGCCCAGGCCGAAAGGACATTCGGAGAAAGGGTGGGCAATTTTATTTTTCCTTCTTTTTCAAGTCCTTTTAAAACCTCATTATACAAATTGGCAACTTCATTTCTTTTTTCTATTTCTTCATCCTTAAATTTTTTAAATTTGGCCAAGAGCACAGCGGCCTGAAGAGTATCTAACCTGGCATTCAAACCAATTAATTTGTGATGATATCTTTTGTCCTGACCATGGTCCTTAAGCCACCTTATTTTAAGGGCCAGTTCATCATCATTTGTAAAAATCATACCTCCATCTCCACACGCCCCGAGGGGCTTGGCAGGGAAAAAGGAGGTGATTCCAACATTTGCTAGGTTGCCTGCCCTTTTATTTTTATATATAGCCCCAAAGGCCTGAGCTGCATCTTCAATAAGGGCTACATGGGGTGGTACAACCTCTTTAATCTCATCCCAAGGAGCAGGTTGTCCGTAAAGGTCAACCGCAATGAGAGCCTTTATCCTTTCTAAGGGAATTGGAGTTTGGGTTTGAGGATCTCTAGGAGCGTCAAAGACCTTTTTGAGATTGGCAGGTTCAAGATTGAAGGTTTCGGGATTTATGTCTACAAACAAAGGAATGGCTCCTAAAAGGGCAATAGCTTCAGCAGTGGCAATAAATGTAAAAGGAGTAGTAATTACGTAATCGTTTTTCCCTACCCCACAGGCCATGAGGGAAAGCAATAAGGCATCTGTGCCCGAAGATACACCAATGGCATGTTTGGTTCCAATAAACTGGGCACATTTTTTTTCAAGGGTCTCTATTTCCTTTCCATTGATAAAGTGTTGGTGGTTAAATACTCTGTCTAGATTCTTTTCAATCTCCCTATGTAAAAGTAAATATTGTCTTTTAAGATTACAAAAGGGCATATTGGCAGACCAATTCAATCTTTTGAAACCTTCCGGAGTAAAAAACAGTTGAGGAAACTTTTCTGTAAGGTCCTTATTTTTAGTAATAATTACTGCATTGACAGCCTCGGCACTTAATTTGAGGAGATAAAGAACTATATCATCCCTCAATAAGGGATCATCCTTATCTATGTAAGAGGGAGTTTTGAAAAAATGGATTTCTTCTTGGGTTAAAAATGTTAAAAAGGCATCCTTACCCTTAGGCCCCATTTTGTCTTTTAAGGCTTGTTGAATTAGGGGTAACTGAAAGCTGGCAAGACCTACAACAAAATTCCTTTTAAAAGAAGAGAAAAGATCAGCAATCTCTGTTTTAGTCTTATTAAGATACAACTCTAACCAGAGGGAATTATCAAAAAAGAGGATTTGATCCCTCTTCATTGGGCAGTTCCCCCATGGTTTGACTTACCATTACCCTCTTTGTAAGGCATAGGGACATATTGGACGGAAGGCCTCCTTTGAACGGGCTGGGGGTAAAGATTCATCAATTGATATACTTCTGGAGGCATTTCACAAGTAACAGGCAGACCCAGCTCTTGAGCTTCTTTGAAGGTGATAGGGTAATCATGGGTCCATTCTCCTCGTGAGAGTAAGTCAGCAATTTCTTCGCTTTTTTCTTCAGGCATCCTGCCAGAGAGGATGGTTTTAATACACCTTTTTACCTGTTTGATAGCCTTTTGGGATACATCTGCCATAATTAAGGTCTGGTCATCAATCTTGTTGACATCCTTCTTTTCTAAGACCTTTAAGATGGAAGCCGCCGGATATTGTCCTAACTGAGGATCTACTGGTCCCAAAACGGCGTTAGGATCCATTACAATCTCATCGGCAGCCAAAGCAATAAGGGTGCCGCCTGACATAGCGTAGTGGGGGATAAATACGGTCACCTTAGCCTTGTGGGCCTTTAAGGCATAAGCAATTTGTTCGGCAGCAAGCACTAACCCCCCAGGGGTATGCAAGATAAGGTCAATAGGCACATTATTTCCAGTCATTCTAATTGCCCTAATCACTTCTTCTGAATCATGAATATCAATGTATTTTACCAACGGAAAACCAAGTAAACTCATGGTTTCCTGACGATGGATCATAGCAATGACCCGACTCCCTCGTTTTTTTTCCATCTTTCTCATAAGTTTAAATCTGGCCGCTTCAAGCATCTTTTTCTGAAGAATTGGTGCCAAGGCAGAGGCCATGAAGAACAACCAAAAGATATCCATAAAGCTCATATTCCCCCTCCTTTACCAAGGTTTATATTCATCTATATACCATGGTCTCCTATTCCTTTTTCTGAATAAAAATACCAAAATTATTCCGCAAACAAACCCTCCAATATGGGCCCACCAAGCTACACCAGCATAAAAAGCGTGGGGAGCGGCAATAGAAAAGGCCCCGTTGAAAAACTGAATCATGAACCAAAACAATAAAAAGAAGATAGCAGGAATTTCAATAAATGTTATGAAGAAAAATATTGGTACAAGCGTAATTATCCGAGCATAAGGGAAAAGCACATAATAGGCCCCCATGACCCCAGAAATGGCCCCACTAGCCCCGATGCATGGCAAAGGAGAATAAGGGTTAGTGTAAATATGAACCAAAGTGGCCCCAATCCCACAGAGGAGGTAAAAGAGAAGAAAACGAAATCTGCCCATACTATCCTCTACATTATCACCAAAAATCCACAGGTACCACATGTTTCCTATAAGATGTAGCCACCCTCCATGTAAAAACATCGAGGTAAGCAGGGGGAGATATTTCAATTCAAAACTATGAATTCCTAAGGTTGAAAGAAGAAAAAATCTTTTGGGAACAACCCCATAAATAAATAGAAATTTCCCCAAATGAGGTCCTAAAGAAATCTCATGAAAGAATACCACAACATTAACTATGATTAAAAAAACAGTTATACAAGGGAAACGCCGTGAAGGGATATTATCTTTTAAAGGAAACATATAGACCTCTCACAATATGGCCATGTATATCTCACAAAATTGAGCCCAAGTCAATAGTATTTCCCAAATCTGCGGCTTCTTTTATTTGGTTGAGTGGTTGATTTTTGGGTAAATGCTTGTTGCGTTATATGCCAGTTTGGGTTATACTGTATACATAGTAAAGGGCTTTCGGAAATACCGAAAGCTCTTTTATTTTGCATTTTGGCCTATAGTTGAGGAGAAGGCACATGGGGTTTAAGTGTGGTATTGTAGGTTTACCAAACGTAGGCAAATCCACTTTGTTTAATGCCCTTACGGCAGCAGGGGCGGATGTAGCCAATTATCCTTTTTGCACCATTGAACCAAATGTGGGCGTAGTGGAAGTGCCTGACGAACGTCTTTATAAGATTGCCAATTTGATCAACCCCCAAAAAATTACTCCTACGGTAATGGAATTTGTGGATATTGCTGGATTGGTAAAAAACGCCAGTCAAGGAGAAGGTTTGGGTAACCAATTTCTCTCGCATATTCGAGCTGTGGATGCCATCCTCCATGTAGTGCGGTGTTTCCAAGACCCTGATATTTCTCACGTAGAAGGGGCAATTAATCCTCAAAGGGATATTGAAATTATCAACTTGGAGCTTGTTCTAGCGGACTTGGCCACGGTAGAGAGGAGGATAGAACGTTTGGGAAGGTTGTCCAAGGTGGGTGATAAAAGGGCCCAACAAACAATGCCTGTTTTATTACGTTTGAAGGAAATTCTTGATTCTGGGAACCGAGTAGAGCCCTATTTAAAGGATTTTGATAAAGAGGAACTTAACCTTATCAAGGGGCTCCAGCTTTTAACTGCCAAATCGGTGATGTATGTGGCCAATGTAGATGAGGCAGGCATTGCAGAAGACAATGAATTTGTTTTACAGGTTAAAGAGATTGCCTCTAAAGAAGGGGCAAAAATGGTTAAAATCTGTGCTAAAGTGGAGGCCGAGTTACAGGAATTGTCCTTGCAAGAAAGAGAGGAGTTTTTAGATGCCCTTGGTCTAAAAGAACCCGGACTGAATCAATTTATCAGAGAGGGCTATGATTTGTTAAATTTGATTACCTTTTTTACAGCAGGAGAACCTGAAGTGAGGGCCTGGACAATAAAGAAGGGAACCAAGGCTCCTCAAGCGGCCGGAAAGATTCATTCAGATATGGAAAGGGGATTTATTAGGGTAGAAGTGACTAAATATGAAGACTTACTTCGGGAAGGCTCCTTACAAAAATGCAAAGAAAAGGGATTGACTCGGATTGAAGGAAAGGATTATGAAATTAGAGATGGAGATATTGTTTACTTTAGATTTAATCTCTAACTGATGTTACGCCCACTACAAATTCCCTACCATAACTTAAACCTTTGTCTATAAACATTTTGATGCTTTTTATTCGCAAAACAAATTTGGGATATCCAAAAGTATCATCTTGATAGCGGAAACTAAAGGAACACTTAAAGTTATCTGGTTAAATTACCTCGTCCCATCTCTGAATTAGATAAGGTTTTGCTCTTTCAAACATCTCACACTCGTAGTCTATAAGCTCTTCGGCCTCTTGAATAGACATTCGCTCTGTCTTTTTAACAAAAGAAAGGGTTTTTCCAAAATAAAGAGGGATAAGAGATTCACAAATGAGCTTACGGTCAACAATTTGGTTTTTGTGGGCCACAGCAAAATCATAAATGATCTTTATCCACAACTCCACGGGAAATTCAAAACGTTCTAAAGAGAGGGTCTTTATTTCCTCTAGTTTATTGAGATTAGGGGTATAAATCACCTTCTGCCAAATGTCTTTATATTGATTGAACCCGGCTTGAAATTTTTGATAAAGGCCCTCTTGGTCTACCTCTACAGGAGGAGGCATTTCTGTTTCTCCTAAACCAAAGCCGAAAATGGCCGTAGGTTTACTCCATTTGACCTGCTTCCAATTTAACTCAAACCTTTCCATAAGATTGAAGACCGTTCCCACCACCTGATAAAACATAGGTCCCAATGTCTTTGAGGGGTCCTTCGCCCGATGGATTTTAGGACGCCCCATAAATGACTGACAAATAGGTACTCCTTCGTTAATGGCCAGGGTAGTCATCCAAATATCAATCCCAAATTGGGCTACCGCTTCATCCCAAAAATTGCTTTGCGCATATACTTCGGCCATCTTACCAGAAAAGCCGAAGTCTCCTCCAATAGGTTGACGAATTCTTCTTCCGTAAAGGGCCCGGGTTAAGGGATAGACAACGCTATTGGTAATTGTGCCGTCATATTTATGACGCACATAGAGAGGGGCTACATAGTCAAAGTCTGAGAAGATAGGCTCGGCTAGATTTCTTATCCATTTAGGTGTGATGCTTTTTAAATCTGCGTCAATAGTCAAAACTGCTCTAGCACCCATCTCGCAAGCTGTTTCAAAAAGCATTTTTAAAACGGTTCCCTTCCCTGTTTTAGCAGGAGGGGGAGCGAGATAAATCTTGGGAATGCCTCCAGTGGGAGTGTTTAAAAAGACCTCTTTGGTACCATCTGTAGAATTGGCGTCACAGTTGATTAATACGGCCTGATAACCCTGAAAAAACTTTTTGAGTCCTTCAGAGGCTTGCTTTATAGGATAGGAAATAGATTGAGCCTCATTATAAGAAGGAATTCCCACAATAATATCTGCAGATTTTATATCCTCAGGATTGATTTTAATTCCGATGGTTTGTCCCATTCATATCCCCCCAAAGGTTTTTTATATTTAGCAGGTTTCAGACTCCTAAGTCAAGACGATTTTTTGCGCATTCTTATATTTTGAGGAGTCACTTCTATAAGTTCATCTTCATTAATGAATTCAATGCAATCTTCAAGACTCATTACCCGTGGAGGCTCCAGTTGAATGGCTTCATCGGCGCTGGCGGCCCGGATATTGGTGAGCTTTTTGGGCCGACAAACATTTACATGAAGGTCTTTATTCCGATTGTGTTCCCCAACAATCATTCCTTTATAAACAGATGTGCCAGGCTTGACGAAAAATTGTCCCCTGTCTTCTAGGCTATGAAGGGCATAAGCCGTAACGGTTCCTTCTCGGTCAGATACTAAGGCCCCTGTTTGGCGATATCTAATATCGCCTTGCCATTTGTCCCAGCGTAAGAACCTCTTATGAAAAATCCCCTCCCCTTTGGTAGCAGTTAAAAATTCGGAGCGAAAGCCAATCAGTCCCCTTGTAGGAACTTCAAACTTTAGGTGCACCCGCCCTTGTTCGGTGCTAGTCATATCTATCATATTTCCATGGCGCTTACCCATCATTTCAATAACCACTCCCATAAATTCCTTAGGGACATCTGCTAACACTTCTTCAATTGATTCGCATACCACTCCATCTATCTCCTTTTTAATAACCTTGGGTTTGGAGACTTCAAACTCATATCCTTCTCTTCTCATGGTTTCAATTAATACGGCCAGTTGGAGTTCCCCTCTCCCTGAAACCTTAAATGTTTCTGGAGATTCAGTATCTTCTACTCTAAGGGCAATATTCGTTAATACTTCCCGATACAGCCTATTTTTTAAGTGGCGTGAGGTAACAAACTGACCTTCTTGACCTGAAAAAGGCGATTTGTTGATGGAGAAATACATACTGATAGTAGGTTCATCTACTATAATTGGTGGTAGGGCGACAGGATTATTCAAGCTAGTAATGGTTTCTCCAATTTTAATGTCTTCCATGCCTGCTAAGGCCACAATTTCTCCGGCTTCTATTTCTTCTACAGCCTTTCTGCCCAAACCCTCAAAGACAAAGAGTTTAACCACTTTTGCCCTCTCAATGTTTCCAGTAAGTTTAGCAATGGCTACTTCCTGTCCTGTTTTGACCTTTCCAGAAAAGACCTTTCCAATAGCCAATCTCCCAATGTAATTGTCATAGTCCAAATTAGAGATTAGAATTTGCAGAGTGTCTGTTCTCAAGGGTGTAGGAGCAGGAACATTAGTTACAATAGTTTCAAAGAGTGGCCTTAAATCAGAAGATTCATCCTCTAAACTTCTTTTGGCAATTCCCTGTCTTCCAATTGCATAAAGCACTGGAAACTCAAGCAATTCCTCATCGGCGTCCAAATCTATAAACAAATCATATATTTCATTGAGTACTTCCTGAGGACGGGCCTCAGGCTTGTCTATTTTATTGATCACTACAATGGGTTTAAGCTTCTGCTGGAGTGCCTTTTGCAGGACAAAGCGGGTTTGAGGCATGGGCCCTTCAGCGGCATCTACTAAAAGTAGGACTCCATCAACCATTTTTAAAATCCGTTCTACCTCACCTCCAAAATCGGCGTGGCCCGGAGTATCTACAATATTTATCTTCACATCTATTTGGTTTGCCTTAGGCCGATACCACACAGAGGTATTTTTGGCCATAATAGTAATGCCTCGCTCTCTTTCTAAGGCCAGGGTATCCAAGATGCACTCCTCTACTTGTTCATTGTCTCTGAAGACGCCCGATTGTTTAAGCATAGCGTCCACCAAAGTAGTTTTACCATGATCTACATGGGCGATAATGGCAATATTCCGGATTTCATATTCCATTTTGATACCTCTCACAATTTTTTACAGGGACTTGGATAATATACCCTAATATTGTTTGGGGCAATATACCCAAAGAAAAAATGGGACAGGAAAGGTAGTTGATAGTTTAAATAATTGGGTGATAGGGGCGTTTATATAATTTTTGGATGTTTCCTTACCTTGACAAACCCATATAGAAACATTTATTATAATAGTAGCGCCTGGGTGGCGGAATAGGCAGACGCAAGAGACTTAAAATCTCTTGGGGCTTCGTCCCCGTGCGGGTTCGATTCCCGCCCCAGGCACCAATTTTAAAATTCCTTCCCTATACTCTTTATACACAGGGCAAAAAATCCACCCACAAGTCCCATGCTTCCTGCACCAATGGGGCAACCAGTCCGTCCACAAAAAGGACACACGCCAAACATAGCGTACAGCCCTGAAAAGGTAAGCCACCAGCGGACGAAGCGGGAATGGAACAATTGGTGAATGGGAATCAAGATTAAGTTTTTTGCCTTTGCAAACATTTTTTCCTTTTTTCTCCCTATTTTTATTCTTGAAGTCCAAGGCGTTTTCTAGTTATTTTGACTATATGCCCTATGAAGGGCAAAATTATAAGAAAATAAGGTGCTGTTAGGGAAAAGATTGCCAACTCATCTAAAAATCTGCTTTCTTTGACAGGTTTCCCCCTGAGACGGTCCAAAAAGGCCTCCACGGTGTTGCCTGTTAAATTTCCCCAATAGATGGCCTTAATATAGATAAGAATTGATTCTGCTTGGACCCCATAGTAATCAAAAAATCTTGTCAGCATTTCCCTTTTAGGTCTGCCATGAGTTTCGGCGTAATGTATGGCAAAGGCAATGGCAAGGGTTTCTTGTTCTGGGAGGTCTTCAAACTTACCTTCAAGTAACCTTTTAATTTCGGTTTTTTCAACTCCCTCTTTTAATATCAGTTCTGTATGAAGCCAAGAACAAAACCGACAATTCAGGACACTACTTACAGCCAGCATAATCTTTTCACGAAAGGCAGGCTCTACTCTCCTTCTCTGAGTATGCCTGACAAGATTCAGGCTGGAAGAGATGAGATTAAAAGCATCGTGTAGAAACTCCTTTAGCCTATAAGTCCTTTTTAAAAAAAACACTTTGCTTAAGACTCCGTTGTTTGTTATTTGAAATGAGTTTCATAATCTCTCTGGCATTGGGATACCGCCGACACTTTTTAATAGAAAAGACTAGCTTATCATCTACATAGACATGGAATCGCCCTCTGCCAGCTTCAATCAATTTTACCTCTTCACCCTGTGCCTTTAAATATTCGGCTAATGTTTCAGCCTCTTGTCTAAAACCTGTACAAACTCCGCAAAATTCAATTCTAATCATTTATTTGCCTTTCCTCTAAAGGCCATAAAGCATTTTCCCCTGTATCCAATAGGGCTTTGTGTTGGCCTTGCCCTGGGCATACCTTTCATGCCAATGTCTATCTACAGGCATATTTTTGTATAAATCCTCCCTTAGGGCCTCAAGGAGCATCCTCCTTTGACCCATAAAATCCGCTCCACACATTATTCTTTTCCCTGTTTCTGCTGACAACCTTTTTATCCATTTAATTCCCTCTAAGCTTCTCATCAGATGATGATCAAGGATTAGTATCCCTACATTAGAGGCCAAGCGTTTGGCATTATGCCATGACCTTTCAATTTGACTCTTTGAAAGCCTCAAAGACAAATAAAGAGGAGGGCCGTCAACAATGGCAATGTCTGGGTGCCACTTTATAATTTGAGAAATGGCTTCCTCATTTAACAACTGAATCCCAGGGGCATGGACGAAGGTCTTGTCCTCTTTGATTCGGGTCATGATTACTGTCGTGGTATGAGTGCTGGGGTCTCCATGGGCTACAGCCTTAGAAAAGTTAATCTCACCTTCATTTTTCCCTTCTGCAATTAGAGGTTTTTTATGAATGGTGGAAAAAAGCGCCTTGGCCCTTTTTTGTTCAAGTGGCGATAGATGAAGCGTATCTTTGGTCCATATCCTTACTTTTGGATTTAAATAGGCCACTTTTTTGATATGAAGTTGGTAGGGATTGGCATCGGCTAAAGGTGTATGGTCTCCATGAAAGTGGCTGATAATAATGTCTGTAGCACAAACCCATCTTTTGATAATTCTCTTTTGTATCCTTTCATCTATGGCTACCTGAAAAGGATGGGGCAAAAGCTTAAATCGGGTGTATCCCAGGGCGATGCCAGGGTCAATTAAAATCCTTCTTGTTCTGGTTTTTACAAAACAGCAAAGCCCCCTTACGCCCAGAGATTCAACCCCTAAGATTTCTATGGTCATTTTTCAAAAATACAACTTGGTAAATCTTTGTTAATACTTCCGTCAGGCATCATGTTATCTGGATGGGGGATATGCCTTTCTTCTAGCCTTTTCCTTACACAATGTGTGTAATCACCAAAGCAGTATTGTTCAATCCAGCTTTTGTCAATCTTACCCTGCTCATAAAAATATTTCATTGGGCAAAGGTCATACCACTTACATCTCCTGGGTTTGCTTTTGCTTTTGCTTTCAAATAGACCTTTTCTCACCTGAACTTCCCTACTCCAATGTTTCTGAATAGGGAATGGGATCTTTTATCCCTGCCTCTTTAAAGGCCTTGAGTCTGAGGAAACAAGATTCGCATTTACCGCAGGCTACTTCTTCATTTTTATAACATGACCAGGTTAGGTGAAATGGTGCCTTAAGTTCAACCCCTTTTTTGACTACCTCCGATTTTTTGAGATGAATAATGGGGGTAACAATTTCAATATGCGTTTCAGGTCTTGTCCCCAATTCTATAAGTTTGTTATAGGCCCGAAAATACTCCTCCCGACAGTCGGGATAACCGCTGCTGTCTTCTTCCATAGCTCCAATGAAGATTTTTTGAGCCCCAATTACCTCAGCCCAGGAAACCGCAATGGCAATAAGGTGTGTGTTCCGAAAAGGAACATATGTTGGGGGAATGCCCCTTCTTAAAGGAGAGTAATCCGGCACTTCCATCTTAAAATCAGTCAGTGAAGAACCGCCAATCCTTTTCAGATATTCAAGAGAAACAATAAGCTGCTTTTCTACTCCAAAATAATTGGCAATATCCTTAAATGCCTTTAGTTCTCTTTTTTCTGTCCTCTGTCCATAATTTACATGTAAAAACGCCAACTCGTAGGATTGATTGGCAATGGCTGCCGTCACACAACTGTCTAATCCTCCACTTACAAGCACAATGGCCAATGGCTTCATTTCTTCCTCCTAAACAGGTGGCTTGGATGGCAATTCTATGGGTAATTCAATTAAAATTTTGTTTCCTATGTTGGGTTCAGAATAAATAATAAATTTCCCCCCATGGTCTTCAATTACCTTGCGAGCCATGTTTAAATAGGCCGCAATTTTGTTTTCCCAAGGGAAAAGGGGTTGAAGGGGAGTTCCAAATTCCCATTTTGTCATTCCCTTACCTGCAATAATTATGGTTATCAGAATGGCATCCAGACAAACTTCTGTAGTAATTGTTAAAATACTGCTTCTTTGAATGGTTTCCACAATGGCTCTGAAGATGGATTCTATTCCTCTTTTAAAGAGTTCGGTATCAATCAGGGTGTACAATTCTTCTTCTTCTTCTTCCAACTTTTTGATAACAGTAATTCCCTTTTCTGCAAAGGTAGGAGAAAACTTTCTACATATTTCTTCTATAAGTTCATTGATATTGCCTACTTCCTTTCTGAGAACATAGGGCTTGCCTAGTTGGTATATCTCTTTTAACACCCTTTCTAGTTTTTCTGCCTCTTCAAGAATGATCTGAGCTTTTTTAACAAAGGTATCGTAATCTTGAGACTTGGTTTCTAAAATCGACTTTGCAAAACCGCCAATGGCTGTAACAGGATTTCTTATGGTATCGGCTAGAGAATGAGCCAGAGCGGAGATCATACTCATACGTTCATTATAGCAAAATTGTCTTTCAAGTCTTATCTTATCTCTAAGGTCTTCTATAATGTTGTAAAAAATATACGCACCTAAAGGATTTACTATAGCACTACCAATGCTTTTTGCAATTTCTAAGGTCTTTTTTGTACCGGCTAAATCTATGACCAAATCAATGTTTTTTTCCGGAGGAAGATCCTTTTCAGTAAAAATTTTAATTCCTCTTTGAACTATCTTTTTTAAAAAGTTGTCTTTTCCTCCTAAACTTACTACGCCTACTATATTAATCTTGAGTCGCTGACTTATCTCTTGAAAGATATTAATGAAGGTATAAGCCTCCTCAGGAGAACCAATTAAAAATAAATTTAAATCTTTTTTTTTGATATTTTTAAACATTATACCATTATCAATTGGAAATTCCTTTGAATTCGCTCTTTTGAAAAATTTATTCTATCTCAAAACTTTCTCCGGGTTCAAGAACAACCACCTTTGTATCAGGCATTATTTGAGAAGCTAGCTTCTTAAATTCAGAGGCATCTTGGGCGATTATAGGAAATGATTTATAATGCATAGGAATGGCTATTTTGGGCTTCAATAAAGTCAAGGCGTGTGCCGCTTGGTAAGCATCCATGGTAAAGACATCTCCAATAGGCAAAAGGGCAACTGTTAAGGGATACAATTTGCCAATAAGTTCCATTTCACTAAAGATTCCTGTATCTCCGGCGTGATAAATGTTGATTCCATCAGAAAGGCGCACAACATATCCCGTTGGTGTTCCAGAGGCCGTAGAATGGTAAGCCTGAGTCATAGTTACCGTAACCCCCTTATAGGTAAAAGACCCGCCTATATTGAGGCCATTTCCTCCGTTAGCAATATTGTCGTTAGGAACACCACCTTCAGAACCAAACTTTCTGGCTGTTTCTACATTTGCTACAAGCATGCCACCGCTCTGTTTTACAATTTCAGCCGCCTGTCCTGTATGGTCAAAGTGATCATGAGTTACCAGAACCAAATCTGCATCTTTAACCTCTTTCCAATTTAAAGGTGAAGATGGGTTTTCAAGCCAAGGGTCAATGTATATCACCGTGGCCGAATCTTCGATTTTAAAGGCTGCATGTCCCAACCAAGTAATTTTGACTTTACTCATTTTTTAACCTCCTTAGGCAGTTTTGGTTTTAACAAATTCCAAAAAGCTGTTTGCAAAGGGAGATAAACTCCTTTTCTTAGGATATACCAAATAAAAACTTCTCCATAAAGAGCTCTCATTTAAATTAAAGGTCTTTATCAATCCAGATGTCTCCTCTATAGCTACTGCCCGTTTAGAAATTATAGAAACTCCTATTCCTGCTATAACTGCTTGCTTAACAGCTTCTGTACTCCCCAACTCGGCAACAATGTTTAAGTATTCTAGTTCTATCCCCTTAGACATTAAAAAATTCTCTATGGTAATGCGTGTTCCAGAACCCTCTTCCCTCATAATGAAGGGTAAATTAGGAAGCATACTTAAGGAAAATTTTTCTTCTTTAGCGATTGGGTGATCAATTGGCACAACCAGCACCAGTTCATCTTCAACAAAGGGAATGAAATCTAAATTAGGGACATTAATTTTGGCCCCTACGGCCCCAAGTTCTATTTGGTCTTCAGCAACTAAATTGATTATTTCTTTGGTGTCTCCTATTTTTAGAACAATTTTTACATTGGGATACAAGGACTTAAATTTCCCAAGCAAGCTTGGCAAGACATATTGGCCAGGAATAGTGCTTCCTCCAAAAACCAATTCCCCCTTTTTTAATCCTAATAAAGCGTGAATTTCGCTTTCGGCCTTGTCTCTTATTTTTAATATCTTTTTAGCATAACCATAAAAAAGACTCCCTGCCTTGGTAGGTTTTACCATACGTCCCTTGCGGTCAAAAAGTCTGGTCCCTAACTCTTCTTCTAACGCAGCGATATAGGAACTTACAGAAGGCTGAGTGAGATGCATGCTATGAGCTGCCTTAGAAAAACTTTTGTATTGGTAAACCTTACAAAACACAGCCAGTTTTTTGAAATCCATATTAATCCCTCTTGACAAGCAATTCTTGAGCCAATTTTTCTAAAGAAGGCAAATCTATATACCCCTGATGCACTTTGTCAATTTTGCCATTTCTATCAATAAAAACTACATAAGGCAAAACTGAAATTCCACCGTATTGCATGACAATTTCGTTGTTGCCAATAAGAACAGGATAGCTAATTTTTTCCTTCTTTGCAAAATCGCTTAATATGCTGGGATTGGGCAAGAAGTCAAGATTTATGCCTAAAACGACCAGACCGTGATTTTTGTATTTGTTATAAATTTGTTCTAGGTTTGGTATCAATCTGGCACAGGCTTGACAAGAAACAGAGAAAAAATCAAGAATAACGGCCTTACCTCTTAAGTCTGAAAGGCAAATCCGTTTCCCATTTGTATCTAACAGGCTAAAATCAGGGGCATAAATACTTGTTTTTTCTCCACATCCAAGGCCTCCTAGTAAAAGGCAAATAAGGATTAAAAAAAGACCTCTTTGCAACATTGCCTGTTTTACCTTCATTTCCATCCCCTTTTGTAATTGAATAAATGTCCCTGAGGAAGGGATATTCCCCGCCTTTTTAGGATTTTTCGGATTTGTTTTTTCAATTGAAATCTCAAATCTACACAAAAATTTGTTATTCCCATTTCCTTCAACTCCTCCAAGTATTTCCCTAAGCTAAAGGGATTCTCTGGGAGGATATAGGTAATTTGGTCCCTTATCAAGGGATAGTACCTTTCCCCTAAAGGAGAAACAAGGCATACATCTTTTTTACCTGTCTTTAGGGACAGCCTAGAGGTGAAGATAGGCAACCGGGCATAGACTAACATTATCAAATCCTTTGTTCCCCAGGACTTACTAAGTACCTTTAAACACATTTTATCCATTTCTGGAGAGAGGGTCAAATACTGAACTCCAATATCTTTTAACAATCTCAAGGCAAGGTGATTGCTTAAATTAAAGGTGTAATCGGCACTTAAAATAAGTCTTGCGTCTTTAGGTAGTATTTCAAGGTGTCCTATATTGCCTAAATGCCACCTTTTAAATCCAAGCTTTACTAAATTTCTAACAGCCTGTTTGAAAAAAGGAAGCTCTGCCGGTAAGATTACCGCCGGTAAATTTAGAGTCAAAAGGGGGAGTTTCTTCTGTAGCCTTCTCACATGGTGAATAAGGGCAGAGTAACTATGCATAGTCAAGGAGAGTATAGGAACAGTATTAGGTGGAAAATGATAGTCAAGAAAAAATTCTACCTGTTCATGTTTAATCCACCATGTTTCTTTATGGCCTTTAGGGGTTAAGTTTAATGCCTGAGCCCTTGCCCATTGTTTGAGGCGTTTGCAGACCTCAGGGCTGATTTTTAAGTCTATAGGTCTGACTTCTTTTTTAATTTTTTCCTTGATTTTTTTGTCAGATTTTCCCACATTTATCCCTTGACTTATTACCCTGAACAAGAGGTATCCAGGCTCAACCGCTTGCGGGGCATTAATGACCTTCATTTCATTCTGTTGGTTGATAGTGGTTACCTTCCAAGAAATGCCCTTGCCAAGGGTTTCGCTTTGGGCTCGGAGTCTATCCCCAATGTTTACATCTGCCTCTGAGACAAAAAATATCTGGTCATTTTCTTTTTTGATAACCCTTCCTAAAAAGGCGCCGAAACCCGATGGTGATGAAGGAGAAATTACATCTTGTGGTTGAGAAGATAAGAAAAAACCCGTGGTCAGTCTCCGGCCACCGGCCTTTTGAATAATAGAACGGGCATACTGAAGGGCAGCCGGCAGTTCCTTTAAAGAGGCATCCCTTACCAGACGATAGGCCTCTACCACAGATGCTACATATTCAGCACTCTTCATCCGGCCTTCAATCTTTATAGAATCTATTCCTATTTCTTTTAAACGAGGAACTAGCTCAAGCCCACAGAGGTCTCCACATGATAGAAAGTACCCCTTTTGACCGTTTATTTTGTAGAGAAAACGACATGGCTGGCGACATTTGCCCCTGAGACTACTATATCCTCCCAGATAGCTGCTGGCTAGACACAGGCCAGAATAGGAAAAACAAAGGGCCCCGTGGACAAAGACCTCTAGTTCCGCCTTAGTTGCCTGCCGAATGGCGGTAATTTCTTCTAGGGTAAGCTCGCGGGCAAGCACAATCCGCTTAAACCCAAGTTGGGATAATGCCCTGACACCCGCTAGATTGTGGGCTGCCATTAGGGTACTAGCATGTAATCTTAAATGAGGGAACCGATTTTTGAACAGAAAAAACACACCTAAATCTTGGACGATAATAGCATCAGGCTTAATTTGGGATAAGGAGGTAGCCGTCTCACAAAGTTCGTTTAATTCAGTTTCTTTAATAATACTATTTAAGGCCACAAAGACCTTTTTATGTCTTTTGTGGGCATAAGGCACCATATAGCTCAGTTCTTCTAAAGAGAAATTTCGAGCAAAGGCGCGGGCACTAAACGATTTTAACCCTAAATATACCGCATCTGCTCCCTTTTCCAAAGCAGCAAAAAAGGATTCAAAATTACCAACTGGCGCCAAGATCTCCATATTCAATCCTTAACTGAATCTACAATTTTTACTAATTTTCTCACCAAAGATCTAAAAAAGTGTCCTCCTTTTTCCTTGCTAGCCACTTGAGGATTACCCCAAACGCCCCCTGGCCAAAAGTTTCTTTTGTTCTTTACTATCATAAAGGGAGGGAATTGAGGGTATTCTTCTTTGGCGCTACCCTTGACCATTTGAGGATAGAGGTAAGCGATTAAAGAAGTTTCTAATTCACCTGCATGACTGTCGTTTTGTGTTACAAGCCCCATTTCTTCATCAATCAAATCAAGAATGCTACAGATGGCCATTTTTTTTATCTTTTGCGTCTCAATTAACTCTTCTCCGGCCTCCTTTAAGGCAGCCATATGTAGGCTTCCTGCATGGCCTGAAAAAAGCAAAAATCTAGAGAAACCTTGTAGGACAAATGATTTTACTACATCTTTGATTAACAAACGCAGTGCTCTAGGGGAAATGCCAATGGTACCTGGATGCTCCTTGGTGCTTCGGCATACTCCATAATAAATAGGAGGGGCCAGCAATGCATCTGTCTCTTTAGCCACCTCCTTTGTAAGGGCTATGGCCGTCAAGATGTCTGTCCCCAAGGGTAAGTGGGGGCCGTGTTCTTCAATAGACCCTAAAGGAATAATAACTGGCCTTTCCTTCAAACCCTCTATTTCCGTCATGTTTAAAGCGGTCAATTCCATTTTAAACCACCCTATTCCTTGTTTTTCCTTCTAAAAAGGCCTTTATATTCAAGGCCACTTCGTGCATAAGCCTATTCCTAGACTCTACACTTGCCCAGGCAATGTGTGGGGTGATAAGAAGCTTACTCTTGTCTTTTACCTTAAAAAGGGGGTTATCTTGTTTGATGGGTTCATGTTCTAAGACATCCAATCCTGCCGCGGCGATAAGTCCTTCGTTTAAGGCCCGAGCCAAATCGGCCTCGTTGACAATACCACCCCTGCCAAGATTGAGCAAAATGGCATGAGGGGACATCAGTTTTAGTTTTTCATAAGTAATAAGGTTGTATGTATGAGGTGTTAGAGGGGCATGGACAGAAATTATATCTGATTTTCTGAGCAGGTCATCCAAGGTTACCCTTTCATAGTTGGGGTTAAAGTTTTTTCCAGTAGTAGAGTAATACATTACCCTACAACCAAAACATTTGGCTACCCGGGCTACACCTTGTCCAATAGCACCAAGCCCAATAATCCCCCAAGTCTTTCCATAAAGTTCTAGGAAGGGTCTATCTAAATGGGTAAAAATGGGACTTTGAATATAAGACCCATCTTTTACGTAACTGTCATAATAAGGTAAATGGACAAGCAGGTAAAGGCACATAGCAAACGTCATTTGAACCACACTTTGAGTGGAATACCCGGGTACATTGGTTACAGCAATCCCCTTTTTACGGGCATATTCTAAGTCCACGTTATTTATGCCTGTAGCAGCGATGCAAATGAGCCTTAAATTAGGGGCCGCATTTATAGCCTTTTTATCAATAAGGACCTTATTGGTAATAACAATATCTGCTTGGTTTATTCGAGAAAAAACTTCTTTAGAAGAAGTAGTTGGATAAATAACAAGTTCTCCTAATCTCTCAATTTCATCCCAGCTAACATCTCTGCCTACTGTATCTGCATCTAAAAATACAATTTTGATTGACATGCCTTTATTCTCCTTAAATCATTAAGGCCATTAAAGAGTAAGTTGGCCTTTAGTTTACATGGAGTTTGGCCTGCTGTCAAAGTGTCTTGCTCTGTTTCATTCCCCAGCAAACTAGTTAATGAAGGTAAGGCAAAGGGCGAAGGGCGAAGGGCAAAAGGCAAAAGGCAAAAGGTTGATAGTTGATAATAGTTGATAATAGTTGATAATAGTTGATGGTAAAGAGTGCTTGTTATGTTTCCTTTGAAAAGGCAGAAAGAAATCAAACAAACTTTGAGACCTGCAGGTTATTTACCTTTGGAGCCGGACTTGAATTTGTTAGTCCTTGGAGGACTTATCACCGCGGTTGATTAAAAAAATGGCGTCCCCAAGGGGATTTGAACCCCTGTTGCCGGCGTGAAAGGCCGGTGTCCTGGACCTGGCTAGACGATGGGGACGCTGCCAGTTAAAAGAAGTGGTGGGCCGTGCAGGACTCGAACCTGCGACTCTCGGCTTAAAAGGCCGATACTCTACCAACTGAGTTAACGGCCCTTGACTGGCCCCGTTAAATATTTTTATTTAACGAGGCTGGCCAAAAAGTAACATGATTATTTAAGGGTGTCAAGTAGGGTAAGACTATTTCAAGAAGGCGATTACTATAAAATCGCCTCACCTGAATTTTTAGGTAGGCTCTTGCCTTAAGCAACTGACTATGGTATGGGGAGAAAGGAGATTTGGATCATGGCTGACTTTTGGGAAAGAATTATAAGGGCAATAAAACTAGATGCCAGCTTGTATGAAGAGGTAGAGTCTGATGAAGAGGCTACAGGGCAAGCACTGTTAGTAGTCTTGTTTTCTAGTCTGGCGGCTGGGGCTGGAAGTGCTACCAACAACTTTATGATTGTCGTAACCGGGGTTATTTCTTCATTGGCTGGTTGGTTTATTTGGGCATATTTGACTTATTGGATTGGAACAAGACTTTTGCCAGAACCCCAAACCCAATCAAATCCAAAAGAACTTCTTCGCACCTTGGGTTTCGCCACTGCTCCGGGCATGTTGCGCGTCTTTGGGGTTTTTCCCTTCTTAAGGATAGCAATTTTTCTTCTTACGGCCATTTGGACGATTGCCGCTATGATTATTGCCATTCGTCAGGCCCTTGACTATACAAGTACTAAAAGGGCAGTCCTGGTTTGTATTATCGCTTGGGCCATTCAGGTAGTAGTAATCGCCATATTCTTGGCCCTTATGTTTTATGGAGCAAAGACATAGGATTTATTGGAATGACAAAGTTAAACTGACTCCCTTGCCCAACAATGCTTTCCACCCAGATTTTTCCTCCATGGGTTTCTACAGCCAGCTTACAAAAGGGCAGTCCCAATCCAGTATGGAAGTGCTTTTGATCTTTTTTTAGTTCTATTTGAGTAAATTTATCAAAAATTTTCCTAAAATTATCTTTAGGAATTCCGCAACCATTATCTCTGACACTGATTTCTACAAACCTTTCTCCACTCTGTTTTGCCTTCAGTGCAATTAATCCTGGTCGCCTGTCTTTGGGATATAAACTCTTTAAGGCATTAGAAACCAAATTTTCCAAAATGCGAAGAAGTAAATCTTTGTCAGCTTTAAATATAGGTACTTTATCTATCTTGTAGTTGATAGTAGCCCCCTTTTGAGTAGCTTCAGCAGCAAACATTTCTTTAATTTCTTTAAAGATTTCTTTTATGTCTATTGGGGTATAATTTAACCGAAGCTTTCCTTCTTCCATCTTGGTAATATCCAACAGGTTTTGAATCAACCGAAGGATTCTTTCGGTGATTTTAAGGGCATGATGAGGGGAGAATATCTCTTTTTCAGAAATAATGTCCTTAGTCTTCAGATTTAGCAGTTCCAGCGAGCTCACTAAGGCCATCAAGGGATTTTTAAGGTCATGGATTATCATCCGCACTAACAATTCCTTAGTATTTTCCAGCTTTTTTAGTTGTTCGTAATTTTCACGCAACTTGCGGTGTAGATACCGGATGCGGAGTAAGGCATTAATTTTTGCCACCAATTCTCCAATATCTATCGGCTTGGTAATAAAATCATCGGCCCCGGCTTGAAGCCCTTGAATTTTATCCTCACGGCTGCTAAGAGCCGTTACCATAATTACCGGCACAAAGACATCTTTGACAATCTTCTCTTTAATAATTTTGCATATTTCAAACCCATGGGCATCAGGCAACAAGACATCCAGTAAAACCAAATCAGGAATTTGCTGGGTGATTCTTTCTATGGCTTCACTGCCACAGGATGCCTTTTCAATCGAAAATCCCAAAGGACCAAGGGATAATTCCAGCAAACGAACGCTGTCTTTATCATCATCTACAATCATGACCTTGGGATGATTGAATTCTTTGACAATAGAATCATGAATCATCTTTTGTTTCTTTAGCTCCTTCTAGTTCATTATAAGATTTGGTTATTAGGTCTAGCATTTCTTGGGCATTGCGAGAGATAATTTCAAGGAATTCCTTCTGTTCGGGATTAAGAGGACCATAGGTTTCTCTTTTTAAAAGTTCCGTAAACTCCATAATAGAGTTGAGAGGGGTCCTCAGTTTATGAAAAAGCTTGCTCAAGGCCTCTATTACCGGCTCCCTGTTATTCATTTTTTGTCTCCTTTGTTTTTCTTATCATCAACCATTCTTTCACCTTTTTTTTGAAAACGAAGGGGTCAACAGGCTTAGGTAAGTAGTCATCACAACCGGCTTCCAGAACCTTTTCTCGATCTCCCCGCATGGCTCGGGCTGTAAGACCGATTATAGGCACATTTTTAAACATAGGGTCTCTTCGTAACCGTCTTGTAGCCTCATAACCATCCATTACGGGCATCAGCATGTCCATAATTATCAAATCTGGCTTTATCTTTTGAGCTTGCTCAATTGCTTGGGCTCCATTTTCTGCGGTATATATGGTGTATTCTGCGTCTTTCAGCACCTCTTTTAACAGAAATAGATTATCGGGATTATCTTCTACAATAAGAATTTTAGCAGGTCCGGTCAAGCATTTTTCTACTTTAGATTTTAAGGAAGGCTCTTCTTGCAATTTTGGCTTTGTCATCTTGGGGAATAACACCTTCCTTACAGCTTCTATCAGACTGGCCTTGTCAATCTGGCCTTTAAGCAAGGTGGCTTTCACATTGGGAGTAAGCTTCTGTTTTTCTTCCTTTGTTAAATCCATGGCCGAAAGCACAATAACCGGTATATCCTTGATAGTTTCATCTTCTTGTGTTTGCTTTAGGACATCAAAGCCATCCATTTCTGGCATCTTTAAATCAAGGATAACCAAGTCAGGTTTAAGCTTTTTAATAAATTCTAGTCCCTTATCTCCACTAAAGGCATAAAAAATATCTAGATTTTCATCTTTAAGTAACACGCTCAGTTCCCGAACAACAATGGGGTCATCGTCTATAATTAACACTTGGGGCTTTGGTCCTGTTTCTGAAAAAGCGGTTTCTGTAGTTTGGGAATGAATGAAGGCCGTTTTCATTCTTTCAGCTAGGTTTTTTTCCAACTTCTCCTTACTTATGGGTTCCTTGGGCAAGACGACGGTAAAGGTTGAGCCTTCATTAAGTTTGCTTTTTACTCTTATTTCTCCTCCAAGCAGCTCAACCAGCTTCTTTACAATACTTAATCCCAGTCCTGTTCCTCCATACTTTCTGGTGGTAGAACCATCCACCTGCCTGAAGGCATCAAAGATATAATCCAATGCCTCTTCAGGGATTCCAATGCCTGTGTCTTTAACGCTGAGAAAAACCTTACCATCTTTTGCTTCTACAATAACTGTTACTTCCCCTTTTTCGGTAAACTTAATGGCATTGCTCAATAGATTAAGCAAAATCTGGCGGACTTTTTCAGGGTCTGTAATAATGTAATCAACATCTCCCTTAAAAACACTTTTTAATTCTAAGCCCTTTTCTTCAGCCAACATCCGCACCGATTTTAGGATGTCCTCAACGAAGGATTTGAGCTCAAGTTTATTCCAAATAATATCTACCTTCCCAGCCTCAATTTTTGAGAGGTCTAAGACATCGTTAATGAGAGCCAACAAATTGTGGCCATTTCGCTCAATAATTTCTAAATAATCCCGCTGCCTATCACTGATTTCGCCCCCTACACCTGTTTTTAATAGTTTGGCCATACCCAAAATGGCGTTGAGAGGGGTCCGAAGCTCATGGGACATATTTGAAAGAAACTCCGATTTAAGTCGGTTGGCTTCCTGCACTTCTCTAGTCTTTTCTTCTAATGCCTTTTTCTGAGCGGCTAATTCCTCGGTCTGGGCCTTAAGTTCTTCATTTAAGGCCATCAACTCCTCGCCCTGTGATTTTAACTCTTCATTCTGAGAAAGAAGGAGCTCATTTTTTTCTCTCAATTCTTGAGCCAAAGATTCTGCCTTTTGATAGGTTAAGGAGTGATTAATCCCAACCCCAATCTGGTCAACCACCACAGTTAAAAAGTTAAGGTCTTCTTTAGAGAAGGCATTGAAGGCAGCTATTTCTAAAACCCCCAGAAGTTTGTTTCTAAATATGATTGGCAGACAAACAATGTGATTGGGTGCCCTTTCTCCACTTCCTGAAACAACCCGAAAATAATCAGGTGGGACTTCATCTACTATAATTTGCCTTTTTCCTTTCGCACATTGTCCAGGTAAACCTTCTCCCATTTTAAAACTGGGAATCTTGTTTATATCTAGGGCATAACTTACCACAGGGTTTAAATACTCATCCTTACATAGATAAATCACCGCTAACTGACTATAGACATAGTTCACTATTTTAGTTAACACTTCTTCAAGCATTGGTTGGAGTTCAATTGTGCTTGCTAAAGTGGTTAGTACATCCCCAATAGCTTGATTTGTGGCCAAAGCCAGGTGTAGGCTTTCAGTCTTTTTCTCCAATTCCTCAATAAATTTTCTTTTAGCAGTTGTATCAACAAACACTTCTATGGCCCCAATGGTTTTGCCTTCGCTGTCTTTAAATGGACTCCCAAAGAGCTGACATGGAATTTTCTTTGAATTGGAAAGGGTTCTTATCTCTTCTCGTTCTACCTTCTGCCTTCCTTGTAAGACCAAACGAAGGGTGCATTTTGGGGTTTGGCAGAAGGAACATCCAAAGAGTTCATAGCACTTTTTCCCTATTGCCTTGTCAGGTTCAATGCCCGTCAATTTGGACATGGCCTCATTTTGGCTGATGATATTAAATTCGCTATCAATTACCCTAGCAGGAAGCGGGATGCTATTATAAATCTGGCTTAACTCTGTAATGAGTCTTTTGGTTTCCCTTATATCTTTGGCTAAACAGATAATTTCTGATGTTTCCTTCTGCTTAAGAAGGGAAAAAGAGGCGCTCACTGGAATTCGTTGTCCGTCTTTGCTTATATAAACCAGGTCATCATTCAGTACCGGAAGCCCCGTCCTGATTAATTGGTTGACACTTTGGGTAAATATAGTTTCTTTGGGAAGAATTAATCTAATAGACTGCCCTATCAATTCCTCCCTTTGATATTTAAGCAAGGTTAATGTGGCCTTGTTTACATCTTTAATTGTTCCCTTTACATCAGTTATTATCAATGATTCAAACATGTTTTCTATAATATTGGCAGCATAGTCGCGAGCCTCGCTCAAATCAGCTCTTACCTGCTTGATTTCCTTTGTCATTTCATTAAATGTGCGAGCCAATTGGCCAATTTCGTCTCGACTGATTATTTTGGCCACTTGGTCAAATTTGCCCCTTTTTATGGCCTTGGTAGCCTGAATTAGATCTAGGACAGGCCTGGACACAAAGTGGGCCAGAGAGGCGGCTAAGATGCCTCCAAGCCCCAACACTACTAAAATGATTAGAACCAAACGGTTTATAATGTAGTTTACTCCTTTGGTAACCGACTTACTGTTCATACCAATATGCAAAATCCCCAATTCACCTTTTTGGATGGGATAGCTAATGTCAAATACCAATCCCTTAGAGGTTTTAATTTCATTTATTTTGACGTATGCCAAGTTTGGTGAGTTAAATGTTTTAAGGAATAGAGGAACTTCGTTTGGAGAGAAGGTGTGTGCAAATATTTGACCTTGGGAAGAAACAATGAATAAGTATTCTACATCCGTTTCCCTTTTTAGGTGTTGCAATAAAATCTTACGGGCCAGTTTCTTATCTCCACTTTTGACTATAGGGGCTATTTCGACCGAAATGTGTCTTGCTAGCATTATGCCTCTTTTTTGACATTCAATTTTTAGTTTGTTGGATACGCTGTGATAGGTAAAAAATAAAATAACGGCACCTAAAAGCAAAATGCTACCCAGGATACCAGCCAAAAATTTGGTGCGGAGGCTTATCTTCATCTTTCTCAACCTCTTTTTTGATACACCTTTGTCTTAATGTTTAAACAATCAAAAAGGAGTTCTAACTCTCCAAATAGGGATTCGGCTTCTCCCAATACTAAATATCCACCTGGATTTAGGGCATGATATAAATTTAAAAGAATTTGTTTCTGCAAAGAAATATCAAAATAGATGAGCAGATTTCGGCACAAAATGAGGTCATAGTTACAGATTACCCCTGAAGGAGGGGTAATCTGCTTGGAAGAAATAACATCGTGCTGACAGAAAGTTACCATTCTTTTCACTTCATCTCTCAAATAGTAAAGGCCATTTTTATAAACAAAATATTTGTCTAAAAAGCGCTTTTTTACTTCCAAAACAGATTCTTCAGGATATACTCCCTTTTGCGCCTTTTCTAAGGCACTTTCGTCAATGTCGGTCCCAAAAAGAAAGATTTCATACTCTTGGATGTTCATCTTTTTGCGTTCAAAATAATCCAAGAGTAATATAGCCACTGAATAAATTTCTTCACCATAGGCACATCCAGCACTCCAGATGCGAATAATTTGGTCATTATTGCGTTTTTTGGTCTTAATTAATTCAGGAATGACTACATAGGCCAAGAATTCAAAGACAAAGGGGTCCCGAAAAAAATAACTTACCTTGATAGTTAAATCTTCAATGAGCCTTTTAAATTCTTGAGCATCTCGCTCTAAAAGCTTGATATAGTTGTGGTAATCTTCTACTTCAGAATTTAACAAACGTTTAAATAATCTTCGTTTAACCATTTCCCGACGATAACGAGAGAAATCATAACCGTATTTTTGTTTTACCTTTGCGAACAAATCATTTAGGGTCTGATCATCAATTTCAGGCATCTGTCTATTTAATTCCATATCTACTCCTTTAAAATTGTTCAAAGGCCTTAATCGCATTGACTACTTCAGGCACTTTTTCAATTAAATTGTCTATTTCCTGGGCATTTAGATTCAAAATCCTTAAGGCATAAGGGTTTACGGGATTGGTCAACCCTACAGCCCCGCATCCTATCCCTGCCATTCTGCAAATAACGTCAGCAATATGAACTATTGCTACTGCTGCTCTAAACTCCTGAGCCTTCTCAGGACTGTGGTGGTAGGCGATGACCTCAACCAACAATTTTGGTAAATGCCACTGCCTCCCCACCATTTCACCTACTTGAGAATGGGTATATCCCAAAATTTTATATCCCAAAATTTCCTTTTCTGCCTCCAAAAAAGATACCTTCTCTTGGAGTACCTTTCTCATAGTTAGATAGAATCTACTTGAGGCTACTTGATCCAAAACCAGTTTGCCGATATCGTGGAGAAGGCCTGCTGTAAATACCGCCTCTGGCTCAGGGTATTGTTTTTGTCTAGCAATTATTTCTGCCATCAAGGCACATCCCAAGGCATGTTCAAAAAATTCTCCTTGTTTTAAGGAATAACTATTTACATCTGAAGTAAAGATATCTTTGAATGAGAGGGAAATAACAATCCTTTTAATAGTGTTTATGCCTAAAAGTACAATCCCTTGAGATAGGTTTGTAATACGTTGAGAAAATCCATAATATGGAGAATTACAAATCTTAAGGATGTTGGCTGTTAAGACTTGGTCTTTATAAATCTCTTTTTTAATTTCCTCAACTGTAAAGGGATCAGCTTCAATTATCTCCAAAACCCGGTCTATGGTTTTTGACATAGGTCTAAGCTCTTCAATTCTTTGTAACAAAGCCTTTAAAGTAACTTCTTTAAAGGCCGCCCTCGGCAGGGTAGAGGCCTTTTCTTGCAATTTTTGACCAATAATTCTAGTTTCTGTCCTACCATTTTTAATATACAATCGAAAAATTCGGCCGAAGTTTCCCCCTACATCTTCATTAATGATAGGAATGCCCTGTTCCGCCAAAATTTCTCTAACTTTAGCAATATTGCGCTGACCAATCTTTAAATCGGTATCATTTACAATAGATGCCCCTCCCGCAATCTTGGCCTCCAAGCGCTCCTTGACCGCTCCTTCTTTAAGCATCTTTCTAATAAGACAGGGGATCCCTGAACTAGCATACCTGCCTGGGATTGCAGATTCTTTATTCTTATTTCCTTGGGGTAAGATAATGTGAGCCATCCCTCCTATTGAAAGTTGGGGGTCATAAAGGGCAATGCCCACACACGAGCCTAAATAGGTTTCTATGATTTCGGCCTTATCTGAACTGACATAAATCTCCCCTGGTGAAAGAAAACGTGGTAATGCTTCAAAATCCATTTCATTTCAACAATTCTAAGATTTTTTTAATCAAAAGCTCCAAGTCTAAGGGTTTGGTGAGATAAGCATCGGCCTTACATTCCTTGGCCTTTTTTTCCTTTTCCTCATCCGGATAGGCCGTTACAATAATTACCTTAATGTGTTCGGTTTCTGGGCTTTCCTTAATGGCCTTACATACTGCAAACCCGTCCATATCAGGCATGACAATATCGGAAATAACCAGGTCAGGCTTTATTTCCCCAATTTTATAGATCGCCTTGAACCCGTTATGGGCAGAATGAACTTCGTATTTATCCTTAGCTGCCAAAAATGCTGCTTGGAGAAGCCTAATATCATCAGGATTATCGTCTACAATCAATATGCGCTTCTTTCTTATTCCAGGCTCTATCTTGATTTTAAGGTTATGTTCTTTAACAAACCTTTCCAATTCCTCATATGAGATTTTTCGGTGTCCACCTGGAGTGACAAAGGCCTTGATTTGGCCCTCATCAATCCATTTTACCACTGTAGTCCGAGCTACACCCAAAATTTTACTTACTTGGGCCGTGCTTAAATATTCCCTATTATTGCTATTTTTGCGACTCATAGCTTCTATATAATCCTTTTTGTTGTTTTTGTCAATTAACTCTTTTAAAACTGTCTTGAAAATAAAAGATAAGTTAATTTGACTTTTAGCCTAAATTCTGTTTTTTGTCCTTTTTTAGACACTATTACTAGTTATTGCTTCACTATCCAACTCAATCTCTTCCAGTTTAGCATATTTAATGAGGGTATAAGTAGCGTAAAGAGATGCAAGTAGGAGTCCATATCTGCCATCCAAAAAACCCGCCCTTAAAAAGTACATTTTAAGAAAAGTCCAAATTCCATGGCCAAATCCTTTTAGAATTCCTCCTTTTTTCTCTTTTTTTATTTGTTCTTTTGCCCACAATTCTGAATATCGTTGCATTTTATTTAAAAAGTCGTCCAAGGAATCGTAAGTGTAATGAATGAGAGGATATTTAAGGTGCCCTACCCTGCCCTCAACTACAACCTTTTCATGAACTAGCCTAGAATCAAAACTTGCCTTTTCCCTTTTAAAAAGCCGGAGTTGATAATCGGGATACCAACCACTATGTTTGATCAAATGCCCACAAAAGTAGTTTTGGCGGGGGAGGTAAAAACCTGCTATCCCTTCGTCTTGGCCTATTTTATCCAAAATTTCCTTTTTTAAAGCAGGGGAAACTCGTTCATCTGCATCAAGGCTTAACACCCACCTACCTGTAGCTTGTGCCAAGGCAAAGGCCTTTTGGTCCCCATATCCTTTAAAGGGACGTTGAAATACCCTATCAGTATATCTTTTAGCAATGGAGAGGGTTTTGTCGGTGCTGAAACTATCTACCACAATAATCTCATCAGCCCATCTTACACTTTGAAGACATGCGTTCAGTTTTTTTTCTTCGTTGTAAACAATAAGAATGACCGAAAGTTTGGACATAGCCCCTATTTATAAACGAAACAAATAGATTTAATTTAAAAATATTTGATTTTTTAGCAACTTTAAGTTATATATGGAATTAGGGTTAAAATCAATAGAAAAATCAACTGAAATGTCAGCCGATCTTGCCAGTCTTATTGCCGTTATAGAACAGGGGTTTGATGCCGTTGTGATTACAGACAAAGATTGGCTGATTGAATATGTCAATCCTGCATTTGAAAAACTGAAGGGATATAAAAAGGAAGAAATTGTTGGGTATCACCTTTCTGTCTTAGATAATCAGATTTATACCCCAGAGGCCCTTGCCCACCTCAAAGAAGTTTTGGATAGAGGAGAAGTCTGGGTTGAACAAATTAAGACAAAACATAAAAATGGAAAGGATTTGGTAGTAGACGTAAGAGGATTTGCAGTTAAAACCAAAAGGGGGGATATTTCAGGCTATGTCTTGATTGCCCGAGATATTACCGAAGAGGCCGAATTGCAGCGTTGTCTTTTACATGCCCAGAAAATGCAGGCTATTGGGACCTTGGCTGGAGGAATTGCTCATGATTTTAACAACATCCTTTCTGGGATTATGGGATTTGCTGAATTGGCCATAAAGGAAGTTCCGGTTGATTCCCCCATTTTTAAAAAAATAGAACAAATTGTCCAAGCTGCTCAGAGGGCAAAGGAGCTTATTCAACAAATTCTTTCCTTTTCCAGATATGTTGAAGACAAGAAAAGGCCAGTTCAATGTGCTTCTATTATCAAAGAAGTTTTAAAGTTTATTCGGGCGGCATTGCCTGCTGAAATCGAAATTAAGACCAATGTCCAAAGCGATAGTGCCATTTTGGTTAATCCTACTCAGTTGCACCAAGTGATAATCAATTTATGCACCAACGCCTATCATGCCATGCAGGAAAACGGTGGCACACTGACTATTAATCTTAAAGACGTAATTGTTAATTACCCCGAGGCAAAAAGGCTTGATTTACCTATAGGTAAGTATGTAAAAATTGAGGTAAGTGATACTGGGCATGGCATCAGTCCAGAAATCATTGACCGGATATTCGAGCCATATTTTACCACCAAAAAAGAAAAGGGCACAGGATTGGGGCTGGCGGTGGTATATGGCATTATCAAAGACGCCGGTGGGGCAATTACGGTCAATAGCAAACTGGGCGAAGGAACAACCTTTTCCATTTATCTTCCCTGTGTAGAGCAAAAGGGTAAAGAGGAAGAAGAGATAAAAGACATAACCTTGTGTAAAGGCCATGGAAAGATACTTCTAATTGACGACGAAAAGCTTGTTTTAGAAGTAGAGAGAGAAATGCTTGAAAGTTTAGGTTATTATACAACTGCCTGTTTAAATCCCTATGAGGCCCTAAACGAAATAGAACTCAACCCTAAAAAGTATGATTTGGTCATTACCGACCTTTCTATGCCCGGGATTTCAGGAGAAAAGCTTGCTAAAAAGATCATTTCACTTTGTCCTGACTTACCGGTCATTCTTTGCACAGGGTTTGGCGATTTGGTAGTGGAAGAGCGGCTAAAAAAAATGGGAATCAAGGAAATCTTAAGAAAGCCCGTTAGTTTAAAACAATTTGCTCAAACAATCCAACAAGTTTTAGATAGCCCCAAATTCAAATAGCATTTTGGTATCTATCCAAACTTTTTTCTTACTTACCCACTTAGGCCACTTCTGATCTCATTAAATCAAGTCCGAATTTTATCAGAATTTAACAAAGTTTTTATGTCTTCCCAACTCCTTTCTATTTCTTCTTCTCTTAAAGAGGTAAGGTGTCTTAAAAAGTCTTTTATACGTTCTATAGCCTCAAACAATTTCGCCATTCTTTTTTCAAGCCTTTCGTCAATTTTACCTTGTTGAGAAAGACTATTAAGCAACAATTCTGCTGTTCCTTGGATAACTGATAGGAATTGAGTAATTTCATGAGTAGCGGCTGCGGCGGTCTTTAAGGTTGCCCCTTTTTTCTCTAAGTCAATTAAGCGCTTTAGATTTTTTCTTATGGTGTGTTCTAATATCTCTTTTTCCTTCTCTATCTGATTTTTCTCTTCTTCCAGAGCCAAGACCTGAAGTTTGAGCCCAATCTGGTCGCCAATAAACTTTAAGATTCTTCTGTCACAACTAATCTTTTCTAAAAAGATTACCCCAAACCTGTCTTTATGGTAAAAAAATGGAATGGCTACAAAAGGAGGAGTGGCATTTTCAGGAAGGATATCTTGGAGTTGTTTTAATACCTTTGGAATGAAAATGCTTCTTTTTTGATTAACGGCCTGAACTATGGGATTATCCTCTTCTCTTAAAGAAAAGTGAGTGCCTTTGAGTTTATCTCCTCTAGGAAAAACTTTTATTAATCTTTCTTCTTCGCCCATGAAGATCACGAGATAATTTACTCTAAAGGCTAAGTAAAAGGCCTTAGCTAAACATCTCCCCATATGTTCTAGAGAGTCCTCTTTTAAATCATTCAAAATATTCCAAAAAACAAAAAATTTGGAAAGAAAGTCAGTTTGTTGTTCAATTTTCTTCTTCTCAAATTGAGGCCTGCCAGACTCAGAAGAAGCAATAGTAATTCCTACACTCTTAGCAGCTATAATTGTTTCTGCCTCTGCGATAGTGATAATTTCGTTCAAATCTTCCCTTTTTAAATCCCAGAGTTCAGAGACCAAGTTGTAAACAGGTCCCAAAGAAAAAGGCCGCTCACTTGGGCTAAGCTTGAGCACGGCATCTATAAGATGAGCAATGCTTACAATTTGAACATGAATGTCCAAAAGTTCCAAAAGGGGGAAATGATGTTTCTCGGCAACCTCAACCAAGAAGGATGGAAGATTCCAGGACCGAAATAAATTACCCCCAACCTTAGTATGGGTAACCCCCAATACCTCCTTTTCCAAGTGTTCATAAGAGGCAACCTTGTCTTTTTCGGCCTCTTCAATAATCTTTTTATATTCATCTGGAAAGGACTGAGCCAAAACCAAGCGGCCCAAGTCATGAATCAATCCCGCAACAAACAGGGCATCTGGTTCTTGATATCCAATTTGCTGGGCTAATAGTTTGGAAATGGTTCCAATTCGAATGGAATGGACCCAAAATTCAGTTACATTAAAACTTGTCTCTTTTTCGAGGGAAGAAGATTTGAATAGTGTACTTACAGCCGCTGAAATAGCAATGTATTTAATGGTGTTTAAACCCAAAAGGATCAAGGCATGTCTTATGTCCTTGATTTTTCCCATTCCATAAAGAGGACTATTAGCAATTCTCAATATCTCGGTAGTGAGTGGCAAATCCCTCTTTATGAGACTTTCTACCCCCTTAATATCGGCTGTTTCCGTAGAAAGATAGTTTAATAAATCCAAAACCACGGTGGGGAAACTAGGAAAGGTAAGGGATTTAATTTTATCTTCAATCACCATATTTTTAAAATACCACAGTAATTTTGAACAATCAATAACGTTTTTACTATTGCAGTTACCCCCCCAAATTTACTATTACAGCTACCCCCCCAAGGGATTGTTTCCCAAAAGTAAGAAAACATTTGACAATAGCTAATAGCTGAAAAATAGTGAAACCTGTGGACTCTGTTGACTTTAACAAAACAAAAGACTCCAATTTTATCTTCTTATAGCCATCTAATCTTCTATAGCCATCTATAAGTTTTTTAACAGAAAATAGCAAAAAATAATAAAATTGATCTAATCCCTAATTTACTACTTATTTGTCATTTTATTCGATTATTTTGCATTTATTTATATAAAAACGCTCTAAGTATTACTTTTCTATTGACAAATAGCACTGAGTTATTTTATTATAGTAGCACCATTTTGGTTTTTAGTATTACCAAAATGGATTTTTAAGAAGGGGGTACTGTTATGAGAGTGTGTGAGGGAGTGCAGTATCAGGGGATCGTGCCCAGTAGCAAGGTGACCGATCCCGCGGATTTGTTCTTTGTCCAGGTGGACAAGAGCAAGTGTATTGAGTGCGGTACCTGTAGCGAGTATTGCCCCACTACGGCCATTAGGCCAAGCAATGGGGACGATGGCCCAAGGGAAGTAGTTCATCCTGGGTTGTGTGTAGCTTGTGGTCAATGTCTAACCCACTGTCCAGCGGGAGCCATTTACGAAACAGTGTGTTATGTGGATGAAATCTTTGCAGCTATTGATGACCCCAACAAGTACACCGTGGCCGTGCCGGCGCCTGCCATTCGATATGGGCTGTCTGAGTGTTTTGGATATCCTCCTGGAACTTGCACCTATGGCAAAATGGTTACAGCCCTGAGAAGACTTGGTTTTGATAAGGTGTGGGATAACGAATTTACCGCCGACCTGACCATTATGGAAGAGGGCACTGAGCTTCTTAAAAGGGTTACTGGGGAGCTTGAAAGACCCTTACCCCAGTTTACTTCTTGTTGTCCAGCCTGGGTGAAGTATTGTGAAACCTTCTATCCTGATCTTATTCCTCACATTTCTTCTTGTAAGTCTCCTATTGGAATGGCCGGTGGCGCAGGTAAGGTCTATGGGGCCAAAGAGGCCGGAATTGATGCCAGTCGGATGTATTTAGTTTCTATCATGCCATGCATTGCCAAAAAATTTGAAGGCTTGAGACCTGAAATTACCGGCATTGATGCCACTATTACTACCAGAGAATTGGCTTACATGCTTAAGAGTAAGGGAATTGACTTAAAAGATTGCCATGAGGACAAGGCCGATCCTCTCATGGGCACTTCTTCGGGTGCAGCCACTATTTTTGCGGCCACCGGTGGCGTTATGGAAGCTGCTTTGAGGTTTGCCGTTTGGAAACTCTATGGAGAAAAGAAGAGGGTGATTGATTTCAAGGCCGTAAGGGGGTTAAAGGGCATTAAAGAGGCAACAGTAAGGTTACCTCATACCTTAAAGACTCCCCATGGCAAAATTAGAGAGCTCCGGGTGGCCGTGGCCAGTGGCCTTAAGTATGCCAAGGTGCTTTGCGACCAAGTCAGGGCTGGTAAGTCTCCATATCATTTCATTGAAGTTATGGCCTGTCCTGGTGGCTGTGTTTGTGGTGGTGGAGAACCTATCCTGCCTGGTGTAAGAGAAGCCATGGAAAGGGCCTTAAAGCGCTGGTATGGCAGCCTAAAAAAACGCCTGCAATACTATGAAAGCAACAAATTGCTTAATGCTTAACCCTAAAAGGAGGGATAAAGATGCGGTTGATTGAATTTACAAGAAGACAATTTATTAAGGCCGGCATGATTGCCACTGGTGGCCTGCTTATGGGCTTAAAGGCCACAAACAAAGCCTATGCAGCCATTAAATCTCTGGCAGATTATATGAAGGACAGATTAAAGGGGATTTATAAACATGATCGGGAAATGGAAATTCGCTGCTCTCAAGACAATCCCATGATTAAGTATGCCTATAAAAAATTTTTTGGACATCCTATGAGTGATTTGAGCGAAAAACTGCTTCATACTGAGTATCAAGACCGTTCGGCCATTGTCAAAAAACTGGAGCAAGAAGGCATTTTTTCCAGAAAGGCCTTTGACAGCCTGAAGATAGGCTATCCCTTTGAGGGATAACCCTTTTCTTCGGTGTTGCCTGCGGGGAGGGTTTTAAAATACCTGAACCTTAGGGTTGTGACAATGTGTGTTTACAACCCGACCCGCATGGTGGTCGGGTTTTTTTATTGGAGGTAAAGATGGAGCGTATTGGCGGAGTAATTATCGTTGTTAAAAATAGAAAGAAGGTGGCCAGACAGGTTAATGACATTTTAAGCCAGTATGGCGATATCATTATTGGGCGAATGGGCATACCCTATAGGGAAAGAAATTTAAGCATCATTTCATTAATCGTGGAAGGTAGTACTGATACCTTGGGTGCCCTGACTGGCAAGTTGGGGATGATAGAAGATGTAGAAGTAAAATCCGTTTTGATTACCAAGGAGTAAGAAAATGTCTCAAAGGATATTAACGGCTCATGGTAGCGGTGGCAAGTTGATGAACGAACTTATTAACAAGACCATTAAAGAAATTTTGGGTCCCCAAAGCATTCAATTGGATGATGCCGCTATCTTAAAGGTAAATAGCCAAATTGCCTTTACAACCGATTCCTTTACCGTGGACCCTATATTTTTCCCGGGTGGAGATATTGGCAAACTGGCTGTAAATGGGACGGTAAATGACTTAGCGGTAATGGGTGCTACTCCCCTTTATCTTTCTTGTGCCCTTATCTTGGAAGAGGGATTAGAATTGAAAGTGCTTAAAGACATTCTCAATTCTATGCGTCAGGCCGCCGAATATGCTGGAGTGAAGTTTGTTACCGGAGATACCAAGGTGATAGAAAGTGGTAAGGCAGATAAAATTTTTATTAATACTGCCGGCATTGGTGTTTTCGAAAAACCAGCCCAGCGGCATCAGATAAGGCCTGGAGACAAGGTGATTATCAATGGGCCTATTGGCGAGCATGGCATGGCCATCATGGCTCAAAGAAACGATATTGCAATCCCAAATTTAGTCTCAGATTGTGCCCCCTTAAATCATTTGATTAAAAAGGTTACTGCTGTTTGCCCCCAAGGCATAAAGTTTATGCGGGATGCCACCAGGGGGGGTGTAGCGGCAGTATTAAATGAAATTGTGCAGCAAAGCCCTTTTGCCATTAAACTTTTTGAGGAAAACCTTCCGATTCCAAATGAAGTAAAAGGCATATGTGAAATGCTTGGCCTTGATCCCCTTTATGTAGCCAATGAAGGTAAAGTAGTGTTTATTGTCAGCCCTGAATGTGCCGAGGAAGCCGTTTCGGCGATGCAAGATGTCAAAGAAGGCAAACGAGCCGCTGTTATTGGTGAAATTACAGAGGATTTTTCTGGGCAGGTATATCTTGAAACCGCTATTGGAGGTAAAAGGCCATTGCCCATGCTGGTGGCAGAACAATTGCCAAGAATTTGTTAAGGACGAGATGAATATGAAGGGAGTAACACATCAGAATTTGTAATAAGGGGTTTGGTGACAAAAAATCATAGGAGGAGGTTTAAAATGTGTTTAGCCGTTCCCATGCAAATTTTGCAAATTAAGGGTAAAAAGGCCATTGCTACGGCCAATAATGTAGAAAAGGAAATAGATATTTCACTTGTGCCTGAGGTCAAAAAGGGAGATTATGTTATTGTTCATGCCGGTTCTGCCATTCAAAAGGCCTGTCCCATGTTTGTGGAACAAACTAAGGAGGCCTGGGATTTGATCAACCGGGTATGGGATAAAACAAGCGGAGGGTGTTGTCATAAGGATGGATAGCTATCGTCAGGAAGAGGATTTAATTGGTAGTGTGAATATCCCTGAAAATGCCTATTGGGGTATTCATACCGAAAGGGCGAGAAAAAATTTTGACTTTGGTTTTGCCCGAGTAAATCCTGCCCTTATCTCGGCCCTGGCCATGGTCAAGAAGGCTTGTTGCCTGGCCAACTATGAACTTGGCTTTTTGGAAGAAAAAAAGGCCATGGCCATCATCACTGCCTGTGACGAGATTATAGAGGGAAGACTTGACGGCCAATTTCCCGTAGATGCCCTTCAGGGAGGGGCTGGCACCTCTACCAACATGAATTTAAACGAAGTCATTGCCAATCGGGCGATTGAGATTCTGGGAGGGCAAAGAGGGAATTATGAGATTGTTCATCCCTTACACGATGTCAATCTCCATCAATCCACCAATGATGTCTATCCTACTGCCATCAAAGTCGCTGCCATCTTCAAACTTCGTACTCTAAGTGAGGCCATTGCCCGCCTTCAAGGTGCATTCCAAAAAAAAGAAAAGGAATTTGCCAGCATTGTGAAAATCGGCCGCACTGAGCTTCAAGAGGCTGTACCTCTCACTCTAGGGGCAGAATTTGCGGCCTTTGCAGAGGCCATATCCAGGGATAGGTGGCGAACCTTCAAATGCGAAGAAAGACTTAGGGTAGTCAATCTTGGCGGTACTGCGGTAGGCACAGGGCTTACGGCCCCTAGGGATTACATATTTTTGGTCATTGAGAAATTAAGAGAGATTACAGGACTTGGTCTTTGTCGAGGAGAAAATATCCCCGGAGAGACAGCCAATGCTGACCCCTTTGTAGAGGTTTCTGGCATTATGAAGGCCCATGCCTCTAATTTAATAAAGATTTGCAATGACTTAAGGCTCTTAAACCTCTTGGGTGAAATTAGGCTCCCTGCCCTACAATCAGGCTCTTCTATCATGCCAGGTAAGGTCAATCCAGTCCTGTGTGAAGCAGCAATTCAAATTGGGCTTAAGGTCATGGCCAATGATTTTCTGATTACTGAGGCCACCAGTCGGGCCACCCTTCAAATTTGCGAATTTTTACCCCTACTGAGTCATGCCCTTCTGGAATCAATGGATTTATTGATCAACTTAAATGCCAGGTTAACCGAATATATAAAGGGAATAAAGGCCAATGAAGAGAAATGTCAGGCATATTTTAGCAAAAGTTTGACCCTTATTACGGCCTTTTTGCCCTTGATTGGGTATAAACAGGCTGAGGCTTTGGTAAATGAGTTTCTTAAAAATAGACATGGCGATTTTAGGGACTTTTTAAAAAAGCGGTTGGGAGAAAAGACGGTAGAAGAGACACTTTCTCCCTATAAGCTCACGGCCTTGGGGTATCGGAGATGAACAAGACACCACGAGGAAATCGGCTTCATATTGCCCTGTTTGGCAGGACCAATGTGGGCAAGTCCTCATTTTTAAATATGGTCATGGGGCAGGATATTGCCATTACCTCACCGGTAGCCGGCACCACTACTGATGTTGTAGAAAAGGCCATGGAGCTTTTGCCCATAGGACCAGTGGTGTTTTTAGACACCGCCGGACTTGATGATATGTCTATGCTGGCAGAATTAAGGCTTAAAAAGACCTATAAGGTGTTTAATCGGGCCGACATTGCCATCTTGCTCTTAGAACCTGAGGTTTGGACCGATTATGAAGAGGAAATCTTAAAAGAGGCCCGAGAGAGAGAGATTCCTTTAATAGCCATTATTAATAAGATTGACCTTAAAAGGCCTTCAGATGAATTTGTTAAGCAAATAAGGTCTCGGATAGGACGGGTTATTCTCATTTCTGCCCTAGATAAGGAAAATCGGGATGACTATATTAATGCCCTAAAAACTCAGCTTCTGGAGATTTGTCCCGCCGATTTTTTACAACCGCCGTCCCTAATCGGGGACCTCTTACCCCCAGGCGGGTTGGCCGTATTGGTAGTGCCCATTGACCTAGAGGCCCCTAAAGGGAGGCTCATTTTGCCCCAAGTGCAAACAATAAGGGATGCTTTGGACAATGATGCCGCGGCACTGGTGGTTAAAGAAAGGGAGTTGGCTCATATCTTAAGTCTTTTAAAGGCGCCACCCAATGTCGTTGTTTGTGATTCTCAGGTGGTCTTAAAGATGTGTGCTGATACTCCCAAGGAGATTCCTGCTACGACCTTTTCTATCCTTTTTTCAAGATATAAAGGAGATTTAGTGGAACAAGCCAAGGGAGCAGCTCATATTGAGGCCTTAAGACCAAGAGATAAGGTGCTTATTGCCGAGGCCTGCACCCACCATCCTATTGAAGATGACATTGGGAGGGTGAAAATTCCGCGCTGGTTAAGGCAATTTGTAGGCGGAGAACTCCAAATTGATATCTATGCCGGTAGAGATTATCCAGAAAACTTAAGCGAATACAAACTGGTCATTCACTGTGGGGGATGTGTTATCAATCGGCGGGAAATGCTTACCCGTATTCAGATGGCCAAAGAGGCAGGAGTGCCCATTACCAATTACGGTATTTGCATCTCATTCCTCCAGGGTGTTTTAAAACGCACCTTAAGTCCTTTCCCGGCTGCCCTTTTGGCCTTTGAAAGGGAACTGGAGAGGATAAAATGCCATTAACAAAGGACGAAATTATTTATCATTTGACCCATAAAGAGGCTGAAGAAGAACTTTTTCATAAGGCCAATGCAGTTAGAGAGAGACACTGTGGGAAAATAGCTCATTTAAGAGGGGTTATTCACTTTTCTAATTATTGCCGCTGTGATGACCTTTACTGTGGTTTGAGAAGAAGTAATGCCAAGATGAAGCGATTTCGGATGGATGAGGAGACTATTATTTCCCTGGCAGATGAAATTGCCAGGGCAGGGATTAAGACAATTGTCCTGCAATCTGGGGAAGATTCCTTTTATACCCGTGAAATCCTTTGTCGCATTATAAAAGAAATCAAAAAACGGCATGATGTTGCCATTACCCTAAGTTTGGGTGAAAGGAATTACGATGATTATCAGGCGTTTTATGATGCTGGAGCAGATAGGTATTTGATGAAACATGAGACCATGAATGAAGGGTTATATGAAAGAATGCGGCCGGAGAGAAAATTAAAAAATAGGCTTAAGGCACTTGAATTCTTACGCAAGATTGGGTATCAGGTGGGGACTGGAAACATTGTAGGGCTCCCAGGACAGACAGTTGAGGACTTGGCCAAAGACATTCTGTTTTTCCAAGACTTCCAGCCAGATATGATAAACATTGGCCCTTTTATCCCCCATAAACAGACCCCCTTAAAGGATTATCCCCCTGGGGACTTTGAGCTTATGCTCAGGGTCTTTGCCTTGACTCGCATCGTTACTTTGAATACCCATCTAGCTGCAGCCAATACTGTGGCCACCTTGAGGCCTATAGAAGGACAATACCTCTGCTTTGTCAAAGGCGGTTGTAATGTTTTGATGCCAAACTGCAATCCTTTTATTGAAAGCAAAGAAAAAAAGGTAGAGTTTGAATTTCAATGTGCCCCCAAAAAGAGATATGTTAGTGTGGATGAGGCTAAAGAAATTCTAAAAAGGGCAGGTAGAAAGATTGCTAAAGACAAAGGACACTCTTTAAAGTTACGGAGGCAGACATGTTAAAAATCGCCATTTATGGTAAAGGAGGCATTGGTAAATCAACTGTAACCTCTCATTTGGCTGCAGCCTTTGCAGCCATGGGCAAAAGGGTTATGCAAATCGGCTGTGACCCCAAGACCGATTCCACTATGAACCTGCTTGGAGGGCAGTCTCCTAAACCCATTTTAAGGTATCTTGAGGAATATGGACGGCCTGAGGATGTAGAGGACATTGCTAGAGTTGGCTTTAAAGGCATTGTTTGTTTGGAGGTAGGTGGTCCTACCCCAGGGCTTGGATGCGCGGGAAGGGGAATTATCACTGCATTTGAACTTTTAGATGAGCTGGGGGCATATCAAAGATATAGACCCGATGTCATTCTTTATGATGTTTTGGGAGATGTGGTTTGTGGAGGATTTGCCGTCCCCATGCGGGAGGGATATGCAGAGAAGGTGCTTATTGTTACCTCTGGAGAGAAGCTGTCCCTTTACGCAGCCAGGAATATTATTCAGGCCATTAGAAACTTTGCTGACCGAAATTATGCCCGTCTTGGAGGCCTGATTTTGAACAGAAGAAATATTCCTAATGAAATAGAGAAGGTAGAGACCTTTGCCAGAGAAATGAATACCAAGATTTTGGGAGTTATCCCCAGGGATGAAAACATAAATAAGGCTGAACTTCAAGGGAAAACCACTATAGAACTTGATAAAACACTTCAAATAAGTCAGGCCTTTCTGGCCCTAGCCAAGCGTTTGCTGGAGGAAAATCAATGTTGATAGAAAAGACCAGAATAAAGATCACAGATTTGAAGAGCAAAAATGACTTTCCCTTTGCTCCCTTAGAAGCAGTAGGCCCAAATCTCTCTGGTTGGGGGGTAGTAGAAACCAGTTTGCTTTTGCCGGGTAGTGTGTGTCTTATGGTAGGCCCGCTGGCGTGTTTGAGACATTCGGCCTTTATGGCCCATGCCCGAGGCTTTTTTAAGCGCTTTTATATGCTACCCTTAGAAGAGATGGATATTGTTATGGGTAAACATTTTTCCAAGGTAGAGGCCGCCTTAAAAGAAATTATCTTAAAAGAAAATCCCCAAATTTTGCTTTTGGCAGGCACCTGCTGCGACCATATTTTAGGCACTGATTATAAGGAAGTTATTCAGGCTATAAAAAATGAATTTGGGATTGAGGTCATCTATCTGGTGATGGCCCCCTTAACCATTGGACTTAAACCATCTCCCTTTGAAATTGCCTACACCGCCCTTTTTGAGTTCTTAAAGAATAAAAGGGCAAAAGAGGACAAAAAGGCCATAAATATTCTGGGCACCTTCCTGCCATTATCTGAACAGGGCGAACTTTACACCCTGCTAAATGAGGCCGGCTTTGAGCGCATTTATCAAATTCCTACTTGCAGGGATATAAACGACTTAAAATGTATGGCTGAGGCCAGCTTAAATCTGGTTATTCATCCGCTTGGAAATATCCTGGCCAAAAAAATGGAAAAAGGAATGGGCATTCCTTACATTTTCTGTCCTTTAAGCTATGGCTTGAGGGAAATTGACAATCAGTATCAAAGGCTTGAAGAGGGACTAAAAAGAAGGCTAAATTATAACCACTTTAGAGAGGCCGCCCAAAAGAAGTTGTCTGTAGACATTTTAAAGAGTAAAAGGGTAGCCGTTGGGTGTAGTATCAATGGGAGCCCCTTTGAATTGGCCTGTGCCTTAAAGGAATTCGGCGCTGAACCAAAGGCTGTATTTGCTAGAAATGTCCCTAAGCCTTATGAATGGGAATATATTAAATGGCTTTCAGAAAATAGCCCTGAAACCTATGTCTATAATGTGGCTCATCCATATTTAAATGAGGAGTTAAAGGCATTTGATGACATAGAAATTGCCTTTGGGGTAGATGCCGGTGTCTATTGCTCTAAGGCCGTCAATATTCCGCTTTCACGCTATCAGAACCAGGTGTTTGGATATGAATCTCCTATATGGCTTTTTGAAGAGCTGGGGGAAAATATATCCCAAGAGGTAAGTAATTATGACTGGATTTACAAATACAATCTACTTATTTAGGAGGAAATATGGACCTTTTACATAATCTTTTGCCGCTTCCGTCTGGATATTTTGGTGCCAGCAGTGTCCTTTATGACTTGGGTGGACTTATTGTTGTATACGGCCCTGCGGGTGGGGCCTGGCATATAAATATTGAAGATGAACCAAGGTGGTATCGTGGGAAAACTACCATAGTTGGGGCTGGGCTTTTGGAAATGGATGTGATTTTGGGTAAAGACCCTGAGTTTGTGGAAAGGATTGTCAGCGTGGCCCGTGACTTAAATAGAAACTTTGTTGCCCTATGTGGGACACCTGTTTCGGCCATTATTGGGGTGGATTTAAAGGGTTTGACCCAGGCCATTCAAAAAAGGCTTAATACACCCGTGCTTTGCATTAAGACCTCAGGGACAGAAAGCTATCTTGAAGGGGCAGAAAAGGCCGCTTTGGCCCTGGCAAAAACCTTTCTAGAACCAACTGTCAAAATCCCGAGATCAGTAAATATTTTAGGGGCCATTCATCTGGATATGGGACATCCACAACACCTTGAGCCGCTCTTATCCCTGCTAAACGAAAATAACTGGAAGGTAATAAGCATCTGGGGAGGCTACTCCTCTTTAGAGCAAATCAAACACTCGGCCTCTGCTAGTTTAAACATTGTGGTGGGCCTAAGTGGTGTCTCTCTGGCCAGATATATGTATGAAAAGTTTGACATTCCGTATATAGTTGGCATTCCTGTAGGTAGAAAGGTTCAAAAAACATACTTGAGCCTTCTGGAGGGGATTCCCCCTACCCTACCCCAAACTCCCAATTCCCAAAAGGCCTTAGTAATTGGAGAACCCATAGTAAGTTACAGCCTGAAATACTTTTTGGAAGCCGAATTGGGGATTAAGACCATTGTCATTTCGGTTTTGCCTTATAAAGACCTTCTTTTATCGCCAAAGGGGCTTAAGGGCAGTTTTATAATACCTTCAAAGGAAGATATATATACCTGCTCTGAACCAAGGATTGCCGATTTAATGAACAAATCCGATGTGGATTACATCATTGCCGATCCACTTTATGAAAGGTTGCTTTATCAAAAGAAGAAATTTATTCCCTTGCCCCACATTGCCATGAGTGCCCGTTTTTATTGGGATATGGATTATGAATATATTGGGCCAAGAGGGGAAGAGTATTTCAAAAAGCAGTTAGGAATAACATAAAGTAGATTATGCTTAAACATCTTTACATACGCGTTCAAGGCATCGTTCAGGGAGTGGGGTTTCGGCCCTTTATTTATCGCCTGGCCTATGAAAATCATATTAAGGGTTACGTCTTAAATGATACTGAAGGGGTAACCATTGAGGCCGAGGCCGATGAAGAGTCCTTAAAAAGGTTTGTTAAGGCCATAAAGAGGGATTTCCCACCCCTGGCCGTTGTTCAGGCAATAAAGGTCAAAGAAGGGCCGCTTTGCCACTATAACCGCTTCTGGATTGAGAAAAGCCGCCAAACAGATAAAAAAAACACCTTCATGCCCCCTGATACCAATCTCTGCAAAGACTGTCTAAAAGAACTCTTTGACCCCAATGACCGGCGTTATCATTATCCCTTTATTACCTGCACCCATTGTGGCCCAAGATTCAGTATCATTAAAGACATTCCTTATGATCGCCAGAATACGGCCATGGCTCCCTTTCCCATGTGTCCGGATTGTAAGCGGGAATATGAAAACCCCTTTGACCGTCGTTTCCACACTCAGCCTACTGCCTGCCCGGTCTGTGGTCCTCATCTCTTTTTATACAGAAATGATAAAACCCTTATTTCTGAAAACACCGACGAAATTACACAAAAAACCTATGAATTGCTTAAAAAAGGCCATATTGTAGCCATAAAGGGAGTGGGGGGATTTCATTTGGCCTGCGATGCCGCAAATGATGCCGCTGTCCTCAAGCTTAGAAAGAGAAAAAGGCGTCCTTTTAAGCCATTTGCCCTTATGACTGGCAATCTTAAAAGGATAAAGGATTTCTTGTATGTCTCTAAAAGGGAAGAGGAATTACTTCTCTCAAAGGAACGACCTATTGTAATTTTGAAGGAAAAGGTTCCCATCGTCAGTCGGCATATCGCTCCCCACTTAACTCACATCGGCATTATGTTACCTTACACCCCATTTCAGCACCTGTTTTTTTCGCTAGACAAAGACCTAATTCTGGTTATGACAAGTGGCAACCTTTCTGATGAGCCCATTGCCTTTAAAGATAGGGAGGCATTTGAAAGGTTGAGCTCCATCGCCGACTACTTCGTAACCTACAATCGGGAAATCATTGCCCAGAGTGACGACAGCGTTATGTTCGTCTTAAATGATAACCCGTTTTTTATTAGGCGCTCCCGTGGCTTTGTGCCTGTGCCCTTTTTAATAAGGGAAAATTTCAAAAACCATCTTTTCGCCTCTGGGGCAGACCTGAAAAATTGTTTTGCCGTTGCCAAAGACAATGTGATTATCTTAAGCCAATATCTGGGAGACCTTGAATCTTTGGTGACCCAACAAATTTACAAACGCACCGTCGCCCACTTCAAAAAGGTCTTTGACCTTCACCCAGAGGTATTTATTTCCGACATGCACCCAGGCTATTTTACCACGGCCTTGGCCGATGAGTTGGCTGAAGGCAAGGCCCGCCTAAGGGTACAACACCACCATGCCCATATAGCAAGCGTTATGGCCGAACACGACTTGGTAGGTCCGGTGATTGGGCTGGCCTTTGATGGCACGGGTTACGGTACCGATGGCCATATCTGGGGTAGCGAATTTTTGATTTGTGACCGAAAACAATTTGAACGAGCCGGACACTTTTCCTATTTCGGACTGCCAGGTGGAGAAAAGGCCATCAAAGAGGTCTGGCGGATTGGACTTTCGCTCTTATATGAAGCGGGAGTTGATATCAATCTTTTACCTCTAACCAAGGCCCAGCCCAAAAAGGGATTTATCCTTCAAATGCTTAAAAAGAGGCTTAATTGCCCCCTTGCCTGTAGTATAGGAAGGATTTTTGATGGCATAGCCGCCATTCTGGGTATCTGTGAAACCATCAGTACCGAGGCCGAAGCCGCCCAGAGGCTGGAAGAAGAAGCCTTTAAGGCAAAGGAATGCTCAAGTTTTAAAGTAGGGTTTGAGGAAACCGATGGAGGCCAAATTGTAATTCCTACCTCAGCCATTGTCAGAGAGATAGTATCTTTCATGGAAAAAGGTATTCCTGTGCCAGAAATTGCCCTGGCCTTCCATCGCTGTTTAATAGAGATTAGTTTTGAAACTGTTCAAAGGCTGAAGGAAAAATATGCCTTAAAGACGGTAGTTTTAAACGGTGGGGCCTTTCAAAATAGAATCCTTTTGAAAGGATTGTGGCAAAGGCTTAAGGAAGCAGGATTTAAGGTCTTTTTACCCCAAAAGACTCCTTTGAATGACGGTGGAATTGCCTTAGGACAGATTATTATTGGAAAGGAGATGTTAAATGGATAAAAACACTTTAAGAAAACTGGCAGAGACATTAAAAGGCTTTTCTTTGGACGAGGATGTTTATATTATGGAGGTCTGTGGAACACATACCGTGCAGTACTTTCGGACTGGGGTAAGGAGCCTTTTTCCTGATAAATTACACCTGATTGATGGTCCAGGGTGTCCGGTATGCGTTACTCCAAATGAGTATTTGGATTTGGCTATCGAAATTGCCAGAAAGTATAATCCCATTGTAGCCACCTTTGGAGACATGGTTAAGGTACCTTCTTCCTATAGTTCCTTAAAGGAAGAAAAGGCCAAAGGCATGGAGGTGGCTATAGTGTATTCACCCTTTGATGCCGTAGAGCTAGCAGCCAAAAATCCTGACAGAGAGGTAATGTTTGTCAATGTAGGTTTTGAAACAACGGCTCCGGGTGAGGCTCAAGCAGTGCTTGAGGCCAGAGAAAGAAATATCAAGAATTTTTCTATTCTTTGCGGCAATAAACTTACGGTGCCAGCCGTAGAGGCCCTTTTGCAGTTAGGAGAAACCAAAATAGATGGCTTTATTTTGCCCGGCCATGTGTCCACGGTTATTGGAGCAAATCCGTGGCGGATAATTCCTAAAAGATATAACAAACCTTGCGTTATTGCTGGTTTTGAAACCGAAGACCTCCTTTTAGGCACCCTTATGTTACTTGAACTATTTGCCGAGGGGAAAAACAATGTCCTTTTAAATCAATACAAACGGGCCGTTACCGAAGAGGGCAACTTAAAGGCCATAGAGACTATGTATGAGGTCTTTGAGGTCTGTGATAGCAAATGGCGAGGAGTTGGAATTATTCCTAAAAGTGGCCTAAGGCTCAAAGAAAAATTTTGCGACTTTGACGCTCAGAAAAAATTTCCGGTTACCCCACCGCCTTCTAAAGAACCAAAGGGCTGTCGTTGCGGAGACATTTTAAGAGGTATTGCCCTCCCTCCTGATTGTCCCTTGTTTGGAAAGGCCTGTCGGCCTGAGCATCCTGTAGGACCCTGCATGGTTAGCTCTGAAGGTGCCTGTGCTGCCTATTATACCTATGGACAAATGAAATAATCCCCTAAAATCAGAAACTTGACTCCTGGCCTTTCCTTGCTGTATCACATGTGATATTAAACGATGAAAGGCTCTGTCAGGTTAAAAAAGAGTTAACCTGTGATGGCTCTTGATAAGGCTGCAAAATATTTAAAAATGGGAAAATCTACTCTTTTTATAAAATGGCAAGGGAAGGCAAAATCCCCGCCGTGAAAATTGAACTGGGAAGAAATAATGAAGTGATAATTAGCTTATGTTCTTCACCCCTAAGGGTGCAGGACAGATTTACGTTACATACAGGAATTATTAGGACATAAAAGTTCAAAAACAACCGAGATATACACTCATGTTAGTAAAAAGTCTATAGGAAAAATAGTTAGTCCTTTAGATACGTTGGAAACGGGATGGAATAATGAGTAAAGAGAAAAAAGAACAGCTAAAGGGATGTATATCCGAAGTTTACTTCGGATATAACACACACACACCCCCACCACACACACACACCTGCAATGCCCCAATTTTTTGGAAAGATATAATGGTTAATATAAAATTTGTCAAGCATAAATCTCCCATTTTTTAGAAAGGGGTTTTGGGTCATTGTTGTAGTAGACAGAATAAGGAGTTTTATAGT
>JALWFG010000020.1 GCA_027038965.1 Candidatus Desulfofervidaceae bacterium | reverse complement strand
GGCATTAAACTTACTTTAATATCTGCTGGTTTTCCAAAATAGGCACAACTTAAAACAATCAAATCCACACCTGTGGCCGCATAATCGGCAATGTTTGTCTCATTGATGCCTCCAGCCGCGGCCACCTTTATATCCTTGCCTGTTTGCCTGGCCATCTCAACCACCTTCTTCACCGCAGAGACATCAAACTTATCCAGTTGCAGGATGTCCACCCCGGCCTTAATCGCCTTCATGGCCATTTCCATGTCTTTGACTTCCACAGTAATCTTTTTCTCAGGCACCTTCTTTTTGATATTCTCCAGGTCGTTAAAAAAAATCTCATAGCCCCCATAAAAGTTCAAATGCTCTCCAAAAACCAAAATCGTCTCTGACAGTCCCAAACGATGAGGCAAAGCCCCTCCTGCCAAAATGGCCTTAATAGAAATCTTTTTACTCAAGGGAAAGTGCTTTCTGGTAGTTACCACACAGACATCGGGATTTACCCTTTTGGCAGTAGAAACAAGTCTGTAGGTCTTTGTGGCCATGCCACAGGCATATTCAAGCAGAATCTGGGTTGCCTTCCAAACTTTATGTAAATCTCCTGCCTTGCCCTTAGCCGTTAAAAAGGTCTTTCCCGGCTCAATGAATGTGCCAGAGGGGGTAAAGGTATGGGTGGTAATACCAAATTTGTTAAAGATGCGTCTTACCTCCTCTGTGCCACACACCACCATCTCATGACGGGCGGTATAGCTAATTTCGCCCTCCTTATCTCCGATGCCAAGAATGGAGGTGGTTAAATCAAAGTAAGGCACATCTTCTGTAACTATCCTCTCCACTTCTTCATCCGGAAAAATGATCATCTCTGCCTCCTAAAACTTAATCAATGTCTGAAAGGTGATGTAATCTGCCTTTTCATGAAATCCAGTTTTGACCAGGGCTATAGCAGGTAAAAAACGGCAGATGCCAAGCTGAAGTTGGAGATGTTTGTTCACATCATACACCGCAAAGCCATCCCACTCCCGGCCCAGATAATCACTTGGAAAGGGTGGTTTGCGGTTTTTAACGGGTTTACAATTAAAATAATACCAGTAATCTGCCTTCTGAGCCAGGTAAAACCAGTGGTGGTCTATAATAATCTTAAGTCCCTTCAGAGGCTTCAATTGATAGGTTAATTGATAATCTTTCATGTTGTCCCAGCAGAACATATTGATCCGACCAAAGTATTTGGCCATGCCACTAAAGATGCCGTCAAAAGTTTGATTCTTGTCATCACCCGAATTTTTATCACCCGAACCATAGCTATATTTTACCCAAAAACTTTGAGGAATAAAAAATTTGTAATTCAGTCCTAGATTGGCATACCAGCCATAGGCAGAAATGTGCTTGTCTTGCTTAGAACCTGTTTGATAGGCATAGAGACCACTATAGTTTAGAGAATAGTCTTTGCCATAAAGAGGCTGCTTGCCTTTGAGATAAAAACCAAATGTGTGGCGCCTTTCTTTTGGGAAGAAATTGCCATATTCATCTGTTACATCTGAACGGTTATATTTAAGAACATAAAAGACATCCAGGTCAATAGGTAATTGTTTTATCTGCCCATATAAGGCATAGACATCATAAGGATAATGCTTATCTAAAAAGGACTTAGGACGATAAAAGATGCGCTTGGCAAAAAAGCCATCTAAATTTAAGTAGGTAGTTTCATATTTTAGCATAAAGGTATCCCAGGTGTAGCGACCGACATTGCCCCATGCTCCAGGTCCGAAGACACGCTTATCCCGGTAGGCAATTTGTTGCCGTCCAATTTTAAAGCCAAATGGAGAATTATTTATTTTGTGCCACTCTAGATACGCTTGCCTGAGTTCCAGTTCATTGACATAAGGGCATTTGCCTTTGAAATCATCCACCCCTAAGGCACAATCAATACAGTGAGAATCTTGAAATTGGATGAATGTCTTGAGTCCTTTTTGGGTTTTTAGGCCAATATTAAGCCGAAATCTTTCAAGCAAATAGTTGTCTTTAGTATTGGTGTATTTTTTTATATTGTAATTGTTCTGATATTCATAACGCAAACGTAAATT
>JALWFG010000019.1 GCA_027038965.1 Candidatus Desulfofervidaceae bacterium | reverse complement strand
CTGGCCTGCAATTATGAGCGGGAGCTATGACGTGATCGGGTTTGCCGCCAACCTTCTCTGGTTTGTGCCCGTTCTGAGCTATGCTCTGGCCTCAGGAAGCGGCTATGCGTTTGTCAGCCTTGCCTCCGGTCTGGGCAGCCAGATCAAGGCCCTGGGCAGCAGCGCCGCGGCCGGAACCGCTGCCACCCCGGGCGGAATAGGCTCCACGGCCAGCACAGGCAGAACACTGGAGCAGGCCGACTGGGCTCAGAAGAAGTACGGCATGAGCTGGGTGGAGATGCAGAACCAGTTGGCTGCTCTTGAGGGGATACCGGCAAAGGCAGAGGCGGCCCTCAAAGCAGGCGGTCCTGAAGGGGTGCTGAACAGCATTTTAAACAAAAGCCTGTTTGATCTGAATAAATCGATGCAGGTCCCCGGGGAACTTGGAACCGTAGCAGGCAATCAGTTAGCCGGTGAACTAATGGGGGTTAATAAGGCATATCAGAATGCCCAAAAACACGGCTTCAAGGGCAGCATGGCTGATTATTTTACCCTGATGAGCCAGATGGCCACAGAGGGGAAATACACAGACGCAAACGCTGTGAAAAAGGCCGCTCAAAAATTCTACGGTGGAGACACGCAGGCCCTGCTTCAGGATGTGGCGGACTGGAACCGAACCACTCTGGGAAGCATGATGGCCAGAATCAGAAAAGAAGGCTTGACGCCGGAGGCTCTGGCAATCATTAGAGGGGATTTTAAAGGGCTTGATGAAAAAGAGGCATACACACTAAAGCAGATGCTCGGGGAAGATACAGAAAGAGCGAAAATAAGGCAATTTGTAGCAAATGAAGCAAGTAAAGCAGTCATCAGACGAGCGGAAGAAGAAATAGGCAGCACGGGACACATGTCAGAGCGCACACAGGAGGATCTGGCTGCACTAATGTCCACAAAAGACGGCCGGGCTGCTCTGATGCACCAGGGGCTCGACAGATTTGCGATCAATGACGCCAAACAAGCTCAAAATTGGGCGAGATGGCTTAAAGCACATGGCAAAAATGTTGATTGGCATGATCTTGTAGGTGCTGAACTTGCGTGGAGTGCCGGCGTAAACAAAGACGGCAGCCTCACGCCTGGGTTTACGGTGGCAAAGCAGGGGCAGCAGATAGCCTCGCTGCATGAGGAGAGCAAAACGGGGGAGGTTTCCACCAATCTCTGGGGGCAAAAATTTAGCGGTGAGGGAGAACAGGATAAGCTCGGCAGCGGTAAGGATGCCTATATCAAGACCACCTTTACAGCCTCTCCCGAGCAGTTGCATCAGATGGCCGAACTGCTCAAGAATCACAAATATAGCTATGCAGCAAATGGGGCTGAAGGACTTGCCAGGAACAAGAAGTCTGCCAAAGTAACCATGATAACCACCGGGGACGGCAAACTGGTTGGATTGAAGATAGGTAATGAGGTGCAGGTTGGAAACATGGATGTGAACAATATTGACCATGCAACTCACGGCCAGCTGGGTACCTACATAAAAGGCTGGTCTGGGCATACCCCTGATGGACGGTATGTGACAAGTGCAGATCTAGAGAGAAGACCTGATGGGACCATGGTTCTGCACAACGCACGGTATTCAGATGGAAGCTATGGAGAGGGGGTGTATGATCCATCAGGGAATCTGGTTTACTGGAAAGACCAGCAAGGTGCTGCTACACCTAACAACGCCGCTCGTGTGGTTGAAGATAGTGTTTTAAACCCCTCTGCCCTCAAACCTTACCTCCACAACCCCTCTTCTATGATGGCATTTGCCCGTAAGTTTACTGAGGAACTGAATGCAAGTCAGACGGCAAAAATCAAGGAGAGTGAGGGTAAACAAATTAACCGAGAACTACAGACAAGGCTAGGAGCAGGGGCAAACTTAGGGCTTATTTCTGGAAGGGCAGACATTATAGCCCGAGATCAGTTTAAAAAGGGCTTAGAAAATCTGAACCAAAGGGATTACGTCTATGCCCTGACAACATCCATTCTAGCCGATGATAAGCTCAGCACCAGCCAGAAGGCCGTTGCTCTGAACTATTTTAAACAGCGGTTTGGTCTTAAGCAAGAACCCCTTCCCAAAGTTCAGAAGGAAATCAACGATATGAAGGAATCCTTCAAAAAAGGGCGGGTTCCCACGGTTAATGTTAATAAGATCAATGACATGACAGCGGGGACAACTTCTCCTGGAGGCAGTGTCAACATCAACTCCACGCTTTCACCGGCCCTTAAGACCAAACCTAACCCAGGTGAAACAATCAGAGTCAGCCTGAAGAATGTAAATAATGTTCACATACCACAGAAAAAAATTGGAATTTCCCCTCAGATTGAACTCTCTCCTTCTGCCTATAACGCCCCTGAGGGCAGAAGTCCGGTCAGGGATTACCAGTCATATCCGACGGGAAGCTTTTTCAAGATAGATCCCTCAAGTAAACTCGAAACCTTTAACAGCAACGTTGCTGTGCCCCTTCCTTCAGGAAGCAAACCAAAGGTGAAAAGGTAGAAAGGCTATGGGTGAAAGAGGACGCTTTATTGGGACTGTTGCTGTTTCAGTCATCATCGTCCGATATGCCGAAGTGGTACGCATCATCATCAAAGAGAGTGCCATAAGCAGGATCATCAATAACATCATCCCAGCCATTCCCAACAACACCATTTCCCTGCATTCCCATTTCCCTCATCATTTCCCACGAATCCGGGGCATCCGGTCTTGGCTCTCCCTGGCTGCTTCTGAGGGCACTTATAGCCAAAATCACCATACTGAGAATAAAAATTCCGCCGCAGATAAGTGGGGCTATCATCTCTGTTCCTCTTCCTTAAAAATTTCTCCCTCTGCTACTAGCTTAATTACATAAAAACAAAAAGTCAAGCTCTAAATAGCTCTGAGAGCGTCTGAGAGGTCCGTAGAAAAGGGGTTGAGAGCAAATAAAAGGAAAAAAAGCCCCAAAAACAATACAGGTCAAACTGCAAAAAAGATGTTTTTATATAAAAGGCAATAAGCAAAAAAAGATAAGGATGGTTTGAAGATGGAAGAGAAAGACAAAGTGCAGGTTCAGGACGAAAAGAAAATCCCCATCTCCGGTCGCATTGTGTATGGCAGACGTCTTAAGCTAAATGCAGAAGGTAGAGAAGAACTGTCCTCTGAAACTGCTGAAACTGCTCTTAACCCTGCAAAACACGCTCTTTTCATGGCTGACGCGGTGGTTTTTCTTTTTGAGAAAATTGAGCCTTTTAAAAACAGTGAAGTGAGGGTTTTCAGGGATACCAACAAAAGGATTTTTCTGGAGCTGGGGAAAAATGTGATGGCCTTGACAAAGCAAGTGATAAGAGAACTTGAAAGGCACAAAACCTTTTACCTCTATGCTCTGCCTGCGGATGAATACGCCCCTGACTCAATGCCGGTGGGATTTGTGATAACCGATGAGGCGTGGAGCAAGATAGAGGAGTGGGCTAAGGAGGTAGAAGACTGAACAGAAATAGGAGAGTAGGACTTCTTTGATAGGTTAAGCTCTTTTATTGAAGTCTAGTTTTTTGCTTTTATAGCAAAGAAAACAGACTTTTTCTTGGGTTCAGCAATCTTCAAACGGCCTCCATTATTACTTGACATTTTACCAGTGATATTTTAAGGAAATCATAAGCTAGAAATAAAACTATATGGAGTGAGAAACGATGAAAGTGCATGTAGTGATTGAAAAAGACAAAAATGGATATTTTGCTTTCTGTCCTGAGTTAAAGGGCTGTCATACTCAAGGTGATACCCTGGAAGAGGTTCTTGAAAATATAAAAGAAGCGGTAGAACTCTATCTTGAAACTCTATCTGTAGAAGAAAGAGAATATTGTCTCTCCCAGGAGATTCTGACAACTTCTCTAGAGGTTAAAGTTGCCTAAGTTACCAAGATTGACAGCAGAAGAAGCAGAGAAGATGCTTCTGGAAGCAGGTTTTAAACATATAAGAAGTAAGGGGAGCCATAGAATATACCAAAAGGGGAAAGAAAGATTTGTGCTTCCGTTTCACAAAGGAAAAATATTACACCCCAAAATTATCAAAGCACTCATAGAAGCTATAGAACAAGAATCTGGTTAATAAAGCTCTGCACCGCACAGCAACACCGCTTCCCTTCTGAAGAGTATCCTCACTCAGAGGCTGTACACCAGCTTCAAAACGGCAGTACTTACCCCTTACACCTGTCGGACGAAACAAAAAGAGACTTGCAGGAATTTGAGAAAACTCCCAAAGTCCAGCAGTATCTGGAAAAACAGAAAAGACTTAGAGGACACCTTAAATACGGCAGGAAGATGAGCTGGGAAGAGAAGTGAGGATTGGCTATGAAAAAAAATAGAGAGAAGGAATAACTGTGTAAATTTGCAGAAGGCAGGGGGAGCTGAGATTTCACACACGCTAGTTGACGAAGATGATAAAGGTTGACTATGCCTAACTACGGTACTCTTTTAAAAAAAATAAAAATCAGATCAATCGTCATCGTCACTTATTTGCCAAGGGAAGTAGTGAGAATTAGGGCCATAAGCACTAACATCTTTTCCAAATGGGTACCACCAAAAAGCTTCTTCTTGCTTCTGCTGCCACCACTCCTCATCTTCTCTCTCCATTTCTGCCTCAGCCCTGTGCAGTGCTTCAAGTCTTCTTCTCTTTTCTTCCGGGGTGAGTGGTCTGGAAAGAGGCTTTTTCCCCTTCTTCAGGCGGTAGAAGTTGTACACCCAGATGCAGTAAATAACGGTGATGAAAGAGGCCGCTATCAAACCCACTGCTGCCATTTTGGATGCCTCCTTAACCAGCGTAGCTACATCTTATCCATATAAAACAAAAAGTCAAGCCTTTAAAAGAAAAAAGGCAAAGGCAGAGGCAAACGAAAGGCCCCACCCGCCCCAACCAGGGCAGGGAAAGGGAAGGAATGATTGAAATTCCTTCCCTTGTATGAGGTATGAGCCGCTTTGGGGGCAGGGCAGAGGTAAAGGTTGGGTTGATTTAAAAAAAGTTGATTTAAAAAAAAGAATGCACTATATAAGTAGGTTCAAGGCTCGTCGTTTTTACCTCCTAAATCCTCCTCAGGGCCTGTCCGGAAGGGCAGGCCTTTTCTTTTAACCCGTCTCAATGGGATAAACTTGTCCCGTGAAGACGGGATACGGTGGTTTTAACCAAAGCGGTTAATGCAGTGGTTAATCCCGCCTTGACAGGACAGGTTGAGAGTAGGTGCTTGACAAACGCTTTACACACCATGATTTTTCGGGCACTTAGAATACAAACCTCCATTTTTTGGCTATTGTTTTTCTTGACAGGGGTATGAAAGGGATAACCTTCTATCTGCCCTATTTTACAAGGAAAAAAGCAGAGCAGGAAAGAGAGGTTATCCCTCAAATTTTACAGGTTATCCCTTTTAAGATTAAAGGGATAACCTGTTATGTTTCGTATATTTCTTTATTTTTATTAAAAAAGTATGAAAGGTTATCCCGGTTATCCCTATTTTAAGGTATATATCTATTTTAAAAAAATTAAAAAAATATGTATATACCGTGTAAGAGGGATAACCGGGATAACTGCAAAAAAAGAAATAAAAAATAGGGAAGTTAGAGATATAAATCGGTTATCCCTTTCAGGGATAACCGGGATAACCCTAAAAATTTTTCTCCTTGCCCTGGAAAAAAAAGGGGGGGAGGGGGGACAAAGCAGAGGCAGGGAAGGAAAATAAAAGCTTTCTCCCTGTCCTTGCCTCCCGTCCCACTAAGAATTAGCATAGGAGAAGTTCAAGCATTTTCCCTGGATCATTGTCTAGATTGAATTCTATCCCTGCTCCTGCTTCTTCCACCTCTGCTTCTGCTTCTGTCCCTGCTTCTATTTCTGCCTCTGCTGCTGTTTCCTCTGCCCTTGCCTCTGCTGCTTGCTTTTCTGCTTCTGTTTCTTCTATCTCTTCTTCTTCAGGGGGAGAGAGGAAGCAGTAGCCGGAAACGGCTCTTCCTGCGATTTTTTTAACATAGCCTTTTTTGCCGCTCCGCTGGCGGTTAGACAGAAGGCATCCTTGCCGTTCCGCTTCCTGGACAATTTGTTGAACTACAAAGCCTTGTAATTGGCAGAATTCTCGGAGCTTCAGGCTGCTGATCCAGATTTTATCCTTTCCTTCTGAGTCCTGTTCCCACACCGCCCAGACGCTGGTTTCTCTGCTATCCGCTGCTTTTAATCCCTCGGTAAATCTTGCATTCGCGAAGAGCCAGGCCCGTAAGGAGTCCCAGAAAGAAACATATATGTTTATTGTTTGTTCTATCTCCTCCTTGATCTTTTTAATCAGCTTTTCCTTTATATAAGTTTCTAAAGCTTCTCCAATTGTTTGGTCTTTCGTAACAAATCTCAAGATTCTTAGGGCAATTAGCATTAATCCGATAAACTGCTCCAACCCGCGGCAGTCCCAGTCCTGCTGTTCTGTGATTTTTTGATATTCCTTTTTGATTCCCTCTAAACACTCTTTGTCTCGGCAAAGCCGGGAGAGGACCTGAATATACTTTTTGCCCACCGCCCCGTAATTTCGGGAAGAGAATCGGTTAATTTCGCTCAAATTCAATTTTCTTCCGGTTTGAAGATCTCTCCAGAAATCATCCCCGGCCTGAACTTCCAGCACCCTCCGACGCAGCCCCAAAGGTTGAGAGCGGAATCGGGTCACCTCGTTCATAACCGTATCCAGGTCCCTCTCTCCGCTCGCTAGCATCACCCCGCTGTACTGGGCAGTTTCTCTTACGGATAGATTTTTATCGCTCCGGGTTCGCCCTTTGCCCTGGGTGTAGGAATATATAAGGTTAACAAAATAGTGAATTTGCTGGGACTTAATGGTTTCAAGCTCGTCAATCCATAATAGAAAGTCCTGGAACATATTGGCCAATCTTTCGTTCCCCACTTGAGTTGTATCTAAAGTTCCCATGAGTTTTTCGGGATTTGCGAACAAGGAAACAGCAAATTTATGGGCGGTGGTTTTTCCACTACCGGTTAAGCCTGAAAGGTAAAGAACGAAATTGGAAGTGCTGAGCGGCCTGACTAATGGCGCACTCAAGGCAGCCAGGACGGCCAATCCGGCTTTGGTGCAAAGAACTTTCCGGAGAATTTCTATCTGGCGTTTGTAAAGAGCCTTTTCATTGGAGTGGGATAAGCAAATCGCCGCCAGCCGCCCGTCCCGATCTGTGTCCCAAAAAACAGCTCGCCTGTAAATGGAGGGAAGGAGATATCTTATCTTTTTGTTTTTGCCGAAAAAATGCCACCCGGTGCGTTTTGCAAGAATTTTGCTGCGGATATTTCTTAGGTTTTTTAGGAAAAAACTCCGCAAATACAGCAATACTGTTTTTCTAGTATCGGTAGTAAAAGGCACCTCCAGAAAGTCGGCTAAGATGCAGCCCGCTTTCCGGGGGTCGGAAATGTCGCGGTAAGAAAAGACTTTTGCGGCTCCATCTGCTCGCTTAAGGATCATCACGCCGCCTTCATCCCCTTCTACGGGGTTCGCCACGGCTGAAATCCAGAACATCGGACAAATTTTTTCTATCTCGATTATGTCGACTTTCTTTTTTTCATCTCTGTGATTTTTGTAAGCGCACAACCAACCATCTCGAACTACATGAGAGGGAGGGAGGATCGTAAAAAAAGGATGGAGCCCGATTTTTTTGAGTTCGTCGCCGTTCTTTGCGGCAAACTCCACCTCGTAACCGTAGGTTTCAAGGTCAATCATCGTTTTACCTCCTTGTTTTGTTTTTTTGTTTTTTCCTTCTTTTCCTCCTCCTCCGCCTCTGGCTTTCCCTCCTTTTTACTGCCTTGCCCTTGCTACATCCCTCATCACCTCCCTATCAATAAAGTGCAAAAGTGCAATCCCGGCCGGCCTAAGCCGGTGCCGCCGGCCCTGGCCCGGGCCTAAACGGCCGGCGCCTGCGCCGGGGGTGCTTTTTTCTTTTCTTTTCCCTGGGTTTGGGCTCAGAAGATATGGCAAAAAGCTGCTGCTGTTTTAGCCGTTCCCTTTCCTTTTTTCGCTGATTTCTCCGCAGGTTTTCTTCAAGGGCCGCTTCGGCATAGGCCCAAATCCCGCCAAAAAATTGCTCAATTTCTGCTTTGATTTTCTCTGTTGGTTCCGATTCCGGGGCCGGTTCGTCGGTCGGGATCAAAAACTCCTCAGCCAGCAGGCTGCCGTCTGTTCTCTCTAGGGTTGAAAAGTGGACAGTGGGGTGCTTCTCCAAGGTCCACGCGTCCCAGGTTGCCAGAAAGCGAAGAATGGCCGATTTTCCTTGCATTCGGGGCCTTTCGATTGGTTCGTGACGGTAGAGTTGAGCCAGGGCCTCGGCAATTTTCCAGTCGTAGACTTGTTTCCACTTGTGGTTGATGGCCTGAACGGCAACACATATTGTCACATATGCTGTGATCGTCTCTGTTGCGTAAATACCCTTGTTTTCAAAAAAATTCTGAACTTGTTCTTGAACCTGCCAGAAGAGCAGCAGATTCTCTTTTCTCTCTTTTTCCTTTCTTCTCTTTTGCATTTTCGCTTACCTCTTTTTTTTCTCTCCTACCAAAAATTAGTGTCTTTTTTTCTCCGACAAAAAACAAAAAAAGAGAGTAAAAGAGGTTAAAGCGAAGTAAAAAAACTGTTTTTGTTTTCTCTCGTAAAAATCAAAAGAAATGCTTTATTTTGTCTTAACCTATTGATTTAACTGTTAAAACCTATTGATAAAAAACAACAAAACTATTGACAAAAAATTAAAAAGGAGAAAAAAGATAAGCGTGGAAAAGGGCAGAAAAAAGAAAAAACAAGTCCAGATTCACGCCCTAGAAAAGGAAATTCTACATCTACTCTGGCACGGGGCCCTCTCCCTCAGCTCCATCCAGGTAGCTATTGGGAAAGCGTGTAAGAGGTCCCTCCAAAGCCTTGAGAAAAAGCAGGCTGTAGTTGTCCAGTATAAAAAAGACGGGACCAATTTACGCCCTTTCGCCTTTTGGCAAAATTCTATATTTGTATTTTTTTCCGTTTCCTGTTGTTCTGGATCAGCTTAGCTACACTAATGATCCAGTTGCCAAGTGGTGGAATCGGAAAAACAGCACGGTCCTTGTTTTGCCCGAAACTGCTGCAAAAGAAACTGGCTTTTCGCTCTCATCTATTCAAAATAGGATTATTCCTTTTCATTACCTCCTTCTTGGCCGAAGGTTGTATGTTTTAAAACAGGCGGACGCAAAAGACATTTCTTCAGATTTTCCCACAATTACCAGCAGAGAGCTAGCGGGTCTTCTTCCTAAAATACCGCTTAAAATCAGAACGGAGCTCCAGAAGCTTGGGAACAAGAGAAAATACGAAACATTTTTCAACTGGTGTGAAGTCTTGCAATATTGCCTTAGAGAAGGCCGATATTTTCCCCCGGGGTCCAAGAAGCCCGTAGCATGGGCGCCAGAAAAATGGGACAAATGGGATGGTTTCAAAAACTTTTAGCAGGGTCTATCTTTACCCCATGTTTACCCCTGCCTTTTTACAAACAAAAAGGCCAGTTAGGAGCTTGGCCTAACTGGCCTTAATTACTTGCTTTTGCTGGTGCCGGGGCCCAGAATCGAACTGGGGACACACGGATTTTCAGTCCGTTGCTCTACCGACTGAGCTACCCCGGCTGCTCCTTAAGGTATAAAAAATAATTCTGTCTGTCAAGATGTCTAAAATATTTTTAGACCATTTCTTTATCCAAAGACCTATATTGAATGATTTCGGCAATATGCTGGAGCAAAATTTTCTTTTGTATTTTAAAATACCCGCCCAATCGCCGATTTAGAAGGGGCAGAAAAGTGTCCTGCAGCCCTTTAATGGTAATGGTATTTGCTTTTTGGGAAGCAGTAGGGACTACCAATTTATAAAATTTTTGCTAACTGCCAAACGCCCAAGATTCCCGCTTCCTAAAAATTCCCCCTTGCTTTTCGAATGAATGTTTGATATAAATGTTCGTATGTTAGCAACTCCTAGACCAAAGAAAGACCGAGATACTCGCCAAAAGGTCCTTGTTGCAGCGGAAGAGCTCTTTGCCGAAAAGGGATTTCATGGGGTGACTGTGCGAGAGATCACCTCCCGCGCCAAGGTACATCTCTCGGCGGTGAACTACCACTTTGGTTCCAAGGAGAACCTTTACTTTGCGGTCTTTCGGGAGTGTTTTCTCGAACGGGCCCGGCGCATACGGAAAGACTTTCGAGCCCGCCTTAATAAAGAGGCCCCGCCCTCAGCCGAAGCCATCATCAGGGCGCTTGCTGAGGCCGTGCTCTGTGGCCCCATGAACGATAAGGAACGGGTTATTCACTACCGATTGCTGGCCCGTGAGATTACCGAGCCCACCAAGGCCTTTGCGGTGATTTCCGAAGAGGCCGTAAGGCCCCTGGTATCTGAAGTAATGGAAGCCTTAAGGGACCATTTTCCCAAGCTTTCCGAAGAGGCCCTGCTTCTTGCGGTGCTTAGCCTCCTGGCCCAGATCCTCTATTTCAACTTTGCCCGTCCCAAGGTGAGCGTCTTGACCGGCCGTGACTACGACGAAACCTTCAAAAGGGTCCTCGTGGAATACATCGTTGTCTTTGCACTAAAGGGTTTGGAGGGCCTGCATGAGAAGTAGCCTCAAGCCCCTTGTCCTAGGCCTTTTGCTTTGCGCCCTCCTCTTCCCGGCAAAGACCGGGGCCAAGACCCTCACCCTGGACACCGCCATCAAGAAGGCCCTCTCCACCCACCCGGAGCTTCGTTCTCGCCAAGAAGAGATAAAGGCGGCCTCCTACGCCAGGAAAGCCACCGCGGCCAACCGCTGGCTTCGGGCCGATCTCGTAGCCCAGGCCGAACGCCACAGTGACCCGGTGGCGGTGCTTCCCATCAAGGGCTGGGGACAGTTCCCGGCCTTCAGCCGGGACATCTATTTTTGGGAGGTAGAGCTCTCGCTACCCCTTTACGAAGGCGGCCGGGTAGCCCGGGAAGTAAAGATCAAAGAACTTGAGACCCTAGTCCAAAAAAGTCTCCTCCACCAGTCTACCGAAGACCTCATCGCCAACGTGAAACAGGTCTATTACCAGATTCTCTATCTCAAAACACTGGCCCAGGCCCAAGAAGAACAGCTCTCTCTCCTTAAGAGACAGCACCAAGAGGCCGCCTTCAAATATCGTCTGGGGAAGATCGCCAAACTCGATCTCCTCTATTTTGAACGGGCCCTACGCGAAGAAGAGGCCGCCCTGCTTGCCACCAAGGAAAATCTTCGGCTGGCCAAACACCTCCTCGCCCTCCTCATGGGTGAAGAACGGCCGGATTTTGAGGTTACCGGGGACCTCCAAGCGGCCCCATCGGACCTCCCCGCCGAGGAGGAGGGGGAGACTTACCTTGCCGCCCGTCCGGACGTAAAGGCCGCGGCCCTTCGGGTCAAACAGGCCGAGGCCTCCTTGGAGCGTGCCAAACGGGCCTACTGGCCCACGGTCGCCCTCTTTTCCTCCTACGGGCGACGGGCCGGGGCCGGCCTCCACCACGACGAAGAGGTCTGGACCGCGGGCCTTAGGTTCGAGCTCAATCTCTTTGATTCCGGCGGCAAAAGAAACCGGCTTCGAGAAAACCAGGCCCAGGTCCTGGCCGCCGAGGAACACCTGAAAGCGGTGCGCCTCAAGGCCCGGGAAGAGATCCTTACGGCCCTCACTCAAATCCAGACCGCCCGGGCCCAGCTAGAAAAATACCAGGCCACCGAGGCCTATGCCCGGGAAGTCTTCGAACGGGAGAGGGTGCGCTACCAGACCGGCGCCGGCGCGGTGACAGACCTCCTCTCCGCCCAGGAAGCCTGGCTCCGGGCCAAGACCGCCCTGGTAAAGGCTTACTACAACCTGAAAACCGCCCGGGTGGCCTTCGAACTCGCCACCGGCCAGATGAGTAAGGAGTACCTCCCATGAAAAAATCCCAGCTCTTGCTTACCATTCTGGTGATATTGGCCCTCGTGGCCGGGGCAGCACGTCTGGTAAAGATGAAAAAGGCCGCCCTAGAAAAGACCCCGCCACCACCAAAGGTCCCCCTCCCCGTGAAAACCGCCTTGGTCAAGAAAGGACGGCTCGAGATCAGAGAACATTACTTAGGGACCATCAGACCCCTTAGATCCGCAAGCCTCTCCACCAAGCTCACCGGCTACCTTTTAAAAGTCACCAAGTACGAAGGCGACCCGGTCAAAAAGGGAGAACTCCTGGTCGAGATCGAGGCCAAGGGCTTGCTTACGCGCCTGGCCACCCTCAAGGCCGAACTCAACGCCGCCCAAAGCGACCTTCTCACCCGGGAGGCGATCTTGCGGCGCAATCAAAAGCTCTTGGCCCACGAGGCCATCTCCCAGGAGGCCTTCGATCTCTCAAAAAGCGCCTTTGAGCTGGCCAAGGCCCGGGTGGTACAGCTCCGCCAGGAAATGGCCGCGGTGAAGGCCGATCTCACTTACGCCCGGATCACCGCCCCTTTCTCCGGGGTGGTGACCAAACGCTTCAAAGACCCTGGTGACTTGGCCACCCCCGGGACCCCTATCCTTGAGCTTGAAGACCCGCAGGCCGGCTACCGCGTGTTGGTAAAGATTCCCCAGGAAAAGGCCGGCCTCCTGGCCCGGGGCACCAAGGCCTACCTCACCTTGGGGAAAAGGCGGCAGGCGGCCAGGGTGTTTCGGGTGCATCCGGCGGTGGGGGAGGAGGCCCTGGCCACCGCCGAGATTCGTCTCAAAGAGCGCCCCTTTGGCCTCCCCTCCGGGGCCTCGGTGGGGGTCGATCTCGTCTTCAAAGAACCCGAGGGCTTCGTTCTGCCCCTCAAGGCCCTGGTACCGGGAAAAAATCCTGCCGTCTATGTGGTGCGGGAGGAGCGGCTGGTGTTGGTGCCGGTGGAGGTGCTGGGACAGAGTGCCGACCAGGTCGTGCTTAAGGGCAAACTCGTGCCCGGCGAGCCCGTGGTCGTGGGCGATCCAGGGCTCCTCTTAAGGCTTCATCCCGGACAGAGGGTGATCACGAGGGGCTCATGAACCTGGTAGAACGTTACCTCAAATATCCCCATCTCATCCTGGCCCTCCTCTTCCTCGGGGTAGTACTCGGGATCAAAAGCTTCCGGGAGTTGCCCCTCAATCTCTTCCCCGACGCCAATTATCCCCGGGTGGTGGTGGTCCTTCAGCTTCCTGGGGCCTCGGCAGAGGATCTGGAGAGACAAGTGGCCATCCCGGTAGAGAAAGAGCTTGCCACGCTTTCTTTGGTGCGCAAGGTGCGCTCGGTCTCCCGGGACGGGGTGGCCGTGGTCTCGGTAGAATTCGACTACGAAAAGGGCCTTTCCGCCGCCCAGGTAGACGTCTCCGCCGCCCTTGACCGCATCTTGAGTGACCTCCCCCCGGGGCTCCTGCCGCCCCGGATCTTCAAGGTGAGTGACGCCACCACCCCGGTGATGACCGTGGCCGTAAGGCCTAAGGAAGGTTCGAATCTCAGTCTCTCCGAGGTCAGACGGCTTACCAAGGAGTATATCAAGCCCGCGCTGCTAAACGTCCCCGAGATCGGTGACGTGGAAGTCTTCGGCGGTTACGAGCCCGAGGTTCTGATAGAGGTGGACCGGGAGGCGCTTGCCCGCTACGGCCTAAGCCTGGCAGACGTCTCAGCCGCCCTCTATGCCGAAAACGCCAATCTCCCCTCCGGGGTGATCCGCACCAATCGCAAGGAGATCTTCATCAAGCTAGCCGGAGAGGTGCGCGAGCCCGAAAGATTGGCCACGCTCACCATTCCCCACCACGGCGAGGCCATACACCTGCGGGATATCGCCAAGATCCACGTGACCCACGCCGACCGCGCGAGTCTCTTTCACGGTAACGGCGCCCCAGCCATTGCCATCAATATCCTCCGGCCAGAGAACGGAAACGTGATGGCCACCATCAAGGCCGCCAGAGAGGCCCTCAAACGCTTGGCTCCACAATACCCCCGGCTGCGTTTTTCCATCGCCGATACCCAGGAAAATATCATTCGCACCTCAGTCTCCAACCTCATCGGGGCCCTGCGGGACGCCATCATCCTCACCGTGGCGGTGATCTTCCTCCTCATGGCCCGGGTAAGGGCCACGCTTCTGGCCGCCGTCTCCATCCCGGTGACCTACTTCCTGACCTTCTTTCTCATGAAGCTCTTCGGGATGGAGCTCAACATCGTCACCATGACGGCGGTCATCCTGGCGGTAGGGCTCTTGGTAGACGACTCCATCGTAGTGGCGGAAAACATTGAAAGACACCTCCGGGAAAAGGGGCTCTCCCCCAAGGAAGCCGCCATCTCCGGCACCAAAGAGATCATGCTCACCGATTTCTCCGGCACCTTCACCACTATTCTGGTCCTCATCCCCATCATGTTCGTGGGTGGCTACGTGGAAAAGATCCTGCGCGAGCTGGCGGTGGTGCTCACCATGGCCCTTTCCGCCTCCTATGTGGTCTCGGTGACCATTATTCCCTTGCTAGCCCCGTACGTGCTGCACCGCGGCGAGAGCTCCCGGCTAGAAAAAGTCCTTTCCCGCGTAAGCGAGGCCTTTCTTGAAAGGCTGCGGAGCTTCTATCTGGCCCTGTTTCGTTTTGGTATGCGCTACAAACTGCTCCTCATCCTGCCAGCCATCGCCCTTCTAGGGTTCAGTGCCAAGAAGATCATGCCGCTCGTGGGCCGGGACCTCATGCCCCCTATGGATACCGGGATTATCAAAGTCTCTTTTGAAGTTGCCCCGAATACCCCCATCGAAGAAGCCGAGGGGATCATTCGGGAGATGGAAGACCGCATCAAAAAAACACCTGGCTTCATCCGCATGGCCACCGTCATGGGCTCTGAGCCCGGGGTCATCAGTTTCGGGGCGGATCGCACCCCGCGGCAGGGGGTCATCACGGCGCATTTCGTGGATCGCTTCCATCGCAAAGAATCCATTTGGACTATAGAAGACCGGCTCTATCGCGACTTTCTGAAAATTCCGGGGCTAAAGAGCCTGCATGTCTTCGAGTTTGGTGCCACCCCGCTCTCCTCCATCGCCGCCCCGATAGACGTGATGATCTCCGGGCGAGATCCCTATCTCCTCCACAAGCTGGCCCTAGAAGTCGAAAGCAGGCTCCACCGCGTGCGAGGGCTGGTAAGCCTCTCTCACACCTGGGACTTTGACCGCCAGGAATACTGGATCAGGCCTAAGCTTGAAAAACTCGCCCGCTACGGCCTCTCCCCTCAGGCCCTGGCCAAGGAGCTCTCCGCCGCCTTTGCCGGGGCCAAGGCCTCGCTCTGGCGCGTCCCAGAAGAACGACCCTACCGTATTCTCCTGCGCTTTCCCGAGAGAGAACGGTCTTCGCTTTCGGACCTCCTGGACACCTTTGTCCCCACCCGCGAGGGGCCGGTGCCTTTGAGGGAACTGGCCCAGGTGCAGGCGACCTTCGTGCGTGGGATCATCGTCCGGGAAAACCTCTCCCCGGTAATCGACGTCCTGGGTTACCGCCGCAAGACCGCCATAAGCCACCTCCAGGCCGGGGTAGAAAGGGCGCTCAAAGGCCTCCCTGTCCCCGCGGGGTTTCGCCTCTCCCAGGAGGGTGAAATCAAGCCCATGAAGGAATCCTTTGGCCGGTTAAAGAAGGCCCTGATCCTCTCCCTGATCCTGCTCTATTTTTCCCTGGTGCCCACCTTTCACTCCTTCAGGCACCCGTTGACCATCATGGTGGCCATACCGCTGGCGCTCATCGGGGCCATCTGGGGGCTCCTCCTGGTGGGGCGACATTTCTGTATGCCGGCCTCCATGGGCATGATCCTCCTTTCAGGCGTGGTGGTAAACAACTCCATCCTGCTCTTGGACTTCATCGAGCGGGCCAGGAAAAGCGGGGCTGACCTCTATACCGCCATCGAAGGGGCCATCCGGGCCCGAACCCGCCCCATCCTCATGACCGCCCTTTCCACCATTACCGGGATGATCCCCATCGCCGCCGAGTGGGCCATCGGCCTGGAAAGGCTCTCCCCGCTGGCGGTAGTGGCCATCAGTGGCCTCCTCGTGGGCACCATCCTCACCCTGGTCTACGTGCCCCTCTTCTATGCCCTGCTAGATAAGCTCCTGACCCTGGCGCGTCGCTTTAGAAACAGAAGGTCTGCTTAAGAGGTTAAGGGCCCATACAAACACCTGGCCTGTAAAAAAAGCAAATGACGCAAAGTCTTTCCTTTAGCCTTTTAGCCCTTTGCCTTTGCTCTTGCCTCAGCCTTTAGCCCTCATTCTTGCCTGTCTCTACCAAGCTTTTTCCCAGTGCCGACCGCATCGCCCTGGTGGGGCTAAAAGAAGAGGACATTGATAAGGTTTGGGAAGAACTTGGAGTTAACCCTGGGGCGGCGGTGGGGGGCTGTATCCGCAGCATCAGGGTCTGTCCCGGCACCACCTTTTGCCGCCTGGGGCAGCAGGATTCCCTGGCCCTGGGAGCTGAGCTGGATAAACGCTACCACGGTTATGCCCTCCCTACCAAGTTCAAGATCGGGGTTTCGGGTTGTATCAACCAGTGTGCGGAGACCTGCATCAAAGACTTGGGCTTTGTGGGCAAGCCCAAGGGGTGGACTGTGCTAGTAGGTGGCTGTGGCGGTGCCCGTCCTATGCTGGCCCGCAAGCTTACCGACAATGTTTCCTCTGAAGAGGCCCTGCAACTGGCTGATAAGATCATCAACTTCTATGAAAAAAACGCCAAAAAGGGAGAACGATTGGGAAGATTTATTGACAGGATAGGTTTTGAGGAGTTTCAGAAGGCCATCCTAGGTTAAGACCAAAGGCCAAAGGGGGCAGGGAAAACCTCCCCCCTAATCGGCCTTGCGAGACAACATGAAAACCTATCCGGTTTAAAATATGTCTCGTCCCCACGCGCTTTAGCTGATTTCTCTATCCAAAGACCTATACTGAATGGCTTCGGCAATATGCTGGGGCAAAATCTTCTTTTCCCCTTCTAAGTCAGCAATAGTCCTTGCAATTTTCAAAATACGCATATAAGCCCGGGCACTTAGTCCCAATCTCTCCATAGCTGTGTCTAACAATCTTTGCCCCTCTTGATCTAGCTGGCAAAATTCATCAATCATCTTGACTCCCATTTGGGCATTACAGTAAATGCCAAGATTATGAAAACGTCTTAGTTGTATATTTCGGGCCGCTATTACCCTTTTCCTGATTTCAGCAGACGTCTCTCCCTCTGGAATCTGCTTTAATTCTTTACAATCTACAGACGGAACCTCAATATGCAAATCAATTCTGTCCAAAAGAGGACCTGATATCTTTGCCCTATAACGCCTAATTTGAGCATAGGAACAAGTGCATTGATGTCTTGAATCTCCTAAATAGCCACATGGACAGGGATTCATCGCAGCTACTAAGAGGAATCTTGCCGGATAGGTCATGCTGGCCCCTGCTCTAGAAATGGTTACTTCGCCGTCTTCAAGCGGTTGCCTTAAGACCTCCAAAACATGGCGTTTAAACTCAGGAAGCTCATCAAGAAAGAGAACCCCATTATGGGCCAGGGTAACCTCTCCAGGCCTGGGAATCTGGCCTCCTCCAATAAGCCCCGCGTCAGAGATGGTATGATGCGGCGCTCGAAATGGTCTTCTAGCAATTAAGGAATGCCCTGGAGGCAAAAGCCCCGCGACACTATAAATGCGGGTGGTTTCAAGGGCCTCCTCAAAGCTAAGCGGTGGAAGAATGGTGGGGAGCCGCCTCGCCAGCATGGTTTTCCCAGTTCCTGGAGGACCTACCATAAGGACATTATGGCCGCCAGCCGCAGCAATTTCAAGTGCCCTTTTGGCATGAGTTTGACCCTTTATTTCTTGGAAATCAACATCATCTACCTCTGAGCTATTAAAAACCTCTTTCGGCTCAAGGCTTATCTTGGGTAAGTCTTTTAATCCGTTCAAAAACTCAACCACCTCAGTAAGATGTCTTGCTCCAATCACTTCTATTGCAGGCACAATGGCCGCTTCGGCAACATTTTCAATGGGAATGATTATTCCCTTTACATCCAATTCTTTTGCTAAAAGGGCTATGGGGAGAACACCTCTTACCCGCTTCACACTCCCATCCAGGGATAGTTCCCCTAAAAAGAGATACTTGTTTATATGACTGCCTTTAATATGACCATTGGCTACCAAAAGCCCAATAGCAATAGGCAAGTCAAAGGCTGAGCCCTCTTTCTTTCGTGAGGCTGGAGCCAAATTAATGGTAATGCGCTCTGAAGGGAATTTGTAACTACAATTTTTGATAGCTGACCTTATTCGCTCTTTGCTTTCTTTTACGACGGGATCAGGCAGTCCTACTATGGTCCAAGCAGGCAATCCCTGCTGAATGTCCACCTCTACTTCTACTGGATAGGCCTCTATCCCCCAAACCGCACTGCTCAAAATTGAGGCTAACATTTCTATCCCTTAATCACCCCCAAAGGTTTTAGTCTGGCTACCTTTTTGGCAAGGCCTGCTCCATGCACTACCTCAACTACATCACTCACATCCTTATAGGCCTCAGAGATTTCCTCTATTAGGGTTCTCCTCCCGGCACTCCTTACATATATCCCCTTCCCCTTCATTTGGGCGGCAATATTCTGCCCTTTAGCCATTTTAATGGCTTGATGGCGGCTCATTACCCGGCCTGCTCCATGGCAAGTACTGCCAAAAGTTTCCTCCATGGCCTTTTGAGTCCCTACCAGGACATAGGAATACCTACCCATATCTCCAGGTATTAAGACTGGTTGTCCTATTTCTCTATAGGCCAATGGAACCTCAGGATGTCCTGGAGCAAATGCCCTAGTAGCACCCTTGCGATGCACACAAAGGGTAACTGATTGCCCCTGGTAAACATGCCTTTCTATCTTAGCAATGTTATGACAAACATCGTAAATGAGATCGAGTCCTAGTTCTTCATAAGATTTTTTGAATAATCCCTCAAAGGTTTCCCTTATCCAATGGGTAATCATCTGCCGATTGGCAAAGGCAAAGTTGGCAGCACAGGCCATAGCCGCCAGGTACTCCTGTCCTTCAGGGGATTTTATTGGAGCGCAGCAAAGTTGTCTATCTGGAAGCTTAATACCATATTTAGCAGATGCCTTAAGCATCACCTTAATATAGTCATCGCAAACCTGATGACCCAATCCTCTAGAACCTGTATGGACAATGACTGTCACTTGGTTTTTAAAAAGTCCTATCTTTTGTGCAATTTCTTCGTGGTAAATTTCATCTACATAACCCACTTCTACAAAATGATTGCCTGAACCTAGGGTACCAAGCTGGCTTTTACCCCTTTCGTAGGCCTTTTTAGAAACCAATTGGGGATCAGCTTGGGGTAGGCACCCTCCAGCCTCAATATGTTCCAAGTCTCTCTGACTTCCAAAACCTTTACTGACAGCCCATTTTGCACCATTTTTCAAGACCTTTTTTAATTCGGTTTGCTTTAACCTAAAGTCCTTGCGAGAAGAACCTACTCCGGTAGGAATATTCACAAATAGGGTATCTACTAAATCTTCAATAAGGGGTAGAACTTCCTCCTTTTCTAAATTGGAGCGCAATAGGCGTACCCCACAATTGATATCATACCCCACTCCTCCAGGGCTTATAACTCCCCTTTCCAAATCAAAGGCGGCCACACCCCCAATCGGAAATCCGTAGCCGGCATGGATATCAGGCATAGCCATTGAAGGTCCAACAATGCCTGGCAGACAAGCCACATTGGCCACTTGCCTGATGCTTTCATCGTGTTTGATAAGCTCAAGCATCTCTGCTGTAATATAAATAATTCCATCGGTCCGCATATCCCCTTGTTTGGGAATACGCCATTTATATTTATCCAGCGGTTCTATTTCTAAGCCCATGTTGGGACCCCTTTTCTCTTCACAAGACTTAGTCCATTATCATCAGCTTCATACTCATATCTACTGCCTTTACTGAATGCGTCAAGGCACCACAACTAATAATATCAGGATTGGCTTTAGCATATTCTACCACATTTTGTTCATTGATGTTACCTGAAACTTCAATGAGAACCCGCTCTCTTAAACCTTCTTTTTCGAATAGAGAAATGGTTTGCTTAACTGCCAGGGGCGAAAAATTGTCAAGCATCACAATGTCGGCACCCAACCTAGCCGCTTGAACGGCCTCTGTTTCATTTTTTACCTCAATTTCTATCTTTTTGCTAAAACTTACCTTATCTTTTACCCTCTTGAGGGCCTTTTCTATCCCCCCAGCTAGAATGATGTGGTTGTCTTTTATAAGAACCATATCTTCTAAATGAAGGCGATGAGTGTCCCCACCTCCAATAGCCACGGCCTTTTTGTCAAAATAGATAAATCCAGGCAGTGTTTTCCTAGTAGCCGCAATCCGAGACCTGCTGCCCACCTGATTTATAAGCCCTTGCATTTTTTTTGTCATGGTGGCAATAGCACTCATTCGCATCATCAAATTTAAGGCCGTGCGTTCTAAGGCCAACAAATCCTTGGCCTTGCCTACCAATCTTGAAATAATATCTCCTTGATTTATTTCATCCCCATCTTTTAAAAATACCTCTGCCCTTATCTCAAATATTTCAGCCAAGGCCTCTACTTCTTCTACTCCTGCTAAAATACAACTTGGTTCGTTCTTGGAAATTATCACTGCCTGGGAGAGTTCCTCGCCACACAGGGCATTGGTAGTGATATCCCCCATGCCCAAATCGGCTTCTAGAAGCCTCAGAAGGTGTTTTTTTAAAATTGGTTTAGGTAAATACATGACATTACACCTCTTCTAGACGGTTTAAATCCTCTGGTGTATTTACATCTATGGCCTTATGTGAGGTTTCAGTCACAAAGATATGATAACCATGCTCCAAGGCCCTCAATTGCTCAAGTTTTTCTATTTGTTCTAACGGGGTCGGCTTAAGACAAACAAATTTATCCAAAAAGTGTCTTCTGTAGGCATAAATCCCTAGGTGTTTGAAATAGGTCCCTCCCATTTTATCTCGGTCATAGGGGATAGGGGCCCTGGAAAAATATAAGGCCTTGCCATGAATATCAAACACCACTTTAACGCAATTAGGATCAAAAATTTCTCTTGGTTCTTCAATCTTTTGAGCCAAAGTGGCCATAAAAATAAGGGGATTTTCAAAAAGGGGCTGGGATACTTCTTTAATAATCTCTGAATCAAAAAATGGCATATCCCCCTGAACATTGACAACAACATCTTCAGGTTTGAGCCCTAATAAAGAGGCGGCTTCGGCCAAACGATCTGTCCCTGAAGGGTGTTTAGACGAGGTCATTATTGCCTTACCTCCAAAGGAGGTAACGGCGTTCATAATACGTTCATCGTCTGTAGCCACTATAACTTCTTTAGCCAGTGTGGACTTAAGCGCACATTCGTAGACATGCTGGATAAGAGGGCAACCTTTCCATTTCACCAAGGGCTTTCCAGGAAATCTTTTAGCTGCATATCTGGCGGGAATAATCACATAGACATCCGCCTTACCTGTAAAGGACAGGTGGTGACGATGGAGGTCGTCTTTGGTAATCTTATAGCCACATTCGCATATAATATGGCTTTGAAAATCAAGTAAGGTAATATCGTATTGCCTTCCACATTTGGGACAAATCACTGCCATTGTTTGCTCCCCTTTCTATACATTCAACACCTTTCTCATAGCGTCTTTGTTAAGTGTGTCTCCTTCTATCACCCATTTGAAGATGCTATGAAGCATCACCTGATAATCCTCCTGTCCCTTTTCTACAGCATCCATCTTTTGTTCAAGCAATCGGGTAAATTCTTCATCAATATACTCATGGTAGTTAGCCTCCAAAAAATTAAAAACATCTCTTCCCAAACGAGTGGGGAAAAGAAACTCCTTTCGGGAAATAAGATAACGTCTTTCTAAAAGCACCGAAACAATCTTGGCGTAAGTGGAAGGACGGCCCAGGCCCTTTTTCTTCATCTCCTCTATCAAACTACCTTCAGTAAAGGGTGGAGTTTGGGGAACAAACTTAAGTTCCCTTTTTTCAATTTTAAGGGGAGTAGTCAGGGGAATTACTTTAAGAGGAGTAACCAAATCAAAGCCAGGCTTTATAATTTCGGAGTAAATTTGCCAGGTGTGTTCACTTAAGAACGTTCCAGATAAATCAGGGAAACGCATTCTTATTTCTGTCACCTTCACTTGGGCTTCCCTCATCTGTGAGGCCATAAAACGGTTAAAGATGAGGCGATAGAGCCTAATTGCCTGTTTGGGTTGGTTGAGATATATTTCCCCTGTGGCTACAAGAAACCTAAGCTCCTCATCGTCTAAGGGCCGAGTAGGACGAATACATTCATGAGTGCCCGCCTTTCCCCATGACCTTTTGGCCCAAAAATCCCGTCCAAATTTCTGAGTAATATATTCTAAGGCAATGCTCTGGCCAAATTCAGATACATGGGTGGAATCAGTGCGATGGTAAGTAATAAGTCCCTTTTCAAAGAGCTCTTGAAGAATTTGCATCGTATTCTGAGCGGACAGGTGGAGAATATGCGAACTATCTATCAATATAGAGCTGGTATCATACGGAGGTGATGGGGAAATATCCTTTTGGCACCAAGAAACTATTTCTATTTGGGCATTATCAAGCCCAGCAAAGATTTTTCTTGCCTTATTAAGGTCTAGCTCTTCAAAGGAAAGGGGATGTTCATTCAAAAGGAAGGTAATTACAGCCTTCTTTTGCCTTCGGTCTTGCTCTCTTTTTATCACCCATCCTAAGACAGGGGTTTGAACTCGGCCGGCCGAAAGGGTGTTTTTGCCAAATGCCTCCCAAAGTTGACGTGATAATACAAAACCCACCCATCGATCGGCTACCCGCCGTAAAATTTGGGCCTTAACAAGGGGGAGAGAAAACTCACGGGGCCTTTTTATGGCCCTTAAAAGACCCTGGCGGGTAACTTCATGGAACTCAATCCGCGAGATATGGTGGTTAAAACACCGCAAAAGTAGAAAAAGATCCCACCCGATCTTTTCTCCCTCGGTATCTGGGTCTGTGCCAATAAAAATTTCGTCCACCTCTATAGCCATTTGTCTGAGTCCTAAGATGACTTCTTTCTTGGTCTGTGAAGGAGGATTGTGACACCATGGACATAGGGCATCTGCGGTTTGAACACCACAATGCCCACATCGTTTTATAGGGGCATAAATCGGCAAAAACCTTCCGTCTTCCTCAATTATTCCAAAATATCCTTCATTAGTAATCAAATCACATACATGTCCCAAAGAAGCCGTAATACAAAGCAAACGATTTTCAAGATTAACTTCATAGACAGTCAAATTTCCTATTTTTCGCTTGGCTGGTTTACCAAAAAGGCCAGCGATGGTTTTGGCCTTTGTAGGCGACTCTACAATGACAAGAGTGGGCGTAAATAAATCTTTTGGTTGGGAAAACGTTTGCTTTGAGCCCACAGCAGTTATAAGGGATTTGATCTTCTCCCTGTCTTTATCAATTTCTTCAAAGAGGCCTTTCAAATTTACTTCTTTAAGAGGCCAAAATTTTATTTCTCCTCCAAGAGGAGCACTATTTTTTAGCCGTTTTAAAAGGCTATTTAAGGCCTTTTTGTCCCAATAAAAGGTTACCACCAAACCTTTACTCAGGCCTCCTGCAAATAGGCGTGATGCCCGCCCTGAGGCCTGTAAATAGCCATTAACATCGGCTACCACTATAAACCACCTGCCATTTTTTTGTTGAAATCCTACTGTATCGGATCCCTCAATACGCTTTCTAAAAGATTTATCCTTTAAAAGGCCATCTAAAAAATCGGCTATTTCCTGAAGACGCTCTCTTGTTTTGGGATATCGCTCCATCACTCGCGCCAATTGGGCTTCAGACAATCCTAGATATTTTTTTAGGTAGGAAAGATAGAGGCTGTTTTTATCTACTGGAAGCAAATCCTTTAAGGCAAGCAGAATTCCAAAAAGCCTTCGGGGATTAAGGCCTACAGAAGCAGGAAACACCATTTTGGGCACATCAATAAAGACGATATAACGGACGGCCTCAGGTAAATCTATTCCCCTAGCCAAGCTGTTATAAGCAGTCCCTATTCCTACTACGGCTTGAATCTTGCCCTGTCTGAAGGCCTCTTTGTTTTTCCCTTTAAAATTTTCATAGGAAATGGCCCTTATTTTGCACTTATTTAAAAAAGAAACGACTTTTTCTACACCTTCTTTTCCCCTTTCTGAAGACACAAATACAAAGGTCCCGCCACCCCATTCTTTTATAAAAGCAACCGCCTTTTTTAAAGCCTCTTTTTCGTCCTTTACCTCCTCAAGGGCATCTACAATATTTCTTAACTTGATTTGGGTGCGGCTTATCTCAAATCCAAGTAGTCGCTCAAATAGAAGCATTCTCCTGGGCTTAGGTTGAACTGTGGCCGAAGAGACAACAAGCACTACATCCATTTTCTCCCTAATGGCCTTAATCCTTTTCAACTCTTCTTGAGAAAGCCGGATTTTTGAGGCTGAAGCAATATTAGCTTCATCAAATCCTAGCAGTTGAAAAAGGAGTTCTACCCTCCTAGAAGATTTCAAAATGGCATCTATATCGTCTACAAAGACAAATTTAAAAAAGTTCTTGGGAAGAATTTCGGCATTGCGATAGAAGAAGTTTACCGTGGTGATCAAGATTCTATAACCGGCACTTTGAATGAGCTCCTTTTGCCCCTTTTTGCCTAAATAGGCCACAATTTCTTTACAAGGAACCATCTTAGAAAGTTTTTCACAAACCTGCTCTACCAACATTTTAGTAGGCAGAATGATATAACTTGGGGCCTGAATATAGGCCGCATAAAGCATCCCAAAGGTTGTCTTTCCCACCCCTGTGGGGGCCACAATGGCAAATGATTTTTTTAAAAATGCCCTTTTAAACCAACTAAGCTGGAGAGACCAAGGCCCAAATCCCAAATTTCTTTTAAAAAAGTGTTCAAACTTTTTAGTCTCTTCCTGAAGCTGGCAAAAAGTGGCCATACCCTGCATCTTTCCGCTTGCCTTGAGGACTTCACATACAGACCCTGTTTGGGTCTCTTCAAGACAATGAGAACAGGGTAAACCCTTAAAAAGACGAACATCGGAAATTCTTGACCCACAATTGGGGCAAAGCTCTGAGAAATAGGCCATTGGAGAATACATATATACTGCCTTCAATTTATTTAATTTTGCTTATCAGAGTCAAAGACCTGTGTCAATGGTTAAATGAGTGACTAGTGGGCAACCCATTTTTTTATCTTATACCCTCTACCTCGGCATTTAGTTCTTCAAAAAACCTTTGCATAAACTTCGTGCGTTTTTTTGCTATTTTTTTACCTGTTCTGGTAAGAAGGCGATCCTTTATTTTAGAGAGTTTTAGTTTATACTCCCTCCAAGCCGTATCTTCTATTGTATATGGCTTGGTTTCTTCAAGGAGAACTTCTGAGTTGTGAAGCCTTGCTCCTATTTCTCCTGCAAATAAAAATGCCCTTGCAATACCTACTGCTCCAAGGCTATCAATCTTATCGGCATCAAAAACCACCTTTTCTTCTAGGGTTTCAGGAGGAGTCTTGCCTCGGAAACGATGTCTCTTTATGGCCTTAATGACGCGGCTTGCGAATTCTTCAGAAAAGCCTTCCTTTTTAAGAATCCTTTCTGCCAGTTTTGCCCCATATTCGGCATGACAGACCTTCCCTTTGGTTTCGGTCTCCTTTTTCCTCCCAATATCGTGTAAAAGGGCCGCCACCTTTACTACCTCAAGATTTGCCCCTTCTTCAAGGGCAATCCTTTCAGCCAATCTTTCCACCCTTATCACGTGATCCCAACGATGGGAAAGTCCATTTTCTTGATAATATTCCTGAGCTATTTCAAAGAGCCTCTTCCACTTTCGGGCATTCAATTCTTTCATAAAACCTCCCTCCCTTTTTGCCAATTCTAAATCATTTTGTCAAAATGCTGTTTGTAATAGCCTTATCCCTTGACCCATTTTTGTATTTCCCTTACCATTTAACATCATGACAGAAAAGAGGAAATGGTATCGAGGCAAATGGAAAACAAGCGCAGAGATTGCCCCTTTAGTAATGGAAATCATTAACAAGGTAACCAGGCGGGGCATTGAAGTCAAAGAAGAAGGTAACGAGGTCTCCTTCTTTAGTTATCATCCGGCCCATCTCTGGGAAAAAGAAAGGGCTTCCCTGGAGGTCCAAGTAGAATTGCTTTTAAGTCTATTCCCTGACGCCCAAATAAAATGTGACTGGGAGGAATTTTACGAAGAAAACTGGCAGGAAAACTGGCGTCAGTATTTTCGTCCTCAGCGGATATCAAAAAGGTTGATTGTTCTTCCAGCCTGGGAGAAATATAGTCCTCAAAAAGGCGAAATTGCCCTTTTTATAGAGCCTGCCATGGCCTTTGGCACAGGCACTCATGAAACCACCAGGCTTTGTCTTAAATCCATGGAAGCACTTTATCCTTTAGAGACACCTCAAAGCATGCTCGATGTCGGTACAGGAACAGGCATTTTGGCTATTTATGCGGCCAAATTGGGTATTAGGCATATTACTGCCCTTGATACCGATCCCTTGGCCATTGAAGCGGCTTCCAAAAATGCGGCCTTAAATAAGGTCTCTCACCTCCGATTTGTTCAAGACACAGTTAATCCAGAAGTAGGGCAATATGACTGGGTAGTAGCCAACTTGGAAACTAAAATTATCTTACCCTTGCTAAACGCCCTTACTCAAATCGCTAACAAAACCCTCATCCTCTCAGGTATTCTTACAGGTGAAATAGAAAAGATTTCTTCAGTCTTAGACCGTCCTCCTCGGAAGTGCCTTACCGAAGGAGAGTGGGCATGTCTCATCATCTAAGGCGCTTTTTTATCTCACCGCCCGAAGGGCATAAGGTTGTTTTAGAAGGAAGGGAATTTCATCACCTCAAAAATGTCCTCCGTTTTGAGAAAAATGGTCTTATAGAATGCCTTGATGGACAAGGGCATCAATATATAGGAAAAATCATTGGCATTAAAAGGAATAAGGCAGAGATAGAGATTGTAAAAAGGCAATTCTTTCCGCCCCCTCAAACCAAGATAAGACTCATCATTTCTCTTCTTAAAAACAAGGCCATGGAAATGGTTGTTCAAAAGGCCACCGAACTGGGGGTATGGGAAATAAATATTTGTTTAACCCAGTATTCTGTTCCTTGTCCTAAAAATATATCCGAAAAGACAAGACGCTGGCAGGAAATTGCCATTCAGGCCCTTAAGCAAAGTGGTTGTCTTTACCTGCCTCAAATTATTTTTGAACCTTGTCCCGTGAAGGCGGGAGACATTCCTCAGGATACCTTAAAACTAATGGCATTAGGGCCAAGAGAAGGACAGGCAAAAGGAGAGCAATCTTCCCAACCAATTTTAAATGTATTGAATCAAAAGGTAAGCGCCATGATCTGTTTGTTTATTGGTCCTGAAGGCGGATTAAGTCCAGAGGAAATCAAAGAGATGCTTGGTTTAGGATTTATTCCTGTTCATCTTGGGTCCTATGTTTTGAGGGCCGAAACAGCGGCTGTAGCTGGATTGGCTATTATCCAAGCTACCTTAGACGCGATGAAACAGAGCGGTGGTAATTAACCCTTAGATAAATGTCAAAATTTGCGACTTTGAAACCAAGTCCGGATTGCGGTTTTTGGCATTCTTGACCATTCTAGTAAACTTTGTTAGATTGACACATATTAAAATTAAAACGGAGTTAATCATCATTGGGGGAAACAAAGATGCGTCGTTTGTTATTGGGATTTGTCTTGATAGGTGTTTTGGGTCTTTGCAGTTGTGCCGCTGTTTTGGTAGGAGCAGGTGCAGGAATCGGTATTGCTGGTTATAAATTCGTAGAAGGTCAGCTTGAGGTAAGTTACATTGCTCCCTACGACAAGGTATGGCAGGCGACTAAATTGGCGCTCTCCGACCTTCATATTACAACCGAAAAGGTAGAAAAAGACGCTATCAACGCTGAAATTAAGGCCAAAAAGGCCGATGGGAAAATGGTGATTATCAAGATAAAAAACAAACCATCAGGTATGGTTTGGGTTGGTATACGAGTAGGGATCTTCGGAGACAAAGACGCCTCTATGATTATCAAAAAGGCCATTGACAGGCGACTGGGCATTTCAGGGAAAGACGTAAATTAGTTGAGAGTAAAAAACTGCCTTAACACTTAAAATCAGGGCCAAAATATAATGTTTCTTTTTATTTTTTTTGTCTGGGGGTTAATAGTAGGAAGCTTTCTTAATGTATGCATTTATCGTTTGCCAGAAGGAAAATCAATCGTCTTCCCTCCTTCTCATTGCCCTCAATGCAAGCATCGACTTAAATGGAAGGATAATATCCCCTTATTAAGCTTTATTTTATTAAAGGGCCATTGCCGGTACTGTGGACATCCCATTTCATGGCAATATCCCCTGGTGGAATTGATCACAGCTATCTTTAGCGTTTTGGCCTACTGCAAATGGAAATTGTCTTTAACCCTTATTTATTACCTTGTATTTATTTATGCCTTAATTGCAGTCAGCTTTATTGACATTAAACATCAGATTATTCCCGACTGTATTAGTCTTCCAGGCATTGTCTTAGGAATTTCAGGCAACCTTTTTTTAAATTACCTAAGCAAGAACCATCTGCCATCTACTCTCAATCAAGGACTATCTATTATTTCCTTTAAAAGTTCTCTTTTAGGCGCCGCTTTAGGTGGGGGGATTTTATTCTTGGTGGCCTATGGGTATTATTTTGTAACCAAAAGGGAGGGAATGGGGGGAGGAGATATTAAGCTCATGGCGATGATTGGGGCATTTTTGGGAATAAGGGTCGTGCCTGCCGTAATCTTTTTAGCCTCCTTAGCCGGAAGTATCGTAGGTATCTTCTGGATACTAGCCAAGGGAAAAGACCGCTATTTTCCCATACCCTTCGGGCCATTTCTAGCGTTAGGAGCACTTTTTTGCCTCTTTTTGCCTATAGGTCAGTTTATTTCTACCATTAGCCCTTAACCTTCTCATTGGCCCCAGGCTACCCACGAGCTCCAACCCATTTTCCTTTATGTAAGAATACTTGTAAAATACTAAGAGCGGCTGGGGTAATACCCGAAATCCGGGCAGCTTGTCCCAGTGAAGTGGGACGAACACGGGACAATTTTTCTTTTACTTCATTTGAAAGTCCGGGAATGAGATTGTAGTCCAAATCTGGCGGAATTTTCATCTCCTCCATCTTTTTGAATTTGGCTACTTGCTCTTGTTGATGCCTAATGTAGCCTTCATACTTTACTTGGAAGGAAACCTCTTCAGCCACCGCCTGAGGTAAGGCCTTTAAACTTTCTTCAAATATGGATAGCTCATAGATGTTGACCTCAGGCCGTCTTAAGATATCTTTTAAAGTAGCAGGATTTTTTAAGGTAGCAGTGCCAATTTTTTTTAACAATTCATTGGTACTGACATTTGGTCTGAGCTTGATTTCGGCTAGTTTTTTTAAGGTTTGTTCAATCAAGCGTTTCTTTTGCTGAAGGCGCTGATAGGTCTCTTCACTCACCAACCCTAATTCATACCCCAATGGCATAAGCCGCAAATCGGCATTATCTTCCCTTAGAAGTAAACGATACTCAGCCCGAGAGGTAAACATCCGATAAGGTTCATTAGTGCCTTTGGTAACAAGGTCGTCTATAAGGACCCCAATATAGGCTTGAGCCCGATCTAAAATAACGGGTTGCTCTCCACGCACATACTTAACTGCATTGATCCCTGCAATGATACCCTGGGCTGCCGCCTCCTCGTATCCTGAAGTGCCATTGATTTGCCCTGCAAAAAAGAGTCCCTTTACAAGCTTTGTTTCTAGAGATGACTTGAGCCCAATGGGATTAACATAATCGTATTCAATGGCATATCCCGGACGAATGATTTCGGCCTTTTCAAGCCCCTTAATACTGCGCACCATCTTTAATTGAATGTCTATGGGTAAGCTAGTAGGAATGCCATTAGGATAAACTTCAATTGTACTGAGCCCTTCTGGCTCAATAAATATCTGATGTCTGGGTTTCTCTGGAAACCGCACTACTTTATCCTCAATAGAAGGACAATACCTGGCCCCTACACCCTTAATGACCCCGGTAAAAAGGGGCGAACGGTCCAGTCCACTCTTTATAATCTCATGAGTTTTTTCATTGGTATAGGTAATATAACAAGGAACTTGGGCTCGTTCTATCCTTTCGGTAGAAAATGAAAATGGATGAGGAGGATTATCGCCATATTGAGGTTCCAAGGCATCGTAGTCAATGGTGCGGCCGTCTAAACGGGGACAAGTGCCTGTTTTAAGGCGCCCAATTTCAAAACCCAATTTTTTGAGGCATTCGGAAAGTTTGTTTGAGGGTGGGTCCCCCATGCGTCCAGAGGGAAAATTCTTTAGCCCAATATGAATAAGGCCCTTTAGAAACGTACCAGTAGTTAAAATGACCGTTTTGCCAGGATAGACTTCATCAATGCTGGTTCTAATTCCTTTGACTATACCATCCTCTACCAAAATTTCATCTACAACTGCCTGTTTTACCCACAGATTGGGCTGCTTTTCTACTATTTGTTTCATACGTTGCCGATAGAGTTCCATATCGGCCTGGGCCCGAGATGACCAAACGGCAGGACCCTTTTTGGTATTAAGCCGCCGAAATTGAATCCCTGTGGCATCAATATTTTTGGCCATTTCTCCACCTAGGGCATCAATCTCCTTTACTAAATGTCCCTTGGCTAGTCCTCCAATGGCCGGATTGCAAGACATATGGGCAATGCGGTCAGTATTAATAGTAACTAAAAGGGTGGAATGCCCCATCCTGGCGGCTGCTAGAGCGGCTTCACAACCGGCATGACCAGCTCCGACCACAATGACATCAAAGATTTTTGGATAAACAAGCATAGCTTAATTATAGTGTTTTTTATAGGGAGTGTAAAGATTGGGAAGTTTGGTGTACACCTTCAAAACAACCATTTTATACAAAAATAACCGCAGACAAAAAGTGCGGCGAAGGCGGTAGCTAACCAATTGAAATACCGGTTAATAAACGTTTGGACTCTTTCTCCAAAGACATAAAAAAAACCTGCTACAAGAAAGAAACGGGCACTTCTAGCCACTATAGAAGTGATTAAAAAAGGGAAAAAACTGAGTTTGAAGGCCCCAGCCGTAATAGTAAAAAGCTTGTAGGGCAAAGGCGTAAATCCTGCCAGCCCAATGGCTAAAACATCATAGGTTTGATAAAGATGCTGGACTTGAAGATATTTCTGAGTCAAACCATATAAGGAAATGATTTTGTATCCCACACTTGCCATCAACTGCCATCCAATAAAGTACCCCAAAACACCTCCTATAACTGACCCTACACTACAAACAGCCGCAAAAGAAAAGGATTTCTTTGGTCTAGCAATGCTCATGGGCATCAAAAGCACATCTGGAGGAATAGGGAAAAAGGAGGATTCTGCTAAGGCAACAAAAAACAAGGCCACACTGGCATGCGAAGTCTCTGCCCAAGAAATAACCCAATTGTAAATAGACCTTAAAGGATTATTCTGGCCAACCATAAGCACCCACTAACGGAACAAAACGACATCCGCCTAAGTCTATTTTCTCAAGACTTCCGTCTGGAAGTTTCACTATTTTATACAACACCTGAGCCAATTTGTCACCAATAGGCATTATAAGCCTTCCGCCCACATCCAGTTGTTCTAGGTACGGAGGAGGAATTTGAGGGGCGGCAGCAGTGACAATAATCCCTTGAAAAGGCGCCATTTCAGGCCATCCTAAGGTCCCATCTCCCACCCTATAAGCTACGTTAAAATATCCTAAACGGTCAAGTATTTTTCTGGCCCTCAACATAAGGCCTTCCATTCGTTCTACAGTGAATACACTTTTGGCAAGCTCTGCTAAAATGGCAGTCTGGTATCCAGACCCAGTTCCTATTTCTAAAACCTTTTCATCTCCTTTTAATTCCAAAGCAGAGGTCATTAAGGCCACAATGTAAGGTTGAGAAATGGTTTGGCCCTCCCCTATCGGTAAGGGATAATCATTATAGGCCTGAGATATAAGGGCCTCATCCACAAAGAGATGTCGGGGGATCTTTCTCATTGCCTCAAGCACGCGAGGGTCTCGGATGCCTCGAGCCTCAATCTGTTCCTTTACCATTCGCTCACGAGCGATGGCAAATATGTCTCTTTCTCTCATTTAAGAAACTCCTACAAGGCCCTCCTAAAGGCATTCAATTATTTTGAGTTTTCCCCACACTTTTAAAAAACACTTCTTTGGGTGGTTTTCTGCCGCAGCCTTTTATCTCCGGGCAGTATCCAAGTCTCTCACACTTTGGCCCTGCATTTTCAAACACACACGGCAGTCTTTCTTTACAAATTTTAAGCATCTGCCAGGCCACCTCTCTGATTTCCCATTGGGCCCGCTCACAGCACCTCAAAGAAAAGAAATTAAGCAAACTCCGACAATTCATGGTCACTACAATTCTGGTTTCACAAGCATTTGGTAAGACAAAACGGGCATCCTGATGGGCCTTTTCGCCTTTAAGGCCTTCTTTTTCCAGTTCAGCCACGATGCGATTGTAGGCCTCCTGGATATGTTTCATAATCCCTTCATATATCTTTTTAATGTGCGGCCTCTCTTCAATGGTGGGAGGTACAATGTAGTTAAAATCTTCCATTTTCACATAACGCTGGCTCTGCTGGGAATAAGAAGCAATACGATGCCTGACCAGTTGATGACTGCAAGCCCTCGAAATGCCAGAGATACTGAATGTGAAGGAGACATGCTCGCAAACACTTTCGTGCCCTGAAGCCAAAACCCTTCTCACAAGGGCTTCTTGCCTCTCTGTGGGAATCTCGCTATTTACCGCCTTTTCAAATAAGGCATCTGCATATCCCTCTGAATAACACTGCTTGCAGGCGGCATAAATCACAGCCAGGGCATTTGGGGTCATAGAAAGAAGAGAAACTTTCGGTTTTACCTGCGGCATTGGCTCACTGACTTAAGTGTTATTGTCCAACTTTAACCTTTGTATTCCTGCAAGGCCCTCAAAATCTCAGTCATAAAAAGAGGTAAATCCTCTGGCATTCGTGAGGTAATGATATTACCATCCACAACGACTTCTGAGTCCACATAGTTCGCCCCGGCATTTTCCAAGTCGTCTTTAATGGCAAAAAAACTAGTTACAGTCCTGCCAGCAATAATCCTAGCTGAGGCCAAAAGCCAGCCTCCATGGCAAATAGCGGCTATGATTTTGCCCTTTTCATAGACATCCTTAACCAATTTAATGGACTCTGGATACCGCCTCAAGATATCTGGCGCATATCCCCCAGGAATAATTACACCATCAATCCGGTCTACATTTACTTCTTTAATAGCAATCTCTGATTTAATAGGATAACCATGTTTACTCTTGTACACCACTTCCGCTTCTGGCCCTGCAATTAGGGACTCATGACCGGCCTCTTTAAGCCGTAAACATGGATACCAAACCTCAAGGTCTTGATATAAATCGGCTACCAAAATAACTACCTTTTTAGGAGACATCTTGCTTCCCTAACTATCAATTTGGGCCGTAGTAGGCCAATCCAAAGTGGCGTTAAAATCCACCACCTTGTCAGGTTTAAATGCCCCAAAGGCAATTAAAATGAACCAGCAAAAGATAATCAGAAAAAAGATGGATTTGAAACTCATTGCCTTCCTCCATTCTCTTTTATTCTAAGAACAGTCTTATTTTAGCCCAAAATCAAACCCCTTTGCAAGTGCCAAAATTTGTTTTACCTTTTCATCCTTCACATCATACCAATTGTCATAGGCCTCGGCAACCGCAAATGGAAGTTTGTATTTTATGTCCGGACAAATAATTGCATCTACTTCATATCCCAGTTTTTCAAAGGCTTGAGTTGAAGCGGTAGGAACAGCTATAATGATTCGTTTGGGGTTAAAAGGCTTTATCGTCCTCAAGGCTGCTTCCATAGTAATGCCGGAGGCCAACCCATCATCTACCAAAATGGCAGTTTTGCCTTGAATATCGCTATAATCGCCATCAATTCCGTAAGCCTGCATCCTTTCCTTTATACGTTCCAAGGTTTGCTTAGCTAATTGCCTGATTTGCTGGGGCGTTAAATTTAAATTGGGCAACATTGAAGAGTTCAAAATAGTAATGCCTGAACTTGTCACTGAACCAAAACCCGCTTCAGGGTTATCGGGAATAGGAATTTTTTTTACCACTACAAGCTTTAAAGGACATCCTAAACGGTTCGCAATTTGTTTGCCTATGATTACACCCCCGTTAGGAATAGCCAACACAATCGGGTCTTCAAGGGTATAATTGCCCAAGGTCTCAGCTAATAGCGCACCTGCTTCTTTTCTATCTTTGTATAATGCCATTTGTTAATCCTTTCTTAATAAATAAAATTTAAATTAAACCAGCTCTCTTCCTCAGAATTATTCTTTCTATCCTTTTAACTACTGTCACCAAAAATTCTCTATCGGTAGGAGGAAGGTCTAAAAATTTTACTGCCATAAATGAAATTTTGGGCATCTCAGGTTTAGCAAATTTTCTTACCACTTCTACCAAAACCTTCATTTTTTTTTCTTCGTTAAAGTTAATAACCAAACGGAACCTTTCTCCCTTTTTTAATCTTTCCAAAAAATCCAGCTTTGGGTGAGAAAAACAAATTCCTCCTCCAGAAATATCAATAATAGGTAAAGATTCAGGATACCCTGGAACGTATAATTCTATCGGATATTCGTTTACAGGTGTTACTCGGTAAAAAAAGCGGAGATTTCTTCGATAAAAATATTTGGGGTATTTTAGACGCACTGCTTTTACACTATTACCCCGAGAAAGTTCGTAGTCTTCCAACCCTTGAATTATGGAAGAAAAGGCATATCGTTTGGGTTCAGATGTAGGGTCTTCATACCATAAAAAACTCGCTTCTATTGTTTCTCCTTCCATTGAGTTTAGTATTGGGGGATCGGTTTGGGCCACTATAAAATACCCGTCATTTGGAAAAACATCATAGATGATAGTACTCCTCACATCTACCCAATTTCTGTCCTCATTTGCACCTATTATAAGGTCTAACTTCGTAGAAGGCTGAATAACTCTTTTTATATCTGGGGGAGGCATTTTCGCCCTTACCTAACTTGTCTTGTTGTTTAAAGCAGCCTTAATAAACTCTCTAAATAGCGGATGTGGCTCCATGGGCCGTGATTTAAATTCAGGATGGAATTGACATCCTAAAAACCAAGGGTGGTCTTTCAACTCTACAATTTCTACTAGTTCTCCATCTGGAGAAAGTCCACTAATTGTCATTCCGTGTCTTATTAACTGTTCTCGATAGGCGTTATTAAATTCATACCGATGTCGATGGCGTTCAAAGATTTCATCTTTTTTATAGGCCTGATAGGCAAGGGTGCCTTTTTGCAACTTACAAGGATAGGCCCCCAGCCTCATGGTGCCTCCCTTTTCGGTAGTTTCATCCCTTTTTTCAACCCTTCCAGTGCGAAAGTCATACCATTCTTTCATTAAATAAATGATCGGATCAGTGGTATTGGAATTAAATTCAGTACTATCTGCCCCTTCAATTCCAACCACATGTCTTGTGAATTCAATTACTGCTAGTTGCATCCCAAGACAGATACCAAAAAATGGAATCTTGTTTTCTCTGGCATATTGAATAGCCATCATCTTTCCTTGAATGCCTCGGCTTCCAAATCCACCTGGGACAAGAATACCATTTACATCATGCAATAGTTCTTGGGTACTACCTTCCTCTAAATCCTCGGCTTCTATGTATTTTAAGTTTACCTTAGCATTATTAGCAATACCTCCATGCATTAGGGCCTCATGAAGGCTTTTGTAGGAATCTTTGAGATTGGCATATTTCCCTACAATACCAATAGTAACCTCATCCTGAGGGTGTTTAATTTTATAAACAAGTTCTTCCCATGCTTTAAGTTGAGGCTCTCGGGTCCAGATATTCAGCAATTCAATAATCTTGTTATCTAACCCCTCTCTGTGGAATACAAGGGGAACTTCATAAATACAATCCACATCTTTGGCAGTAATGACTGCATCTTCATCAACATTACAAAAAAGGGAAATTTTCTTTTTGATATTTTGGGGCAAAAATCGGTCAGTTCGACAAAGAATGATATCTGGTTGAATTCCAATAGCCCTAAGCTCCTTTACACTGTGCTGAGTGGGTTTAGTCTTCAGTTCCCCTGCCGTCCTGATATAAGGCACAAGGGTTAAATGGATATAAATGGCATTTTCTTTACCCACATCTAAACGAAATTGCCTTATAGCCTCCAAAAAAGGCAAACCTTCAATATCCCCTACCGTACCACCAATTTCAATAATGGCGATATCGGCATCGCCAGCAACACTCAAAATGGCGTTTTTGATTTCGTCTGTCACATGAGGAACTACCTGAACCGTGCCACCAAGATACTCCCCCCGCCTCTCTTTCAAAATTACTGAATAATAGATTTTCCCAGAGGTATAATTATTCTTACTGCCCATTCGAGCAGAAGTAAAACGTTCGTAGTGACCCAAGTCCAAGTCTGTTTCGGTCCCATCGTCGGTTACATATACTTCCCCATGCTGAAAGGGATTCATAGTCCCAGGATCCACATTGATATAAGGATCAAGCTTCTGGAAGGTAACAGTAAGCCCTCTACTCTCCATTAGGGCGCCAATGGCGGCCGAAGCCAACCCTTTTCCTAAAGACGACAACACCCCCCCTGTGACAAAAATAAACTTTGTTTTCAAATTCCTTCTTTTCATCGCTACCGCCTTGTCAACAAAATGAAAAAAACGAAAAACAGACCTTGAAAGTATATATCAAGAAAAGACAAAGAATGCAAGCCAAGATTCTACTATCCGGTTGGATAATAGTTGAGTGGATATTGAGCTACGTGACAGCGCCATTTACCCGTCGCTTACTATCATAGGAAAAAAACCGTAGAACCAAACAAGTTTAAAACAAGAAGGCTAAAAGACAGATTTTCAGATGCTTAGCTATTCAGGAGGTGTCTTACTAACTCGCTTACCCGCTTTCCTTCGGCCCGACCACCTACTTGGGCCATTACCCTTTTCATCACCTGCCCCATATCTTTAGGGCCTTTAGCCCCCACTTCTGTAATTACTTGCAACACTAGTTGCTTTAATTCTGTCTCAGAAAGTGGGGGCGGCATAAATTGTTTTAAAATTTGAAGCTCTTGTTGCTCTTTTTCAGCCAAATCAAAACGGTTACCCCTTTTAAATTGAATAATAGAATCCTCTCTTTGCCTAATCTGCCTAGAGACAAGCTGAATAAACTCTGCTTCTGTCAACTTGCGCTGTAACTCTATCTCCCTGTTTTTAATAGCAGCTCTTAACCCCCTTAAAGTATTCAATGCAAGCTTATCTTTATTCTTCAAGGCTGCTTTCAATTTGACATCGATTTCTTGATAGAAATCCATTTTTTCCTCTAATCCCTCTGGAGTAACCCTAATCTCTTCAGCCGTTTTAGCAGACGCTTCCTAGCTGCCATTTGCTTCTTTTTCCGGCGTACGCTAGGCTTCTCATAAAATTGCCTTTTCTTAAGCTCTGATAAAATGCCCTCTTTTTCCACTTCCTTTTTAAACCGCTTCAGCGCCAGTTCAAAGGGCTCATTCGGCTCTACCCTCACTCCGGCCATGCATAAATCCCCCCTCTCTATTCTAGATTATTAATAACCATTATAATGGGCTCTAAATCAAAAGTCAACAAAGCTGCGGCAAATCCTTCAATGCTTCTTTAATCTTTTCGTCTGGATATTCATAATCGCTCAATTGACCCTGCAAATAGGCCTCATATGCAGCTAAATCAAAGTGGCCATGGCCACTAAAACCAAAAACAATCGTTTTTTCTTCACCTGTTTCCTTACACTTAAGGGCCTCGTCAATAGCGGCCTTAATCGCATGGGCCGTCTCTGGAGCCGGCACAATCCCTTCAGTTTGAGCAAATAACACCGCTGCCTCAAAAACCGGATTTTGGGTATAAGCCCGGGCTTGAATCACGCCTTCATCTACTAAAGCACATAAAAGAGGAGCATCTCCATGATAACGTAGCCCTCCAGCATGAATACCTGGCGGGATAAAAGTATGACCTAGAGTATGCATATAAATAAGAGGTGTCATCTTGGCTGTATCCCCATAATCATAGCGATAAAGCCCCTTGGTTAACGTAGGACATGAAGTAGGTTCTACAGCAATAATATCCATTTCCTTCCCTTCAATTTTATCTTTAGCAAAGGGGAAAGCCAATCCAGCAAAATTACTTCCTCCCCCGACACACCCAATAATGATATCAGGATAATCCTCTACTAATTCCATTTGTCTTTTGACCTCAAGTCCTATTACGGTTTGATGTAAAAGGACATGATTCAGAACGCTTCCTAAGGCATACTTAGTATTTTCATGCTGCATTGCGTCTTCAATGGCCTCAGAAATGGCAATTCCCAAACTCCCTGGATTGTCAGGATCTTTAGCCAATATTTCACGGCCAACATTAGTATTACCACTTGGGGAAGGAAAAACCTCGCCTCCCCAGATCTCCATTAAGGTTTTTCGGTATGGCTTTTGTTCATAGCTTACTTTAACCATATAAACAGTACACTTAAGCCCAAACAGCTTACACGCAAAGGAAAGTGCACTTCCCCATTGCCCAGCTCCTGTTTCTGTAGCCAGCCTCTCCACACCCTCAAGTTTATTATAGTAAGCTTGGGCTACAGCCGTATTTGGCTTGTGACTGCCTGGAGGACTTACACTTTCATCTTTATAATAAATTCGGGCTGGCGTCTTTAAGGCCTTTTCTAAACGATAGGCCCTTCTCAGGGGAGTGGGACGCCAGAGCTTATAAACTTCCCTTACAGGTTCAGGGATCGGCACATAAGGCTCTTGAGTCACCTCCTGTGCTATCAACCCCTTAGGAAAAATTGGATATAAGTCCTCGGGTTTAATAGGCTCTTTTGTTTGAGGGTGCAACGGGGGCTTTAAGGGCTTAGGTAAAAATGGCTGGATATTAAACCAAACTTCTGGCAAATCTTTTTCTGAAAGAAGTATCTTTGCTTCCATCACGACCCCCTTAAAAATTAAGCCGTGGCAAACGCCACGGCCTTGTACCTAAGTTAGCAGTAACTACTATTCGGAAGATACTTTAACTTCTTTTCTACTCAGTTCTATCAGAGCCGTAGGGGCTGCATCCCCCCTTCTAAAACCTACTTTAATGATTCGGGTGTATCCCCCATTTACTGCTTGAAAGCGAGGGGCAATTTCATCAAAAAGTTTTTTTACAACCTTTTTATCCCTCACTATTTCTAAAACTTGCCTTCTTGCATGCAAATTGCCCTGCTTAGCCAAGGTAATTAGCCTCTCCGCCACCCGACGCAATTCCTTTGCCTTGGGCTCTGTGGTTTCTATCCTTTCATGAATAAAAAACGAAGACACCATATTTCGCAACATAGCTCTCCTATGGCTAGCACTACGCCCCAACTTTCTGCCTTGCTTTCTATGCCTCATCGCTCTCCTTCCTCACCTTTTCTAAAATTTCTGGATCAGGAAAATTATCTAATTTCATCCCTAAGTTCAAGCCCATCTGAGCCAAAATATTTTTTATTTCCATCAATGACTTACGTCCAAAATTTTTTGTTTTTAACAATTCTGCCTCTGTTTTCTGCACCAATTCACCTATAAGATTTATATTGGCATTCTTTAAACAATTAAGGGCCCGAACTGACAAATCAAGCTCATCAATAGACTGATATAAAAGGTCTACAGGAAATGCTTCTTTCTCTTCTTCTGATTCTTCTTCCTTTGGCTGAGACCGCAACTTATCCTCAGGAACAAGAAAGAACTCTAGTTGTTCTACCAGAATCCTTGCTGCTTGAGAAATGGCCTTTTCTGGGGTAATGCTCCCATCTGTCCAAACCTCTAAAATGAGTTTATCATAGTCAGTAATTTGCCCCACACGAGCGTTACGTACTGTAAAATTAACCTTTCTAATCGGAGAAAAAATGGAGTCTATTGGGATAGTTCCCAACGGTTGTTCTTCATTTTTATTCCTTTCTGCTGGAACATATCCTCGCCCTTTGTTAACACTCAATTCCATATAAAGCTTCCCTTCCTTAGTTAAGGTAGCAATATGTTGAGCGGGATTTATGACCTCTATTGTACCATCTCCTATGATATCACCAGCCGTTACTTCCCCTTCCCCTTCTTTTTCAATACGTACTACTTTAGGTGCCTCGCTATGAAGCTTGAACCGAACTTGTTTTAAATTCAAAATAATATCCGTCACATCCTCTATAACACCTGGTAAAGCAGAAAATTCATGAGCTACACCCTCTATTCTGACTGAAGTAATCGCCGCCCCTTCTATCGAAGATAATAAAACACGACGTAATGCATTTCCAATAGTTATCCCATATCCTCGTTCTAAGGGCTCATATGTAAACTTCCCATAGGTAGCAGAATACGACTTTTCGTCTTTTTCCATCTTTTGCGGTTTTATTAAAAATGTATAGCCTTTTTCCATAATTGATTCCCTCAAAATCATTATTTTGAATAGAACTCAACAATCAACTGTTCCTGAACCGGAATCGCAATTTCTTCTCGGGTAGGCTTAGTCTTTACTCTGCCCTTAAAATTATCATAGTCCATTTCCAACCATGAAGGAACACCCCTTCTGGCTATACCCTCTAATGCTTCTTTAATAAAGGGAATCTCACGGCTCTTTTCTTTGATAGCAATTTCGTCTCCTATATTGACCAAATAGGAAGGAATATTTACCTTTTTATTATTAACAAGTATATGTCCATGTCTGACTAATTGTCTTGCCTGCGCCCTAGAATTGGCAAATCCTAAACGATAAACTACATTGTCTAAACGCCTTTCTAATAAAATAAGAAGGTTTTCTCCTGTAACACCTTTTTGGCGTTCTGCTTCCTCAAAATATGAACGAAATTGGCCCTCTAATAAACCATATATCCTTTTTAACTTCTGCTTTTCTCTCAAAAGCAAGGCATATTCTGTTTTCTTTCTTCTCATCTGGCCATGTTGGCCGGGTGGATAGGGCCTTCTTTCCATGGGACACTTGTCTGTATAACACCTATCGCCTTTTAAAAACAACTTTGCTCCTTCGCGCCTACATAAACGACATACAGGACCTCTATATCTAGCCAAAGCCAACCTCCTTATCTTAGTAATTTAAACTCTTCTTCTTTTGGGTGGACGGCACCCATTATGAGGAATTGGGGTTACATCTTTAATTAAAGTAACCTTTAACCCTGCCGCTTGAATAGCCCTAATAGCGGATTCTCTCCCTGCACCAGGTCCTTTAACATAAACTTCCACTTTTTTCATCCCATGTTCCATAGCCTTTTTCGCTGCCTCTTCCGCAGCCAACTGGGCCGCAAAAGGTGTACCTTTTCTGGAACCCTTCATCCCCTTGGCTCCACCACTAGACCAAGCAACGGCATTACCCTGCTTATCCGTAATTGTAACAATTGTATTATTAAAGGTTGCTTGAATATGAGCAATTCCCTCTTCAACTAACCTTTTTTCTTTTTTCTTTCTTTTGCCTCTTACCCTTCTTGCCATCTTTATACCCTCACCTATTTAAGTTTAAGACTATTTTTTCTTTTTCTTTCCTAAAACAGAACCTCTCGGTCCTTTTCGCGTCCTTGCATTTGTCCTTGTGCGCTGTCCCCTCACAGGCAGTCCCCTTACATGCCTCATACCACGATAGCAACCAATGTCTATCAATCGCTTGATATTAGCTGATACTTCACGCCTTAAGTCACCTTCAACTTTATATTCCCTATCAATGATTTCCCTAACCCGTGTCAGTTCCTCATCTGTCAAATCATCCATTTTTTTGTTAAAGTCAATACCTGCCTTTTCCAAAATTTTTTGGGCTGAGGAACGCCCTATTCCATAAATATAAGTCAATGCAATCTCCACCCTCTTGCCTTTGGGCATTTCCACACCTGCTATTCTTGCCACCTCTTACCCCCTATCATAGATATTCTAACCCTGTCTTTGTTTATGTTTAGGATTTTCACACACTACTCTAACTACACCCTTCCTTTTTATAATCTTACACTTACTACAAATTTTCTTTACTGAAGGTCTTACTTTCATCGCACACTCCTCTTATTTCATCCTATATACAATTCTCCCTCTAGTTAAATCATAAGGAGAAAGCTCCACCTTTACCCTATCTCCTGGCAAAATTCTTATAAAGTGCATTCGTAGCTTTCCAGCCACATGAGCTAACACCCTATGTCCACTATCTAATTCTACCCTAAACATCGCATTGGGCAAAGCTTCTACTACTTTACCTTCTACTTCAATAGCGTCTTCTTTTGGCATAAATCAAACCCTAGATAAAATTTCTGGCCCATTTTTGGTAATCGCAATTGTATGCTCAAAATGAGCTGATAATTTCCTATCCTTTGTGACCGCAGTCCAACCATCATCAAGAATTTCTACTTCATAAGTCCCTTCATTCACCATAGGTTCTATAGCTATTACCATCCCTTCTTTTAATTTTACGCCCTTCCCTGGCCTACCAAAATTAGGCACTTGGGGATCTTCATGCAAAGACTTTCCAATCCCATGGCCTACAAATTGACGCACTACCGCAAACCCATGCGTTTCCACCCACTGCTGAATTGCAGATGATATATCACCAAGACGATGTCCAACCGTTGCCTGCTCAATGCCTTTGTACAGGGCCATTTCAGTCACTTTCAGTAACATTTGAGCCTTTTTTGAAATTTTACCTACTGGAACAGTAATAGCTGCATCTCCATAATAGCCATCACACACCACGCCAAAATCTAGGCTTACAATATCCCCTTCTTTTAAAATACGCTTCTTAGAAGGAAACCCATGCACCACCTCTTCATTAACTGATACACACAAACTAAAGGGATACCCCCGGTATCCCTTAAACGCAGGCTTAGCCCCCTTTTTCCTGCAAAACTCCTCCGCAAAATGGTCAAGCTCTGCCGTTGTTATGCCTGGTTTAACAATCTCCCTGAGCCTCTGTAAAGTCTCAGCTACAATGGCATTGCTACGCCTCATTTTCTCAATTTCCCAGGGAGACTTCAAAAAAATCATTTAACCTTCTAAAATCTTAACAATTTCAGAAAAAATATCCTGGATACTTCCCGTTCCTTCTATACGGCGAAGCAATCCTTTTTGATTATAAAAGTCAATCAAAGGCGCTGTCTGATTGTGATACACATCCAATCTCGATTTCACTGTTTCCTCATTATCATCTGCCCTTTGATAAAGTTCGCCCCCACATTTATCGCAAATTCCTTCTTGCTTTGGAGGATTAAAAACTACATGATACATAGCACCGCATTTTTTACAAGTGCGACGCCCTGTTAAACGCTTCAACAGTTCTTCTTCAGGGACTTCAATATCAATAACATGATCAATTTTCTTGCCCATTTTTTCCAAAACCCCTTCCAAAGCCTCTGCTTGAGCCACAGTCCTAGGAAAACCGTCTAAAATAAAGCCCTTTTCACAGTCAGACTCTTTTAGCCTTTCCTCGATAAGACCAATAACAACCTCATCAGGCACAAGTTGTCCTTTTTCCATGTATTCTTTGGCCTTCTTACCCAGCTCTGTTCCTGCTGCTACCGCTGCTCTCAACATATCTCCAGTGGAAATCTGAGGAATGCCATACTTTTCCACCAAAAGCTTGGCTTGAGTCCCTTTACCTGCTCCTGGTGCCCCTAAAAGTATTAAGTTCATCTCCTCCTCCTTTTTATTTAACCTGTCATCCCTTTAAATTTACCCGCTTTAAGAAAACCTTCATAATAGCGGGCAATTAAATGAGTCTCAATCTGGGCAATTGTCTCTATAGCCACACCCACTACAATCAACAAAGCCGTCCCTCCAAAATAAAAGGGAACGTGAAATTGCTTAATTAAAATTGTAGGCAAAACACAAACTACAGACACATAAATAGCCCCTGCAAATGTAAGCCTAGTTAAAACTTTATCAATATATTCTGCGGTTTTCTTCCCAGGCCTTATTCCAGGAATATATCCCCCATACTTACGCATGTTATCCGCTACATCATCTGGATTAAATACAATCGCCGTATAAAAATAACAGAAAAATACAATTAGGGCAACATAAAGAATTAAATATAAAGGAGTCCCCCAACGAAAAAGATTTACAACTTTATTGAATACAGGGATATTCACAAATTGAGCAATGGTCGCAGGAAACATCAAAATGGAAGAGGCAAATATAGGAGGAATTACCCCCGAAGTATTGATTCTCAAAGGTAAATGAGTGCTTTGGCCGCCATAAACCCTTCTGCCCACTACTCGCCGAGCATATTGAACTGGAATTCTTCTTTGTCCTCTTTCCATAAACACAATAAAGGCTACTACGGCTACCATTAAAACTACTAACAAAATCAACTTAAAAATATTGACTTCTCCCGTTTTTAAAAGCCTAAAGGTATTTATTATTGCTGGAGGTATACGAGCTATAATCCCTGCAAAGATAATAAGGGAAATCCCATTACCTATACCTTTATCAGTAATCTGTTCTCCCAGCCACATCAAAAACGCCGTCCCTGAGGTAAGGGTAATCATGGTTACCAAGCGGAATCCCCATCCTGGATGGGGCACTACATGGGCACTACCTAAAACCATCTTTTCAAGACCTACAGCGATAAAAAAACTTTGCACCAAACTAAGCCCAATGGTAGCATAACGCGTATATTGAGTAATCTTACGCCGTCCTAGTTCCCCTTCTTTTTTAAGCTGTTCCAAATAAGGAACAACAGCCGTCAAAAGCTCAAAAATAATAGCCGCACTAATATAAGGCATAATCCCAAGGGCAAAAATAGATAGGCGCCTTAAGGCCCCTCCAGAAAACATGTCTATCAATCCAAACAAGGTGCCCTTCGTCTTCGCAAAAAAGGCTGCCAAAGCAGCCGTATCAATCCCAGGGGTAGGAATATGAATTCCCAACCTATAAATAGCCAACATAAGGATAGTAAAAACTACCCTCTTTTTTAATTCTGGAACCTTAGGGATATTTTGAAAGCCATGAATCATAAACTATATCACCTCTACTTGGCCACCCGCGGATTCTATCTTCTCTCTTGCCTGTTTGCTGATTTTATGAACTTTTACTTTTAAAGGGAAGGAAATATCACCCTCTCCTAAAACCTTAATCTTCAAATTCTTTTTTCTGACCAATCTCCTTTCCACTAACGCTTCTGGTGTCACTTCCTCATTTGCTTTAAATTTACGCGCCAAATCTTTAATATTAACAATAGCAAACTCTTCCTTAAATATGTTTTTAAATCCTCTCTTAGGCAAACGCCGATAGAGAGGCATTTGCCCCCCTTCAAAATACGGGGCTACCTGCCCACCTGAACGGCACTTTTGCCCTTTTTGTCCTCGGCAAGAGGTATTTCCACGTCCTGAACCGTCTCCCCTACCTACCCGCTTTTTACGATGTATCGCTCCCACTGCCGGTTTTAAATTATTTAAAGAAAACACCTTCGCCCCTCCTATTGAATAACCTGAATTAAATGTTCCAGCTTCTTTATCATTCCTCGAATCTGAGGAGTATCTGGCATCTCAACCACTTTATTTAATTTAGTCAACTTTAAACTTTTCAGTGTAGCCAATTGCTTTTTAGAACAACCATTACGACTTCTGACAAGTTTTATTTTGATTGTCTCCGCCATCTCTCACCCTCTATCTCTAATTAAATTATATCTTTCCCCTTTGCTTAGCTACCTCTTCAGCGCTTTTCATCCTAGAAAAGGCATTGATTATCGCCTTAACTAAATTGTGAGGATTTCTTGAACCTACACACTTAGTTAACACATCCTGAATGCCCGCCGCTTCCATGATAGCCCGCACTGCACCCCCTGCCTTAATACCTGTTCCCTTTGAAGCAGGTCTTAAGATTACCCTAGCTGCCCCAAATTGAGCAACAGTTTCATGAGGGATGGTAGTTCCTTTAATTGGCACCTTAATCATACTTTTTCTAGCCTTTTCTATCGCCTTTCGAATAGCATCAGGGACTTCATGGGCCTTTCCAAGCCCATAACCAATCATCCCTTGTCCATCCCCTACTACAGCCAAGGCACTAAACCTAAACCGCCTTCCCCCTTTGACTACTTTAGCCACCCTTCTTATATCAACCACTTTATCTATCAATTGGTTTGTATCCATTCTTTCATCAACCACGCTTTACCCTCCTTTAAAACTCTAACCCTGCTTCTCTTGCTCCATCGGCTACGGCCTTTACACGGCCATGATATTTAAATCCACCTCTGTCAAACACCACCTTCTTTATGCCTTTATCCAAGGCCCTTTGAGCAACTAGTTGGCCAACAAGCCGTGCAACCTCTATCTTGCCACTTATATTTTCCAATTTGGTCTTTAATTCCGGATCTAATGAAGACGCCGCTGCTAAAGTCTTCCCCTGGGTATCGTCTATAATTTGGGCATATATATGCTTGAGACTCTTATACACGGAAAGACGAGGCCTTTGGGGAGTCCCATGCACCCTCTTCCTGACCCGAATTTTGCGACGTAGTCTTGCTTGTCTTTTCTCTTTAGCCGATATCATAGGCTACTTTCCTCCTGCCTTTCCAGCTTTACGGCGAACTTGTTCATCAATATAACGAATTCCCTTCCCTTTATAAGGTTCTGGAGGACGAAAGCGGCGAATAATAGCCGCTACCTGACCGACCAGCTCCTTGTCTATCCCTTCAACAATTACCTTGTTATTCCCTTCCACACTAATCCTTATGCCTTCAGGAGGTTCATATTCAATGGGATGAGAAAAACCCAAAGATAAAACCAGTTTACTACCTTTCATCTCTGCCCGATATCCCAATCCCTCTATGACCAACACCTTTTTAAACCCTTCAGTAACGCCTTTTACCATATTGGCGATCAATTGGCGCATAAGTCCATGAAAGGCCCGGGTGCGCTTATCCTCACTTTCCCTTAAAACTCGCAAAACATTCCCTTCCTTCTCCACCCTAATTTTGGGCAAAAGCATTTCTTCCAATTCCCCCTTAGGTCCTTTCACCTTAACCACGTTGTTTAAAAGCTCTAACTGAACTTTATCCGGTATTTCAATTGGTTTTCTGCCTATCCGTGACATAAAACTCCTCCTACCAAATAGAACAAATCCACTCTCCACCTACACCAATCTTTCTGGCCTCTTTATCCGTTATCACCCCTTTTGAGGTAGAAAGAATCGCAATGCCAAGACCATTCAGCACTCTAGGAAGTTGTTTCTTATTTACATAAACTCTTCTTCCGGGCTTGCTTATACGTTTCAGCGCAGAAATAACACTCTCTTTGTTTTCATCATATTTCAATGTAATCTTAATGATGCCCTGTTTGCCATCTTTAATCAACTTATATTGCTCTATGAAGCCTTCATCCTTTAAAATGCGAGTGATAGCGAGCTTCATTTTAGAGGCTGGCACTTCCACTTCTTTATGCCTTGCAACAATCGCATTTCTAATGCGAGTTAACATGTCGGCAATAGGATCTGTAATATTAGACATAACACACTCCCCTCACCAGCTTGCTTTTCTTATTCCAGGGATTTCTCCCCTTAAGGCCATCGTCCGAAAACAAATCCTACAAATACCAAATTTACGCAAATATGCCCTTGAACGCCCACACAAAGGACACCGATTATATCCCCTAACTTTAAACTTGGGCTTCTTTTGTGCCTTAATCATTAATGCCTTTCTTGCCATTTGCCTATCTCCTAAAAGGTAACCCTAATTTTTCCAAAAGTGCCTTTCCTTCTTCATCTGTAGCGGCTGTAGTAACAAAAGTAATATTCATGCCCTTTACTTTATCAATTTTATCATAATCTATTTCAGGGAAAATTATGTGCTCTTTTATCCCCAAAGTGTAGTTCCCTCTTCCGTCAAATGACTTTTCGCTCACACCCTTAAAATCCCTTACCCTTGGAAGGGCAAAATGCACTAATTTATCAAAAAAGTCATACATCCGTTCTCGTCTAAGCGTAACTTTACACCCAATAGGCATACCTGCTCTCAACTTAAATGCAGCAATGGATTTTTTGGCCCTACGCATAATTGGTCGCTGTCCTGTAATTAAGGCTAATTCATCCATGGCCGCATCAAGAATTTTAATGTTATGGGCTGCTTCTCCTAAACCCATATTAATCACAATCTTAGCAAGTCTCGGAACCTGCATGGGATTTTTATAACCAAATTCTTTCAAAAGCTGCGGGATTATTTCTTTCTCATAATATTCTTGCAATCTTGCTTTCATCTCCATCACCTTTAAACTTTATCGATAATCTCCCCACATTTTTTACAATATCTCACCTTACGTCCATCTTCTAAAAACTTTCTACCGACCCTCACTGGCCTCATACACTTATCGCACATAACCATCACATTAGAAACATGAATCGACGCCTCTTTTTCAATGATTCCTCCTTGCCCTGTAGTAGGACTTGGACGGGCATGTTTTTTTACCATGTTAACTTTTTCTACAATAACCCGCTGCCTTTCAGGAAAAACCCTCAATACTTTACCAATTTTACCTTTTTCCTTTCCAGCAATTACCATCACTTTATCATCTTTCTTTACATGCAACTTAGGTCGTGTCATCATACCACCTCAGGCGCTAAAGATATAATTTTCATAAAATTTTTTGTTCTTAACTCTCTGGCCACCGGCCCAAAAATACGAGTCCCAATAGGCTCTCCATGCTGGTTAATCAATACTACAGCGTTATCATCAAATCTAACATAAGTTCCATCAGAACGTCCTAACTCTTTTTTAGTTCTTACTACTACTGCCTTAAGAACTGATCCTTTCTCAACCTTAGAATCAGGTAAGGCATCTTTTACAGAAACTACAATAACATCGCCTATACTAGCATACTTCTTACCTGAACCACCTAAGATACCAATACAACAAACCTTCTTCGCTCCAGAATTATCCGCCACATCTAGTTTGCTCTGTCTTTGAATCATAGCTGCTACTCCCTATTTAGCTTTTTCCACTATTTTTAGCACACGCCAGCGTTTATGGCGGCTAAGGGGCCTGCTTTCTATAATCTGGACTCGGTCCCCAATTTTGCACTCATTTTGCTCATCATGCGCCATAAATTTCACCCGGCGGCGGATATATTTTCCCACCCGAGGGTGTTTCTCCAATCTTTCTACCATCACCACTATAGTTTTATCCATCTTATCGCTAACCACTACACCTTCAAACGTCCTTTTTAATCCTCGTGCCATATTAAGCTACCTCTTGCTCTTTTAAAATAGTTTTAATCCGAGCAATATCCCTTTTTACAGATGGGATACGGCGCACATTTTCTAACTGCCCTGTGGCATGTTGGAATCGCAATTTAAACAACTCTTCCTGCAATTCGGCCAATTTCTCTTCTAATTCCTCTACCGTCAATTTCCTTAGTTCACTAGCCCGCATAGAGTTCACTCCGCTTCACAATTTTTGTTGGAATAGGCAATTTATGGGCTGCTAGTCTTAAGGCCTCTAAGGCCACCTCTTCAGGCACCCCTTTTATTTCATAAAGCATTCTTCCTGGCTTAACTATGGCTACCCAATATTCAGGAGAACCCTTCCCACTTCCCATTCTGGTTTCAGCCGGTTTTTTGGTCACTGGTTTGTCGGGAAAAATCCGAATCCAGATTTTTCCTCCTCTTTTTACATGTCTTGTAATAGCCACACGAGCTGCCTCTATTTGTTGAGAAGTAATTCTTCCTCTCCCTAGGGCCTTAAGGCCATAATCGCCAAATGCCAACGTACAGCCCCTATATGCAATACCCCTATTTCTTCCCTTTTGTTGCTTCCTATACTTTACCTTTTTTGGTGCTAGCATGCCTTCTCTCCACCTTAATTTAAATTCCTAGAAAGGGTCTCCTATCTAAAATCTCTCCCTTAAATATCCACACTTTGACTCCAATTACACCATAAATGGTCTTTGCCTCTGCAAAACCATAATCAATATCTGCCCTTAAGGTATGCAAAGGGACTCTTCCTTCTCGATACCATTCGGTGCGAGCCATCTCTGCCCCACCTAAACGACCTGAACACTCTACCTTAATACCCTCGGCCCCAAACTTAAGTGTTGTAGCTACCGCCCTCTTCATAGCCCTCCTAAACGCTACCCGCCTTTCGAGTTGCAAGGCAATATTTTCTGCCACCAACTGGGCATCTAATTCTGGCCTCTTTACTTCAATAATATCTATAAAAGTCTGCCTATTTATAGATCTTTCTAACTCTTTTTTAAGCTTTTCTATTTCGACTCCCTTTTTACCAATCACAATTCCAGGCCTAGCGGTATGAATCCTTATCCGAGCCTTGTTCGCAGCTCGTTCAATCTCTATTTTGGAAATTCCCGCATGGTAAAGCCTTTCTTTTATAAACCGACGAATTTTTTTATCTTCTACGACAAACTGCGGAAATTCTCTTTCAGCATACCATCTAGAATCCCACGTCTTTATAATGCCCAACCTAAACCCAATTGGATGCACTTTCTGTCCCAAGATTCCCCCTCCTTTATTGCTCTAACTCATCTAAAACAACGGTAATATGGCTAGTTCGTTTTCTAATCAAATAAGCCCTTCCTACAGCCCTTGGCCGAATACGCTTAAGTATCGGCCCATGATCCGCATAAATCTTCTTTACGTACAAGTTATCAATATCTACATCTGGATTTTGCTCCGCATTAGCCACCGCGGATTTAACCAACTTTTTAATCACCTTTGCCGCCCTTTTAGGGGTAAAATCAAGGATGGCTAAGGCTTCATCTACCCTTTTGCCCTTCACCAAATCAATAACCAAACGGACTTTACGCGGCGCAATCCGCACATATTTTGCTATGGCTCTTGCCTCCATTATTTCTTCCCCTTTACCTTACCCTTTTTATCTCCGGCGTGTCCATGAAACAATCGTGTCGGAGCAAACTCTCCCAACTTATGACCTACCATATTTTCCGTCACATAAACGGGAATAAATTTACGTCCATTGTGCACCGCAAAGGTCAAACCAACAAATTCAGGGATAATTGTTGACCTTCGCGACCAAGTTTTTATCACCTTTTTTTCGCCAGCCTCTTTGAGCTTCTTAACCTTTTTCAGAAGCTTCTCATCAACAAACGGTCCCTTTTTTGTAGATCTACCCAACGGGATACCCTCCCTAAAAATTATTTTCTTCTTTTAACAATATATTTATCGCTTGGTTTTCTGCCTCTTGTTTTATAACCTTTAGTAGGTTTACCCCACGGGGTACACGGATGTCTTCCACCAGCTGTTTTCCCCTCGCCACCACCAAGCGGGTGATCTATAGGATTCATGGCCACGCCCCTAACTGTAGGCCGGATTCCAAGCCACCTCTTTCTACCTGCTTTGCCAAGACTGATATGCATATGATCAAGATTGCCTACCTGACCTACAGTAGCTCGACAATCAAGTCGTACCAACCTAATCTCCCCTGAAGGCAAACGCAAATGGGCATAAGGTTCTTCCTTAGCTAGCACTTGGGCATAGGCACCGGCACTCCTTGCAATTTGCCCTCCTTTTCCGGGCCTAAGTTCTACATTATGTACAATGGTACCATCAGGAATATTCCTTAAAGGCAAACAATTGCCAGGCTTAATATCCGCATTTTCTCCCGAAACTACTGTATCTCCTACAGAAAGTCCTAAGGGTGCCAAAATATATCTTTTTTCCCCATCGGCATAGTGAAGTAAGGCAATCCGAGCTGAACGATTGGGATCATATTCAATAGCGGCCACCTTAGCAGGTATTCCTACTTTATCTCTTTTAAAATCAATTATTCTATAAAGGCGCTTGTGCCCGCCTCCCTTATGGCGACAGGTCACCCTTCCATAAACATTCCTGCCCCCTGTTTTTTTCAAAGGCACCACAAGGCTTTTTTCAGGTTCTGTCTTGGTAATTTCCTCAAAAGTAGAATAGCTCTGAAATCGCCTTCCCGGTGATGTGGGTTTACATCTTTTTACCGGCATTTTACACTCCCTCAAAGAATTCTATATGATCACCAGGCCTCAATGTCACGATAGCCTTTTTCCAGTTCTTTTCTTTACCCTCAAATCTACCCAATCTTTTTTTCTTCCCCTTTACCCTCATGGTATGAACATCCAGGACCTTTACATTAAAAATTTTCTCTATCGCCTTTCTGATCTCAATCTTGTTCGCTCCAGGGGCAACCTCAAAGACTACTTTATTCATTTCCTCTTTTTGTAAAGTTGTCTTCTCAGTAATCACCGGACGCCTTATAATTTGATATAAATTTCTCATGACCGCAATGACTCCTCAATTTTTGGTATTACATTTTGAGCCAAAACCAAGTAATCGTATCGCAAAATATCATAAACATTCAAACCCTCTTTAGGCATCACTTGGTAAGTGGGAACATTACGCGCCGAAAGTTCTAACTTTCTATCCTTCTCACCAACAACAAGGGCACTTGGAACTTGAAGTCTTTGCATTATATCCACAAAACTTTTGGTTTTAATTTCATTGAGGACTATTCCTTCTACAACTTTAAGCCTACCTGACTTTAATTTAGCAGTTAAAGCAATTTTCAATGCCTGCTTGCGAACCTTTTTAGGTAAAGAATAGGCATAACTTCTAGGTTTGGGGCCAAATACAACACCCCCTCCAACCCAATGAGGGGCTCTAATAGAGCCCTGTCTGGCTCGACCTGTTCCCTTCTGACGCCAAGGCTTCCTGCTACCACCTTTAACCTCACCCCTTGTTTTAGTAGAAGCCGTCCCTGCTCGTCTACAGGCCAATTGCCACTTGACAACTTCATAAATCAAATAAGGTTTGATAGGGACATTAAATACATCATCAGAAAGCGTCACCTGGCCTGTCTCCTGCCCATCCTGGTTATAAACTTTCACCTCTGGCATCCTTTTCTAACCTCTTTATCCAACCTTTTTTATAATCACTAAACTATTCCGACTTCCTGGCACCGCACCTTTTACTAAAAGCAAATTGCTCTCTGGCCTTACATCAACAACTTTTAGGTTTTTAACCGTGATAGTCTCATTTCCATAATGCCCTGGCATCCGTTTTCCCTTTATAACCCGGCCTGGAAACTCACAACAACCAATGGACTTTGGTCTCCGATGGTTCCGGCTGCCATGTGTTTCTGGGCCTCTTTTGAACCCATGCCTCTTGATAACTCCAGCAAAACCCCTTCCTTTAGTTTTACCAGTTATGGTTACCCTCTCACCGGGTTTAAATAAATCTACAGTTATCTGTTGGCCTACCTCTATGGCATCAATATCTTGAACCTTGAATTCTTTAAGATGGTAAAAACAAGGCGTTCCTGCCTTCTCAAAGTGTCCCAATAAGGGTTTAGAAACACGGGATTTTTTTTGGGGCAAAAAACCCAACTGAACCGCATTGTAGCCATCTTTATCTACTGTCTTTTTCTGAACTACTGTGCAGGGCCCCGCTTCCAAAACAGTCACTGGGATTACACTCCCATCTTCAGCGAAGATACGAGTCATACCAACCTTTTTTGCCAAAATTCCTCTGACCATCTTATTCAACCCTTATTAAATTTTTATCTCTACATCCACACCCGAAGCCAACTCTAAATTCATTAAGGCATCTACCGTTTGGGCCGTAGGTTCAACTATATCAATTAATCTTTTATGCGTTCTAAGTTCAAATTGCTCTCGTGATTTTTTATCTTTATGAGGCGAACGAAGCACTGTCCACCTCCTTATTCTTGTAGGTAAAGGAATAGGACCTACTACCCTCGCACCTGTCTTCTTAGCAGTATCCACAATTTGAGTTACGGCTTGATCTAAAAGCCGATGGTCAAATGCCTTTAACTTTATCCTAATTTTCTGCGTCTCTATCATAGCTGCCCGAAACCCTTTTTATTTTTTTACTCCAATATCTTAGAAACGACACCGGCACCAACAGTCCTACCACCCTCTCTGATAGCAAACCGCAAACCCTCTTCCATCGCTATCGGCTCAAGCAAACTCACTTCCACCCTCACATTGTCTCCTGGCATCACCATCTCCACTCCCTCTGGCAACGTCACTACTCCCGTCACATCCGTCGTCCGAAAGTAAAACTGCGGCCTGTAACCACTAAAAAATGGCGTATGACGTCCACCTTCTTCCTTCGTCAATACGTATACCTCCGCCTCAAATCTCGTGTGAGGCGTAATCGTGCCCGGCGCCGCTAGCACCATCCCTCTCTCTACTTCATCCTTCCCTATACCCCTTAGCAATACTCCAATGTTGTCTCCAGCCCGACCTTCATCCAGTATCTTCCGAAACATCTCTATACTCGTCGCTACCGTCTTCCGCGTCGGCCCTAATCCCACTATCTCTACCTCTTCCCCAGGGTGAATCACTCCCCTCTCTACTCTACCTGTAACTACCGTCCCCCTTCCACTTATGCTGAACACGTCTTCTATCGGCATCAAAAATGGCTTGTCTAAGGGACGCACTGGCTCAGGAATGTATTCGTCCATCGCATCCATTAATTCCCATATCTTCCCACACCACGGACATTCCTTCTTACCACATCCACATTCCAACGCCTTTAACGCACTCCCCTTTATCACCGGCACCTCATCCCCAGGAAATTCATATTTGCTCAGTAATTCCCTTACCTCTAACTCCACTAATTCTATCAGCTCCTCGTCATCTACCATATCTACCTTGTTGATAAATACCACTATGTATGGCACCCCAACCTGCCTGGCCAATAAAATGTGCTCCCTCGTCTGGGGCATCGGCCCATCATCCGCCGCTACTACCAATATCGCCCCATCCATCTGCGCCGCCCCAGTTATCATGTTCTTTATGTAGTCCGCATGACCAGGACAGTCTATATGCGCATAGTGCCTCTTCGCTGTCTCATATTCTACATGCGCCGTCGCTATCGTTATCCCTCGCTCCTTCTCCTCCGGGGCCTTGTCTATCTCCTCAAATGGCACAAAATCACTCAACGCCGCATTCGATAATACCCTCGTTATCGCCGCCGTTAATGTCGTCTTACCATGATCTATATGTCCTATCGTCCCTACATTCACATGCGGCTTCTTACGCTCAAATTTCTGCTTCGCCATCCTATCTGACCTCCTCAATATTTTGCAAGTCTTTACTGCTTTTCTTTTATTAAAGCCTCGGCAATCTTGGCCGGCACAGGCTCATAATGAGAAAACTGCATGGTATAAGTAGCTCTCCCCTGAGTAGCCGACCGTAAAGTTGTAGCATATCCAAACATTTCTGCCAAGGGGACATGGGCTCGAATTACTTGAGCATTTTTGCGCATCTCCATTCCAATAACCTTACCCCTCCTCGCAGTAATGTCCCCCATAACATCACCCATATATGTCTCAGGAACCACAACTTCAAGCAACATTATAGGTTCTAAAAGGACGGGAGATGCCTTTTTCACCCCCTCTTTAAAGGCCATAGATGCCGCAATGGCAAAGGCCATGTCCGAAGAGTCCACCTCATGATAAGAACCATCTACTAAACGAACCCGCACATCCGTTACTGGATATCCAGCAATTACCCCCTTTTCCATTGCCTCTCTAACGCCTCTCTCTACTGCGGGAATATATTCTTTAGGAATCACGCCCCCAGTAATAGCATCGATAAATTCAAACCCTTTTCCTGATTCCATAGGCTCAAGCTCTAACCAAACATGACCATATTGGCCGCGTCCCCCCGTTTGCTTGATAAACTTGCCTTCTATCTTCACAGGACGGGTAATTGTTTCTCTGTATGAAACTTGAGGCCGTCCCACGTTGGCTTGAACCTTAAATTCCCTTTTCAAGCGGTCAACAATGATTTCCAGATGCAGCTCGCCCATTCCAGAAATAATCGTTTCTCCAGTTTCCTCATCATATTTCACTCTAAAAGAGGGATCTTCAATTGAAATCTTATGCAAGGCCGCGCCCAATTTGTCTTGGTCATCCTTAGTTTTAGGTTCAATAGCTACTGAAATTACAGGCTCAGGAACCTCTATGGCCTCTAGAATAATAGGTTCCCTTTCATCGCAAAGGGTATCTCCTGTAGTAGTATTTCTAAGGCCTACAGCAGCAACTATATCTCCGGCGTAAACCTCTGTAATTTCTTCCCTTTTGTTGGCATGCATTTTGAGTAAACGACCAATCTTCTCCCGCTTGGCCTTGGTAGCGTTGTATACCGTATCACCGCTCTTAAGGCTTCCGGCATATATCCTTAAAAAGGTCAAATGCCCTACATAAGGATCCGTCATTAACTTAAAAGCCAGAGCGGTAAAGGGTGCATCATCCCTGGCCAACCTTTCTATCTCTTTGCCATCAGGCGTTTTACCTTTCACAGGAGGGATATCTACCGGAGAGGGTAAGTATTGAACAATGGCATCCAAAAGTGGTTGAATACCTTTATTTTTGAAGGCAGAGCCACAAAGCACAGGCACGATTTTAAGTTCAATAGTACCTTTCCTTAAGGCTTTATTAATCTCTTCTTCTGAAATTTCTTCCCCTTCTAGATATTTTTCCATAATTACTTCATCGAAATCTGCCAAGGCCTCCAGCATAGCCTCTCTACGCCCCTCGGCTTCTGCTTTATATTCTTCAGGGATTTCAATATACTCATATTTGAGGCCTTTACTCTCTTCATCATAAACAATGGCCTTCATTTTAATAAGATCAATTACACCAGCAAAACTTTCTTCTTTTCCCAAAGGCATTTGAATGGCCACTGGATTGGCATTCAACCTTTCCACCATCATCTTTATACAACCATCGAAATCGGCCCCTACCCGATCCATCTTATTTATGAAGGCTAATCTAGGAACGTGATATTTCTCAGCCTGTCTCCATACCGTCTCAGACTGAGGCTCTACCCCACCCACAGCACAAAAAATGCCAATGGCACCATCCAATACCCTTAAGGCCCTCTCTACTTCAATGGTAAAATCCACATGACCTGGGGTATCAATAATGTTGATGCGGTATTTTTTCCAAAAACAGGTTGTAGCTGCCGAGGTAATAGTGATACCCCTTTCTCTTTCCTGTTCCATAAAATCCATAGTGGCAGTGCCATCATGCACTTCGCCAATCCGATGGGTAAGACCCGTGTAATATAACACCCGTTCGGTCGTAGTAGTCTTACCGGCATCAATATGTGCCATAAACCCAATATTTCTCACTTTTTCAATCGGTACTATTCTTCCCACGGCTACCACCTATAATGTGCAAAGGCCCTATTTGCCTCTGCCATCCTATGTGTATCTTCCTTTTTCTTAATCGCAGCGCCCCTGTTATTATAGGCATCCAAAAGCTCATTAGCGAGTTTGTTGACCATACTCTTTTCGCCCCGAGCACGGGCACTTTGAATAATCCACTTTACCGCTAGACTAACTTTGCGTTCAGGCCTTACTTCAACAGGCACTTGATAAGTCGCACCACCAACCCGACGTGATTTTACCTCTAATATAGGCTTGACATTCTCTACTGCCTTCTCAAAGACCTCAAGCGGATTTTTACCTGTTTTTTGGCCAATAATATCCAAAGCCTGATAAAAAATGCGTTCTGCTACACTCTTTTTGCCATCTCTCATCATACAATTAATAAATTTGGCCACCAACACACTCCCATACTTGGGATCAGGTAAAATTTGTCTTTTTGATACTGGACCTTTCCTTGGCATCTTTAACCCTCAGCTATTTTGGCTTTTTGGTACCATATCTAGAACGACTCTTACGCCTATCCTGAACCCCAGCCGCATCTAAGGCCCCTCTAATTACTTGATATCTCACTCCAGGCAAGTCCTTGACACGACCTCCCCTAACGAGCACTACCGAGTGCTCCTGTAAATTATGACCAATACCTGGGATATAAGCCGTCACCTCAATTCCATTCGTTAACCGAACACGACAGACCTTTCGCAAGGCAGAATTAGGCTTTTTAGGCGTAGTCGTATAAACCCTAACACATACCCCCCTCTTTTGAGGACATCCTCTAAGTGCTGGTGCTGAACTGCGTCCTCCAATCTTTTCCCTTCCTTCTCTTACTAACTGGTTAATCGTCGGCATTCCTCATCCTCCCTTTTTTTAGGGCACACAAGGCCGCTTTATTACAGCCTTTCTCCACTTTTGTCAACCCCTAAGAGGCAACTTTTCCACACCTACAATAAACTCTTCACCTATCCGTTCCTCTGGCGCTTCTTCTCCCTCTATATCAACCCTACGGTATTCTTCCAGACCAGTACCTGCCGGAATAAGACGCCCGATAATAACATTTTCTTTTAAACCTCGCAAGTAGTCTACCTTCCCTTGAACCGCAGCATCGGTTAAAACCCTTGTTGTCTCTTGGAAAGAAGCTGCTGAAATAAAGCTCTCTGTTCCCAAAGAGGCCTTAGTTATGCCTACAAGCACGGGCTCTGCTTGGGCAGGCCTTCCACCTTTAGCCAAAACCCTCTCGTTTTCTTCCTCAAACCTATATCTTTCTACCAATTCACCAATTATGAAATCGGTATCTCCAGGTTCCACAATCTTTACCTTCTTCATCATCTGACGAATAATCACCTCAATGTGTTTATCATTAATCCTTACACCTTGAAGTCGATAAACTTCTTGAATTTCATTTAATAGATACTTGGCCGTCTCTTTAATACCTCGGACCCGGAGCAGGTCATGAGGATTAACAGGACCTTCTGTCAGTGCCTCTCCAGATTTTACAAAGTCACCCTCATGAACAGTCACATGAACTCCTTGAGGAATAAGATAGGTCCTGGATTCCCCTACCTCTGGGGTAACAATCAGTTTTCTCCTCCCTCTTTCTTCCTTACCAAAGGATACCCAGCCGTCGATCTCGGTAATAATAGCATGTTCCTTAGGTTTTCTAACTTCAAACAAATCTGCCACTCGAGGCAAACCACCAGTAATATCCTTTGTCTTACTTGTTTCGCGTAAAATCTTAGCCAAGATATCACCAGCATAAACCTTATCGCCATCCTCTACTACAATCAAAGCCCCCACAGGCAGATAATAAATGGCATCACTTCCAGTAGGAGTTTTAACAATCTGCCCATCATCATCTACAATCTCAATTCTAGGACGATAAGTTGTTCCTTTATATTCCATAACCACTTTACTTACCCTACTAGTCACGGGATCAACCCTCTCTTGGATGGTTATACCTTCAATAATGTGTTCAAATTTTACTTTACCCTCAACATCCGTAAGAATAGGGGCAGCATAAGGATCCCATTCAGCCAAAAGCTGACCTGATTTTACTTCCTCCCCTTCTTTTACCTTCAACCGGGTACCATAAATAACTGGATAACGCTCTCTTTCTCTCCCATCCGCCACAATAGCTAGTTCCCCATTCCGATTCATGACAATCAAATCGCCCTCTTTAGTCTCTACTATATTGAGATTTACAAATTTAACCTTACCACCATATTTGCTTTCCAATGTGGTTTGTTCAATTGTCTTTCTCGCTGTCCCACCTATATGGAACGTCCTCATAGTAAGCTGGGTCCCTGGTTCACCAATAGACTGGGCGGCAATAATTCCTACTGCCTCTCCGATATTGACCAGCTTACCTGTAGCCAAATCCCTTCCATAGCATTTAGCACATACACCGTGTTTCGTCTGACAGGTAAGGACTGAGCGGATTCTCACCTTTTCAATCCCTGCCTCTTCTATCCGTTGGGCTGCCTCTTCATCAATCATCTCATTTGCTTTAACAATTACCTCCCCTGTATAGGGATCCACAATATCTTCCAAGGCAACTCTACCTAAAATACGCTGTCCTAAGGTTTGGATAATTTCTCCAGATTCAATCAAGGGCTCAATCTCAATTCCATCAATAGTCCCACAATCCTCTTCTCTAACCACACATTCGTGAGCTACATCTATCAACCGACGAGTTAAATACCCCGCGTTGGCAGTCTTTAGAGCTGTATCTGCCAAACCCTTTCTAGCACCATGAGTAGAAATAAAATACTGCAATACAGTTAATCCTTCTCTAAAATTAGCAGTAATAGGAGTCTCAATGATCTCTCCTGAGGGCTTGGCCATCAATCCCCGCATTCCTGCCAATTGCCTAATTTGATCTTTACTTCCTCTGGCCCCAGAATCAGCCATCATAAATATTGGGTTAAATGAAGAGGCCTTTTTCTCTTCCCCTTTTTCGTTTTTTACTATCTCTACGGACAATTCCTTCATCATCTCAGCAGCTACCTGTTCTGTAACCCGAGTCCAGATATCTATCACTTTGTTATATTTCTCACCATCTGTAATTAATCCCTTACGATATTGACTTTCAATCTCTTGAACCTCTTGTTGAGCTTGATTAAGAATCTCCTCTTTACGACTTGGAATAACCAGATTGTCTATCGCAATGGAAATGCCTCCTCTGGTAGCTTGCTCAAACCCCAAATCTTTCAGTTTATCACACACAATTACGGTCTTTTTTAAGCCCGCCCGTTGATAGCATTCTCTCACCAAAGCAGCTACATCCTTTTTACGTATCACCTTATTAATAAATTTAAAGGGAATTTCTTCTGGAATAATCTCCTTAAGTAAAACACGACCTACCGTAGTCTCTACAAGTTCTCCATCCATACGCACCTTAATCTTGGCATGAAGATCAACCACTTCTTGATCATAAGCAATGCGCACTTCTTCAGGGGAAGAAAAAACCATCCCCTCCCCTTTTACAAACGGTCTTTCCTGCGTCATATAATAAAGGCCTAAAACAATATCCTGAGTAGGTAAAATAATTGGGTCTCCATGGGCAGGGGAAAGGATATTATTGGTAGACATCATGAGAACCCGGGCCTCGGTCTGGGCCTCTACCGAAAGAGGAACATGAACCGCCATTTGATCACCATCAAAGTCGGCATTAAATGGAGGACACACCAAGGGATGCAACTGAATGGCCTTGCCTTCAATCAATACAGGCTCAAAGGCCTGAATACTAAGCCGATGCAAGGTAGGAGCCCGATTGAGTAAGACGGGATGTTCCCGCACTACTTCCTCTAAGGCATCCCAAACCTCAGAATCCTCACGTTCTACCATCTTTTTGGCACTCTTAATGGTAGTTGCAAATCCCTTCTTTTCTAACTGGTGGTATATAAAAGGTTTAAAAAGCTCCAAGGCCATTTTTTTAGGTAAGCCGCATTGATGCAAGCGTAATTCAGGGCCTACTACTATCACTGAACGCCCGGAATAGTCTACCCTTTTACCTAGCAGATTCTGGCGAAAGCGGCCTTGTTTCCCCTTAAGCATATCGCTCAGGGATTTTAAAGGACGACCATTACTCCCAGTAACAGTCCGCCCTCTTCTACCATTTTCAAAAAGCACATCTACCGCTTCTTGCAACATTCTCTTTTCATTTCGAATAATAATCTCTGGGGCTTCAAGCTCCATAAGCCTCTTGAGGCGGTTATTCCGGTTAATAACCCGGCGATAGAGATCATTTAAATCAGAAGTAGCAAAACGCCCTCCATCCAAAGGAACTAGCGGTCTCAAATCTGGAGGTAATACGGGAATTACTTCCAATATCATCCATTCAGGCTTATTATCAGATTCCAAAAAGGCGTTTACGATTCTTAGCCGTTTTGAGAGTTTCTTTCTGGTCGCCTCAGAAGAAGTATTTTTTATCTGTTCCTTTATTTCTTCAGCCAGGGCTTCTAAATCCAGATCTCGGAGCAATTCTCTAATTGCTTCAGCCCCCATGCCTGCCTTAAAACGAGTCCCGTATTTTACCCGAGCCTCATGATATTGCTCTTCAGAAAGTACCTCTGCCTTTTTTAAGGGCGTATCTGCAGGGTTGGTCACAATATAGGATTCGTAATAAATTACCCTTTCTAAATCCTTGACACTTAAATCTAATAAGTTCCCAATCTTGCTCGGAACACTCTTTACAAACCAAATGTGGGCCACAGGACAAGCCAACTCAATATGTCCCATCCGTTCTCTTCGCACTTTAGAAGAAATTACTTCCACGCCACATCTCTCACACACAATGCCCCGGTGTTTCATGCGGCGGTACTTCCCACACAGGCACTCATAATCTCTCACTGGTCCAAAAATGCGAGCGCAAAAAAGACCATCCTTTTCGGGCTTAAAGGTTCTATAATTAATCGTCTCCGGCTTTTTCACTTCACCATAGGACCACTCCCGAATTTTCTCAGGAGAGGCCAATCCAATCTTAATTCCTTTAATATCAGCCGGATCCATTGGTTTGGTAAACAAATTGTAAAGATCCTCTAATGTCATTTTGTCTTTGCCCCCTTGTTTTCAGTTAATAACTCTACATTTAATGCCAGGGCTTGCAATTCTTTAATTAAGACGTTGAAGGATTCTGGCAAACCAACTTCAAGCGTGTTATCACCTTTCACAATCTTTTCGTACATGCGGGTCCTACCAGCAACATCATCTGACTTTACTGTAAGCATCTCTTGCAAGGTATATGCTGCCCCGTAGGCTTCAAGGACCCATACTTCCATTTCCCCAAATCTCTGACCTCCAAATTGGGCCTTACCACCTAGAGGTTGTTGAGTAATAAGGGAGTAAGGACCAATAGAACGAGCATGAATTTTATCATCTACTAAATGGTGTAGCTTCATCATGTACATGTAACCCACAGTCACCTTTTGATCAAAAGGCTCTCCTGTCTTACCATCATAAAGCACCGTTTGCCCTGTCTCTTCCAAACCTGCCTCGCTCAACCACTCTTTAATTTCCTCTTCTCTAGCACCATCAAAAACAGGCGTGGCGACCGAGACACCATCTTGAAGCTTCTTAACTCGTTCTAAAAGTTCCTCATCCGTTAATCCTGCAAAACATTCCTTGTATTGTTTTGGAGAATACATTTTCTTCAACCATTCTCGAATTACATCTGGTTTCTGCATCTGTTCCACAAGCCTTCTCACCTTTTTCCCAAGCTCTTTAGAAGCCCAGCCAAGATGCGTTTCTAAAATCTGTCCAATATTCATTCGAGAAGGAACACCCAAAGGATTAAGGACAATATCTACCGGAGTCCCATCAGGTAAATAAGGCATATCTTCCATAAGCACAATTTTAGAAACTACCCCCTTGTTCCCATGTCTTCCAGACATTTTATCACCAATAGAAAGCTTCCTCTTCATGGCCACATACACCTTTACCATCTTAATCACACCTGGAGGAAGTTCATCACCTTCTTTAATCTTGTCTATTTTAGCCTCATAAGAGGTTCTGATCCTATCTACCTCATCAAAGAAACTATCAATCAAATGGCTCACTTCCGTCTGGAGGTGAGCATCTTCAAGCTGAATTTCCTTTAATCTTCTCAGGGGTAAATCAAGAACGGCAGAAGTAATCTTTTCCCCTTTAGCCACAATAACCTCACCCGTAATATCCTTAAGATCTGCCGCTGCCTGTTGTCCTACTAAAAGCTCCTTTAACCTTTCCTCTACCACCTTTTTAAGAGTACTGATTGAGGTATCCCTATCCCTGATTAAACGCTTAACCTCCTGCTCTTCAATCCACTTACTTCTGGAATCTTTTTCCCTTTCACCTTTGCGGGAAAATACCTGAGCATCAATAACAATTCCCTCAATTCCAGGAGGGACCCGCAAAGAAGAGTCTTTAACATCACTTGCCTTTTCGCCAAATATGGCCCTTAAAAGCTTTTCCTCTGGTGAATATTGAGTTTCTCCTTTAGGGGTAATTTTTCCCACCAGGATGTCCCCAGGCTTCACTTCAGCTCCAATACGGATCACACCACTCTCATCTAGATCCTTTAAGGCATCCTCCCCAACATTAGGAATATCTCTTGTAATTTCCTCTGGTCCAAGTTTTGTTTCTCTAGCCACTATCTCAAATTCTTCAATATGTACCGAAGTATAAACATCGTCTCGTACCAACCTTTCACTAATAACAATGGCATCTTCAAAGTTATATCCTCGCCATGGCATAAAGGCCACTAAAACATTTTTGCCCAGGGCCAATTCCCCGTTTTTCGTCGCAGCCCCATCGGCCAAAACTTGGCCCTTATAAACCCTCTGACCTGGCCTTACCAATGGCTTTTGATTAAAACAAGTATTTTGATTGCTTCGTTTAAACTTGTTGAGGGCATAAACCTTAACTAAATTCCCTAATGGTTTTTCTTTTTCTCCGAAATATCTCACCACAATACGGGTGGCATCCACATCTTCCACGATTCCATCTGCTTCAGCTAAAATACAAACTCCACAGTCTCTGGCGACAATTTTCTCCATTCCTGTCCCCACCAAAGGAGCCTCTGTTTGAAGTAAAGGAACGGCCTGACGCTGCATGTTCGAACCCATAAGGGCCCTATTGGCATCATCATGCTCTAAAAAGGGGATAAGAGAAGAAGACACACTTACAAGCTGGGTTGGAGAAACATCCATGTATTTAACATCTTGTGCCTTAACCATCATAAACTCGCCTCGGACTCTAGCTGAAACAAGTTCATTCAAAAAATGCCCCTTCTCATCTATAGGAGCATTGGCCTGAGCAATAGGATGGTCCCCCTCTTCTAGAGCAGTGAGATAAACAATTTCATCTGTTACTTGACCATTTTCTACCTTACGATAAGGGGTTTCAATAAAACCAAACTCGTTAACTCGGGCATAGGTGCTAAGAGAAACAATCAGACCGATATTAGGACCTTCAGGGGTCTCAATTGGGCAAATTCTACCATAATGAGAAGGGTGAACATCACGTACTTCAAATCCGGCCCTTTCTCTGCTCAACCCCCCTGGCCCTAAGGCACTTAACCGCCTTTTATGAGTCACTTCTGAAAGCGGGTTTGTCTGATCCATAAACTGCGAAAGCTGGCTTGTGCCAAAAAATTCCCTTACTACAGCCGTAACTGGTTTAGAATTAACCAAATCATAAGGCATAAGGGTTTCTATTTCTTGTAAGGCCATCCGTTCTTTAATGGCCCTTTCCATACGCACCAATCCAATACGATATTGGTTTTCCAACAGCTCTCCTACAGACCTCACCCGACGGTTCCCTAGATGATCAATGTCATCAGGTGGCCCCTGCGTGGCCTTAAGCTCCAGTATCTTCCTAACGGCCTCAAGGATATCTTCTTTCAGCAATGTACACTGTGTCACAGGAATATCTAGACCTAACCGCATATTTAATTTAAACCTACCTACACGAGAAAGGTCGTAATACTCAGGATTAAAAAATAGATTCTGCAGAAATTCTCGGGCAATTTCTACTGTCGGAGGACTTGTAGGCCTCATTTTGCGATAGATTTCTACAAGGGCGTCCTCTTGAGTCTCAACCTTGTCTTCAGCCAAAGTATCTCTCAATGAGGAATCATAGTGATATTCATCAATGAACAAAACCTTAAACTCCGAAATTTTGTTCTCTTTTACCTTCTCTATAATTTCATCGTTAACGTTTTCATTATGGCGGGCAATAACTTCACCTGTATTTGTCTTAATATCCCTAGCCAAAATCTTTGTTTTTAATTCTTCTTCTGTAAGAGGAGTTTCTTTAATTCCCAAATGTTCCAGTTGCTTAAGATGCAACCGTGTAATCCTTGTATGGGCAGGTATAAGCACCTCGCCTGTCTCAGGATGGATTAAGTTCTCAGAGAGTCTAGTTCCTAAAAGGAACTCTGGCACAATTTCTAGATAAAAGAAGCCGTCACGGTACCTAACGTTTTGAGAAGGATAGAAATGATTCAAAATTTCTTCGCTAGAATATCCTAAGGCCTTCAAAAAGAGAGTTACAGGAAACTTTCTCCTTCGATCAATCCTTACATGAAGGCAGCCTTTGTTGTCAAATTCAAAGTCCAACCAAGATCCCCTAAGAGGGATAATACGAGCGGTATAAAGAATTTTACCCCGAACATGGCGCATTTGTTTGTCAAGCTCAAAAAAGATACCCGGAGAACGGTGGAGTTGATTAACGATCACTCGTTCTGTCCCATTAATAATGAAAGTTGCTCGTTCAGTCATTAGAGGAATAGTGCCAAAATAAATTTCCTGTTCTTTAATATCCCTTATGCTCTTTTGATTGGTATCTTTATCCACATCGTAAACTACCAATCTTACGGTAAGACGTACTGGTGCTTCATAAGTTAAACCCTTTTCCTGACATTCTCTCTCATTATATCTAGGCTCGCCAATTTCATATTTCACAAACTCTAAAGACGCCGTCCCTGAAAAGTCTTCGATAGGAAAAACCTCTTTAAATACAGCTTGCATTCCCACATCTTCTCTTTCCTCTGGGGGAATGTCCTTTTGCAAAAATTGCTGATATGATTTCCTCTGCAACTCAAGCAAATAGGGCACTTCTAAAACTTGCTTTATACGGCCAAACTGCCGCCTTAGCTTAAAGTCGGGAATGGCTACACCCATTTTTTAGCTCCTTTAAATGGCGAAGATATAACAAACCGAAAAAGGAGATGTACTCCACCGGTTGTACACCTCCCCTTCATAGAAGACAAAATAGATTTCAGCGTTCCTTATTGGCATTATTACTTAACTTCTACCGTTGCACCAACCTCTTCAAGTTGCTTCTTAATTTCTTCGGCCTCTTCTTTAGACACACCTTCTTTTATTGGCTTTGGCACACTCTCAACAAGCTCTTTGGCTTCCTTTAACCCTAAGTTTGTTATAGCCCTCACTACTTTAATTACCTGAATCTTGTTGCTTCCTATGCCAGTCAAAACTACATCAAACTCTGTTTTTTCTTCAGCCGGGGCAGCTTCAGCTCCTGCACCCGCTCCGGGCATTGCCGCTGCTACTACTGGGGCTGCAGCTTGAACTCCAAACTTGTCCTCTAACTCTTTAATAAACTCAGAAAGTTCTAAAACTGTCATATTGGCAATAAATTCTACAACATCCTCTTTTGTAATTTCCTTTGCCATTGCTCTTTAACCTCCTTATTATTGTTTTTCTTTCTCTTGTTTTATCGCCTCTAAGACATTTAAAAACTTTGCAATAATTCCATGTAATAAACTTACAAAGTTGCGAGGTACGGCATTCATAGTTCCTAATAGCTGAGCCAATAGTACCTCACGGCTAGGCAACTTTGCCAATTCCTTTATGTTTTCTGGCTGTAAAAGTTTACCTTCCAAAAAACCGATTTTCAGTTTAAAAGGGTCATATTGTTTATCAAACTCAGCTAAAACTTTTGCCAAGGCAACAGGGTCATCATAAGTGATCGCTACAGCATTATTTTCTACAATCTCATCTTTTATAGGCTCTAATGGAGTATCTTCAACTGCAAATCGAATGATAGTATTCTTTGTGACTTTATATTCCACCCCTGCCTCTCTTAATTTGCGTCGCAACTCATTCATATCATTTGATTCTAATCCCTTAAAATCGGTCAGCACTACCGCCTTGGCCTTTTTAAATTTTTCACTTAATTCTGCTATTAAAAATGCCTTTTGTTTCCGTCGCAGCAACTTTCTTCCCCCCCTCTTATTATAATCTTAAGAGATAAAGTCCCTTAAAGAAGTTGTATCTATCTTAACACCTGGGCCCATTGTAGAAGAAACAGTAACCCCTTTTATATAAGTTCCTTTGGCACTTGATGGTTTTAACCTCGCAATAGTCTCCATCAAGGCCTTAAAGTTATCAATAAGTTTTTCGGACCCAAAGGAAACTTTTCCAATAGGGGCATGAACCACCCCGCCTTTATCTACTTTAAAATCAATTTTACCGCCCTTTAATTCTTTGATGGCCTTTGCCACATCAAATGTGACTGTACCCGTTTTGGTACTTGGCATAAGGCCTCTAGGGCCCAAAATTCTCCCTAATTTAGCCACTTTGCTCATCATATCGGGGGTTGCCACAACTTTATCAAAATCAAGCCATCCTTGCTCTATTTTCTGAATTAGTTCATCTCCCCCTACATAGTCAGCCCCAGCATCCTTGGCCTCTTTTTCTTTCTCTCCTTGGGCAAAGACTAATATCCTTACCTGTTTCCCTGTTCCATGGGGCAACACCACCGATCCCCGGACCATCTGATCCGCATGTCGAGGATCTACACCTAAGTTAACCGCTACTTCCACCGTTTCATCAAATTTAGCTGTAGCCGTATCCAAAACTAATTTAATTGCCTCTTCTACTGGATAGGCCTTACCTGTTTCTATCTTTTTTTTCGCCTCAATATATCTTTTCCCATGCTTAGCCATCTGAACACTCCTTAGTCCACAATTTCAATGCCCATACTTTTAGCTGTTCCCTCTATCGTTCTAATAGCGGCTTCAAGTGTGGCTGCCGTTAAATCAGGCATTTTCTTTTTAGCAATTTCTTCAACCTGTTTTCTAGTGACCTTCCCTACAATTTCCTTTTTAGGGGTGTGAGCACCCTTAACAATCTTGGCTGCCTGTTTAAGAAGCACAGAAGCCGGTGGAGTTTTAGTAATAAAGGTAAAAGAGCGATCGGCATATACCGTAATCACCACAGGGATAATGGTCCCTTCCTGATCTTTTGTCCGAGCATTAAATGCCTTGCAAAACTCCATAATGTTCACCCCATGTTGACCCAAGGCAGGGCCAACAGGTGGAGATGGAGTGGCTTGCCCCCCAGGTATCTGCAAACGAATAGAAGCAATAATCTTTTTAGCCATCTAAATCACCTCTTTACTCCTAAATTTTTGCCAGTTGAACTACCTCTAATTCTACTGGAGTTTCCCGACCAAATATACTAATAAGTACTCTTACCTTACCCCTATCAGGGAAAACTTCATCTACCCTTCCGATAAAGTTTGTAAAAGGACCATCAATAATCCTAACTTGGTCGCCTTTTTCCAGACTAAATTTAGGCTTAGGTTTCTTTGAAAATTCTTCCATCTGCGATTTAATCTTTTCTACTTCCTCATCAGGAATAGGGACTGGATTCTTACCGCCTACAAATCCTGTTACCTTTGGCGTTTTACGAACCAAATGCCATAGCAAACTTTTCAAAGGTTCTTCTTGCTCAAAATCCATACAAACCAAGACATAACCGGGATAAAATTTGCGTGATGAAGTTACTTTCTCTCCCTTAACTAATTCTATTACCTTCTCAGTAGGCACAAGAATTTCTTTAAAACAGGCCTTTATGCGTGGGTCTTTTTCATTCCGAATACGTTCCTCTAACCACGCCTTAACCTTCTCTTCAAACCCTGAATAAGTGTGAACAATGTACCATTTAAACGCCATTTTTATCCTAAGAGCTTTCCTATAATTGTTGTATATATAAAATCAATAACTCCCAAATAAAAGGCTACAATAAAAACGAAGATAATAGTTACAATAGTAGAGCCTATCAGCTCCCTTTTACTAGGCCAAGTAACTTTTTTAAGCTCTACCTTTACCTCTCTAAAAAACTGCTTACCTCGTTCCCACCAACTTGGGGCTGGTGTTTTAACAGATTTCAAAACATCTGTCGATGCCTTAATAACATTTTCTTTTTTATTATCAAGTCTCTTTTTGACCTTTTTTTCTTTCCTAGGCATATCTTTTCCCAGTTAATGAAGACAATAAAATGGCAGGCCAGGAGGGATTCGAACCCCCAACCCCCGGATTTGGAGTCCGGTGCTCTAGCCGTTAGAGCTACTGGCCTGCACTTACTTCATCATTTTACTTCTTTATGCACAGTATGTCTACGACAAAAAGGACAATATTTCCTTAATTCTAACCTATCAGGTGTCTTTTTCTTGTTTTTCTTCGTTGTATAATTGCGCCTTTTACATTCTGTACATGCCAAATGGATAATAACACGCATTTTTTACTCCAATATCTTAGAAACGACACCGGCACCAACAGTCCTACCACCCTCTCTGATAGCAAACCGCAAACCCTCTTCCATCGCTATCGGCTCAAGCAAACTCACTTCCACCCTCACATTGTC
>JALWFG010000018.1 GCA_027038965.1 Candidatus Desulfofervidaceae bacterium | reverse complement strand
TTCAGCAAGAATTTGTATAATTTTATCTGGTGGATATTTTGTTGGTTTCATAATAATACCTCCTTTTTCAAAAATTTTACACAAAATTACCCTTTTTGACATTCCAAAAAATGGGGGGCAGGTCAGGCAATGCAAAATCAAATTCCTTTCAGGTATGTGCTAATGGGCAACTGGTTTGCATCTAAGGAGAATTTTGAATTCATTACGAGACATGGAAAGCACTTTATTGCTGCTGTCAAAAGTAATAGGCTATTTGCCAGGGGTTTAGAGGCAAGCTAAATGGTCGCTTTGAAAAGGTAGGGGAATTGGAGCTAAAAGACAAGGAATCTATGCGTGGCTATGTTAGAGGATATGACAAAGAGGTTATTTTGACATGCCGGGTCTTTACAAACAGAGATGGAAGCACGGGAAGACTTTATGTTGTATGCTCCGATACGTCGCTTTCGGGTGACCATATAGCCACAATCTATCAAAAACGGTGGAAAGTGGAAGAGTATCATAAGTCTTTTAAATCTAATGCTGCGCTGGCAAAATCTCCGACAAAGAGGGCAACAACGCAGATAAGCCATTTAGTTATGTCAATGATTGCTGTATTTAAACTTGAGTGTTTGAAGATTAAGCGTCATATGAATCATTTTGCACTTAGAGCAAAGATACTTATCAAAGCCAAATTTTCTGCTATGGCTGAATTGGAAAAACTGCAAGATGTTTTTTGGGTGCAAGGGATAAAAGACGTTAATCCAAAAAGCTCTTTAGGTGTTTGCTTCTGCTTGGATGGCGCATTTTTCGGAGGGCCTTGGCCTCTATTTGTCTAATTCTTTCCCGAGTCACAGAAAAAATCCGCCCTACCTCCTCTAAGGTGTGATCGGCCTGCTCCCCAATTCCAAAACGCATACACAAAACCTTTTTTTCTCTTGGTGTAAGGGTAGACAACACCTTTCGGGTTTGCTGGGCAAGATCCATTTTGATGGCCGCTTCCTCTGGGGATAGATTTTTGTTATCTTTAAGAAAATCGCTCAGAACGTCGTTCTCATTGTCTTCCATAGGAGTTTCTTCTAAGGGAATCGGTTCTTTTTTGAGGTCTTTATCCATTTTACCCTTTTCCCTAAAGGTGAAATAGCAGAATAGAGGGATTCTGGAGTTATGCCAAAGGTAGGTTGCTTAAGTTTCATGGATTATCGCCACGGTTATTCCCTTTATACCTGAAGGAACTTGAGTTCAGGTATAATTCACGGGGTAGTTTAAAATACGCTCAGCCATTACTGATTGAATAGCGCTTTTTTTTAACTTTTTTATGTACTCTCCGAATATGCTATGTAATGGTTTGCTTCTATCACACACAACACCATGACGGTGACATAGCTCCCTTATATATTTAGTTACGAAAGTATGCAGCCTATCTAGAGCAAGCTCTGGTTGATTTTTGTAAATGCTCTTCTCTTAATTAAAGATAAGGCCTCTCGAATTAAATTAACAACTCTATCAATAGCTTTGAGATTGAAATAAGGAAAGCTATCCTGAAACATGGAATATTTATCGGAATAAATTGAGGATAAAATATCTACTGCCAAGGCATGCTCATACGGAAATGAGTCTTTTCTAAAAATTTTCAGTGCTTCATTCACACATATTTGAGAGCTTCGTCTAAATATGATTCGTTGCCTGTAAAGTTAGACACCCTCACCCTTTACCTACTTATTTGAGGCAGTTCTCTGGCTGCCTTCACAGGGCTAACTTCATCTCAAAACATCTAGGTGTAATGATCTTTATCCTCATATATTCCTTGATCTCAAGTAAATCTTTATCTCCACTGATAAGATACTCTGCATTCGCAGATACTGCGCAAGATAAAATCAAATCATCATCTTTGTCTCTACAAACACCCTCAATCTTTTTTGTAATATCAATAAAAATTGACGCTTCTTTTATAATGTCCATAACTTCTTCAATTATCTCATTTTCGGCCTTTAATTTTTTCTTTAACACACTTTTTATTTCTTCAACTATTACTGGACATACAAATAATTCAAATTCTTTTAATCTTGCCCTTTTTAGTAGTAACGAACATATACCTTCAGCAGCAAATGCAGATATAAAGATATTCGTGTCAAATACTACCCTCATGATATACTCTTGAAAACGTCTTCTTCTGTGATAATACCCGCTTTTCTGGCAAGAGGTCTTATTTTGCCTTTGACTCTCTCAAACCTTTTTTCCCATAGATAAAGATTTATAGACTCTCTCACAACATCGCTTTTATTTCTCCCTGTTTCTTTAGCAAAAGAGTCTAATCTTCTGTAGAGATCTTCTGGTAAGTAGATAGATAAAACTGTTCTCATATTTACCCCCTTGTAGTGTACTACAATTTACTACATATTATATTAAACTCTCAAGAAAAGCAAGAAATTTTGACATCCTTCCATGTTTCACTAGGTCCAGGGATTGGTGGTTGGTGGCCCTCAGGGAAGTAGTTACTCGTCCCTGAAAAACCATATAACCTTCCTTATTACCATATTTTTTTAAAAAATAGGGTGACAAAACTGCAAAAAAATGCTAAAAACAGCTTAAAACCTTGCAATTTAAGACAACTGTTTAAGAACGGAGAAAGGGAAAAGCCCTGACCCAAGAGGGCCAAATATATTCAAACCAAAACTCAGAAACCAGCGATTTAATGCTAGCAGCTGCTGCCTTTAACTTCAAAAACTTGTCCCGCCAGGGCGGGAAATGGATGCGGAAGGTAGCAGGGTTTTTATTTGTTCTTTTTGTCCTGGTCTTAAATAAGCAACATGAGAGACAATTGGGACTAGCTTATAGAATATATCGTCCAACAAGCTCTCTACATGCAGTTTTTTTCCATTTGTATTCTCTCTGGTAAAAATCAATATAATATCTAGTATTTGCGAACACATCATCAATAGTTCTAGGTTTTGGCGTTACGCTCATTTTTTATCCCTCCTTGCCGCTTGTTAAGTGACCCCGATAGAGGCAAGGTGTGAAGCACCGCAGAGTGCCCGCCGTCGCCGCAAATTCTTTTTCATTTTTGCTCCTTTTTTATTGTCCCAACGCTGCTGTTACTAAAAGTCTGATTGCTAACCATGCTTTTCTTATACCCCATTCCACAGCACCGTATAAGGTTAACACAATAAAATCACCCATTTTAATCACCTCCTTTGAAGTTGTTTTTTTATACCACCCCATTGCTATATCCGTAAGGCCCTTTTAGTCCAATCCTCAACATAGTTCTCTACAGCATACATATATTTTCTGCTCTCTTTCTCACACCAGCCCCTTCTCTCTCTCAATATTCCCTTTGCCTCCTGCCCGCTTATCCTGAGATATACAGCCGTTGTAGTCAAAGCAGAATGTCCTAACAAGTCCTGAACTATCGTAACAGGCACGCCTGCCCTCAAAAGCTCCACCGCCCTTGTGTGCCTCAGAATGTGGGGATGGGCTAAATCCCTCGGTATTCCCGCCTCCTCTGCCCTGGCATAAAAAACCTTCCTGAAGTTGCCCTGGTCCAGCCTGAACACCCTGCCCCTCTGCTCAGGGAACTCCGCCAGATAGGTAGCTGTCTCCGCTGTAACATTGGCGGGAACAGGAACAATCCTGGTGGCATTCTTCTTTCTGGGATTGTGCCGCTTGAGTGTGATGAGCTTTATCTCTGCGTTCCTGTAATCTATATCCACCCTGTCATCTATCCTTATCACCTCTCCTATCCTTGCCCCGGTGAACCTGAGGACCAGAAAAACCAGCCAGTACCGCCCACGGGTCTTTCTTTTCGCCTCCGTGGGACTTTTGTCATACCAGTCCTGAAAGGCAGAGACCAGGGCATTCACCTGAACATCCGTCAGGTAGCTGATGGGAGTTGTGCCTGCCAGGGGAAAGGCTTTGTAGGGAACTGGACTGTTTGCCATCACTTTTACCCTATTTCCTTAAAAGTAATAGTGTATTATATAGCACAAAGTTGTCCAGAAGTGAAACCCAAAACCGGGTTTTTGGTCTGCTTTGAGGCAGTTTTTACACGAAAATTCATTTCCGTGTAGTTTTCTTGCCGGGCCTGCCTGTGCAGCGGCAAACAGGCCTGCCGATTGTTCAAATTGAACATGAACTTCTTATTGCTATTTTTATAATAAAAAAGACAGGAGGCAAAAGATGAACTGCCGGCATTTTGACAAATGCAGCGCCCCTTTTTGCCCTCTGAACAAGGAAAGCTTAGGTGGCGTCTGGTATCCAGGCTTAGCCCTGCTTCTTAGATGCCCTGAATTGAATTTAAAACGGCCATTTTTAATTGTTTTCTTGTACCTCCCAAACAAGGGGCTATTTCTCTAAAGTGGAGAGAAAAAACAAAAAGGAGGTTTGCTATGGAAATTCGCAAAAATCTTGAGGGGCTTAGAAGTGGGAAGGTAGAAATAGGTGTTTACTTCCCGGCGGACAAAAGCAGCAAGAACAGCAGGGACAGCAGGGGAAGTATTTTATTCCCGAATAACATGAGCGTCGGTATGTCCTTTGTGGTGCCGTTCCCCAGCTAATGGCCAGCGGCAGAGAAAAGGAGGTAGCGCTTTATGCGGGCGGTTGGGAAATTGTGGCTCCAGATGGGGAAGCTTTCCGGGAATGGGGATTTTACCCCCTCGACTTTGCCCCCAACAGCGGCTTTCTGGGGTCGAAACCAGACGTTTATCTGCTGGATCGAGATGAAAGGGGGCGGAAAGAATTAGGGGTCCCCGGGATTGCGCGGGTAATAAGCCTCCTTGACAGGCAAATTCCCCGCATAGCCTGGACTGCCGCGGAGCCCGTACTGAAGAAAAGAGGAAGAGAAATTGGAGCTTTTTACAGCTCCGGCGCCTACAAGGATTTAGATCTATGCCTAGCTTTTGAGAAGGACGTTGCACAGGATATGCTTTCTTTTCTCCCTGTGCAGCAGCTTAAAAGGCTGGCTGAGGAGATCTGCAGGTATCTCAAAACCCTGAAAATCCCCCCACGGCCGGCCTTGAGTTATCTGCACAGATGATCATTACCATGCCCTGGTGAAAATAGCCAGGGCTCCGCCCTGGTATCAAAGATACCCAAGGGCTCACGGCAAAAGCCTGTTTTTTCACTCCCTTTCACCTGCCCCGTGAAAGAATTTTGTTCTTTCCTACCTTTTTACATTTTTCTCTTTCATGAGGCCTGCTCATCTCCCCCGGCTGTCTTCTACTCTAGTATACGCAAAATGCCAGTTCGTTCAATTTTCGCCCCCCGTTTTTAAAGAATTTTCTTGACAAAACAAATTGGTTTTTGATAGTTGTTCAAATTGAACAATTGCCTCAATCCGCTGGGCGTGAAATGACCCTATCCAGAAAAACAGTTTATAATAATTACTTACCCCTTTTGGGAGGGGTCATTCACGCCCTAAAAACAACCGTTTTAAATCCCGATTTGAGGCATTCAGAGAAAAGGTAAAACCTCTCAAGCCCCTTTCCTTTCGCCTTTAGCCTCTTTACTTTCCGGCCATCATCCTATTCAGCTTCTCATACATCTCATCCATCCATTCAAAATGAACTTCCTTTTTCTGCTCACTGCCCTGCCTTTTGTCCTCAACTTTCCGCTCCTTCTGCTGTTCTGCCTGCCCTGTCAAATAATTGTTTCTATTTGACGGGGCAGGGGCAGACAAAAAGCCTTCCTGCTCAAGCAAGGCCTTAATTTTCTTCCGTGCCTCTGCATCAGTAATACTAACAAGCACGTCATCCACGCCGCCGCGGCACAGAAAAAGCCGAAAAAATCTTTCTAGCTCCCTTGCCTTTGCACCCCTGGGAAGGGCCTGCCAAACAGCCGTAAAAATCCTGTCCTGACAATTCAAAATTATCTTCATTTTGCACCTCCTATTACATTTTACCTTTTGCCTTTTTTATATAAAGCAGGACACGGACTTTTAAAAAACAAACCCGAGCTTGAGCTTTTTACCAGTTGATAACCAACTGGCCGCTGAAAAGAGAACAAAAGAGAAGGTATGGATACCATAAACCTGTTTCAGAGGTTTTTGAAAGGGTTTGGAGTGAAGCGCAGGATAAATATCCTACCTCTAGATTTGCACCTCGCCTTTTTAAATAATACACCTATATTTGGCCGTGGAGGCGGAGCAGAGGCTGAGGGCTAAAAAACAGGCCTGTCGTGGCTACCTGTCTGCGTGCAACGCACAGGCAGGTGGCGCAGGCAGGTGAAGAGTTTCTCAGCGGGTTTTTGAGTACGGTCATTTGGGTTCTCCTTGTTTTTTTCTTTTTTCTTTTCCTTTTTCTTCTTTCCCTCTCGTCCCCATTTTTCAGCTTCCAGATCATTCCACCTTCTTTGAGGCATTTGTAGATACCGTAAGGCTGCCTCTAACAGCAGCAGCGGGTTGGCAGAAGCAACAGCACACAACGCCATTGAGCCCAAAAGATATGCCATCATTGATTCGTTTTGTTTTCTTCTTGCTATGAGAAACGGGAATAGAGTGTTCTTTAAACTTTAAAAGTTTATTGCCGTTTAGCCAGCTTCTTCAAGCCTTGCTTTTATTTTGAAGAGGCATTATCTTCCTTTATAGCTATCGGGTTTAGATTTTGCTAAGGGGAGTAAAATGGGAGGTAATCCTGCTCTATACATGGAATTGCTGATTGTTTCTCTTAAAAAAGGAATAACATTTATGGGAACGTTCCTTTCAACGAAGATTTTAAAAATTTCATCTGTAAGCTCAAATTTGGTTCGATAAATTAGTTTATAGGTTGCTTTAAACTCAAAAAAGACCTTCCTTTGTCTTTCCTGAATATATTCCAACTTAAATAACACACGGTGAGTAATTTCATATAAATTAGTATCAACCTTTTGATATTCATTTTTTGTTGGCTTAATTGTTACTTTGACTGGAACTTGAATATCTGTTGGTAGATTCCCAGAACGCTTAAAACTTAAGTCAGAAATATATATATCCTCAAGCGCTAAAGAACCAATGAAATTGTTGTAATTTTCTTTCAAAAGTGTTTTAGAAATGTTCTTCATAGTTTCTCCCTAAATTATGCAGCTGGTTTTATTAGGTAAAGTTTGGGTTTATACTCGGTTTCATACTCCCCATAAGAATTAGAGCTTTCCTCTGCAGAATTATAAAAATTTCCTCTCACTCTTTGTATTAAGTTATTTAAAATTTCTCTTTCTACATTTCTTTCAGACAGAAGACTAACTATATAAGCATTTATGCTTACCCCTTCTTTCTGAGCAGCTTCTACTAGCCTTTTATGAAGAGATTTGGGTAATCTGAGTAAAATTCTTCCACTGTATTCCTTTTCCTCTCTCATTGATTCAGGTAATGGAATCTCCAAACAATCTTCAAGAGCAGCTTCCAACCATACTTTTTTGGCATCTTCCAACAGTTCTAAAGTCTCTTCCAGGGTTTCCCCTTCAGTCATACATCCTTCAAGTTCTTTAATTTTTGCAAAAAAACCTCCGTCTTGATAACGAACAATCTCTACCGTATAGGGCAAAGTCATATAATACCTAAGTTTATCAGCAATTTTCTTCATAGAACTCCTCCAGCCTAAGCTGTTTAATTACTTGCTTAACATAAATCTCTTTGAGAAAGGGACGCCTAAACGGAACCACTATAGGTGTTACTCCTTCTTTTCTGTAAACATAGTGGCTACTTCCTCCTCCCGGTTGTTTAGGTTCATAACCAAAGGCTCTAAGCAACTTATCCATATTTTTAAAACTAACATGTTTCCGATTGGTTAATATGGCTTTTACCAGTTTGCATCTTCGTGTTCGTGTTGCCTCTGACATATTTTTCTCAACACTAATGATATCGTATTTGATATTATTGTCAAGCAAAAAAGCTAAACTTCAATAAAGTATTCAATTTATCAAAAATGCCTTGCACTTCTATCTTGGTCTGGGTGATTTTTCAAACAGCCTCAGTAATGTAGTGACCCCTCCAGGGGTGAACATATTTTAGCCCATTTCCGTGTAGTTTTCTTGCCGGGCCTGCCTGTGCAGCGGCAGACAGGCCTGCCGATTGTTCAATTGGTTTAGAGAAAGCTTTTTCAAACAGACTGACGGCGTAATCCTCCCTAAACTTTCTACTTAAAAGGATTCTCTATCTTTACACCGGCTATTGTTTGTCCGCTGTTTAAATCTTCAGTGAAAAGAACTTTGCATCGGGATGATAAAGCAGCTGAAACTATCAGAGCATCCCAGAAAGAAATGGCATTTTCTTTTAAAATTTGAACGGCCTGAAAGATCATCTCAGGACCAATGATTTTTATCTCCAGAGGCATAAGGCTTTTAAGAACATTTCTTGCTTCATCTGCTGAAAGCCCGGGTCTAAGTTTTCTGGTAAGAACAATAAAAAGCTCCTGAAGCACCTGAGTGGAAAGGATCATATTTCCCGATGGCATCCAGCGGGAAATAAGATTCCTTGCTTTATCTCTCTTGCTCGGACTGCTCCGGTCAAAGGCATAGGCCAGAATGTTGGTATCAAAAAATGCCTTAAAGCCCATAGAGTTCTTCCCTGTTCCATTTTTCAAGCTGGCTTTCATGAATCTCACTAAACCTTAGAAACGCTTGTGTAGCCTTTTTAAGCTGCACTTCCCTGCCTGTAAGGTCTTCCAGAAACTCTCTTATTAAGGCATTAAGAGATACTCCCTTTAAAGCAGCATACTTTCTGGCCCTGCTTAAAAGATCATCAGGAATAGAAAGAGTTACATTGGCCATTTCCTTCCCCCTTTTCAGCAGGATATCCTTTCTCGTCACCTAATCACTTATACACTTAACTAACACATAAACACATAGAGATAAAGAAGTCAAGTGGAAGTGAATGTTTGCACTATTTACCAGTAAAAGCCTTTAAAAGGAGGAAAACAATGCTTGAAGAAAAGCTCTGTGTAGGAAGAGAAATTTTTCTCTTTCCGGCAGAGTGTTTTTACTCCCTGCCCTTTTTTGGCCACTATTTGGCCACTACCTTTTGTCACAAGCAAAAAAGCCACTCAGGAAGTTTCCCAAGTGGCCTTAATTCCTTGATTTTTATTTGGTGGTCCCAACGGGATTTGAACCCGTGTCTCTGGCGTGAGAGGCCAGTATCCTAGGCCACTAGACGATGGGACCACTTAAAAAGCTGGCTGGCGGACCAGGATTCGAACCTGGGTTAGGAGATCCAGAGTCTCCCGTCCTGCCGCTAGACGATCCGCCAGTAATATTCACTTTTTAAACTATCATTTGTCTGAAGTCAAGAGAACAAAGAATTGTAAACCTCTTCAATTCTATCAAGCATGGCCTCCAAAGAATATCGTTTAGTTACTAATTTATATCCATTAGAGGCAATTTTTTGAACAAGCTGTGGATTTTTATAAAGCATAATGACTGCTTCAGTTATGGCTCGAGGAGTTTCAGGAGGAATTAGAAGGCCGGTTTCACAGTGTCTTATGACCTCTGGAATGCCACCTACATTGGTAGCTACAATCGGCCTTTGCATAGCCAAGGCCTGAAGAATAGTCTGGGGTACGCCTTCATGTCCGGTTGAAGGATGCACTATTACATCTAAAGATGCTAAAATCTCTGGAATGTCCTTTCTATAACCCAACATAAAAATTTTATTTTCCAATCCCATTTCTTCTATCTGCCGCCTGATGTTTTCCTTTTGCGGTCCATCGCCCACAATGTAAAATCTCGCTTCTGGAATTCGCTCTAAAATTTCTGGGACAGCGGAAATAAAGTATTTATGCCCCTTCCAGCTTCTCAGGACTGATATCATGCCAATTAAGAAACTGCCTTTATTTAAAACAGGCTGCACCTTTTTAGGGTTAAATTTCTCCAAATCCACGCCTGTGGGAATGGAAATGATTTTGTCAGGATTAAAACGGTTGTGTTTTATCATTTTTTCTCTGATGGCTTCCCCCGTAGTAATAACAGCATCAGGCAGGATATTATAAATAAGCCGACTCAAAGGATTTTTGCCAATAGGGGTAGATAGATGTCTGGTGCGGATAAGTTTAAATTTGGGGTAAATTATTTTAACTATCCCACCTACCCAACTGTCCCAACTGCTATGGGTGTTTAAAATGGAAATTCTTTCTTTTTTAATAAGCCTTAAAAGCTGCCCGATGGCGTTTAAATTCCTTCCTTCTAAAGGGAGAGGAAATACAGGTAATCCTGCTTCTTTGGCATATTTAAAGATTTGAGCCCGTGGAGAGGCAGCCAGACCCACCCAATGCCCTCTTTTCTTCAGTCCAAGGGCCTCCCTATAGATACGCAACTCCTGACCACCCCAGCCCATAGAGGCCTCAGTATGAAGGATCCGATATTGCATTCACCCCCCTAATTTTTCTTTTAATACCGAAATTACTTCTTCTGGCGTGATGGCATGAAGACATTTAGAAATTTTACTGCCGTTACAACCATCTTTACCGCAGGGGACACAATCCCAACCCTTTTGCAAAACCGTATGTTTGCCCAATGTCTGGGTGCCTTTTATTTCATAAGGAGACGCAAAATCAGCATAACTCAAATCATTATCCCAGGGGCCCCAACTTGCAGCACCCGTAGGCCCAAATAGGGCAATCACAGGTTTATTTAAGGCTGCTGCCATGTGCATCGGGGCCGTGTCCACCCCTAAAAATAAATCACTATAGTAGATAATTGCCCCTAATGTTTCTAAATCAAGTTTGCCAGCAAGATTAATGATTGGAAATTTTACTTCTTTAAGAATTTCTTTTATAAATTCAAGTTCCTTTTTTAATTTACCCCCAGTAATGACAATTTTAATCCCCTGATTTGCAAGCCAGTTGATAACTTCAGCCATGTAATCAGCTCGCCAGCACTTAAAAAGCCAATTGGCAACAGGATGAACACAGACAATTTTATCTCTGTCCTTTATACCTGCTTGTCTTAAAATATCCTCGGCCTTTTCAAGGCTAGTTCTGGAAAGATACAATCTTACCTGGGGTGAGACAAAAGGCAGGTTAAGGGCCTTTGTCACTAACCACATATCTTGAAGCACGGTGTGGGTGTGAGGAGGAGAAAGCACAATGTCATAAATCTTATTTTTTCCGAAAAATCCCTTTTGGGCATAAACACCAATCTTGCATCTGGCCTTGGTGAAAAAGGCATAAATGGCCCCTCTATCTCCTGGGGAAAAATTGACAACAATATCATATTTTGAGGCATTCCATTTTTTTACAAACCGATATTCTTCTCTAAAACGAGAATAAAATTTTAATCTCTTAAACCCTCGGTCATAGCCAAAGATGTGGTCAATATAAGGGGCATGCCTTAACATGGGCAAGGTATAGTCATTAACAATAACCGTTAACTCTGCCTGAGGATATGTTTTGTGAAGCAAACGCAAGGCAGGTTCAGAGAGTAACGCATCTCCAATTTGTTTTAATTTAATAGCCAGAATACGCATTTTGAATTATTTCTGCCATTTTGCTTACAGCCTCCTCCAAAGAAAACCCCTCTGCCGTTTGACGGGCATAGAATGCCATTTTTTGCTTATTTTGCAAGGCCGTTTGAATGTAAGAAGCCAACTTTTTTTCATCTATGGGAAAATCTATTACAAACCCGCTTTGACCTTCTTTTATAATTTCGGCCACTCCATTGGCCATAGTTGTGATCACAGGCAGACCACATGCCATTGCCTCAAGACACACATTGGCAAATGGGTCATAGATGGTTGGCAGGACAAAGACATCGGCTGCCTGATAAAACTTTACTATATCTTTTCTCACACCCAAAAAGAAGACCCTTTTATTAAGGCTCAGCCTATATGCCAGTCTCTGAAATCGTTTCAAGTGCCTATCCTGACCAAGCACAATTAGGTTAAAATCTTCAGGTAACAATTTCATTGCCTTAATGAGAAAAATCAGCCCCTTACGTTCAAAACCACTCCCTGCAAACAAGATTATTTTACCATCAGGATTTTTAAGTTCTGCTCTTAAATGAAATTTTTGTTCTTCTTTAACCGGAAAAAATTTCTCTAAATCTATTCCATTATAACACACAATACACTTAGCACTAAGCTCCTTCCCATAAAAACGCTCATAGTCCCTTTTTACCATCTTGGAATTGACAATGATGATTTTAGAATTTTCCAGACACCTTTTCTCAAGCCATTTAAGGGCTAAATGATGAGGATTGATCTTAAAAGAAAGGCATTTAGGGAGAGAATTGGTAAACCGACGCTGTGTTAACCACCTTAAGTGACAACCATCAGAGGCGCGGTAAATGGTTTGGTAAATTGTTCTATCAAAGCTGATCGTTAGAGGGAATTCAGTTTTATGGTTCTGGACAAACTGCCTTGCTTGAAAGGCAAAGAATACATCAGAAAAGCAAGGAGCAGAGGGAAGTTTATGGATGATAAAAGATGTATCTTCTGGCCAGCTTTGGGTTAAAATGTGAATCTCGGCATTTCTGCTTAAAATCTCTATTACCCTTTTTAAGTAAACCTCAGCGCCACCATAAGGGCTAAATCTTTTCTTTATAAAAAGGAGTTTCATAACAATTGTTTGACCGCCTTTGCTACCTTTTCTGGCAAAATGCTATTTACATTCTTATCCTCTGCTTGTAAACAAATATACCTGACATTCCAGGGATGCCATCTAGTAATTGATGTCTTGCTAAAGATGATCACACAGGGGACTTTAAGAGAAGCGGCAATATGCATTGCTCCTCCATCTACCCCGATAAATAATCCTGCATATTTTAAAACGGCACCAAATGCCTTTAAGGAATGAGAACAAAAATTGGGTGGTGTTTCATTCAAAATACGACACAAATCTTGAAAGTCTTTCTTATCAGAAAAGACATAAGTAAAAAAAGCACTATATCCAGCTTTTTTCAATATTTGATAAAGCTTTGCCCAGTTGGACAAATTCCAAAATCTGTCTGCCTCTTTTCGTCCACTTAAATGCAAACAAATGGCCTTATGTAAAGGCAAATTGGAGGAAGCAAAAAATTTTTGCGCTTGAGTTAAAGGCCCTGCCCCTATGGCAAAATATAAATTTTTGGATATATCTTCCAAAGACACACCTAAGGAAGACAAAAGAGAACAAGTCCTTTCCACTTCGTGCAGATTTTTCTCAGGAATTGGGAGAAAACCATCGTAAAAAAATTTCCATTTTTGGTGTTTTTTCAATAAAGGCGGGGTGCCTAAACGATATTTTGCTCCACTCGCCCATACGATACGAGCTGCGCTAGGAGAAAAATCAGGCCTCAAGTTTATCGCCAGATCAAATTTTTCCTGCCTTATTTTTCTTAAAACTCGCCATTGGTTAAGCCAAGCGGCAAAGCGATTTTTTTGAGAATGCTTTGCCTTTTCATAAACAAATATTTTGTCTAAAAATGGATTTCCTTCTACTATTTCATAAGTTAAAGAACAAACAAGCAGGGCAATATAGGCATTAGGGAAATGTTTGCGCAATATTTCAAAACAGGCTGTAGTGCAAAGCACATCCCCTATATTGTCATTACGCACAAGTAAAATCTTACGCTGGTTCTGTTTTTTCATCTTTTTCTAAAACCTGCTCAACTTTTTCCCATACCCTTTCTGCGGGAATTTGTTTCAAACACCTTTTGTTTTCACAATCCCACCTTTTGCACCTCCTTACATTTGGAAAAGGGATGCCAAAAAAGGTATTTGCATCTTTACAGTCTAGATTACCTGGATAAATTTTTATCGTATTGGAATTATCACCAATTATTCTTGGATCTTCAGGACCAAAAATGATAATCGTCTTTGTATCCACCGCCCTGGCAATATGCACGGCACCGGTATCGTTTCCAATAACCAAATCAACTATTTTAAATAATGCTGGTAATTCCCTTAATCCTGTTTTGCCCCTTAGATCCAAAATACGATTGGAACTAATTTGATTTAATTCGGGCTGCTGTTTTTTCCCATGTTCAGTGCCAGTTAAGATTACATCTGCCTCTGTGTGGGTTAAAATTAATTCTATCAATTTGTCAAAATAAAGCCAGCGGCGTGAAGGGGCATAGCTATCAGCATGAATGGCAATTTTAAGCTTATTTTGAGGTAAAATTTGCTCGTATTTTTCTAAATCCTTTGCTAGAGGTATTAATTTAGGTTGAGTATCAACAAAGTTTTTGTTTTTGATTTGTAAAGGTTCCAATATTTTTAAGAATAACTTTTCTAGCCCTTCAAACTCACCCTGCCAGAGGGCGACATCCGTTAAATACTTTTGTCTTACATTCGGGAGAAGATAGCCTATTCTTCTGGGAATATTTAAAACAGAAAAAATTTTAAACCTCAAGGGTTTATCTTCCATTAAATAGATTACACAGTCTTGCTTTTTAAAGTCTTTTATATATCGGAATAGTGAAAATTTGTTTTGATAAATGAAAATTTTATCAATTTCTGGAACACATTTACAAATCTCCGCTCCAGGCTTTTTTACTAAAACTGAAATCTTTGCCTCTGGAAAATACTTTTTTATTGCTTTAAAAAGAGGCGTACTTATAACTACATCGCCTATGCGGAGCAAATTAACGACTAATATGTTCATTCTTCCATCAACGCACTGATGATTACAAAGGCAAGGGCGTGTTCGTGGTGCAAAGTGGTATTAAAAATACCGTTGGTTAAAACTAAAACTAAACTGGCCATACCTGCGTATTTATAATAAGAATTTTCTGCCCTTAAAAAAGTCTGCATAAAACCTATTATCATCGCTAGCAGTCCTATAAATCCAACTAAACCCATCTGAGTTAAGGTGTTGATATATAAATTGTGCGCATGCGGGGCCCAATCTTGTTTGTGCCCGTCATAATAGTTTATATTTATCTTTTTAAAACAATTAAGTCCCACTCCAAAAACAGGAAAATCTTTAAATGCCCTTAAACCTGCTTCCCAAATGTGAAAACGGCTATATAATGATGTGGTTGTTAAACCCTTTCTTTGCAGGTCTTTACTGAAAAAAGCTGTTGCCCCCCCAATAATGAGAATACACATCGTAATTACAATTATTTTTTTATTCATCCGATAAAGGGATAAAAACATACAGGCACTAGCAAATCCGACTAAACTCCCGCGTGAGGTGGTTAAAACCAGCCCCACCATTATCAATGCTGCACTTATAGCCAATAAAACAAAGTAGGATCTTCCCAAATTTTTGTCCCATATTAATTTGCATAAAGTTAGAACCAACACCAGAGCTAAAAAAATAGCAGTATGATTAAAATGCCCAAGGGATAAAATTTGGAATTGGTGTTTATGCCAGAGCAATTTCCAGAAAACAATTCCCCACACTACCCCGATAGTTGCCCCTATGATTAAACTCCATTCTAGCCAACCCCTTTTGTCTCTAAAGTCGTTAATTAAAATTAAATAAACAGAGGAGAATCGCAAAATATCCCAAGCGCCTTTAAGACTTAGATAAGGAGAGATAGCAAAAGGGCTCACAATTAAGGCAGTAGCCAGATAAATCAGTAGTCCTTTGGCCAGAGGGTTAAGGTAAAAATCCTGTTTAACAATTCTTTGAACAATAAAACATAAGAAAAGTATTCCAAAAGAAAGGTTTTTTATGGCTTCTGACAGAGGCAGGGAAAGTATCATTATCACCCCTGCCCCTAGTTCTATCTGTGAGACAACTTTTTGCAGTTTGATTTTGTCCAAGTTTATACCCTTTCCAGATATTCTCCAGTCCTAGTATCTACCCTGACGACATCGCCTTCATTAACAAATAAGGGCACCTGGATGGTGGCACCGGTTTCAAGCACAGCCGGCTTACTTCCCCCTGATACGGTGTCGCCCTTTACCCCAGGCTCGGTTTGCACTATTCTCAATTCTACTTTATTGGGTAACTCAACTGAAATGGGCTTGCCTTTGTAAAAAAGCACCTCCACAATCATATTTTCCTTTAAAAATTGCCTTTCATACTCAATCTGGTCTGCTAAAAGGAAGATTTGATCGTAGGATTCCATATCCATGAAATGATACTGCTCGCCATCCTTATACAAAAACTGCATTTCCTTTTCTTCCAGCTCTGCCGGGGCAATTTTGTCACTTGACCTGAAGGTTTGTTCTAATACAGCCCCAGTGATAAGATTTTTTATTTTTGTGCGCACAAAGGCCTGCCCCTTGCCTGGCTTTACATGCAGAAATTCTATGACTTCGTAGGGCTCGCCTTTAAATTCTATTTTTAGACCCCGTCTGATGTCGTTCATGCTATACATAACCCCCTCCTTAACTATTTACGATTTTTCAAAATTTCAGCCGCTGCCCTCACAGCTAAAAGATAACTGGCTACCCCAAAACCACAAATCTGCCCCACAGCCACGCTGCTAATAAAAGATTTATGCCTGAATTCCTCCCGTTTGTAAATGTTGGAGAGGTGCACTTCAATAGTAGGTATGTCCACGGCCAAGATGGCGTCCCTCAGGGCTACACTGGTGTGGGTATAGGCCGCCGGGTTGATGATAATTGCCTCGTAATTGTCCTTGGCCTTTTGAATGGCCTCTACCAAGGCCCCTTCGTAATTTGACTGAAAAAAGGAAAGTTCAAGCCCACATTTTTGAGCCTCTTGTTGCATAAGACAGTTGATATCTTCAAGCGTCGTTTTTCCGTAAATGTCGGTTTCCCGCTGTCCCAGCAAATTCAAATTGGGACCGTGGAGCACAAGCACCCTAGGCATAGTTTCCCTCCCAAATATCCTTTAAAACAACCCCCATAGACATCCTGAAAAACAGCAAGATGATATACCAAAAAGGGAATTCCGTAAAGCAAGGAAACGGGCAGTTTCTTAAAGATGCTCTTCCTGCTTGATGGATTGCTTTATCTCAGCTAAGTCTTTTTGAATCTGAGAAAGGAGTTCTATCACTCTATTAATCTTCCAATACCAACAATTGACTTCTCGCAAGAGCAAAAGAAGCAGTAAAACAACCAATAAACCAATTATATACGGCATAAATAGGCCAGCCATGTTTACCCCCTTATGTTTAGTCGCTCCTTTCCCTTTGGATGCCTACTAATCACACAAAGATGAGCTAATTCTAACCACACATTATAATGGATTGAGGCTTCTGCACAAGTAAGTAGCGAGTCTTTTACAAAAAGTATGTTTGTTGGCTCGTTTGTGTTAATTTTTCTCTTGCCAAAAAGGACATTTTATGCTAGGGAATTGACAAGAGGTTTGTTAACTCTTAAAAATATTGATGTATACTAAGATAAGGAGGAAGGAAATGACCAAGGCAGAATTAGTATCTCGGTTGGCAAACAGAACAGGTCTTAAAAAGGTAGACGTTGAGAAAGTGGTTACTGCCTTTTTGGAAGAGGCCAAAGAGGTCTTGAAGGGCGAGGGGAAGCTAACCTTAACCGGTTTTGGCACCTTTAGGGTAGTGAGCCGGGCCGCTAGGGAAGGTAGAAATCCCCAAACTGGTGCCCCTATTAAAATCCCTGCCACCAAAGTGGTGAGATTTAAACCTGGTAAAGATTTGAAAAATCTTTTTGGTTAATAATATGCCTCCCCCTCTTCACAAAGAGGGGGATTCTTTTAACTCTTGCTAAGATATTCTTTGACAAGTTTGATGGCGCAATATTTACCGCACATAGTGCAAACATCGGAGATTTTGGGAGTGCTCGCTTGGCGGTAATATCGGGCTTTTTGGGGGTTAATTGAAAGACTTATTTGGGTCTCCCAATCAAGCTCTCCCCGGGCCTTAGCCATAGCTCTATCCTTTTCCCATGCCTTAGGATTTCCTCTAGCTAAATCAGCCGCATGGGCTGCAATCTTGGCCCCAATAACCCCTTCTCTGACGTCTTCTATAGTTGGTAGTCTTAAATGCTCGGCTGGGGTTACATAGCAAAGGAAATCTGCTCCTGCTAAGGCGGCCAATGCCCCACCAATGGCAGCGGCAATGTGGTCATAACCAGAAGCGATATCTGTTACCAAAGGTCCTAATACATAAAAAGGAGCCCCGTCACATAGCTTTTTTTCCAAAATTACATTGGCTTCAATTTGATTTAAAGGTATATGTCCTGGTCCTTCAATCATCACCTGGACCCCAACCTCTCGGGCCTCTTTGGCCAATTCACCTAGAAAAATCAGTTCTTGGACTTGCGCCCTATCGGTGGCATCGGGGAGGGAACCTGGCCTTAATCCATCCCCCAAGCTTAAGGTAACGTCGTGTTTAAGTGCTATCTCTAATAGCCTATCGTAATGCTCGTACAAAGGATTTTCCCTTTCGTGATAAATCATCCAAGTGGCCAAGAAGGCACCACCTCGACTGACAATATTTGTAATTCTTCCCTGTTTACGCAGCCTTTCCAAGCTTTGGAGGGTAACTCCACAATGCACGGTCATAAAATCAACCCCGTCCTGGGCCTGCTTTTCTATCACGGCAAAAATATCATCCACGGTCATTTTGATAATGCCACCCTTTTGCTGGGCAATTTCTATAGCGGCCTGATAAATGGGCACAGTCCCAAAAGGAACAGGGGTTTCTTTTAATAAAGTCTTCCGAATATCATCTAAACTACCTCCTGTGCTCAAGTCCATAATGGCGTCGGCCCCAGCTTCAACGGCTACCCTTAATTTCTCCCTTTCTTCTTCTAAATCAATGTGATCCGAAGAAGTACCTATATTGGCATTTACCTTAACGCTTAAGCCTTCCCCAATCCCTACAGGCCTTTCCAGCCTTCTATTTCTGTTGGCTGGAATGACCACCCGGCCACTAGCCACCTTTTCTAACAGCTCTTCGGCTCCTATGCCTTCATAGGCCGCTACGGCCTGCATTTGGGGTGATACAATACCTTTTTTTGCTAAAATAATTTGGGTTTCAGCCATTTTACCTCCTCTTTATGATAGAAGTAACCTTATTTAAAATATCCGATGGATTTTTGCCCAAGACCCTGATCATGGGTTCCTTGCCCCAATCACCTTTATCATAGATAAAATCGGGGATTTCTTCCTTCATTGCCTGCTCGGTAAGCCAGGGCATGCTTTTACCCTCAACCAGTTTTGTCTCGGCCGCCTCAGAGGTTCGAAAAACTTCTTTTACTCTATAGCCCATCTGATAAGCCTTTTCTATAATTTTAGGGTCATATTTTATGTTCATAGCCGCCCTCAAATCGGGATTGTAATCCATGGCCTTTAAAACAACGCTTGCCATATGCTTGGATGCCCCAAAGCAAGGCCCTGCACAGGCCCAAACCTTGCCTTTTACTACAGTAAGACGGCCGGCGAAGCCAGCCACCTCATCATGGCCCCTAGCATAAGGAAGGGCATAGACCATATTACTTCGAACTTCTGGAATAAGGGAGGGTAATTCTTCCAAAGACTGCATCTTCTCAAGGGCCTGATTAAGAGACTCAATTATTTCAAATCGGGCTTTGTCTCTCTCTATCCAAGCACAGGGATTGGATAAAAGATGCCCCTTTCCCACCTTAATGGCTCCATCTATAGCCACGGTTACAAATTTCCTGGCCTTCTCTATGGCCCTTTCTAGAGGAAATCCCTTGGCTAAAAATGCAGCAATAGCACTGCTATAGACGCAACCTGTACCGTGAACAGGCCCTTTTTGACGCTTGAAAGTGGCCCATGTTAAAAGCCGTTTGCCGTCATAAAAGACATCTGTAGCCCGTTCAAATTCGCCTCCAGTAACGAGGGTAGCTTCCTGTCCAAAAGACATTAAGTCCTGAGCGGCCTGCTCCATTTCTTTCATGGTTTGAATTTTTCTCCCCAAAAGAACTTCGGCCTCTTTTTGATTTGGAGTAACTAAGGTTGCTAAGGGAAAAAGCCTTGAAGTCACATCCTTCAAGACTGGCGTAAGAACCACCCCGTTTTTTGATTGAAAAACAGGGTCAATAATCACATATTTAGGCCCAATTTCTTGTATAAAAGAGGCTATAATGCTCACCGCCTTTGTGGTAGGCACCATGCCGATTTTTATAACATCTATCTCTATATCTTTACCAATGACTTCCAGTTGGTCTTTTAGAATCAATTCCTCTACGGCCTTCCAGCCTTTAACCCCAGCGGTATCTTGTATTGTCAAGGCCGTAGCTACTGTAATACCTACTTCTCCTAAGGCCGTAACGGTCTTCAAGTCTGCTTGGAGCCCAGCCCCTCCTGTGGGATCAAAACCTGCAATAATTAATATGTTTGCCATATTTTAAGCTTAACTTTCCCTTTCCCAATTGTCAATTCCTAATGTCCAGGTCCAGTTTTTTTCTTAACCAAAATTTAACAAAAAATTCATCTTTATTTAAATCAGATGGGCTTAATGGCTAACTTAAGTTATGAAAGATATAAAAACCGATAGAAGGGATATCTTTTTTCATAAAGTCCTTGCCTTGGCCAGTTGGGTGGTTGTTTGTTTGGTCCTAGGCATCTTGATAACCCTTATTTTGTCCTCTTTGCCTATATTCAAGGCCGCAGGGTTGGGTTTTCTTTTTCATAAGGTTTGGGATCCAGTTAATCACAGGTTTGGCGCCATGCCATTTTTAGCAGGAACGCTTTTAACCTCCTTTTTGGCCCTTGTCTTTAGCCTTCCCTTTTCTTTGGCCATTGCCTTGTTTTTGGGAGAGTATTTTTATCAGGGGGCAATTGCCTCTTTTTTCCAAAGTGCTACTGAACTTTTAGCAGGTATCCCTTCGGTAATCTATGGCCTATGGGGGATATTTGTATTGGTACCCTTGGTGCGAAAACTGGAAATGAAACTGGGGATTTTACCCTATGGAGTAGGAATTTTCACCGCCTCTTTAATTCTTAGTATTATGATTATCCCCTATGCAGCCTCTATCGCTAGAGAAGTAATAAGCCTTGTCCCCACAGAGTTAAAAGAGGCTGCTTATGGACTTGGGGCCACAAGATGGGAGGTAATTAAACACATCATCATCCCATATGCCCGTTCAGGCATTTTCGCCGGGATTTTACTTTCTTTAGGACGGGCAATTGGAGAGACCATGGCCGTAACCATGGTCATTGGCAATAATAATCAGTTTCCAACTAGCATCTTTGCCCCTGGGAATACCATGGCCAGTGTGATTGCAAATGAGTTTACAGAGGCCACAAGCAACATTTATCTTTCCGCCTTAATAGGTATTGCCCTTCTGCTCTTTTTGGTCACTACGGTGGTCAATATTATTGGCCGATATATTATAAAGCGCTTAAGTGTGAAAAAATGAAAGAAATTGAAAGAAATTGTAAAAAAAGGCTTTTTCTAAATTGGTTTGTTCAGGCCCTCGTCTTTGTTATTACCGGTCTTTCATTGGTTCCCCTCTTTTTTATCTTGTTCTACCTTACTAAACAAGGCATTGGATCTGTTAATTGGAGCTTTTTAACCCACCTTCCCCGGCCTGTAGGAGAAAGCGGGGGAGGGGTCTTAAACGCCATTATAGGCACATTGATAATTGCCTCCCTTTCCACAATCATGGCTATCCCCATTGGTGTAACAGCAGGGATTTATCTGGCTGAAAAGAAGACAGGCAAACTCGTCCATCTCCTTAGATTAAGTACAGACATTTTGCAAAGTACGCCATCTATTGTCTTAGGTGTTATCGCCTATTTATGGATCGTAAAGCCTGCCCAAAGTTTTTCGGCCTTTTCTGGGAGTGTGGCCTTGGCCATGATGATGTTGCCTACAATTGTTTCTAGTACAGAGGAGACATTGAAACTCATTCCATATACCTTAAAAGAAGCATCATTAGCCCTTGGCGTGCCTTATTATCGAACGGTTTTAAAGGTCATTCTTCCATCTGGCATAAGCGGAATTTTAACAGGAACCCTCTTAGGGATTGCTCGAATTGCAGGTGAAACCGCCCCGCTTCTCTTTACGGCCTTTGGAAGCCCTTATTTAAACTTTAATCTTTTCAAACCAATGAATGCCTTGCCTTTAGTGATTTTTAATTATGCTTCATCGCCATACTTGGAGTGGTGGCGTCAGGCGTGGGGGGCCTCTTTCATCCTTATTGTTATGGTGTTGTGTTTCAATCTATTGGCCAAATGGGGAGCAAGTAAATGGAAGATAAAATTTTAATTACTGAAAAACTTTATGCCTATTATGGAGAACATTGTGTCCTTAAAGATGTCAATTTGGAGATTCCAAAGTTTAAAATCACTGCCATTATGGGGCCCTCTGGGTGCGGGAAAACAACTTTGCTCCGTTGCTTTAACCGTCTTCATGAGTTGTCGCCTGGTGGAAGAATTGAGGGTCAAATTTGGTTGGGCAAAACAAACCTCCTTTCTTTAAATCCCATTATGGTTAGACGTAAGATTGGAATGGTTTTTCAACGCCCTAATCCCTTTCCTACCATGAGCATTTATGACAATGTCATTGCCGGCTATAAATTGAACGGGATTAAGATAAAAAGGGAGGAGGCAGATCAAATTGTTGAAACTTCTTTAAAAAAAGCCGCTTTATGGAATGAAGTTAAGGATTTCCTTCATCGTAAAGGAACGTTTCTCTCTGGAGGGCAACAGCAACGGCTCTGTATTGCAAGGGCACTAGCCATGCATCCTGAGGCCTTGCTTCTGGATGAACCCACTTCTGCCTTGGATCCCAAATCGACCGCTCATATTGAAGAGCTGATTATAGAGTTGAAGGATAGCGTAACAATTGTTATAGTTACTCATAACATTGGTCAAGCAGGCAGGGTAGCGGACTATACGGCCTTTTTGTATTTAGGGGAATTAGTAGAGTTTGGACCTACGGAAAGGCTCTTTACGGCACCAAAAGATAAGCGCACCGAGGAATACCTGAGCGGCAAATTTGGTTAGCACACATAGTGCGGGAGGGATAGATGTTGCAGAAAAGGCTTAATCAGCTTAAAGAGCTTCTTTTGACAGAAGCTGCTCTGGTGGAGGATATGCTTCAGAAAAGCATTCAGGGCCTTCTAGGGAAAAAGATAGATATATTACATGAAGTTATAGAAGAAGATGAACCAACTGTGAATGGTCTTGACATAGAAATTGAAAAGCTTTGCACTCAAATAATCGCCCTCTATCAACCTGAGGCCAAATTGTTGCGCACCATTCTTATGATTATCAAGGTTAATTATGATTTGGAAAGGGTAGGAGACCATGCGGTCAATATTGCTCAAAGTGCCGTGGATATCCTTCCTTATGAATTTAAGGATGTAGAGACTATTGTGAAAGAAACGGCTGAGTCGGCCTTAAATATGCTTCAAGACAGCATAAACGCCTTTATTCATGAGGACACTTCCTTAGCAAAGGAAGTTTGCGAACGAGATGAAGAAGTAGATAGATTAAGGGATAAATGCATAAAAAAATTTACCGACCTTATCACTCATCATCCAGAAAGAAGCATCGTTTTCGCTCATTTAACTAGGATCGTGCGGAGCTTGGAAAGGGTGGCTGATTTGGCTACAAACATTGCTGAACATGCCCTCTTTATGATAAAGGGGGAAATTATCAAACATGGACAGGATGAAAGGTTGTGAAGAGTGTATTTGTAGTTGATGACGAGCCTGATATTTGTGAGCTTGTTTGTCTCCATCTCCAAAAACATGGTTTTAAGACGAAGTATTTTTTGACCGCTGATAATTTCTTAATAGAATTGGACAGATTCCTTCCAGACCTCGTAATTTTGGATTTAATGTTGCCTGATATGGACGGGTTAGAAGTTTGTAGGTACCTCAAACAGACCGAACATACAGCCCATTTGCCCATCATCATGCTTACGGCCAAGGGAGAAGAAACCGATAAAATAATAGGGCTTGAACTGGGAGCAGATGATTATATTACAAAGCCCTTCTCGCCTCGGGAATTAGTGGCCCGGGTCAAGGCCGTTCTTCGCAGGGCAGAGCGGGAAATACCAAAACATTTAATAAAAATTGGAGGGATTTTAACCATTGACTCTCACAAATATGAGGTGTTTGTCTCTGGTAAAAAGATAGAGCTTACCCCTACTGAATTTAAGATATTATACACCCTGGCCAAACGCAAAGGATGGGTTTTTTCTAGAGAACAACTTTTAGAAACCCTTTGGGGAGGAGACAAAGCCGTCCTTGATAGAACCATTGATGTCCATATAAAAAACCTCAGAGAGAAGCTTCAGCAAGCAGGAAAGTTGATAAAAAGTATTAGGGGTGTAGGTTATAAAATCGTTGATGAATTCTCCGGTTAAAAAAGTAAGGTTTTATCCTACCTTTTTTAAATTCTTTCTCTGTAATCTAGTCCTCATCTTTTTATTATCTGGCTGTATTTTCTTTTTTTCTTTCAAGACATTAAAAGGTTTTTACCTCCGTCAGCTTGAAAGTGATATGAAAAAGGTTGCCCTTTCTCTTTCAGACATCTTTTTGCCCTATATGGAAAAGATGTCTGCGGCTCCTTTGAATGTCCAGCCAGAAATAAACCGCTTGGCCAAAAAATATGGAAAGAGGCTAAAAATAAGGATTACTGTTATTGCACCCGATGGCACGGTTTGGGGAGATTCCGAAAGGTCTCCTCAAACTATGGAAAACCATGCCAATCGTCCTGAAATAAAGGGGGCCCTTAAAAGACAAAGTGCTAGCATTTTGAGGTTTAGTGCTACTTTGCAAAGGTATATGTTATATACTGCGATTTTAATATCCAAGGACAAAAAACCGCTAGGCTACCTTCGAGTTAGTATTTTTGTAAAAGACATCAACGAACTTTTAGAAAGATTAAAAAAACAACTTTTTGAACTGACTATCACATTATCCTTAATCGCCTCTTTAATTGCCCTAGTCTTTTCTAAATCTTTTTCTAATCCCCTTGCTTTGGTGATGAAGGCCGTTTCTGACATTGCCAAGGGGAATTTTAAGACCCGCATTAATATTCAAAGTCAAGATGAATGGGGGCAATTAGCCAGACATCTCAATGAAATGGCCCAAAAGCTTGAAGACCTTTTTAATGAGCTTTCCTTAGAAAGAAAAGAGTTGAAATCCATTATGGAAAGAATTCAAGCCGGATTGTTGGTCCTAGATTTAGAAGGACGGATTATCTTTTGCAATCAGAGTTTTAAATTGTTCGGAGGTGTTCAATTACCAAGAGGAAACGATACCTTAGAAGGGCGATTTTATTGGGAGGTATTGCGAGGAGCCGATTTAAATCCCTTTTTGCAGAAAATTCGCCAAAAACCAGGTAATTATCTGGAAGAAATTACGATAAAAAGCAACATTTACCTTTGTAGCACCACTTATATGAAGAGAAGAAAACAGCTTGTGCTGATTTTTCATGACATCACGCCTCTTAAAGAAATTCAACGGGTCAAAAGGGATCTGGTAGCCAATGTATCTCACGAATTAAAAACGCCTCTTACGGCCATCAGGGGATTTGTAGAAACATTACTTGATATGGAAGAAGAACCTGATAAAAGGCATTATTTGGAAATTATTGAACGTCATACCAAAAGGTTAGATAACATTATCAAAGACCTTCTGATTTTGAGTGACTTAGAAAACAAAAAAGAGTTAAATTTAGAAAAAGTAAATCTTCCTAAGTTAATTAATGAAATTCAAACCCTCTTTATATCCAGGATCAAGAAAAAGGGGCTTTTGTTTGTAACAGAAGTCGCACCCGGGGCAGAAGAAATAAAAGCAGATGCCTTTCAATTAGAGCAGCTTTTTTTCAATCTTATTGATAACGCTATAAAATATACTCCAAAGGGCAAAATAGAGGTAAAGGTTACTCCCTTTGGGGAAGATAAAATTAAGATTATAGTATCTGATAGCGGAATTGGGATTCCTCAAGAGCATTTGCCATACATCTTTGAGCGCTTTTATGTGGTCAATAAATCCCGCAGTCGCAAAAGTGGAGGCACAGGTTTAGGACTTTCCATTGTTAAACATATTGTTCAAATCCATAAAGGGGAAATCAAGGTTAGAAGCAAATTGGGTAAGGGGACAAAATTTGTCGTTGTTTTACCCAAACGACTCTAAAGAAGGTTTTATTCAGAAAATTACAACAAATTTTAGGCATTTTTTCTTCTTGCCAAAATAAAAAGTTTAAAGTATAAAACAAAGTATGTTCTTCCGTAACCTGTGGCAAAGACTAAAAAGGCTTTTTTTGAAGAATGACTCTAAAAAAAGGCTTTTAGTAGCACCTAAAAGTCCTCCTAAAACAGGTAGTTGCCCCACGTGAAGAATTAAGAGGCCTTAGCTCAGGTTGAGCTATCACAAGGTGGTTTTTTATTCTCAAATGATAGGGCTCGAATAATTTCCTCTATGATTTCATCTACTCTTTTCAAGGGGTCTTTAGCCATCCTAATACTCCTTCCTATAACTAGATAGTCAGCGCCATTCCTGACAGCTTGGAAGGGAGTAACAACCCTTTTTTGATCCTGAATTTGCTCTTTAGCCAATCTAATTCCAGGGGTAACGGCAATAAAATCTTTACCCAAGGCCCCTTTTACCATCTTTACCTCCCTTCCTGAACAAACTATCCCAGCGCATCCCGCCTCTTTGGCCATTTTGGCCCTTTCTAACACAAGTCTTTCGGGATTATAGGCAAGCTCCTTCCTTATGCCCAGTTGAATCAGATCCTCTGGGCCAAGAGAGGTTAAAACTGTCACTCCTAAAATTTTAACCTTGTTTTTAAAAAAATTATTAAACAAGCCGGCCTTAGGAAAGGCATGGACAGTTATAAAATCTACATTATAATGGACAACTTGATAACACGCCCCTAAAACGGTGGCTGGAATGTCATGAAACTTAAGGTCTAAAAAAATCTTGGCCCCAGTTCTCCGCCTTATTTCATCAATTAAATCCTTCCCCTCGGACAGAAATAGCTCTAAACCAATTTTAAAAATTCCAACCTTCTCCTTAAGAAGGTCAACCCAATAAAGGGCCCTTTTCCTGTCTGATACATCCAAGGCAAAAATCAGGCGTTTCTGAGCATCCTCATAGATATCTTCTTTCATCCTGCCTATTCCCCAATATTTTCTCCCTTTCCTTCATCCCCTCTTTCACAAATTCCTCAAAACTCACCTTGGGATTAAACCCTTTACAAACATCCATCAGGGCCCGCCAATCAATTTCGCTACTCAAAATTCCCTTCCAATAGGGCCAAAGTTTACATGGAAGGGGCTTACAAGGATGGACTGCGCACCCGCCATTGTCTTGAAGGAATACACAGACAAGCTGACCATCCCTTTCTTTCTCTTTAATATAATAAAAACCATTTTCCCTTCTCACAAAATCGGCCATGAACCTTGCCTTGTCCATTTTTAAATATTTAGCCATTTGCTCAATTTCCTCTAAGGTAGTTCTTATTCCTCCTTGTCCCTTACAGCATTCCCCACACATCTTGCATTCAAAGACCTTTGGCATGTCCAACCCCTCATTGTTCCATGTGGAACACAGACCCTAAAGTATTCCTTTTTGGATCCTTATCATTTTTGAAACATTATTCACCACCAAAGGGACTAAATCAACCCTTACAAATAAACAACAGATAAAAAAGTAATATGCCTTTAAATGATAGGTTTATTCTTAACCAAGCCCTTGTCTTCTTTTCACCTCTGTAGGAATGACTTTCTTTAACATCCCTTGCCTTATCAAATGAGTTACCTCTTCAACTAATTTGTATTTTTGTACTTTCCCTCTTCCGCTTAAAGGAAATCCCTTGGTGATATAGACATAACGAGGCACCTTAGGGCTGGCAATCTTGCCATAACAAAAATCAACTACCTCTTGTTCACTTACAGGGATTCCATCAGGAATTACCACTGCAGCCACAACTTCCCCTAGGTCTTCGTCAGGGACACCGATAATGGCTACATCTTGAACCTTTTGAAATTCTCTTAGGAATCTTTCTACGTCTGGGGGATAAACATTGAAACCACCCGTAATAACAAGCTCCTTTTTCCTTCCTTTAAAGGTAATATACCCTCTTTCATCCATAATTCCCAAATCGCCACTATAAAGCCAGCCATTTTTAATTACAGAGTTGGTAAGCTCTGGGGCCTTATAATAACCTTGCATTACATTGTATCCCTTACAAATAATCTCTCCCACTGTGCCTGGGGGTACCTCTCTGCCCTGATCATCTACTATTTTAGCCTCAATATCAGGCAAAGTCCTGCCTACTGTGTTCACTTTGTCTTTTATGCTGTCATTAAGACTTGTCATGGTAATTCCTGGAGAGGCTTCGGTTAGGCCATAGGTAATACAAAGGTTTGGTCCCATTTCCCTAGTGACGGATTGCATCAGATCTTCAGGGCAATGAGCACCTGCCATAATGCCAGTTCGGAGTGAAGAAATCTTATAATCTCCATTTCTAAATAGCTTTAATTCTCTTAAGAACATAGTAGGTGTTCCATGAAGCATGGTGCATTTATACTTTTGAATCGTCTCCAAGACATCTCTTTCATTAAAGGCGATTAAGGGGGCAATGGCCCCTCCCACACTACCTAGCATGGTAATAGACATAACACAACCAAAGCAGTGACTAAACGGGACTGGAACTACCAATCTATCTTGAGCTCTAACTTCCATACGTTCGCCTTGATCATAGGCATTTTTAATAATTTGATGATGAGAAAGCATCACCCCTTTTGGATTTCCTGTAGTACCAGAGGTATAAAGGATGGCCCCTGTATCGTTAGGCATAACTTGCCTGGTTTGATTAAGATAATCTGCATTTGTTTCCCAGTCATCTCCCATTTTTAAAAGGTGGTCAAAGGTAATGCCTCCAACTTCTTTGGCCTCCGTTTCACCACCCACAACCGCAATATGCTTAATACTCTCAGCCCTAACATCTTTCAGTATTTCCAAAAAATTCCAGGTTTTAAAGTTGTGATAAACAAGCAAACAAACGGCATCTGAGTGGTTGGCAATATGTTCGGCCTCAACGGATTTATACCAATGGTCAATAGGCACAAAAATGGCTCCAATCATGGGGATACCCCACCAACAAATAACCCATTCAGGGACATTAGGCATCCAGACACAAACCTTATCACCCTTTCGTATTCCCAACTTAAACAAGGCACATGCTAGTTGATTGGCCTTAAAAAAAAGCTCTTTATAAGAAAGAAATTCTTCCCCCCAGCAAATAGCAGGAGAATCTGGATAGGTTTGAGTCGTCTTTTCTAAAATTTCTCTGAAAGTAAGATTTTCTTGATATGGCATTTTATCCCCCCGTGTCTCTTTTTAATCCCTCTAATTTAGAAAATTTAAGAATAAAAGGCAAGTTCTTTAGACTTGAAATAATACCCGTTTATCACCCTTTCTAACCGTCAATTTAATCCTATCAAAGTATTCCAGAAGTGGAATATTGAATTTTCTAGAGGCATGGGTTAGACCTTTTAAATCTGCTGGAGCAATACTGCCATGCCTTTTTAGATAATCAATGAGTTGCTCTTTTAATTGATTGAGAAGTTGAGCATCACAAAAGAAATTTTCTTTTATTTTAACTATTTTCCCTTCCTCGGTTAAAAGACGTAAGAGATGATCAACTTTTTCCTTTTCTACGCCCAGCTTTTGAGCAATTTCCTTTGGTGAAGGGGGGGTATAAGCTGCTTCTTTAAACATTTGAGAAATAGCCCTCTTTAGCTGGAGGTCCTTCTGGCTCAACTTAATTTCATGAGAGCCCAATCTTACCCTATGTTGGGCGATAACAATTTCCCCCTTTTCTTCCATCCTTTTTAGCAAAAAATCAAAGAGTTCTTCAGAAATAAAGGGCAAAAGTTTTGTTCTTAACTCTTCCTTTGGAATTCCGAGCAAAAGGGGATATGTTTTGTGAAATCCCTGCAAAAAACAAACAATTTTGTCCCAAAGACCTTTTATGAAGGCAGAATGGACATATATGGTCTTATCATGATTGATACAGTATATTTGATTCGATGCTATTAATTCTTCTAAGACTTTTCTTAAATCTTTATTAGAAGCATTAATATAAACCTTTAACGTGTTCATACTTAAGCCCTTGTATCTCGCTTCGTGCAGTAAAGACAAAACCTTTTGAGGTAAATCTCCGGACACCAACACTTTGAGATCCCTAATTACTTCTGGCTTAAACCTCTTATGTTTAGAGGGTGCGGGATGGAGAACAAAGCCGCCACCAATGGTAATAATAGGGGAATAAGAACGGATTATAAATCTATCTCCAGGTAAGGCTACGACTGGTTCTTGAATTCGAAATTGGACTAAGCCTACCTCCCCAGGTTTCAATTCCTCTTTATCCAATAAAATCAAATAAGCCAAAGCCTCTTTTGTATAGAGGTGAAGCCGTACCAAGGTTCTATTCTTTATAGGTTTAGGGCAACCCGGCAAAATTTCAAGTTGGGCATCAAGCATAAAGGAGGGAATCAAGCTTTGAGGAGGGGCTAAAATACTGCCTCTGGCAACCTTGTTTTTTTCGATCCCTTGAAGATTGATGGCCGTTCTTTGTCCCCCTATGGCCTCTTCTACATCCCTGCCATGGACTTGGATACTGCGAGCCTTGGTCTTTATTCCTTGAGGGTAAATCATGAGAGAATCGCCAGTTTTTACCCTCCCTCCAATGGTGGTGCCTGTAACCACGGTCCCAAATCCCCTTACAGTAAAAACGCGATCTATTGGCAACCGAAATAAGGTTTCTATTGATTTAGGGGGGATCTCTTGGACCAATTTTTCAAGGGTGGCGATTAACTCTGGGATGCCTTCTTTAGTAACTGAAGAAACCTTAATAACAGGGGCGTCTTCTAAAAAGGTGCCTTTCAAAAACTCCCGAATATCTTCTTCCACTAATTCAAGCCAATCTGGTTCAACCAGATCAATTTTGGTAATGACAACCAATCCCTTTTTAACTTTAAGCAAAGAACATATATCTAAATGCTCTTTGGTTTGAGGCATTACTCCTTCATCAGCCGCTATCACAAGGGCAACCAAATCTATTCCTGCCACTCCAGCCACCATGTGGTGCACAAACTTTTCATGCCCTGGCACGTCAACAATCCCTACTAACTGCCCCTGAGGCAGCGTAAGGAAGGCAAAACCAAGTTCTATAGTAATACCCCTTTCTTTTTCCTCCTTTAGTCTATCAGTATCTATGCCGGTTAAGGCCCTAATTAAAGCTGTTTTACCGTGATCTATGTGGCCCGCAGTGCCAAGAATGATAGGCTTCATCAAGTCTAACCCCTAAAAGCTTTTTATTAATTAATATAGCTTAAAAAGAGTTATCTTGCAAAAGCGTTATTAGTGCTCCAAACGCCTTAACGCAATAAATAAATGGTATTTTGAATAAAACAAGAACAAAAAGGAAGTTGCTGTCCTGCGACTTATTGACGTTGCCCCCAACGATAATGTATAGTTTGAAATGGCTAAGCAGAATAGGTTATGGATATGATAAAAATCGTTGATTTGCACAAGAGCTTTGGCAAACAAAAGGTGTTAAAGGGTGTTAATTTGGAAATCCACAAAGGTGAAATTACGGCTATTATTGGACGGAGCGGAAGTGGAAAGACGGTTCTTGTAAAGCACATTGTAGGGCTTTTAAAACCTAACAAAGGGCATATTTTTGTAGATGGGACAGACATTACTCGGGCAGGTGCTAAGGAACTGAAAAAGGTCAGGAGACGTTTTGGAATGCTCTTTCAGGAAGCGGCCCTCTTTGATTTTATGACAGTAGGAGAAAACATTGCCTTTCCTCTAAGGGAACACACCAAATTGAGTGAAAGGGAAATTAACCAAATTGTTAAAGAAAAACTAAAGCTGGTAGGACTACCTAATATTGAAAACAAAATGCCTAGCGAGCTTTCAGGGGGAATGAAGAAGAGAGTAGGTTTGGCAAGGGCCATTGTGCTTGAGCCTGAAATCCTTATTTACGATGAGCCAACCACAGGATTGGATCCAGTTACCAGCGCTTCTATTTATGAGCTCATTCTAGAGATGGAATCGCGACTGAAAATTACCAGTATCATCATCAGTCATGATGTACCTACCATCTTTGCAGTGGCGGATAAGGTGGCGGTTTTAAGTCAGGGACAAATCGCCATATGTGATGAATCCCAAAAGGTTTTTCAATCTGACAATCCAGAAATTCAAAACTTTTTAACCGCCCAAATCAAGAGATTTCATGGGAAGCTTTCCCAATTTTGGACTCAGGGAATCTCAGGTTAACTATGATTTTCACCATTTTAACCCTCTTTCCAGAATTTTTTGAATCCCCCTTTAAGACAAGTATCATTGGCCGAGCCCTTAAACAGAAAAAGATAGAGATTGAAATTATTAATATTCGGGATTTTGCTGAAGGAAAACACCGAGTAACCGATGATGAACCCTATGGTGGTGGCGTCGGAATGGTAATGAAACCTGAACCAATAATTAAGGCCATCAAATATTTGAAAACAAAGGCCCCTTCGGCTTGGATTACGATGCTTTCTCCGCAGGGTAGGGTGTTTAACCAGCAAGTAGCCTTTGAATTGAGTCAAAAAGGACATTTGGCATTTATTTGTGGTCATTATGAAGGCATTGATGAACGGGTAAGGCTATTTGTAGATGATGATATTTCCTTGGGCGACTTTATTTTAACCGGAGGAGAACCTGCGGCTATCTGCATTGTAGATGCTATTGCCCGCCTCATCCCAGGGGTAGTAGGCAAACAAGAATCTGTAGAAGAAGAGTCGTTTTCCCAAGGCACTCTAGAATACCCTCACTATACCCGACCAGCCGTATATGAAGGATACAAAGTTCCAGAGATACTTCTTTCAGGACATCATCAAAACATTGCTCGTTGGCGCAGACAGCAAGCCCTTTTGAGGACCCTTATTTTGAGACCAAACCTTCTGGCTAAAGGAGAGCTTTGTGATGATGACGCGGCCTTTTTAAAAGAAATTTGCCAAAAATTGGATGCCTTATTTTTCAAAAAACATGATTAACTGATGTTACGCCCCCTACAAATTCCGCACCATAACTTAAAAGCCTTGTATCCTGCCTCTTGAGGGCAGGACAGACAGTTACAAATTCTTTGACTTTTTGAATCGTTTCGTCAGCCGTTTTATCGCTTGTTAGGAAAACCTGCCTGAAAGAAGAAAAAAGCCAACTAAGGACTTATAACAGTTACGTCTATCCAGTGCTGTGTCCGGCGGTCAAAAAAACAATGATTAACTTAAACCCAGCGACATTGCCTTATTTACCCCTAGCTGATGTCTCTACCTACATGCAAATGAATTACGTCTGGAGTAAGGAAAAATCTACTTTCTTCCACCTTTTTAGCCATTTGAGAATAGGTAATAAAATATTTTTCTTTTGCCTCTACGATTTTAAACGTCTTCATGGCCCCTAAAGTGATGACAGGGGCAACGGCAAAGGCATAAAGGATGTTTCTTTCCTGATCCAAAGCCACCAGAGCAAGGGGTTCTTCTTGACGGCGGGGTGGACGATAAGAGGGCACAGGGAGCAAACCTTGACTTTTTATCCAATCAAAAAGGGCACATTTAATTGTTTCTTCTATAGTCCTCTCACTACGAAAGCCAGAAGGTAAATCCTTTAAAATAGCCTGAATATGCCTTTTTATGCTCTTCTCCATTTTACCCTAACGCCCTTTTAATGATTTCAGGAACAAGTTTTATTTCCTCGTCCTGAATGGTGCGAACGTCAAGACATAAGGCCTCATCTTCAATACGTCCAATTAAAGGAGGTTCGGTAGCCCTCAGTTCCCTTTCCAACCTTACTACAGACATCCTCTTGGGTTTTATTTTTATCACATATGTAGGTAAAGTCAAACCTGGTAAGGCCCCACCCCCGACCTTGGACACATCTGCATCAACCTTCAAGGCAAATTCCTTGTTATCCAGAGATTTCTTTAAGTGCCGACATAACCGCCTGGCCCGACGACGCAAGACCTCTGGGGGTGTAAAAATAAATTTTAATGTGGGGATTTCTCTTAAGGCCGTTTTCTCATCTCGGTATAACTTGAGGGTGCTTTCTAAGGCAGCCAGGGTAAATTTATCAATCCTTAAGGCACGATTTAAGGGGTTCCGCTTAATTTTTTCTATATATTCCTCTTTTCCAAGGATAATTCCTGCCTGAGGGCCTCCAAGTAGCTTATCCCCACTAAAGCTTACAATATCCACCCCTGCCGCAACTACTTCTGGCACTGTGGGCTCTTTTTCTAAGCCATATTTAGGGAAATTAATAAAATTTCCACTTCCCAAATCCTCATACACAATCAATTTATACTGATGACCCAAATTAACCAGTTCTTTGAGAGGCACTTCTTTCGTAAATCCAATAATTTTATAATTGCTCGTGTGGGCCTTCATCAACATAGCTGTTTCTTCATCAATGGCGTCTTCGTAATCGTAAAGATGAGTCCGATTAGTGGTGCCAACCTCTTTCAAAATGGCCCCACTTCTAGTCATGACATCAGGAATCCGAAAGGATCCCCCGATCTCTATCAATTGCCCCCTTGAAATAATGACCTTTTTGCCATAAGCCAGGGTATTGAGCACCAAAAAAACAGCTCCAGCATTATTATTAACCACCATCGCTGCTTCAGCCCCGGTTAATTCGCACAAAAGCCCCTCTATATGGCTATATCGCATTCCCCGCCGGCCCTGCTGTAAATCATATTCCAGATTATTATAGTATTGAGCCACTTCTACAATGTGGGCTATGGCCTCTTTAGCCAACAAAGAACGCCCCAAATTGGTGTGAACCACAACCCCTGTAGCATTAATTACTCGGCAGAGTTGATTTTTCCCTTTGCGTTCAACTTCACTGACAACTTGATTGACAACATTGTCTTTATGAACCCCTTGACTCTTTCCTTTTAAGATCTTCTCCCGTTCTTTTTCTAATATAGTCCGAATAGTATTTACGATTAACTGGCGTGGTTTTTGAGACAACAAATTCAGAATTGCCTTTTCCTTCAGCAATTCATCTACAGAAGGTAATGCCCTTAATAGAGACTGCTTCTTTTCCATTTTTTCCTCCTTGAAAATGTAATCCTAAAGAAAAAAACAGGATATTGCAAGTCATTAAAAAAATGCTATAATGCAAACGCGCGCCCGTAGCTCAGCAGGACAGAGCAACGGACTTCTAATCCGTCGGTCGGGGGTTCGAATCCCTCCGGGCGCGCCAGTAAAGAGCAAAGAATTAAGGCCAGTTGGGGCAACCTCCTGACTGGCCTTTTTGTTTACGGAAAAAAAGGGGTGTCCAAAGGAGTAAAAGACAGTATTAAAAAAACAACTGTGGTCTGGGGTGTTAGTCTAATTGCAGAAACAATTTTTATGTGGTATTTGATAAAGCATGGGAAGAGTTATTGCAATTACCAACCAAAAGGGAGGGGTTGGAAAGACAACTACAGCCATCAATTTAGCTGCAGCCCTAGCCTTATTTAAGAAGAATGTCCTTATTATAGATTGCGACCCTCAGGGAAATGCCAGCAGTGGACTGGGCGTTAGAGTTAATCCCAGTTTTTATGATGTGTTGACTGGTAAAGTTTCTGCTTTAGAGGTTATTAAATCCTCTCCGATTGAAGGTTTGGATTGCCTTTGCTCTCAACCTGATTTGAGTGGTATTGAAGTAGAATTGGCCTCCATGCCAAAGAAAGAGCATCAAATTAAATCTTGTATTGCTACCCTAGTTCCCAAATATGATTATATTTTTTTGGACTGTCCTCCGTCCTTGGGACTTTTGACCATAAATGCCCTTACGGCCGCAGACAGCGTTTTAATCCCCATCCAATGTGAATATTATGCCCTAGAAGGACTAGCTCAGCTTTTAAAGACAATAAAGTTAATAAAGCAAAGAACGAATCCTCTTTTAAAAATAGAAGGTTTTGTTCTTACCATGTTTGATAGAAGGAATAGTCTTTCCTTCCAAATAGAAAAGGAAGTAAGAAGGCATTTTGAGAATTATACTTACAAAACAATCATTCCACGCAATGTGCGTTTGAGTGAGGCCCCTAGTTACGGAATCCCCATTTTTTTATATGATGAAAAATGTAAAGGGGCCCAGTCTTATCGCAATTTGGCCCTTGAATTTTTGAAAAAGGTTAGGAGTTAATCATGGCAAAAAAAACAGGCCTTGGGAGAGGATTAGATGCCCTTTTTTCAGAAGAAAGTTCCCCAGAATTAGAAGCAGACCAAACCTTTTTTAGGTGTCCTATCCACAAAATTCAACCCAATCGATATCAACCAAGGTTTCAGATCGATCCTTACGATAATTCTTTTAAAGAGCTAGTGGCCTCTATAAGGGAAAAGGGCATTATTCAACCGCTTATTGTAACGCCCTTAGAGGATGGATATGAACTTATTGCAGGGGAAAGACGACTTGAAGCGGCTAAAGTAGCGGGATTGAAGGAAGTTCCTGTAATTGTAAAAAGAGAGATAGGAGAAACCGAGCGTCTGGAAATGGCCTTAATAGAGAATATCCAGAGGCAAGACCTTTCTCCGATAGAAGAGGCCGAGGCCTATTATCGCCTTATAAGTGAATTCGGACTTACCCAGGAGGAAGTTGCCAAACGGGTGGGAAAAGATAGGGCCACTATAGCTAATATTTTACGCCTTCGCAAGTTACCGTCCACCATTAAGGAGGATTTGAGAGAAGGTCGGATAAGTGTGGGACATGCCAAGGCCTTATTAAATCTGCCTCTAGAACAGCAACTTGCTTTGAGGGACGAAATCATTCATAAGAAGCTTACCGTACGGGATATAGAAAAACGGGTTCAAGGGCTAAAAAGGGTTGGTTTTAAAGAAGGTAGGTCTTCTACGTTAGAAGCAAAGCGGATGGATATTTATGCTGAATTTGAAGAAAGGCTTACTGGGGCCCTTGAAAAGAGGGTGAAAATTATACCCAAAAAAAGGGGAGGCGTGCTTCAAATTGCCTTTAGTTCTGAACAAGAACTCAATGAAATTGTAGAAAAGATTTTGGGATAATGCATTTGGTTATTGATGGTTATAATTTGATTAGGCGTTCGCCTGTTTTCAGGGCTGCGGAGGCCGAAGACCTTGAGATGGGCCGACAGGTGCTTATTGAATATTTAGAAATTTATAGATGTCTTAAACGCAGGCTAGAGGCGAAGCAAATTAAAATTACGGTTGTTTTTGATGGGGAGCGCTCGTTCCATCTCTCTACTCAGAAAGAGAGGGTAAAGGGAATTAACGTTGTCTATTCAGGCCTGGGAGAAAAGGCGGACGACGTGATTAAACGGATGGTTCAGAGAGACCCCAATCTTGTTGTAGTTACCTCTGACAGGGAAATTGTAAATTTTGCCGAGAGATGTCAGGCAGTCAGCATCGAGGCTGAAGAATTTTTGGCCAAGCTTGAAATGGCCTATTATATGGATTTAAAGGGAGCGGAGGAAGAGGAATATGCCGAGCGACACATAGCACCCTCTAAGAAGGGGCCTTCTTTTAGATTATCCAAGCGAAAAAAGAAAAAGCAAAGGATTCTGAAAAAACTATGAAAGAGAATATCCTTTTGTCTGGACTTACAGAAAAAGATGTAGAAAAAATCGTTAAAATAGAGCATCATGACCCTCATTTTGTTTTGGGTGGTCATCCAGTAGAAAACGGAGTTGTGATCAGGACCTTTCATCCTAAGGCCCTCAAAACTGAGCTTGTGGTTGATGCCCGTGTTTATCCAATGAAAAAAATTCATGCCAGTGGGCTCTTTGCGGTTTTTGTTAAACAGTCATGGCCCTTTGATTATAAGTGCAGGTTCTATTTTGAGGGCGGGGCTTGTCAAGAAAGGAGGGATCCCTACCGTTTTTTACCCACCTTGGGTGAATTGGACAGATATCTATTTGGGGAAGGTAAACATTGGGAAATCTACAAAAAACTTGGGGCTCATCTCCGGGAATTAGAAGGCATAAGGGGGGTGTCCTTTGCCGTTTGGGCCCCCAATGCCATAAGGGTAAGTGTTATTGGAGAATTCAACGATTGGGATGGACGCATTTATCCGATGAGGGTCCTTGGAGAAAGCGGTGTTTGGGAGATTTTTATTCCTGATTTAAATGAGGCTGTGCTTTACAAGTATGAAATTAAGACCAAAGCGGGTTACCTCCGAGTTAAAACGGACCCCTATGCCTTTTATATGGAAAAAAGGCCAAAGACGGCGAGCATTGTTTGGGACCTTGGGAAATATAACTGGCAAGACCAAAAATGGATGGAGGCGAGGGCTAAAAAAAATCCTTATCAAGAACCCCTCAATATTTATGAAGCTCATCTGGGTTCTTGGAAGCGAGACTCAAAAGGCCACTTTTTAAGCTACCGACAATTGGCCGAGGAATTGCCCCTTTATGTCAAAAATCTTGGTTTTAATTACATTGAGCTTTTGCCAATTATGGAACATCCCTACGATGCCTCTTGGGGCTATCAGGTAAGTGGGTATTTTGCCCCTACTAGCCGCTACGGGAATCCCGATGAATTTCGATATTTTGTTGATAGGTGCCATCAGGCAGGAATAGGCATTATTCTTGACTGGGTGCCGGGACACTTTCCTAAGGACGATTATAGTCTTCGCCTCTTTGATGGCACGGCCCTTTATGAATATGCCGACCCACGATTGGGGGAACATCCTGATTGGGGGACCTTAGTTTTTAACTTTGGTCGTAATGAAGTGCGAAATTTTCTCATTGCGAATGCCCTTTTTTGGCTGAAGGAATACCACATTGATGGGCTTAGAGTGGACGCTGTGGCCTCTATGCTTTATCTTGATTATAGCCGTAAACCAGGGCAGTGGGTGCCCAATAAATATGGAGGCAATGAGAATTTAGATGCTATTTCCTTTTTGCAGGAATTGAACAAAGAAATTTATGCTCAATGTCCGGGATGTTTTACGGTAGCCGAGGAATCTACGGCCTGGCCTGGGGTTACGAGGCCTGTTTATTTAGGCGGATTAGGATTCGGATTTAAATGGAATATGGGTTGGATGCACGATACCCTGTTTTATTTTTCCAAAGACCCTATCTTTCGCAAATGGCATCATAATGAAATGACCTTCTCCATGCTTTATGCCTACACAGAAAATTTTATTTTGCCTTTATCACATGATGAAGTGGTGCATGGCAAGGGTAGTCTTTACCAGAAAATGCCAGGGGATAAGTGGCAAAAGCTGGCTAACTTGCGTTCCTTGTTGTTTTGGATGTACACCCATCCTGGTAAAAAGCTCCTTTTTATGGGAAGTGAATTGGCTCAGGAGTGGGAGTGGAATTTCAATTCAAGTCTCGATTGGCACCTTTTAGATGACCTTCAAAGACAGCAATTTAACAAATTTGTTAGGGATTTATGCCGCTTCTATCAAAAAAACCCTGCCTTGTGGAAATGGGACCACCTGCCAGAGGGATTTAGGTGGATAGATTGTCATGATAGCAATCATTCGGTCTTTTCTTATATCCGAAGGGCAGAGGAGGATTATCTTATTTGTATTTTGAACCTGACTCCGGTGCCCAGGTTTCATTATCGGATTGGGGTGCCTGAAAAGAGGATTTATAAAGAGATATTCAATTCCGATTCTTCCTTTTATGGAGGCTCCAATTTAGGCAATTGGGGAAGAGTTGAGGCAGAAGAGGTATCTATTCATGGGTTTCCCTATTCGCTCAACCTCACTTTGCCTCCCTTAGGAGGATTAATTTTTAAACCCGATAAATTGAGGAGGTAAATGTATGCTTGATAAGTTGTTAGAGGAGGCAAGAAAAAAATATAAAATCTATTTTGAGCCTTTGAAAATAGGGGATAAAGAGCTTTATTTCCTTCAAATTGAGGATATGGTGGAACAGATTGAAAGGTGTCTAAATTCAGGTCAAGGCATCTCCAGCCTTTATTGGGCCAAAATATGGGAAGGTTCAGTTCTCTTAGCCTATATGCTTTCTAAACAACCCTTAAACACGGTCCTAGAGACTAAAACTTGTTTAGAGATAGGGGCAGGAATTGGGGTTGCCGGTCTCTTTGCGGCCAGTTTTGGTTACCAGGTAACACTTAGCGATATTCATGGAGATGCCCTACTCTTTGCTCAAATCAACGCCCTTAAAAATAATTTAGATGTCAAGGTAAAAAGGGTGGATTTTCCCAAGGATAAATTAGACGAAAGATATGACCTTATTCTAGCCTCTGAGGTGTTTTATAATAAATACCTGATGGAACCCTTACTCCTTTTCTTTAAAGAGCATTTAAAAAGTGATGGAACGGTTTATATGGTTCAAAATCTAAGAACGAATCCCAAGGAGTTTCAAAAAATCGCTCAAAGAGATTTTTTGGTAGAATCAAAATTTCTACGCCTTCGTAGTGAGACAGAAACCCATACCCTCCTCTTTTATAAATTGAGACCCCGATTATAGGTCTCCAAATCCATTTTATTCCAACCATGCTGTATCTTAACATCTTGACAATTTTGTAATTTCATTAAGGGCAAATACAACAATTTTGTAAAAGTCTTTTGTCTTCCGTTGCGATCTATTTTTTTATAACCTGCCTTAAATTCAACCCTTTTTATTATCAAACCTTCTTGGCATCCTTTTTGTAGAGTATTGAGCCTAAAGAAAATAAAGCACAAAGGAGGTGAGAAAGATGAAAAAGGTAGAAGCTGTAATTAAACCCTTCAAGTTAGATGAGGTGAAGGAGGCATTAGTAGAAGTAGGTGTTTACGGCATGACTATCACTGAAGTGCGGGGTTTTGGGCGACAGAAGGGGCATACTGAGGTTTACCGTGGGGCCGAATATACGGTAGATTTTTTGCCCAAGGTAAAGATTGAGGTGGTTGTGCCTGAGGAGCTGGCTGGTAAGGTAGTTGAGGTTATTTCTAGGGCTGCCAGGACTGGTAAGATTGGTGATGGTAAAATTTTTATTTTGCCTGTAGAAGAGGCTATGAGAATTCGGACTGGTGAGACGGGCAAGGATGCCCTTTAACAAAACTGTTAAGAGGAGGTGGTAAGAAAATGTTTAAAAAGAAAAGATGGTTAACTTCTTTGGCCTTGGGGCTGGGATTGGCCTTTATGGCCTATAGGGCCTATGCTGGGGACCCTACTGGGGCCGAAACCTTGAAAAAGGACGCTGGGGCACCGGTAGATTATGTGTGGGTGCTTGTGTGTGCCTTTTTGGTCTTTTTTATGCAAGCCGGTTTTGCCTTTGTAGAGTCTGGTTTTTGCCGGGCTAAAAATGCGGTTAACTTGATGATGAAAAACTTAATGGACTTTGTTATGGGCAGTTTGGCCTTTTGGGCTGTTGGTTATGCCTTGATGATGGGCAATGATTGGCATGGCATTTTAGGGACAACTGGTTGGTTTTTGCATGGTGATGCCTATGATGTTCACACTTATTTAATCTGGATGTTTGAAGTTGTGTTTGCCGCTACTGCCGCTACGATTGTCTCTGGAGGCGTAGCAGAACGAATTAAATTCCCGGTGTATCTTTTTTACAGTATCCTTGTTTCTTTAGTTATTTATCCTATTTATGGCCATTGGGTCTGGGGTGGTGGCTGGCTTTCTAAGCTTCCCTTTGGTATCGGTGCAGTGGACTTTGCTGGAAGTGGTGTTGTTCATGCTATTGGAGGCACCATTGCCTTGGTGGGGGCCATGATGCTTGGGCCAAGGATTGGCAAATATGATGAAAAGGGAAATGTAAAGCCCATTTTGGGACACAGCATGACCATGGCTGCCCTTGGGGTGTTTATCCTTTGGTTTGGCTGGTTTGGTTTTAACCCTGGCTCAACCCTTTCGGCCCATGAATTAAGGATCTCTGTGATAGCGGTTAATACCAATCTGGCCGCGGCAGCAGCTGCCTTATCGGCTTTAATTTTTATGAAATTAAAACACGGTAAGTGGGATTTGGGTATGACCTTAAACGGGGTTTTGGCTGGGCTTGTGGCCATCACTGCCCCTTGTGCTTGGGTAGAGGCCTGGGCTGCCGTGGTAATCGGCTTAATTGCAGGAATCTTGGTCTGTTTAGGTGTTATCATGCTTGACAAACTCCATATTGATGACCCGGTGGGTGCCTTTCCAGTTCATGGCCTGAATGGACTTTGGGGTGTAATCAGCGTAGGGCTCTTTGCCGATGGCACCTATGGCAATTACACCACCGCTGCCCCTCATGTAATAGGATTATTCTACGGTGGTGGACTGGGTCAACTGATTGCCCAATTGATTTCGGCGGTGGTGTGCTTTGTCTGGGCCTTTGTATGTGGTTGGATTACCTTCAGTATTGCTAAGGGATTGTTTAACGGCATTAGAGTTTCTCCTGAAGAGGAACTTGAAGGGGTGGATATCATTGAACACGGTACGCCAGCCTATCCAGATTTTCAGCTAGTAAAGCATTAAAAGAACTTATTAAGAGGAGGGAAAGATGAGGAAATATTTACTTGTATTTTTGAGTGTTTTAGGTCTTATGTTTGGATCTTTAAATTCCCTATATGCTCAAGACTTTAGTGGTGGCTTTTCGGTAGATGTGATGAGTCAGTATTTATGGCGGGGCAAAGATATGACGGATTCAGCCGTGGTGCAGCCAGATTTAAGCCTGAGTTATAAGGATTTTACTGTGGACTTCTGGGCTGATTATGATGCCGGTGGCAAAAGTGATATAGATGAAGTGGATTTTACCCTGAGTTATTCACACACCTTTAAGGTAGGTCCTGGAGAAATTGCCCCTTCTATTGGTTATATTTACTACGACGTGGATGGGGGAGATACCCAGGAAATCTATGCTGGGCTTAGTTATGGGCAACAGCTTGTGCCAGATGTGGGCTTGAATATTGGGGTTACCGTTTATCGGGATGTAGACACCGTGCATTCTACTTATGTGGAAGGTACGCTAGGAATAGATGTATCTGCCCTGAAACCGTTGACTATTTCCCCTTATGTTACAGCTAGCTATTATTCTTATGATGATGTCAATGCCTTTGATCCCACTAAACATACAAATGGCTGGAATAATGTAGAGCTGGGTACGGATGTCAGCTTTACGATTAGTGGTCCCCTTTCTGGTCATGCTAAGATTGCCTATTCCTTTGGCAATAGTGATATGGGGTTAGACGACGAATTCTACGGAGGTGTAGGCGTAAGCCTTGGGTTTTAACTACTAGGCCCTGCCTTAAAGGCAGGGCCCCTTATTTATTTAAAAGGAGTGAAGCCTATGCTCAAGGCCGTTTTTCTTGACCTTGATGACGTGATATCGGGGATGTGCCTGGAAAGGGATTCCTTGAGACCTGTAATAAAGATGTTTTGGTAAAAAACAGGCAAATTCAGGCAGCAAGACCTATACTTGACGAGCATATCTCCTCTGGGGATAATTGAAAGTGGAGCCGAATTGGATAGCTGGCTACCCAAAAATCTGTGGAGGCTAAACCATGAAAAAGGTCTTGGCAATTAGGCATGTAAAAATTGAACATTTGGGAATGTTAGCCCCCTTACTGGAAGAAAAGGGCTTTAAAATTGATTATCTTGATACCCCTAAAGGCGAAGTCTTAAATGACCAGCTTGATAGATATGACTTTGTAGTGGTGCTAGGTGGATATATGGGGGTCTATGAAGCCGATAAATACCCCTTTTTGGCCTATGAATTTAAGCTTATAGAAGAGGCCTTAAAGAAGGAGATTCCCATTTTGGGTATTTGTCTTGGGGCCCAGATGTTGGCCAAGGTATTGGGGGCAAAAGTTTATAAAGGTGATAAAGGCCAGGAAATTGGCTGGTTTAAAATCGTTAAAACAGGTGAACATCCTTATTTTAAATATTTCCCTCCCAAACTGACAGTTTTTGAGTGGCATGGAGACACCTTTGATTTACCACAAGGAGCAGTGCGGATTTATTCTTCAGAAAGATATAAAAATCAGGCTTTTGTTTATAAAAAGGCCGTGGGTCTTCAGTTCCATATAGAAGTGGATAAAAAGATGGTTAAAAGCTGGGTAGATGCCTATCAGGAAGACCTTTTTAAAGAAGGTTTAAATCCTGAAAATCTATTAGAGATTGACAAGGAACACATTGAGATTCTTTCTTCTTTAAGCCACTTATTTTTGACAAACTTTTTGGGGTAAAGATGTGTGAAAAGATATGTGATTATCTTGCTATTTGGCGGCATATTCAAAGTAGGGGATACCCCTCAAAAAGAAAATAATTTTCCCTAGGTAAAATGCCACAGAGGAATGGATATGGAAGCAGCGAAGAAGTGGAACGGATACAGGCCAGACATAGAAGCACATCAGAAGGTATTAAAATTTTTGGAATTAGACAACATTATTATCCATTTTCAGCCCATTATCTCTTTAAAGAGGAAAGAAATTGTGGGTTTTGAGGCCCTTTGCCGGGGACAGAAAGGGGATAAAATTGTTTCTCCCACCCAATTATTTTCAAAGGCTACCACCCTAGGAATAAACCTTGAACTTGACCGTCTTTGCCGAGAAAAGGCCCTAAAGGCCTTTAAAAAATTAGGAGCTGAGCGAACAAGGGGGTATCCAAAATACCTGTTGTCTCTCAATATAGACCCTACTATCTTTGACGAGCCATCGTCCCTAGAGTCTGGATGGATTATGAATGCCGTTAAAGAAGCAGGCCTTTTGCCCTCTCAGGTAATTCTAGAAATTACCGAGCAACATCTAGAGAATGAGGCCTTTTTAAAGTCCTTTGTTAAGTTTTATCAAAAACAGGGTTTTCTCATTGCTATAGATGACATAGGCAAGGGGGATTCTAATCTAAAGAGAATAGCAGAATTAAGGCCCGACATCTTTAAAATAGAACGAGATTTAATCAAAGATGTAGATAAAGAATGGTCTAAAAGCAAAGTTTTAGAAAGTATCGTTTTTTTGGCTGAAAAAACAGGGGCGTTGTGTCTAGCTGAGGGGGTAGAAAGAAAAGAGGAGTTTTTGTGTGTGGTAGAGCGTGGGGTTGACTTGGTGCAGGGATTTTATTTTTCCAAACCGAACGATTTATCCAGGCTGCCTTTAACAGAGATTCCCAAAAAGCTTTCTATTTTGGGAAATGAATTTAAGAATTTCATTAAGGATAAAATCGCTACAAAAAGGGCAAAATACAAAAGATATAAACAAATTGCCAATTCTTTGTTTAAGAATATCCTTCATTATGCTTCTGGGGAAGAAATAGAAAGAAATGAAAATAGGCTTGCCCATTATATAGGTCAAAAGATAAGGCCCTTTTCAGAGGTAGAATGCGTATATGTTCTGAATGAAAATGGCATTCAAATAACAGAGACAATTTTTAGTTCACCTGTTATCACAAAACCCAAAAGCCCGTTATTTAAACCGGCTACCATTGGGGATGATCTCTCCTCTAGAGATTATTTTTATTATTCTATTTGCGGTAATCTGATGTATTTTGTTACCAAGCCATATATTTCTTTGGCCACTGGGAATTTGGTTACCACCGTGGCCAAGGTGTTTAAGCAGGGGGACAAAAAATTTGTTTTATGTATTGATATAAGGGAGAAAGGCAATGGCTGAACGGAAAAAAGAGATATATCAAAATATCATTCGGATTCTTAGAGACCTTAACATTCCCTTTGAGGAAATAGAACATCCGCCGGTAAATAGTTGTGAAGATTCGGACAAATATCGCCGTCAGGCTGGATGGGAAGGAGTGGGGAGTAAAAACATTCTTTTCCATGCCAAGGGCAAATTTTTTCTTGTGGTTACTACGGCCGATAAGAGAATTAAGGCTCGCCTGTTTAAAAAGGAATTTGGCACCAAAAACATTCGCTTTGCCACTAAAGAGGAGGTGGCCGAGGTTACAGGGTGTGAAATTGGGGCCTTGCCGCCCTTTGGGTATCTCAATTCTGAGCTTCCCATTTATATAGATGAGACGGTATTTGGTTACGATTACTTTATGTTCAACCCGGCCCTCCATAACAAAAGCTTAAGAATTGAGGCTGCGGCCTTAAAGAAGGTTTATCGCTATGCCAAACAGGTAGTAAAGGCATTTCGGATTGAAGAAGGGGGAGTGAAATTTAGCCCATGCAACCAAAGTCAGAAGTAAGACTAGGATTTGAAAAGAAACAGACAGTAGGATCAAATGAAATCGGCAGAAAAAAGATAGGAGACTGGTCTAATCTTATATCCCTAAAGGAAATTTTTTCAAAAGGGCTTTTGTGTTTGCTCCACAGCTTAGAATCAGACCGGGGGTTTATTGTTCTTATAAATCCCCTCAATCGGCAGTATCAGATAGAGGCCATACATGGATTTGAAAACCAAGAGGTTGAAAGGCTAATTGGGAATAAAGCCAATACCTTCTTGTCCAAAGACCTGACACTTCAGGCAAAGGCAGAACAAATAGGGATCCCTTTAAAAAACAGCCAAGCAAAAAGCTTCGTTCTGATCCCTATTGAGAAGGAAAAGAATCTGGTCGGGATTATTGGAGTTAAAGTTTCTCCTTCTAAGGCCCAAAGAAATCTGAATCTGCTTGTTTTTTTTAAAAGAGTCCTAGCTAGTTTGATTCCTTTTTATCAAAATGTTAATTCTAAAAATGAAAGTGGTTCTGAAGTCCTTTACGACGATGGGAGGGTGGCCTTTGTTATTGGAGAAAGCTTGGCCATGAAGGAGGTATGGTCCGTAGTCAATAAGGTTGCCCAAAGTGAGATGCCAGTGCTCATTTGTGGAGAGCCTGGGACAGGGAAAAAGACAGTAGCTACCCTTATTCATAACCTTAGCCCTCGTAAGAATCAACCTTTAGTAAAAATCAACTGCCATTCACTCCCGGTTGGAAACTTGAGAAAGACAATTTGGGGAGACTCAAATACCTCGGGAGTGCTTGTAGCGGCAGATAAAGGAAGCTTGCTTATAGAGGCCATTGAGGCCTTGCCCATAAAGCTTCAAGCCGGACTTTTATCTGTGTTGCAGGATCAAAGGCTCTATTTGCCCCACCAAAATAGATATGTAACCCTCAATATTCGCATTTTGGCCACTACCTCGGCCAATGTTCCAAAATTGATAAAGTTAGGCAAATTCTATCCCGAGTTATATTATTGGTTGAATGCCTTTAGCATCAATCTCTTGCCTCTGAGACAGCGTAGAGAAGATATTATTCCCCTTGCCTTTTACTTTCTTAAGGTATTTAGCCAAAAATATCACAAACCCATTCAGGATTTTTCCACCTCGGCCTTGAATCTTCTTACCCAACATCTCTGGCCTGGGAATGTCAAAGAGCTTAAGATATGTCTAGAAAAGGCCGTGCTACTGGCCGAAGGTCAAAGGCTTGAACCCAGGCATTTTCCAGACCTTCACTCTGAAACTAAAGCAGTTATTCCCTTAACCGACATTATTGCCAACATTGAGAAAAGATTGATTATCGAGGCCCTAAAAGAATGTAAGGGGAAAAGGAACAAGGCGGCCCAGAGGCTGGGTATCAGTTCTCGGATGCTTAGTTATAAACTGCATAAATATGAAATTGATCCTCATAGGTATACCTAAGGATGGACTGGTTGAAGTGGTTTATTATCCATTGTGCCACAAAATTGTTACAAATTCATCTATTTTTTACAAAAGTGTAAATTAATAAGCACTCTTTATTTTTATATCTCCTGATAAAAGGCTTTATTTTTTTATTGGCATGTCTTTTGCTTATTAAAAGGCACAAATGCGGTATATAAAAATTATTGTCCCGGAAAGGCTAAAGGATAAGGTTAAGGCAATCTTAAAGGATTATCAAGCCGAAGCCCTTTGTATTAATAAACCTTTGGAGACCTCGGTTCCAGATGGCATTCTTATTACAGCCAATCTCAAAGCAGACCATGCCCAAGAGGTGGTCTACGCATTAAAGGAATTAGGGCTTGGCCAAAAGGGACATGGTAGCATTACCCTCATGCCAGCCAATATTACCTTTTCTTGTAAATACCAGGGACAAGCCAACCATATCCTTTCCCCTCTTGAACTTTATTACAAGGCCTTTCCTATGAGCAAATGGACAAAGATTACCTTTATTAAGGTAATGTTGGCCACTATTATGGGTTCAGTTGCCATTATTACTCATAGCATTCCTACCCTAATTGGGGCTATGATCATTGCTCCTCTAGTAGATACGGCTATGGCTAGCGTCATTGGTATTGTTCTAAAGGATAGAGAGCTTGCCTTTAAAGGCTTCAAAAAGGAGATCTCCTGCTTGGGATTAATTATCTTTTTAGCCATGTTAATGGGACTTTTCACCGATGTCTCTACTATTGCCTTATGGCTAGAACAAAAATCTTTAATAGTAAGTGCATTGGTGGCCTTTATTGCCGGTATAGCCGGCGGAATAAGCATTGCTAGTGGTAAAGATTATCAGATGATTGGAGTGACAATAGATGTGTCTTTACTCATCCCAGCCGTTCTTCTTGGAATGTCACTCCTTACCACAGAAACGCATTTGATTTCCAAAAGTGCCATCTTATTAATAGGAAATGTCTGCCTCCTAGAAATAGGGGGAATAATAGGGCTTGCTTATAGGATAAGAACCTTGCTCCAAACCCAATCTTAAACTATGTGGGGATTCTCTATCTTTTGGTCTTATTACCCACCTGGACCAGTCCCAGACCCTAGAGAACTCCTTGTCTTGACTTTCATAAGAAGTATGATTAATAAATTTTAAATTAACAATAACCAAGGAGGTAAATTATGTTTTTCTTTGACCCTTTATATTTTATCTTAATTGCCCCAGCATTTTTGCTTTCTATTATAGCCCAAATTTGGGTTCAAAGTGCATATAGCAAATATAAGAAAATTCCAAATATGCGAGGCCTTACAGGTGCGGAGGCGGCGTCCTATATGTTGCAAGCCAAAGGGGTTACGGATGTCAATATTGAAATGACCACGGGGTTTCTGAGCGACCATTATGACCCTAGGGATAAGACCTTAAGACTTTCACCTGATGTATACCGGGGCCGCGATATTGCATCGGTGGGCATTGCCTGCCACGAAGCAGGTCATGCCTTACAGCACGCTTATGGCTATGCCCCTTTGAGGCTTCGGAGTGCTTTGGTGCCTATAACCATGGTTGGATCCAATTTGGCTTGGCCCCTTCTTTTTATTGGATTTATCTTTCATGCCCTAACCCTTGTTAAATTGGGCATTATTTTCTTTTCAGGGGCAGTACTCTTTCAGCTTGTTACTCTACCTGTGGAATTCAATGCCAGTTTTCGGGCCTTGGCGGCGATCGGAGAAACAGGTCTCCTTACTGGTGACGAGCTTGTAGGGGCCAGAAAGGTATTGATGGCAGCAGCGATGACCTATGTAGCAGCGGCGGCAGCAGCCATTATGCAACTTCTCTATTTCTTGATTCGGGCTGGACTTTTGGGCGGGAACAACGATCGTTAAAACTTCACCTAAGATGACAAAATTCCTTAATCGCCTTTCACCCCCTGCCCTTTTGGCCTTGTCTTTTTTGACCTTAATTATAGTAGGGTCCGTTTGTCTGTATCTTCCAGTTTCTCACTTTGGCCACTTGAGTTACCTTGATGCCTTATTCACAGCAGCTTCTGCTGTCTGTGTTACAGGGTTGGTGGTTGTGGACACAGGGACCAAGTTTACCCCTTTGGGACAGATAGTCATTATTGTTCTCATCCAGCTTGGTGGACTTGGATTGATGACCTTTTCTACGGTTATTCTGCTTCTTTTAGGTAAATCTCCCTCTTTTAAGGGACGCATTATTTTGCAAGATACCCTTACCCATAGCCCCACAAAAGATTTGTTCTCTTTAGTCAAATCGGTGCTTTTTTTTACCTTTTTAATTGAAGGCCTTGGGTGTGTGATTCTTACCCTTCACTGGTGGCGTATTTATCCTCTTAAACGCGCCTTTTTCTATGGTCTTTTTCATGCCGTCTCTGCCTTTTGTAATGCCGGATTTGCCCTTTTTTCTGACAATCTTGAGGGGTTTAAAACGGATTCCGTGGTGCTTTTAACAATTGCTACCCTGATTATCTTGGGAGGTATTGGCTTTTTAGTGGTTAATGAATGCAAGTATCGAATGTATGGAAAGATAAAAAAGTTTTCTTTGCATACCAAGCTGACGTTAATAACAACATTTTATTTAATTGTCTTAGGAACCATTTTCATTTTTATGGCTGAGCATAAAAACACCCTTTATGGGCTTTCAATTCACCATCAAATTCTTAATGCCTTTTTTCAGGCCGTTACTCCAAGGACCGCCGGTTTTAACAGTTTACCTATGTCTAGGTTGACAGAACCCACTTTATTTTTGCTTGTGCTTTTAATGTTTGTAGGGGCCTCTCCTGGATCTTGTGGTGGAGGCATAAAGACCACTACCTTTGCAATATTTTTAGGTATTATGTGGAATAAATTGAAGGGAAGAGAAAAAAATCACATTCTTTATCGCACTCTGCCTTTAGATACTGTAGATCGTGCCTTTTCCGTAACAACCCTTTCATCTATTTTGGTTATAATATGTTTGTTTTTGCTTTTACTGACCCAAACCTTTGGTTTGCCCCATACCATAGTCAGCTTGAAATTGCATTTCTTGGATTACCTCTTTGAGACTGTGTCTGCCTTTGGGACCGTAGGCCTTTCTACTGGCGTAACCCCTACATTAAATGCCCCTGGTAAGATAATTATCATCTTACTTATGTTTGTTGGTAGGGTAGGTCCACTTACCATTGTTCATATGGTAAAAATAGAAGAGGTGGCCAAACGCTACCAATATTCAGAAGAGAATGTTATGATTGGTTAGGAGGAAGACATGAGAATTGCCGTTTTTGGTTTAGGCATCTTTGGCCGGAATGTAGCCAAGGCCCTTTTTGAAAGGGGGCATGAGGTTATCGCCGTAGACCAACGCAAAGACCTAGTGCAACGTGCCCAAGAACACACTACCCAGGCCATTGTAGCCAATTGTACTGACAGAGAATTGCTTGAAAATTTAGGACTTAACATTGTAGATATTGCCGTTGTAAGCCTTGGGGAAAATTTAAGCGCCAGCATTTTACTTACCCTCTATCTTAAAGAAATGAATATAAAACAAATTATTGTTAAGGCTATTAATGAAGACCATCAAAAAATTTTAGAACTTGTAGGGGCTACAAAGGTCATTTTCCCTGAAAGGGATATGGCCATTAAACTGGCAGGCAGTCTAGACACCCCAAATGTTTTGGATTACCTGCCCCTTACCAAGGAATATCAAGTGGTGGAAATAGAGGCCCCTAAGCCCTTTATAGGTAAGACACTTCAAGAATTAGACCTTCGCCGCAAATATGGGATTCAAGTCATCGCCATCCGTGAAGGTGGATCTGAGAATGTCCATTGTCTCTTTTCTTCTAACTTTAAAATCAAAGAAAAGGACGTCTTGATTATTTTAGGGAAATTAGAGGATATTGAAAGGGTCAAAAAAATAAGTACCTAAATTCCTACCGCCCTTTTGGCCTCTTCTAAAGTGGCCTTGGCTATTTGAGTGGCCTTTCTTATCCCTTCATTTACAATCTCTTGTAACTCATTTTCATGCCCTTGATAATAAGCTCGTTTTTCCCAATGAGGGCCAAGACCTGCAATAAGATTTTCGGCCAAGATCTTCTTACACTCTACACATCCGATCTTGGCAGCTTTGCAATCGGCCTCTATTTGAGCCATTGTATCTGGATTGGTGTAGATTTTGTGAAAGGAAAAAACATTACAAATATCAGGATGGCCAGGATCAGTCTTTCTTAAACGAGACTTGTCTGTAAACATTTGGCTAACCTTTTTGCGAACTTCATCCGGTGGGTCCGAAAGATAAATGGCATTGTGATAGCTTTTGCTCATTTTTCGTCCATCAAGGCCAAGGAGCTTGGGTACTTTGGCCAATAAGGGTTCTGGGAGAGGAAAGACCTCTTTGTAAAGATAGTTAAAACGGCGGGCAATTTCACGGGTAAGTTCAATATGGGGTAATTGGTCTATTCCTACAGGTACATAATGGGCTTTATAAATCAAGATATCAGCGGCCTGCAAAACAGGATAGCCGAGAAATCCGTAGGTGTTCAAGTCCTTTTCTATAAGTTGCCTTTTTTGCTCTTTATATGTAGGATTTCTTTCAAGCCAAGCTAAAGGCGTTATCATGGAAAAGAGAAGGTGAAGCTCAGTATGTTCAGGCACCTTTGACTGAATAAAAATAGTGGCTTTTTGAGGGTCAAGACCAGCAGCTAGCCAGTCAATAAGCATCTCCTTAACATATTCTTGGATATGAGCTGGGTTCTGATAATCACTGGTAAGGGCATGCCAATCAGCCACAAAAAAGTAACATTCGTATTGTTCCTGAAGTTTTTTCCAATTTGCTAAGGCGCCATGTAGATTACCAAGATGCAACTTACCCGTAGGGCGCATTCCGCTCAAAACCCGCTTTTTCAAGGCCTCCCCCCTTATTAAAGATTTGCCGTTTAAAAGCACAAATGCTTAAACATGTCAAGGTCTATTTTTTCAATTGCCTTTTTAGAAAAAATGGGATAAAGTCATAAAAGCAATTTGAGTTATGGGGGAGAACGATGCAAGGAATTATTTCCAAGGCGATTACACATGGTGTATATATTGTTACTGCTCAAGCAAATGGCAAAAAGAATGGAATGACTGCGGCTTGGATTTCTCAAGTTTCTTTTAAGCCACCATTGATTATGGCTGCCATTGCTCCTGCCCGATTTACACATGGTTTGATTAAGGCCTCTGGTTATTTTGCTTTAAATACTTTGAGTGAGGACCAAATAGAACTAGCCAAATATTTTGGAACACATTCTGGCAAACAGGTAGATAAGATGGCCAACATAGCCTATTTTGAATCGGGAAAAGGTTGTCCAATCCTAAAAGAGGCTATGGCCTATTTGGAGTGTAAATTGGTTAATGCCTTTGAAGCTGGAGATCACACCTTGTTTATTGGACAAGTAATAGAAGGAGAGGTGCTTAGGCCAGAAAAAAGACCGCTTTTGTTTATTTGGGATAAATTTTTTAAATGAAAGGAGTTTTTTATGAAACTTAAGGAATTTCCAGAAAGTGTTAGGCCATATCTTTTGCCTAATCCTGCTGGGAATTTGGTCTATCGATGTTTGCAATGTGGGGCTGAATACCCAATAGATGAATTTCTTTATACCTGTCCCCGATGCAAAGGGATTTTTATGTTGCCTGACAAAGATTTCTCCAGACTTAAGCAGATTTCTGGACCGACTTGGCGTCAAATTTTTGATTACCGAAAGATGTTAAATATCCCGGCCTTAAAAGGTATTTTTCTATTCCATGAATTTATTGCCCCTATTATTCCTTTAGAGGATATCATCTATTTAGGGGAAGGCCATACTCCTATCGTAGAGGCCAATTCCTATCTCCAAGAGTTAGCTGAGTGCCGTTTTTACTATAAGAATGATGGCCTCAATCCTAGTGCCTCTTTTAAGGATAGGGGCATGGCTTGTGCTTTAAGTTATGCCAATTACTTGGTTCACAAAAAGGGCTTAAAAGAGATTTTGGCTGTATGCGCTTCTACAGGCGACACTTCGGCTTCAGCCGCCCTTTATGCTTCATACTTAAGGGGAAGGGTTAAATCTGCTGTTTTGCTCCCTCGAGGCAAGGTAACTGCCCAACAATTGGCCCAACCCTTAGGGCATGGTTCCTTGGTCTTTGAGATACCAGGTGTATTTGATGATTGTATGAAGGTAGTGGAATATCTTGCGGATAACTATAATGTTTTACTCCTTAATTCCAAAAATCCTTGGCGCATAAGAGGACAGGAGTCTTATTCTTACGAAATTGCTCAGGCCTTTGACTATAAACTTGAGAATAAAGTTATAGTGGTACCTATAGGCAATGCAGGCAATATTACCGCCATTATGAATGGCTTTTTAAATTTTTATAAAGTGGGGATTATTGAAAGTTTACCCAAAATTGTCGGGGTCCAATCTGTCCATGCCAATCCAGTTTATCTTTATTATCTAGAGTCTGATCCCAAAAAGAGAAAATGGCAACCTGTGCGAGTGAGGCCTAGCTGTGCCCAAGCGGCTATGATTGGGAATCCTGTTTCTATGCCCCGGGTGATTCAATTGGTAGAAGAATACAATCAACTGGCAGGGGCAAAGCGAATATTTGTGGTAGAAGTGACCGAACAGGAAATTATGGATTACATGCTTATTGCAAATCGCAATGGCCATATCGTTTGTACTCAAGGAGGGGAATCCTTAGCAGGTCTTATTAAGGCTAGACAAAAGGGAATTGTAGATTCAAATGAAGAGGCGATATTAGATTCTACAGCCCATATGCTAAAGTTTATTAGCTTCCAACAAATGTATTTTGAGGATAAATTTCCTCCCGAGTATGAAGTTATTCCTAGGAAAGAACTTAAAAATTTGCCTCAGTTGGTGCGACCAAGTAATGTGACTCATTTCCCAGATGAAAAGAGGCTTTCTTCTGAGGAGTTTAAAGATTTTGTGGAAAAGACGGCCAAGGTTATTGCTGATACCCTTGACTTAAGAAAAAAGTAAAGCGATTAATACTGCTTTTTACATAATTTTTAAAACATATTTATAGACATAGTGGGAAAATTAAACTTTTTTTTAAAAAAACCTTTGACAAATATTTAAAAATGTTGTAAAAGGACACCGATTGAATGAAATTCTAGCAAAGGGGTGGGACCGTGATACATATAAGCATTGATAAATCTCTATTTATGCAAATAGTCAATTTTGTGCTGCTTATTGTTATCTTGAACTCTATTTTATACCGTCCAATTAGAGAAGCGATTAAAAGACGGATGGAAAAGTTCAAACAAGATCAAGATGAGATAACTCGTCTTAAGACAGAGGCAGAAGAGAAATTGCGTGCCTTTCAAATGGCCATAGAAGAGGCCAAAAAGAAGGGTATGGAGCAAAGAGAGGCCTTAAGGCAAGAGGCCAAAGCTGAGGAAAAGACCCTTTTAGAAGGGGTATACAAAGAAGTTGAAGAACAATTGGCACAAGTAAAAGAGCAGATTTCCAAGGATATGGAACAAGTGAAGGCTAAACTTCAGGGTGAAGCCAAGAAATTTGCTTTTGAAATAGCGGAAAAAATATTAGGGAGGCCGGTAAGTGATGAACAGAAAGGCTAAAGCCCTATTTGTATTGGGTTTGATTTTCTTTTTGGTGGCTGGTGTATGTGGTTCTGTAGTAATGGCCGCAGAACATGGTGGTCCTGCTGAGGTTACGGCTCATGAGGGAGAAGGTGGGCATGGAGAAACGGCAGAGCATCATGGTTATGGACGGGCCGAATGGATGGATTTGCTTTTTAGGGCTATAAATTTCTTTTTGTTTGCTTTTATCATTGTGAAGTTTACTGCTAAACCTCTTGCTAATGCATTAAGGCAAAGAGAAAATAAAATTGAGACGACCTTGGCCGAGCTTGAAGAAGAGAAAGAAAAGGCTCGGAAGGTTCATCTTGAGTATGAGGCTAAGTTGGCTCAATTGGACAAAGAGAAGGAAAGGATTATTCAGGAGTTTATTTCTATAGGGGAAAAGGAAAAGGAAAAGATTATAGAAGAGGCTAAGAAGATGGCCGAGCAGATAAAAGAAGGGGCTAAAAAGGCGGCTGAGCAGGAAGTTAGAACAGTAAAACAACAATTGAGGGCAGAGGTGGCGGAGATGGCAGCTCAATTAGCTGCTGAGGTGATTAAGCAAAATTTTAAACCAGAGGACCAAAAAAAGATCGTTGAAGAATATTTATCTAAAATATCTAAAATGAGCTAAATTGGGGGGGAGAAATTGATAGGCACAGGGATTGCGAGACGTTATGCCACTGCCCTTTTTAAGGTTGGATTGGAAGATGGGCAGGTAGAAAAATATGGAGAAGAAATAGAGGTCTTTGCTGACTTTTTGGATTCAGATAAAGAAATTAGGATGTATCTTAATACCCCTCTTTATGAAAAGGCCTTAAGAACAAAAGTTTTGGAGACCCTTATTGAGAAGATTAATCCTAGTGAGGTTGTAAAGAGGTTTATTGCCCTTTTATTTGAGAAGAAGAGGCTTTTGTTTCTTAGGGATATTTGTAAGTATTACAAGGCCTTGGTAGATGAATATAAAGGAATTTGTCGGGCTCAGCTTATTACGGCCGTCCCACTTGAAGAAGAGGAAATTGGGAAGATAAAAGAGAAGTTGAAAGAGGTGACTGGGCGGAAAGAGGTGGTGTTGGAAATTAAAGAGGACCCAAGTTTAATTGGAGGGGTAATTACCAAGATTGGGGATGTAATCTATGATGGGAGTATAAGAACACAATTAAATATTTTAAAAGAAAATATAAAAAGGGGTGAGGTATAAAAATGCAGATTAGAGCAGAGGAAATCAGCCAAATTATCAAGCAACAAATTAAGGGGTTTGAAAAGGAAATTGATGTCAACGAGACGGGAGTAGTTTTATCGGTGGGTGATGGTGTGGCCAGGGTTTATGGATTGGAAAATTGCATGGCCATGGAGCTGATAGAGTTTCCTGGGGAGATTTATGGTCTAGCCCTGAACTTGGAAGAGGATAATGTTGGTGTTGTTATTATGGGCGATGATAGGAATATTAAAGAAGGAGACATTGTAAAGCGAACCGGGCGAATTGCTCAGATTCCCGTTGGTGAGGCCGTTTTAGGTCGTGTAATTGACCCCGTGGGAAACCCTCTGGATGGTAAAGGACCAATAGAGGCAAAAGAATTCCGCCGTATTGAGCTTAAAGCCCCTGGAATTATTGAAAGACAGCCTGTTAATCAGCCTTGTTATACAGGACTTAAGGCCATTGATGCTATGACGCCTATTGGACGAGGCCAGCGTGAGCTGATTATTGGCGACCGTCAGATTGGAAAGACGGCCATTGGAATTGATGCCATTTTGGCTCAAAAAGAAACAGATGTTTATTGTATATATGTGGCAGTTGGCCAGAAAAGGTCTACAGTGGCTATGATTGTGGATACGCTGCAACGGTATGGAGCCATGGAATATACAACCGTTGTAGCTGCTACCGCGAGTGATCCAGCTACCTTGCAGTATATTGCTCCGTATTCTGGCTGTGCCATTGGTGAGTATTTTAGAGATACAGGCCGCCATGCTTTGATCATATATGATGACTTGACCAAACAGGCATGGGCATATCGCCAAGTGTCATTGTTGTTAAGACGTCCTCCTGGTCGTGAGGCCTATCCTGGTGACATCTTTTACAATCATTCCCGTCTCTTGGAACGTGCTGCCAAATTGAGCGATGAAAAAGGTGGAGGTTCTTTAACCGCATTGCCTATTATTGAAACTCAGCAAGGTGATGTTTCCGCATATATTCCCACCAATGTTATTTCTATTACGGACGGTCAGGTTTACTTAGAGCCTAGCTTGTTCTTTGCGGGTATTCGGCCTGCCATTAATGTTGGTCTTTCAGTTTCCCGGGTTGGGGGTGCGGCTCAGATTAAGGCTATGAAACAGGTGGCTGGGAGTTTACGTCTAGACCTGGCTCAATATAGGGAATTGGCTGCCTTTGCTCAGTTTGGAAGTGAATTGGATAAAGCTACTCAAAAACAGCTTGAGAGAGGTGCCCGTTTGGTAGAAATTTTGAAGCAACCTCAGTATCAACCTTTACCTGTAGAAAAACAGGTAACTATTATTTATGCCGGTGTTAACGGTTTCTTGGATTCCTTACCAGTAGAAGTATTGAAAGAGTATGAACCTGAGCTTTATCAATTTGTTGAGGCCAGATATCCTCAAATTTATCAGAGCATTAAAGAGAAGCAAATGATTGATAAGGAAACGGATGAGTTATTAAAGAAGGCAATAGGTGAATTTACGGCTGAATTTAAGATGAAAAAAGGCCTGTCATAACAGGGGGTAAGGGATAAATGCCAGGGTTGCGAGATATAAAAAGGAAGATAGATGCGGTAAAAAAGACTCAGCAAATTACCCGCGCCATGAATATGGTAGCGGCCGCGAAGTTGCGGGCCGTTCAGACTCGCATGGAAGGCTTTAGGGTATATGCAGATAAGTACAAGGAGTTGATAAGTAGACTTTCTATGGTAAGTAATGTGGATGAATCCTCTTTTCCGCTCTTACAAAGGAGAGAAGAAATAAGACGGGTTCATCTAGTGGTGTTGACTGCAGACAGAGGGCTTTGTGGGGCCTTTAATACAAACCTTATTAATAGGGCAGAGAAGTACATTGCCAAGGCCAAAGGTGAAGGCAAGGAGGTGTTTCTGACAGTTCTTGGCCGTCGTGGCGCTTCTTATTTTCGAATGCACCATAGGGATATATTAAAAAAGGTCTATGAGGATATTGTAGGGAAATATGATTATGCCTTTGTTACCCGAATGGCCAAGGAGCTTGAGGATTCTTTTCTAAGTGGGGAGGCCGATGAAGTTGCTTTGCTATATGCCCGTTTTATAAGTGTTTTGAGGCAAGAGCCTACATTAGAGGATATGTTGCCCATTGAGCCTGAGGGTGCTTCTGAGGAGGATGTAAACCAAATTGAATACATCTATGAACCCAAGGCTCAAGAGATTTTAAGGCAGATTTTACCTAAGAGTATTAATGTCCAATTGTATAGTCGGTTGCTTGAAAATGAGGTTTCAGAGCATGCCGCTCGAATGACGGCTATGGATAATGCTACAAATAATTGTAAGGATATGATCACGCAATTGACATTAATTTACAATAAGGCCCGCCAGGCTAGTATTACTAAGGAATTAATGGACATCGTTGGCGGAGCTGAGGCCTTAAGACAAGGATAGAAATTATAGAAGGGGGTTTTAAATATGAGCGAGAATATTGGCAAAATTGTCCAGGTTATCGGAGCAGTAGTTGATGTCAGATTCGAAGAAGGGAAAGTGCCTCCGTTGTTAACGGCATTGACAGTGACCAATCCTGCTATTGATGATACCGAAGACAATTTGGTACTGGAAGTGATGCAGCATCTAGGGGACAATGTAGTAAGGTGTATTGCTATGGATACTACCGATGGTCTAGTGAGAGGGATGCCTGTTAAGGATACCGGTAATCCCATTATGATTCCTGTTGGTAAAGAGGTGTTAGGCCGCATTTTAAATGTGGTTGGAAGGCCTGTAGATGGGATGGGTCCTGTGCAGGCTAAAGAATATTATCCAATTCATAAAGAGGCGCCGGAATTGGTGGAGCAGGAAGTTAAGGTCCAGCTTTTGGAAACGGGTATTAAGGTGGTTGATTTGTTGGTTCCGTTCCCTCGTGGTGGTAAGATGGCCATGTTCGGCGGAGCTGGGGTAGGAAAGACCGTTGTTATGCTTGAGATGATGCATAACATTGCCTTGGAGCATGGTGGTCTTTCAGTGTTTGCTGGCGTAGGTGAAAGGACTAGGGAAGGAAACGACCTTTACCTAGAAGTTAAAGAATCTGGGGTTCTTGAAAAGGCAGCCCTTGTTTATGGACAGATGAATGAGCCTCCAGGGGCAAGGGCAAGGGTGGCCCATACAGCCATGACTGTTTGTGAGTATTTTAGGGATCAGGGACAGGATGTTTTGATCTTTATTGATAATGTTTATAGGTTTGTTCAGGCAAATTCTGAGGTTTCGGCCTTGCTTGGTAGGATGCCTTCAGCCGTTGGTTATCAGCCCACTTTAGCAGAAGACTTGGGAAAACTAGAAGAAAGGATTACCACTACCAAAAAGGGGTCTATTACCTCAGTCCAATGTGTATATGTGCCTGCTGACGACCTGACAGACCCAGGTCCAGCTACCACATTCTCCCACTTAGATGGAACAGTGGTTTTATCCCGTCAGATTGCTGAGCTTGGTATTTATCCAGCGGTGGATCCTTTGGATTCAACCTCTAAGATTCTTGACCCACATTTCTTGGGTGCAGACCATTATAATGTGGCTCGCCAAGTTCAAGAAATTCTTCAGAAATACAAAGACCTTCAGGATATTATTGCTATCTTGGGTATGGAAGAACTTTCTGAGGAAGATAAGTTGACTGTGGCTAGGGCAAGAAAGATTCAAAGGTTCCTTTCTCAGCCTTTCCATGTGGCCGAGCAGTTTACAGGTCGGCCAGGTGCCTATGTAAAAATTGAAGATACTATTAGAGGATTTAAGGAAATTGTAGAAGGTAAACATGATGATTTACCAGAGCAGGCATTTTATATGGTGGGTGGCATTGAGGAAGCGATAGAAAAGGCAAAGAAGATGGCTGAAGCAGCTTAAAAACAACTATTAAGAGGAAGTAACTATGGCTGGAAAGATTCTTTTAGAAGTGATTACTCCTGATCGTTTGGTGGTGCGGGATGAAGTAGATATGGTAATAGCTACAGGTATTGATGGCGAGTTTGGAGTCCTGCCTAATCACGCACCACTGCTTTGCTTGCTTCAGACAGGAGAGGCTAGGTTTAAAAAGGATGGTAGCATTGAGTATATGGCTATTACTGGCGGAGTGGCGGAGGTTTTTGAGAATAAAATGACGATTTTGGCCGATGCGGCGGAATTGGCGCGGGAAATAGACGTTAAACGGGCCATGAAGGCCAGAGAAAGGGCCCTTAAGAGGCTGAGGCAGCGTGAGAAGATAGATGTGGCGAGGGCTGAAGCGGCATTAAGGCGGGCTATGGTTAGGTTGAAAGTGGCCCATCGGGCTGGCCGATTAGAGTCAATCCCACCTGAAACAATGGGCGAATAAAGATAAATTGATTTTATAAGGGCTTTAAGGGGGGCGATTGAAACAATTGCCCCTTTTTATTTTTCTAACCCATTCTAAATGGCTATACTCATTCCATATGGTTGTATCCTAATTAAGATATGATTTAGGCTAATGGCCAAGGGCAAAAGGCTAAGGGGGATATTAGGCGAAGGACTAAACACTAAGGGTTTTTCCTTTCGCCCTTGTGCCTTTTATGCCTTTTGCAGGGGTTACCTTATGCTTGGTTCTGCTTTTTTTAAACCCAGGACATAGGACTCAATAAATGGGTCTAGCTCGCCGTCTAAAACCAACTCTGCCTGGGGTACCTCTAATTGGGTTCGATGGTCTTTTACAAGTTTATGGGGATGAAGGGTATAAGTGCGGATTTGGCTTCCCCATGCAATTTCTTTTTGAGATTCGTATAATTGTTTCTTTTTTTCCTCCTGTTTTTTTCTTTCCAAGTCATAAAGGCGGGATTTGAGAATCATCATGGCCATCTTGCGGTTGGCAAATTGCGAACGTTCATCCTGGCATTGAACTACAATTCCTGTAGGTAAATGGGTGATTCTTACACCTGTTTCTACCTTATTTACATGTTGTCCCCCTGCCCCACTTGCCCTAAAGGTCTCTATCTTAAGGTCAGATTCCTTGATTTCTACATTGATTTCTTCATTTACCTGAGGATAAACCGAGACGGCTGCAAATGAAGTATGCCGTCTCTTACCGGTATCAAAGGGAGAGATTCTTATAAGCCTATGCACGCCCATTTCACCCTTCAAAAAGCCATAGGCATATTCTCCCTCTATCAAAAGGGTTACATTTTTAATCCCAGCTTCATCTCCCCGAAGGAGATCTACTATCTTTGCCTTGAATCCTCTTTTATCTGCCCAGCGAAGGTACATCCTTAAAAGCATTTCTACCCAGTCTTGGGCCTCTGTGCCTCCAGCCCCAGCATGAATTTCTAAGATGGCATTTAATCTATCGGCAGGGTCATTTAATAACCATTTTAACTCTAACTGGGTGAGCTCTTTTTTTAGTTTTGTGATTTCCTTTTGGACTTCCTTTAAGGACTCTGTATCCTCCTCTTCTACGGCTAAAGTATAGAGAACAACAAGGTCTTCTAAACCCTTTTGGTACCCTTTCCAGATGGAGACAAGCTCTTCAAGCATTCCCTTTTCTTGCAGAAGAGGCCTTAATTTATTTATGTTTTTCCAATCTTTTTCTTTAGAAAGGAGTTGATTTAACTCTTTTATGCGGGCAACTTTTTTAGGAATGTCAAAGACACTCTCCAATTCTATGAAACCTTTCTTTGAGGAAATCTAAATCTTCTCTGATTTCTTCCATATCCACCTCCTATTTGAAACTACCCATACTAAAATAACACAGAAGCAGCCATACGCCAAGATGTCTCCATGTAAGGTATAAAAGCTCTTTGCTTGTATTAAAGGAATGTCATTTATAAGGTATTGCCTCTGGAAGAGCTCGCTCCTTTTTGCGATTTCTCCTGTAGGGAGAATAAAGGCACTAAACCCTGTATTGGCACACCGCACAATAGACCGTCTATTTTCTATGGCTCTAAAGACAAGCATGGCAAAATGTTGATAAGGCGCGGATGTATATCCAAACCAAGCATCATTTGTAATATTTATTAAAAAGTTGGCTCCTTTTAGAGCAAATTCACGGCTTATTTGGGGGAAAATGCCCTCAAAACAGATTAATATCCCCAAGTGGAGGTTTTTACCGTTTATACGCAAAGATAATGGAGAAATGACCTTACCCGGATAGAAATCTCCTTCAGTTGCAGCTACAGCAGGAATAAAAGAGAGAAAACGCCTCAGAGGGACATATTCTCCAAAAGGCACCAGATGAGTTTTGTCGTAGTATCCTATCACTTCTCCCTTTTTATTAATTAAGTAAGCTCGATTATAATAATAAACTTTTTTGAAACTAAGCTTATAAGCAGGGGCACCTATTAAAAAGGGAATTTTGGTTTGCCGAATGAAATTTAAGACAAATTTCCTATTAGGGCTTGGTTGTTGAAAGAAAAAGGGCAAAGCAGTTTCTGGCCACACTATCAGTTGGGGCTTTTTCAAGGCCATTTTTTGTGAAAGTTCAGCATAGATTTTTAAAGTAAAATCTTGAAAGGCGGGGTCCCACTTTTGGGATTCATCAATATTCCCCTGAACAAGCCCTACCTTGATTTTGGGCGCTTGGACCATTTTTTTATGCCACGACTTTAGCTGATAACGACCGTATAAAAGGACAAGAAAAAGGACAAAGAGCATAAAAATGGTGTTTAAAAGGCGTCCTTTCATCTCCCTTTTAAATATGCAAAATAGACAGGCATTGGCGGTAATGACTAAAAATGAGAGAAGATATATTCCCCCAATATCGGCTATTTGAATAAACGTAAGCCACCTATATTGGGAATCTCCTAGTAGGCACCAAGGAAAACCAGTTAACAAATGCCCTCGGATGTACTCCAACCCTGTCCATATCGCTCCTGTCAACCATGGGGCGAGGTTGGTTTCAAAGACTTTCAATTTCACCAAAAGATAACCAAAAATGGCAAAATAAAAAGATAAATAAATCACCAAAAGAAAGAGAAGAGATAAGGAAAACCATAATGAAAGGTGCCCATAAACTGTCAATGAATGAACAATCCAATATAGAAGCCCTAAGAAAACGGCTATTCCTATTCCAAACCCATACTTAAAGGCAAAAGAAGGTGTGGTGTTGTTTATAACCTCAAAAAAGGGCACAAAGGCCGACCATGCTAAAGGATAAAGACCACAGGGTGGAAAGCTTAATAGCAACGACAAAATTGTTAAGAGACTTAAAAAATGAATTCTTCTCATATAAATAATTTTTACCACACAACAAAAACTCCCTCAAAATCCTAGAGGTGTTGTTCAAATAAACTTTAGCTGAAGTTACACATAGCCATGAAGCCTGTCAAGATAGAAGGGACGAGTTATCGGCCTGGGCATCAAGTTCCAATTTGTCTGAAGCAAACAGTAACAAAAAGCTTGACGATTGGGACAATCCTTTATAAAAAGAAATGCCTATAGCAAGGGGAGATTTATATGTTTAAAATAGCACCATCTATCCTTTCAGCCGATTTTTCCTGTTTGGGAGAAGAAGTTAAGGCTGTGGAAAGGGCAGGAGCCGATTGGATCCATATTGATGTTATGGATGGCCACTTTGTGCCTAATTTGACAGTCGGCCCCCTAGTAGTGGCTAGCCTGAGAAAGATAACTCATCTTTGTTTTGATGTCCATTTGATGATTGAGCATCCAGACCGTTTTATAGAGGCATTTGCCAAAGCAGGGGCCGATATTATTACCGTACATACAGAGGCATGTGTCCATTTGCACCGAACTGTTCAAATGGTGAAAAGTCTAGGCAAAAAGGTGGGAGTGGCCTTAAATCCTGCCACGCCTTTGTGCTTTCTAGAACCCATTTTATCGGATATAGATTTGGTTTTAGTTATGAGTGTTAATCCTGGTTTTGGAGGACAGAGTTTCATTGAAAGTGCCCTGCCTCGGATTAGACAAGTGAGGGAAATTATTGCTGAATCTCAACTTAGTATTGATTTAGAAGTAGATGGTGGAGTCAATGAAAGGACAATATCATCTGTAATTGAGGCTGGAGCCAATGTGTTGGTAGCAGGTTCGGCCATTTTTGGACAAAATGACTACGCAAAAGTCATTAAGAGATTTAGAGAGAAAATAAACGAAAGCAATAAAAAAATAAATAATTTCAAAGAAGTTTCTAAAAAATAAATAAAAGCGATTCATTAACTTTGCTTCTGTTAACATTACCAGACAGAGGTGCTAAACATAAAATGCTGGGTTTGTGAGTATGTTTTAACAGGCTAAATAGGAACGCGGAATGTAGTTATTAAAGACAGAAGTGGTGTTTAGAGAAAAACGGAAAAGGAGGGATTAATGTTAGAAACTCTGAGACCTTACATTAGTTTAGATTTAGAAAATTTCAAATTAGAAGTGCCAGAGTTTTTCAATTTTGCGACTGATGTGGTTGATGAGTGGGCCAAGCGAGATCGGAATAAGCTGGCCCTTATATGGACAAATGAATCTGGAGAAGAAAAAAAACTTTCTTTTTGGGACCTTATGACTCGGTCTAATCAAGTGGCCAATATCTTAAAAGGTCTTGAGATTAGTAAGGGCGACCGGGTAATGCTTATGCTCCCCAGAATTCCGGAATGGTGGGAAGTGGTTTTAGGATTAACCAAAATAGGAGCTATTCTTGTGCCTTCTACAACTATGCTTCGAGCCAGGGATATTTTGTATCGGGTGAAGGCAGCGGAAATTAAGGCCATTATTACTACCGATGAACATATAGAGAAGGTGGAAAAGGTCTTGCCAGAATGTCCTTCTTTGCATGTCTTGATTAATATTGGTCAGACTCATCATAATTGGATAAATTATGGTGAGGAAATGAAGACGGCTTCACGAGCCCGAGTGGATTTAGGAGAGGAAGCCAAAACTCATCATACAGATCCCTATATTATCTTTTTTACCTCAGGGACTACCGGATATCCCAAAATGGTTTTACACGATCATTCCTATCCCTTAGGACACGTGCTCACGGCTGGACTTTGGCATGATCTTACTGCCAATGACCTTCACTGGACCCTTTCAGATACTGGCTGGGCCAAGGCTGCTTGGGGGAAAATTTTTGGACAGTGGATTATAGGGGCCACAGTATTTGTTTTTGGCCAAAAAGGTCGTTTTAATCCTGCCAAGGTCTTAGAGCTGTTGGATAAATATGGAGTAACTACCTTTTGTGCTCCCCCTACCGCCTATCGGATGATGATTCTTGAAGATTTAAAAAAATACAACCTCTCAGAACTGCGGCATGCTACCAGTGCTGGAGAACCTTTGAATCCCGAGGTGATAAAAATTTGGGAACAAGGCACAGGATTGAAAATTTATGAAGGCTACGGACAGACAGAGTCGGTGATTTTGGTAGGTACGTTGAAAAATATGGAGGTAAAACCAGGTTCCATGGGTAAGCCCATGCCTGGCATGAAAGTAGAAATAGTGGATGACGAAGGTAATCCCCTTCCATCCCATAAAGAAGGCAATATTGCTGTATATGTTAAGGATAAATATCCTATAGGTTTATTTAAGGGATATTGGAAAGATGAGGATAAGAACAAGAGTGTATTTAGAAATGGATGGTATTTTACAGGGGATCGTGCGTATAAAGATGAAGATGGCTATTTTTGGTTTGTCGGTCGGGCCGACGATGTGATTAAAAGCTCAGGATATAGAATTGGGCCCTTTGAGGTAGAAAGTGCGCTTATAGAACATCCAGCGGTAGCCGAGGCCGCAGTTATAGGCGTTCCTGATTCTATAAGAGGGCAAATTGTGAAGGCCTTTGTAGTACTTGCTCCAGGTTACTCTCCGTCAGATACCTTAATAAAAGAACTTCAAGAGCACGTTAAAAACACAACGGCCCCTTATAAATATCCCCGTAAGATTGAGTTTGTTTCTGATTTGCCCAAGACCATTAGTGGTAAGATTAGAAGGGTAGAACTTAGAGAAAAAGAGATAAAAAAACTGAAAGAAGACAAATAGAGGAAGGGAAATGGGAAAGAGTTTGGCTGTGGTTCTCCCTGGCAAGAGCGTGAGGGTGGTATTTGTAGAAGGCGGGGTGCGCTGTCGGCAATGTCTTGCAGAATTGGGGGTCCTTCCTGGAGAGACCCTCAAAGTTATCCGAAGTGCCCCATTTGCCGGTCCTATCATGGTTGAGGTAAATAATTCTCGATTTATGCTTGGCAGGGGGATGGCTGCCAAAATCATTGTGGAGGAATTGGATTGAGGATAGTTTTGGTAGGCCAGCCCAATTGTGGTAAAAGCACCATTTTTAACCATCTTAGTGGATATAAGGCCGTTGCTTCTAATTTTCCTGGGACAACTGTAAAATATACTGCTAGCAAGATTTATATCAATAGCCATTTGTGCGAATGTATTGACCTGCCTGGCACATACTCCCTTATTGCCTCTGATGCTGCTGAAGCCGAGACCCGAAGATTTTTGTTAAAAGAGTCCTATGATGTCATTATTAATGTTTTAGATGCTTCCCTCCTTGGAAGAAGCTTGGAACTGACCCTAGAGCTTGTAGAATTACGTAAACCTATGCTTGTGGTTCTCAATATGATTGATGAGGCAGATCGTAAGGGTATTGAAATAGATTCCAGAAAATTGTCCCAAATTCTTGGCATCCCTGTGGTGGAAACAATTGCCTATACCGGCCAAGGTCTGACAGAAATGGTGAGAGTGGCCTTTAAAGTGGCCTTAGAAAAAAAGCTACCTCAGTCCCTTTTGTTAAGCAAAGATGTTGAGAACGTAGTTGAGAAAGTAGAAGGGATAATTGCTCCTTTTGCAGAGGAAACGCATATACCACCTAGGTTTTTGGCCTTGAAGTTATTAGAAAAGGATAAGGCCTTTGAGAATGAGCTGGGTCGGTGTTTATCTGAGTCCAGGAAGGAGATAAAAAAAGCCCAAGCCCAACTTGAAGAGACCCACGGGAGGCCATCGGACGTAGTTATTGCCTCAGAAAGACACGCTTTAGCTATGAATATCTATGAGGAAGTAGTGACAATCGTTCGTTCCCCTCAGAAGGACATTCGAGAGAAGATAGATGATGTGTTGATGCATAAGGTTTGGGGATATTTTTTTCTAGTTTTGATCTTTTATGGTTTTTTTGCCTTGGTTTTTAAAGTCGGAAGCCATATTGAAACGCCTTTAATGGCGGTTTTTGATCACATTTTGGTTAGATTGGGTCACTACTTTCCTCAAAAGGGACTTCCCTATGTTGTAGTTGAGGGTATTGTTCAAGGTATTGCTGGGGGTATTGCCATTGTTTTGCCTTATCTTGTTCCATTTCTCTTGGGTCTAGCTTTGCTAGAAGACTCTGGATATTTGCCGCGGGTGGCCTTTTTGGTGGATACATTTATGCATCGGATTGGTTTACATGGAAAATCTATTATTCCCTTTCTTTTAGGGTATGGGTGTAGCGTTCCAGCCGTTATGGCAACTCGGATTCTGGAATCTGAAAGAGACCGATTTATCACCGCCATTTTGGCAACTCTTATTCCATGTTCGGCTAGAACGGTGATTATCCTTGGATTGGTGTCTTATTATTTAGGGCCAGGTTATGCCGTTCTTGTCTATGTATTGAACTTGATTGTAATAGGTATGGCCGGCAGATTATTAAGCAAGGTTTATTCTGAGGTTACCCCAGGGTTGCTGTTAGAAGTGCCTAATTATCGCATTCCAGCCTTAAGGACTATTTGGTTTAAGTCATGGTATAGGCTTAAGGAGTTTGTGGTTATTGCTTGGCCTATTTTGGTAATTGGAAGTGTAATTTTGGGTATTCTTCAATATTTCCATTGGGATAGCATTATTAACCACCTTTTATCTCCTCTTACCCTGCTTCTAGGTTTGCCTGTGGCTGTCGGCACCACGCTTATCTTTGGTATTCTTCGCAAAGAGCTCTCTTTGATTATGCTTCTTCAAGCCCTGGGAACTAAAGAGGTTCTGACAGTTATGACCAAGACCCAGGTGTTGACCTTTACGATTTTTGTGGTTTTTTATATTCCATGTATGGCTACGATTGCGGCCTTATGGCGTGAAATTGGTCTTAAAAAAACAATCATGGCTACGGTTTTCACCTTTGGAATTGCCTGTTTGTTGGGTGTGATGACCCGCTTTTTAGGGGCGGGTATCTTTTAATTTCAGCAAGGAGGAAATTATGGGCCCTTATCCTATTTATTTAGGGAATAAACCTGTCACTACAACCAAGTGTATGCCTATTTGTTCTCCCTATGATGGTCAAAAAATTGCCGATGTATGTCTGGCTGGAGAAAGGGAAGTGGAAAATGCCATTTCCTTGGCAAAAAAGGCCTTCCCTTCTTTAAAGGCCTTACCGGCTTATAAACGCAGTGAAATCTTACTTCAAATTAAACAGGGAGTGGAAAAAAGGGCTGAAGAACTGGCCAGAACTATGGCCCAGGAGGCTGGCAAACCCATTGCCTTTGCCAGAATAGAAGTGGCCCGATGCATTGACCTTTTTCAATATGCGTCTGAAGAGGTGAAGCGCTTTGGAGGCGAAGTGTTCCCAGTGGACCTTGATAAGCTCAGTGAAAAAAGGTTCGGGATTTATAAACGGTTTCCTGTTGGCCCAGTGCTTTGTATTACCCCGTTTAATTTCCCTTTAAATCTGGTGGCCCATAAGGTGGCCCCTGCCCTTGCAGTAGGCAACCCTGTAATCGTTAGACCTTCTTCGGCCACACCCATGACGGCTTTAAAATTGGGCGAAATCATGGCCGAAACTGACTTACCTGAAGGTAGCTTTAGCGTGGTGCCCTGTGGGACTGATCTGGCCGAAAAAATGGTCCAGGACGATCGGATAGCCATGCTTACCTTTACAGGAAGTCCTCAGGTAGGTTGGCATCTAAAAGAAATAGCCGGCAAAAAAAGAGTCACTTTAGAATTGGGAGGCAATGCTGGTCTGATTATAGATTCTTTGCGTTTAAAGGAGTTTTTACTTCAAAGGACTATTATTGGGGCCTTTTACCAGGCAGGGCAGGTTTGCATTTCCGTACAGCGCATTTTTGTCCAAGAGAAATTGTATGAAGAATTTTTGAATGATTTTGTAGCCCGGACCCAGGCCGTTCCTGCCGGAGACCCATTAGACGAAAAAACGATTGTAGGTCCTCTTATCAACCCAAAGGCGGCTAACAGGGTGGAAGCCTGGATCAAAGAGGCTGTAGCCGATGGGGCAAGGCTTTTATGTGGAGGGCAAAGGCATGGCAATGTTATTACCCCAGCAGTGCTTACAAATACTAACCCAGAAATGAAGGTAAATTCTCAAGAAATTTTTGGTCCTGTGGTTACGGTAGAGCCTTATAAGGAGTTTGCAAAGGCCGTAGAAGCGGTAAACAATTCTCCTTATGGACTTCAGACCGGGGTATTTACAGATGAACTGCAGAAGGCCTTTTATGCTTATGAAAAATTGGATGTTGGCGGGGTAATAATCAATGATGTGCCTACTTATCGGAGTGATCCCATGCCCTATGGTGGGGTAAAACTTTCTGGCTTAGGGAAAGAAGGGATTAAATATGCCATGGAGGAGATGACTGAGGGTAAAATCATGGTAGTAAAATGGGATTAGTAAATCCTGAAAAATAGGAGGTAATAATGAAATTTGTGAAAATTCTGTTTTTTAGCCTGATGGTGTTAACTATAGGCCTTATTTCTCAAACGTTGGCTCAGGAAGGTGAGGCTATTCCTAAAAAAATCGCTATTGTCCCCTTTGCCCTTTATGCCCCTCCACAATATGGATATCTCAAAGATGGGATATACTCCATGTTTGTTACCCGCCTTTTTTGGACAAACAAGGTAGATGTGCTGGAAAAGGTTGCGGTAACCAAGGCTATGAAAAGCCTGGGGCTTAAAGGTCTTCCTGCCCAAACGCAGGCCCAAAGATTAGGCCAAAGATTAAAGGTAGATTTTGTCCTTTATGGAAGTATTACCATTTTGGGAAAAGAGGCCAGCATAGATACCAAGCTTTTGGATGTTCAAAAAAAGAAAGTTTATCCTTTTTTTTACCAGTGTCATGACCCAGGGGATATTCTAAGCGGTGTAAACAATATTGCCATGTCTATCAACTCTCAGATCTTGGGCCGTAAGATTTCTGTGGCCCAAACAAAAACCCCTCCCAACCCTCTAGTCTCAGGATCTCCTTTAAGTCAACCGCTCGTTCAAGGAACCTATTTTCGCACCCCTCAAAATTTAAGAAAATGGTATAGCTATCCCCTCTCATTTGCAGCCAAGGGTTTGGCCATAGGGGATGTAAATGGGGACGGCAAAAATGAGATGGTTTTGATAGACTCTCATACTATTTGGATTTATCGCTTTTTAGATGGGCATTTAAATTTGCTAAGAAAGTTGGAGACATCTCCAGCCAATTGTTTTGTCAATGTAAGCCTCTTTGACCTGGATGGCGATGGCAAACAGGAAATAATTATTACTAATTTCCCTCGCCGTCGGTTGGCCTCTGTGGTTTATAAATGGGATGATAAAAGGTTGGTCAAGTTGGAAGATGACATCCCTTGGTATTTAAAAGTTCAGGTTAATCCAGATGGTTCCAAAGTAATTCTAGGCCAAAAACAGGGTGATAATAATCCTTTTAAACCTGGAATTTATCGCCTTCAATGGACAGGAAGGGGATTCGAGCCCATAGAAAGGGTCTGCTCTTTGGAAAAGGTGCGAATCTTCAATGCCTATTTTGCTGATCTTACTAGTGATGATCTCAAAGATATCTTGATGTTAGATGAAGAAGATTATTTAAACCTTTTAACCCCTACAGGGAATAAGGAATGGAAAAGCACAGACCATTTTTATGGGTCTGTATTCTATATAGAAGGAAAGGCCATAGATCCCGATGCCATAAACCCCCGCCTAGAGAGGATTTATATCCCTGGACGTATATTAGTGACCAATTTGGATGGGAAGCCGCCTTTAGAAGTCATCGTTTACCAAAATCATTCTAGAGTGGGCAGAATTCTGAGGGATTATAAAGACTTTTCCAGTGGAGAGTTTAAAATCTTGGTTTGGGATGGTTTGGGAATGAAGACGAAATGGAAGTCTCCTGAAATTCATGGTTGTATTACAGACTGTTATTTGGGGGACTTTGACAATGATGGACAAAAAGAACTTGTTTTTACCACCCTTAGGACTCAAAGAACAATGTTATTTAACAGAGGAAGGACCGTGGTTATTGCCTACAATTTAAAGGCAATTAAAATAGGACCATGATTTTCTGGTGGAAGAAGAAAAAGAAGAAAAAAAACGTTAATGTCTTCAAGCAACCTTGAAAGGGAGATGCCTCCAACAGAGAGGGAGATTACTATCTGGCAACGGGAGCAGTTTTTAAAAGAATTTAATGACAAAGAAAGAAAATATTTTTTAGACTTGGCTCAAAAGGAAATTCTAAAGGGGGTGCCTGCGGGTCAGGACCTTTACTTTTATTGTTTTTTTAGCACCTTGAAGTTCCGCTTTCTCTCTCAAACAGGTCATGATGCTCGTTTCAGTTATGTTTATGCCTGGGGGTTAAAGGACTTAAATGAGCAAATCCTTTTTTATAAAAAAAGAATTGCCCACTTTCAGGCGAATGAGAAAAAGTAAAAACTTATCCGCTTGCTCAGGTTCTATAGAAGGACTTTCCTCAGTAGAGAAAGAAGTTTTATTTCATGTCCTTCATGTAGGTGCTGATTGTGCCAAATTTATTGCCAGAGAGTTGCATTTGGAACTTGATGATATAATGAAATTGCTTCAGGAATTAAGGCAAAAAGGCTTTCTTAAGAGGGTAGAAGGCCGTTTTTTGAAACCCAAAGGTTGGCGTAAGGTTAAACACATGAATCATACCTATTATACCCTCACCCGCAAGGCAAAACTTATGTTGAGAGATAAAAGGTGTAGTTTATTGCGTTAATTGCATTTATTTATTTATTGTATTTATTGTATTCGCCTTTAGCCTTGTGACCTTCTCCTTTTCTCATTTGTACCTTCACTCAACCAATTCCCTTTAAGGCAGAATATTGGGAATTTAATTGACAAAAGAAAGGTAAATGTGCTAAATAAAAGCTAAGATGTGTTATAAGGCTGCTTTTGCTATTAAAGTGTGGTTTTTTTTGATAGTAAGTTTTCTTTGTTTTTTTCCATTTAAGTTGTGGTCACAGGTCTCTGGCGTTTGTTCAAATTGTCATACTATGCACTATAGCCAAACCCCTTGGCCTTCTGAATGGCCTACCCGATCTCCTTCTGGCCCTTTTAGGGCCCTTACTGTAGGAGATTGTATAGGCTGCCATAGTGGAAGTGCCCCTATAAAAACAATCGGTCCAAGTGGCGAGCAAAGTACTATTCCAGTAGTGAATATGACTACAGCTCCCCTAGGTACTGGGGCAGGAAAAAGCTTGGCTGGAGGAAATTTTTATTGGGTAACTCAGGCAGGGGGTGACCCCTATGGGCATAACGTAGTGGGCATAGCGGCTCCGGATGCCACTATAGGCTTGACTCCACCCGGATGGGACCCTACTGCTACTGCAAGCAACTCATTTGGTCAAATAGCAGGAGGGGCGGCGAGTTGGACGAGCCAATTGACTTGTGCTGGCACCTATGGCTGTCATGGTAAACATGTCAATGATTTAAATGGAGATGGAGTGACGGATAATTTTGAGGCCATTTATGGCGCCCATCATGAAGATGATTCTGTGATAGATGGAAGCACGGTAGGGAAAAGTTACCGTTTTTTAGCTGGTATTTTAGGAATTGAAGACAATGATTGGGAGTATACGGCTAGTGCTACTGACCATAACGAATACAAAGGGGTAAATGGGAACAGCGGTTATACGGACATGAGTACCATTAGTTATCTCTGTGCCGAGTGTCATGGCTATTATCACAGTCAAGCAGGAAGTCATCCTGTTTGGTTACGGCATCCCACAGATTTTGCTTTGCCCAACAGCGGTGAATATGCAGCCGTTTACGGTACCTCTTATGACCCTGTAGTGCCTTTGGGTGAAGATGACTTAAGTTTAGGCGTTCAATCTACCGTGAATAGTTCTGGCAATATTGTCATGTGTATTTCTTGTCATCGGGCCCATGGCAGCGAATTTTTTAAGGCGATGCGTTGGGATTACAAGGGAAGTGTATATGGAGACAAATGTAGTGTATGCCATACAGAGAAAAATTAAAGAAAAAATGAAAGTTTTGGCAATTGTTTTAGGCCTAATTCTTTCTTTCTCTCTTCCCGCAGGAGCAGGGAATTATAGCCTTTCTGCCCATGGGGATGCGGCTAATGGAGTAAAGAGAAATGTAACTGAGTTAAGCAGTTATGTCCAAGGAAATTGTGCTCATTGTCATGAACAGCATGCCAGTATAAATGGGGCTGAACCTACACCTAGTGGAGGTGCTCCCTCAGGGTTTTGTCTTTTTGCAGATAATTTCAATACTACAAATACTACAGGTTCCTATTTGCAGAGCGATGATTTTTGTTTCTATTGTCACACAAGTCTGAATTCCCTTCAAAGCGGAGGAATTACAAATTATGATTATAGCACCACCTTTGGCGGAGCAACGGCCAGTGTTACAGGAATTTTAGATGCCTTTAACCAGACTTCTTTTCATAACCTGTATGATGTCTACAACTTTGCCAAAAACAACTTCTCTTCTTTTTTTACAGCTAGTTCTAATCCTTGCGTGGCTTGCCACAACCCACATTTGGCCAGAAGGAATAAGGCCAATCCAACTGACCCAAGTTATACAGCTATCTCCCGCCCTACGGCCCACAGTCAGCTTTGGGGTGATGATTCAGGTGAAAGGATGAGCGATTATACCACCAATTACCAGGCCCCTTATTATTACAATTCTACTTCAACTTACGAACCTGGAAATACCGCCACTTACAATGGCTCAAATATGCCTGATTATGACACTTTTTGCACCGATTGCCATAATAGCACAAATACCATTTATAGCACTACTTTAGGACGCAATCTTTATAAAATTGATTGGGTGACAGCAGGGGGAGAATCTGGTGGGGACAAACATGGTCAGAATTCAGCTACTACGAGTTTAAATATTAAAGACCCCTTTGCTACTTCGCCCTTAGGAATTAGCATTGGCTTTGTTCTCTCCTGTTTAGATTGCCATGAACCACATGGCTCTCCTAATGTGATGTTAATCAGGCGAGAGGTAAATGGAGGAGATTTGGCTGGAAACATTACGGCCTTTGATACTGTTTATTGGTCCTATCTCTGTGGTCGCTGTCACAAGGATGATTCCTATTATGGGGGATATGCAGGAAAGTTTGAGTATATTCACCACCTCGATCCAGATGATGCCCCATATCCAGGTCCACCTTCACGCTGCGGGTGGTGTCATGGTGGTGGCGGTGGTGGCGGTAAGCCGCCTATACCTTGCAATAGATGTCATTTCCATGGTGGGAATGATAGTTGCTTGCTTGATAGCAGTAATCTTCCTTACTATCCTTCTCTGTATACAGGCAGAAGATGTTTTTAAACAAGCTGAGGTGTTTGTCACCTAAAAAAGGTTGGCTGTGTCTTGTTTTGTTCCCCTTTTTCTTAGCCTGTAGTTTAGTTCCTAAAGACACGATTACACCCAAGGGGCAAATCTTGGTATATCTCCAGGCCGAGGGCCCTCCAACCTATGAAACAGTTTTTTCTCTTAGCAGGATCTTTCTTGAAGATAAGGAAGGCAAGGAAGTCCCACTTGCTTTAAGAAGTCATACCCTTAGTTCTTCTTTTTTATTTAACCAGCAAATATTGCTTGCTCAGGGAGTTGTGGATGTTGGGAGCTACAATAGTATAAACCTAGAAATTAGCCAAGCCAAACTTATAAAGGATAACAAAAAGCTTCTTTTGAAAATAAATCAGAGACTTATCAAGATTCCTGTTGACCTTTTTATTCCTCGGGATAAAACCTCTAGTTTGTTTCTCCGCTGGCAGCCATCTGGCTCTGTTCAACATCAAACGTTATTTGTCCCTGTGATCAATGTTACTCAGGGGAAGGTAGGGCTGAAGAAATTACTATTATATGTTAGCAATGCGGGTGAAAATTATCTTTCTGTTATAGATAGGGGGACTAATCAGGTAATTGATACGGTTACGGTAGGGGAATCTCCCAAGGGAATGGCCTTGTCCGAAGACGGGGCATATCTTTATGTAGTTAATTCCCTGTCTAAGAGTATTTCGGTGGTAGAAACGGCCACCAATCGAGTCGTAGACGAGATTCGCCTACCTATGGCTGTAGAGCCTACCGAGATTGTGTTACTTCCGGATACTTCGTATCTTTATGTTTCGGCTAAAGGTTCAAATGCTGTGTTGGTGGTGGATGTTCAGACTCGAAGGGTAATAAAGACGATAGAGGTCGGTCAAGGGCCTGTAGGGCTGGCAGTAGACCCAGAGAGAAGATATGTGTATGTAGCAAATAGTTATAGCAACAGTGTTTCTGTAATCGATACTAGCACCAATGAAGTGGTTAATACTGTAGGAGTAGGGGCAGAGCCTTGTTTCTTGGCGTATTCTAACAACTATCTCTTAGTAGCCAGTGGGCAATCAAATACCGTTAGTGTAATTGATGTCAATACCCTTTCGGTACGCCATAATATTTTTGTCCCTGGTAGACCTAGTAAAATCATAAAGGGATTAAAAGGTTGGTTTTATGTGGCTGGGGAGCTCATGGATTGCGTTTATTTTGTTTTACCCAATGTAGACATTTCTCCTAAAAGGCTGATTACCGGACGAAAACCAATGGGAATGGCCCTAGACAGGGATAGAAAGTTATTGTATGTAGTAAATGCTCAGGATAATAGTGTTGATGTGTTTGATTTAATCAAGGAGAGGGAAATACAAAAAATAGAGGTTGGCAGTAGACCTTACGACTTGATTTTGACAGAAGATTAGGATTAAATGGGTCTAAATGCGGTGGATATGGGTAGTTATACTAGTTCTGACGCGGATCTTTGTGTTTTTTCCTTTGGCTTGGACTCAAGAGCTTTCTGGAAATTTAGATTTAACTTATACTACCAGTCAAACATCTGCTGATGGGGGTTCAAGCAGTTCATACCAATTTACTCAAAACTATTATCTAAATTATACATCTAAATTGACCCCTGCCATAGGAGTTAATTCTACCCTTCATTATACTAAAACAAGGTCAAAGGATAGAACAAGCCGAATTATTTATCCTTCTTTAGGATTCAATTTGATTAATGAATATGTAACTGGCAACCTCAGTTTTGATTTAATGGACTCTGATACCAATAAATCTCCAAGAGTTACAAACTATTTTGTCAATCTAAACCTTATAAGCCGAATGGAGAAGTGGCCTCAAATGAATTTTCAATATACTCATTCCCGCCAATATGACCATCAGCAAACCAAAGATACTGATGAATCTTCAGATACCGTAATCGCAGGTGCTATTTACGATTATGGAATAGGACAACTACTTTATAACTTTATGGGAATGTTTTCTCAAGATTATGTCCAAGATTCTACTCAAGACAGTTACAATCATATTGCAAGGGTGAACTTTCATAAAACTCTTCTAGACAATAAATTGTCTTTATATACTGATTGTGGATACAATTACTATACCGTTACTACTAGAGCCCCTCAAGGAAATACTTTGGAAATTCAGAGGAGGGCCGTTCATGGCTTTTATGGTACAGATACTACCCCAAACCAGACTACGACAGGGGAACTCATTCTTAATGACCAGTTAATCGATAAAAATAAGGATGTAGTGGTTACTTCTATAAGCGACTATTTAAATGTTGGAGTTGAATTAGAAACATCCCAAGCTGTGGATGCTATTTATATATACACCGATAGGAGTTTTTTTTACAACAATGAAGCCATTACTTGGGAGGTATATTATACAAATGAAGATACAGAACCTAGAAATTGGACTAAGATTACATCTGCGGCTTCCTTTTCTTATGATACCGTCCAACATCGGTTTGAAATCAGTTTTAATTCCACTCAAGCCCGTTATTTCAAAGTGGTCTATAGGGCTCCGATAACCAACCCTCCCTCTTTTGGAGTGACTGAGATAGAAGCCTATGGACAAGAAACCATAAAAGGCAAGCAACAGACTCATACAAAAAATTATACAGCCAATGCGGGAGTTTCTTACAAAATCTTAGAGAATTGGACGACTAACTATCATGTAACCTATTATAAAACAGACAGTTTTGTGAACTCCTCTCCTACAGGGATGAATTATAACCTTAATCAAGGGGCAAGCCTTTCAGGGGAATTGTTTTCTGACCTTTTACTTACTTTGAGCTATCAAACAAGCAAAAATAGGTCTAATCAGGAAACCACCTCCCAACTCTATTCATTAAATCTGCGATATACTCCCCTTGAAACCCTTGCAACTACCCTTACTCTGACTCATTCTACAACAAAGGAAAATGGAGTAAAGACAGCAAATAACAACGGTGTTGTTTTGAGCACAGTAGCCGAGGTATGGGAAGGAATCAATGTAAATTGGGATTTAAATGCCAATTTTAATGAAGCTCCCCAGACAGGCACGAAAACAAATTTTGTTTTTTCTAGTTTGTATATAAGAACAATTCTTACAAAACACCTCAATTGGGATATTGACTATGATTGGCAATGGCAAAGTACCAAAGATGATGTGACCGAATCAACTAGTTCTTCGAGCATAAGCACTACTATGGTTTATACTCCTTCTTCAAGGGTTTACGGACGTCTTTATATCCAATATAACAATAGAGGTGGGGGAAGTTATTTTTCCCATCAATATAGTTTAGGATGCTTTCTTACCCAAAAAATACAAATGAATGCTACTAGTCAATTTACAAACATTTCTGACGGAACAAGTCAGATGATGCATAGCTTAGACCTGATATTCAACTTGGGGAGAAAGAGTAGTTTTAGAACAGGTTACAGCTATTCCCGAACAAAAAAGGAAAAAAGACAAACTTCACATGATTTTTATATGAGATTTTCAACAGGATTTTAAAGGAGAAGGCTATGAGAAAAAAAGGATTCATTCTTTTAACGGCATTATTGGTCTTTGTCCTAGGATGTGGTGGGGGAGTGAATGTTACCCGATATGCCAATCCCAAGGCCGATATAAGTTACATTAAACGGGTGGCAATTCTTCCTCTTAAAAACTTTTCCCGAGATACCTCAGCGCATGAGAAGGTGCGTGATATCCTTGAGACAGAACTTCTTGCCCAAGGGCTTTTTGATGTTGTAGATAACGGTCAGACAGATTATATCCTAGCAGAGATGAGAATTAATACAAACAATCTAGATATAAAAAGCCTAAAAAAGATTGCTAGTCGTTTGGGGGTTCAAGGGATAATTACGGGTTCAGTAGATGAATTTGCTTTAATTCAAAGTGGGGGTATTTCTTTGCCCTTAGTTACCCTCTCCTTAAAATTGATTGATGCCCAATCAGGGATTGTTATTTGGCAAGCCACAGGAACAGAAAAAGGAGGGGGAGCCTTAAACCGCTTATTTGGAATAGGAGAAAAGACATTAAGTGATGTTACAGATATTCTTATTAAAAAGATGTTAAAAACCTTAGGTTGATGGGAAAACGCTTATTTGAAACCTTAATAGTTTTAGGTATTGTCTTTGTTTTTTTGAAAGCTATCTTTGCACAATCATCTCCTAACACGACTTATTATTGTGTTCAATTATCTTCCTTTAAAAATAAAACCTTGGCCTTAAAAGACTTTAAGCGAATAAAGGATTTTCCTCATGCTAGGGTAGAAAAAATTGGAAAATTTTATACCGTTAGAGTAGGATTAGAGACAAATAAAGATAAATTGTTGCCTATTTTTAGAGAAATCCAAGCTCGGTTTAAAGATGCGTTTGTTCGCACTTGTTATTATATTCCACAAAGGATAGTCTGGCCAAAACTCAAAATGCCTTCTCTTGCGTTGAAACCTCATTTAAAGAAAAAGATGCTTAAGGAAAGGTTTAAAAAAAGAAAAAGATTGCCCAAGGTTTCTCCTAAGGGACCTAAAAAAACAAAACCCATTCCCAAAATCTCCAAGCCCCCTTTGAGGCCTATAAAAGAAAAGGGAAAAATAGTCAAACCAAGGATTACGAGAGTCCCTTCTCAAGTTATGCCTCCAGTCCTTCCTCGAATTCCACAAGGTGCCTTAGGGGTTATCCCTAAACCTAGAGTAATTGTTTTTCCTGTGAGTAATCTTAGTCAGGCAGAAACTATTCCAGAAGATAGAATTATAAAATATTGGGCCTCTTTTTTAAGAAAAGGGGATTTGAAGCATTATTGCCAGAGGATATTAAGAAGTTCCTTTATGCTAAGCGAATTCGGGAGTTTTATTGTTTGTCTTCTACTCTTGCTCAGGAATTGGGGCGCAGATACAAGGCTAGGGCCGTTATTTTAAGCTGGATTGACAGTTATCAGCCAAAGGTTCCTGAAATAGGAATTGGTGTAAGGGTGATAAATACCCGAAACGGTTCTATATTATGGACGAATTATATAACCTTGAGAGGAGATGATTTTCGTTCCTGGTTTGGTTTGGGTGAAGTTAAAGATGAGCAAAGACTGATGGATATTGCCTTAAGAAAAATTCTTAAGACGTTTCCAGTTGGCTTTAAGGCACAGGAGCGAATGCCAAACGTAAGAACAGAGGTTGGAACAAGCTATTTGTTAGAAGACTTTTCTTTGACACCAAAAATTGTGAAAGGTAAATCAACAGTAAGAATTGCCGTTCGTTTAATTGCTGCTGAGGAGATGTGTAAAAGGGTAGCCGTACTTATAGGCAACAAAGAGGCCTTTTTACATAAAAGTTCCTTGCTCTGGCGGGGTGAAATTTCTGCTCCTCAACGGGAAGGCTTTTATTTTGCTAAAATAAAAATTTGGGATTACAAAGGCCTCATCCATTTTATAAATACTGGTGTTCTCTTGACAGTAGACAACACTCCTCCTAAGTTAAAAATTTCTGTTGAAAATCCCATTTTTTCTCCTAACATGGATGGGATAAAAGACAGTGTTATTTTCTTTCCTTTTTTACTGGAACCAGATAAAATAAAAAAATGGGCCTTTTTGGTTTATGATGAAAAAGGCACATTAATTCGAAGTTATGAAGGAGAAGGAGATTTGCCTACGGCATGGGCTTGGCATGGAGAAGACGATGGACATGGCAATGTTAATGATGGTACCTATTTCTTTAGGTGTATGGCGGAGGATGAAGCAGGGAATGTGGCGGTTACGAATCCCATTAAGATTATTGTAGATAAAATTCCTCCTCAATTGGAATTTAGTTTTATATCCGATAACTCTCAAGGCAATAAAGGAGTGCTTAAAATCAAATGTTTAGAGGAGAATGAGATAAATGATTGGAGCTTAAGTATTGTGGATAAAAAAGGCCGTCTTCTGAAACTTGTTGTTGGAAGTGGAAAAATGCCCGATAAGCTTATGCTAAAATTGCCCCAATCAGCAAAAGAATGTTTTATTGCCAGTGAAGTAAGAGATGTAGCCGGTAACTTAAGTAAGTTGAAAATTCCTTTATTTATGAAAGGAGTTGTTAAAATTAAGTCCCCAAAAGAGGAGGTCAAAAAACGTCATGAAGAATGGAACTACGATTTTTAAGTGGTTCTTGGTAATAAATATTGTTCTTTTTTGTTCTTTGAATTTAACTTGGGCAAATGGAAATTGCAACAAATGTCATGAAAACATCATAGCAAAAGGGCTTCATCAGCCTTATGTCCATTCTCCATTTGCGGAAGGCAAGTGTGCAGAATGTCACCTTTACAAAGACCGCCTTGGGACCAATGCAGGGACCGTAATTACCAAGGTAACCCCCCTTACCCGCGAACACATGACGGCATTTAATCTTAAAGATAAAGAATCCCTTTATGAGGCTGTTGTTACAGTTAGGGATAAAGATGGAAAAGTGGATAAAGTTAAAGTAATGATAAAGTTTGATCGGCTTCCTTTGCTTCAGGATACTACTCCTCCGAAAATCTCAAAAGTTGAAGTAAAGGAAATAAAACCAGGTGTGTTCTATGAAGCTACCATTAAATGGGTTACAGATGAGCTTTCTACAAGCCAAGTTGAATATGGAGAAGATAAACAATTTGGATTTGTTACCCCTTTAGACGAAACCCTTGTGGTCAATCATTTGGTGAAAATTTCTAATCTTGCCAAAGATGCCACTTATTATTATAGAGTAATTTCATTGGATGTTTGTGGTAATAAGTCGGTGTCTCCACCAAAATCGTTTAAGGTGGTGCCGTATCAGGCAGAACCCGAGGTGGTGAATTCTTCAGAACCTGAGGGGATACTGAAAATAAGGGATTTGAAGGTTAGCAGAACCTCTGATGGCAGGGTAGTTCTTTTTTGGTTGACCACTAGATTGGCACAGGGCAAGGTTGAGTTAAGAAAGGTTAGAAAAGAGGCAAAAGGGCAAGAAGGACATGCAAATATTGTTTTAAAAGGGGCAAAGGAATCTGGGCTTGATTCTTGTTACCACTGCCATCCCTCAGAAAAATTAGGCATCTCTCACCCTGTGGGAGTGCCCTTGGGGAAGAATATGAAGGTCCCTTCTGGTTTACCCTTAGCTGAGGGAAATATTGTGATCTGTACTTCTTGTCATAATGCCCATGGAAGTAAATACCGGTATTATCTTCGCAAGTCTAGGGGAAGGGAGTTGTGTATTAGTTGTCATGGAGATCGGTATTAATTAAGGAGGGAGAATATGGAAAAAAGGCAGTTGATAAAGAGAAAAAAACTAAACTATTCAATTAAACGTAATATGCAAGTGAGAATTTTTCTGAAAATATTTCTTATTGTCCTTGTTAGTAGCGTTATTTCGGCCTTTTTGTTTTACCTTTATGCTCGGCAGGAGATTGGTCAGACTTATTATCAAGTTCACGTGCGAGCAAGAACCTTTTTGGACTATCTTTGGCCAGTAATTCTAGGGGGAGTAGGAATAAGCGTATTTATAGGCGGTATGATTGCCTTGTTTTTGCCCTATTGCATTGCTGGACCTTTATATCGGTTGGAAAGAGACATTAAAAAACTAGGGGACGGTGACCTTACTTTAAGGCTGAAGATAAGAGAAGGCGATGATATTCACGAATTTGTAGAAAATTTAAATGAAAGTATAGAAAAATTGCATTTTAAGGTTTTGAAACTAAAAAAGACCGTGGAAATATTTAAAGAAGAGATAGAAGAGGAGAAGATGCCCCCTGAAGTAAAAGCCTTTATCTTTGCAATAGAGGAGGTTTTGTCTGAGTTTAAATTATAAGAATCTCATGTTTGTCCGTGCCATTAAGCTTGTATGTTTGGTTCTGTTTTTAAGTGGTTTGGCATGTACCTATGCTTTCTCTTTAGTTTATGTTGATAAAGAGGAAATCAAGCATTTGAAAAAGGTAGCAGTTTTTCCTTTCAAGAATATTTCTGGGAAACCAGAGGCAGGAACGGTTGTTACTCAAATATTTTTCACCGAATTGGTTAAAAAGAATATCTTTGAAGTAGAAGGACTAGGGGATATTAGGGAGTTTTTAATTAAGCAACGAATAAAAGATACAGGCATGATTAGCAGATCTACGCTTACAATGCTTCGCAATCAATTTAAACTTGATGCTGTATTTATAGGTGTTGTGAGGAAATATGAATTTAAAGGGGAGATACCAGTTGTCAATTTTACTATTAGACTGATAGATACCAAAGAAGGGAAAATATTATGGCAAGTTGCTTTGGAAAAGACAGGAGAAGACTATGTTAAAATTTTAAATATTGACAGGATTAGGTCCCTCAATAAATTGGTTCAGCGAATGGTAATAAACTTTTTAGATACTTATTAGGGGTAGTATAAGGTTCAAGTCTTGTATATGCGTGTAAATTCATTTGGTTCAGAGTGAGGAGATAAGAAGTATAAGAAATTATTGGGTAATTGGCTGGTATGATTTGTGATTTGTTAGTGTAAATCTTGCAAATGTTGGCAAGCAAAATAACAATCAATTGTGAAGTTTATAACTTAAGACATAAAATTTTGAACGCCAAAAAAGGAGAAATTTATGAAGAAAACGTTATTTTGGGTAATATTAATGGTTTTTGTTTTAGTAAATTCATGCTTTGCCTATTTGGTAAAGATAAATGGTGAAGAAATTGGGGTTGACGATTTTAAACAGTATTTAAAAGAATTTCATTTTTATTCTCAGATGAATCCTGCAAGTAAAAAGGCAGGGAGACTTTCAGGTTCGGTTTTGAAACATAAACTTCAAGAATTTATTGACGAGTATTTAATGGCCCAAGAAGCAAGGCGATTAGGTTTAGACAAAGACCCTTTTTATTTAAAGCAAATGAAAGGGATCAAAAGGGATCTTGCCCTCAATGAGCTTTGGCATGAGAAGGTAAAACAACTAAAAATTAATGATGAGATTTTAAAAAAATACTTCAATGATAAATTTACCAAAATAGAGGTTAGACAAATTTTCTCAAAAAGTAGAAAAAAGATTGAGGAGGCATTAAGGCTTATAAAGTCAGGTATGCCCTTTGAAAAAGTGGCTAAAAAGCTTTCAGAAGACCCTTTTGCCTCGCGGGGTGGAAAAATGGGGATTCTTACCCGAGGTAGAATGGTGAAAGAGTGGGAAAAGGTAGCCTTTGCTTTAAAACCAGGGCAAACAAGCGGAATCGTAAAAACAGAGGCTGGTTATCATATCATTAGAGTGGATAAGAAAATTTTCCCAAACCCCGAAATTTTTAAAAAACATAAAAGGTGGCTTAGAAACAAATATATTGATGAAAAGCTAGGAGAAGAAGAAAAGCGTTTGGTCAAGTTTCTAAGAGAGAAGGCCAGAATAGAAATAAATAACACTCTATTAAGCAAACTAGAACCGGGCCAGAATGTTGAAGGGATTTTGGCCAAGGTTAACGGCGAAGCGATTTCAGCAAAAGATTTCATGGCTGTGTTTAAAGATTACTATTGGGGCCAAAAGGCAATGGCTGAACGATGGCATCTAAAATTGGACGAAAATAAGATAAAGAAAGAAGTTCTAAACAAGCTTATAGATGAAATCTTGGTTGCTCAATATGCTTTGAAAAAGAATTATTTTAAAAAAGATAAACAATTGCAGAAGGCATTGAGAAGATACCAACGTTATTATTTGGCCCTTACGTTTAGAGAAAAAATTATTGTTCCCCAAGTCAAACTGAGCGAAAAAGAGATGAAACAATATTATTTGAGACATAAAAAGGATTTTAGGGGGCCTGACCGTTATAAACTAAGCATTATTAAAGTTCCTACTAAAAAAGAGGCCCAAGAAATTAGAGAAGAGCTGTTAGCAGGGGCTGATTTTTCTCTTTTGGCCAGAAAAAAATCCGTTAGTGATACTGCTAAACATGGTGGTTTGCTTGGTTGGGTTTCAGCGAACCGTTTACCTTCAAAGATAAGGGCAAGCTTGGCTCAACTCAAAGTTGGGGAGATTACTCCTGTTTTAAAAGACAACTTTAAGTTTATTATCTTACGTTTAGAAGATAAAAAAGAAGGCGAGGTTTTACCGTACAAAAAAGTTATGCTAGACATTAAAAAGAAACTTTGGTATAAGAAATTTAGGGAAATTCTTGACAAATATTTGAAGGAGTTGCGCCAATTTTCTAAGATAAAAATCAATGAAAAAGAGTTTAAAAAAATGGAAAAAGATTTTCAAATTAGGAGTTGAAAGTGAAAAAGGTAATTTTTTTGATTGCGCTTTTGGGAATATGTTTTACGGCTTGTCATCCTACCCCTTCGCCCGAACTTAGTGTAAAAAAAAGCTGCATTGAATGCCACCAAAAGGAATATACCAAATTGGCAGGAGCCAAATATGTACACCCGCCGGTAGCCGAGAAAAATTGCGAAAAGTGTCATCGTCCTCATGGATTGATTGGGGGGGTGTATTTAAAAGAGAATTTGCCCCAACTTTGTTTTTCTTGTCATAAGGATGTTAAGAACGCCAAAGGAAATGTTAAACACCCACCGTTTTCCAAGGGAAATTGTCTAAAGTGTCATAGTCCCCATGGAGGAAACAACAAGTTTTATTTAGTTAAAGGACCTAAGGATACCTGCCTTTCTTGCCATGAAAAGGCCAGATTCGAGCAAAAAATAGTCCATAAACCTATTGAAAACTGTGAAACTTGCCATAATCCCCATGTGAGCGCCTATCCCAAATTGCTGAAGCAGACTCCTGAAGACCTATGTTATAGTTGCCATTCTCAAGACAAAAAGTTTATAGATGCCCACGCAAATTATCCTATTAAAGGTAAGGATTGTTTGAACTGTCATACCCCGCACAGCAGTGCAGACAAGGGACTATTTAAGAAATATTCTCATGTCCCCATGTGCAAAAAAGAATGTAACAAGTGCCATTCAGGACCTAACGCCAAGAAACCTTTAAAATTGAAGGCTTCGATAAATAAGTTGTGTTATTCTTGTCATGACCGCAATAAGGCCCCTTTCAATCAAAACTGTGTCCATCTGGGGTTTAAGCAAAATGATTGTTTAAAATGTCATTCTCCCCACGCCAGCAATTACGTTGGCATTACCAAAATGCCAGAGAAAAAACTTTGTCTTAGTTGCCATGTCCAATTGAAAAAGAAACTCACTCAGAAACATCTTCATACCCCTGTGGCTAACGGCAAGTGTGTAGTTTGCCATAATCCTCATACGGCGCCATTTAAGAATCTCCTTTCTCAAGGGAAAGGTGCTTGTTTTACCTGTCATCAAAGAAAGATGCTTGAAGGTTTTTATAAGCATCCTCCAGCCCAAAAGGAGGAATGTCTTAAGTGTCACGATGCTCACGCTTCCCCTTACAAATGGGAATTAACGCAAAAATGTTCTCAATTATGTTTTTCTTGCCATAAAGATACAGCCAGAGAGTTTAAAAAAACAAATATTCATACCCCAGCCCGAAAGGGGGAATGTTATAAGTGCCATAATCCCCATTCCTCTTCCTATAAATTTTTCCTCTTTGCCAATAGGCGGAGGATATGCTTGAAATGTCATCGTGATATGGGCAGGGATTGGACAGTTATTCATCCCCCATTTGCTCAGGGAAATTGTGATAAGTGCCATGCTCATCACGCCTCTAATAATAGTTTTGAGCTGATTCTCACAGGGTCTGATAATTGTTATCGTTGCCACAAGGAAATAAAGGTGAGGGTTCAAACGGCCAAAGACGTACATGAGCCTTTAAAAGAGGGGCAGTGTGTAGTTTGTCATAATCCTCATGGCAGTAAAATCAAAGGGCAGCTTTATCGGCCTTGGAAGGGACTTTGTTATTCCTGCCATTTAAACATTATCAAAAAGGCCAAGGCCAAGGTGTTTGTGCATCCTCCGGTAGAGAAAGGAAGATGTTTTACCTGTCATTATCCTCATTATAGCGAAAATCAGTATCTTTTGGTTGCTAAGAATGATCGTTTATGCCAAAAGTGCCATCAAGTGGACAAATCTCTTGAAGCCAAGCACTTTGGTATGAGTTTAACAAACGTAGATTGCACTTCCTGTCACACTCCACATAGCTCAACGAGTCAGGCATTGTTTAAGAAGTTTTTGCATAAGCCTTTTGCTGAAGGAAAATGTAGGTTATGCCATAACACTCTAAAGGGGAGATAAGATGAAAAGGTGTCTTTTTTGGATATTAGTGGGAGGATTGCTCCTTTATTCTTTTGAAGTGTATGCCCAAAAGCCCTGTTTAAACTGTCATGCTGAAATTAAGAAACAATTACAGATGGGTTATGTTCATTCTCCGCTGAAAAAGGGAGAATGTACTGTATGCCATAGCAGCCATACCTCAGATTCTCCGCATCTTTTGAAAAAAACTGTGAAAGAAACCTGTCTTTCTTGTCATATAAAAGTCAAGGTTAAGTATGCTCATCTTCCGGTGGCTGATGGTAAGTGCACCCAGTGTCATAATCCCCATGCCTCGGTTAATAAATGGTTATTAAGGAAGCCACCCAAGCAACTTTGTTTCCAATGTCACAAAAAAGATAACCTTTTAATAGGGAAACGTGTTCATAAACCGGTGTCTCAAAATTGCCTTTCCTGCCACAAGGCCCATGGAAGCAACTACCAATTTTTGTTAACAACCAACATTAAAGAAATTTGTTTTGCATGTCATTCCCAAAATAAAGTCGGCCAGATTCACAAGGTGCAAATGAAGGAGAGTACTTCTTGTCTTTCTTGCCATAATGTCCATGCTGCTTCTGGTAAATTTTTGCTACGGCAATACGTCCATCAACCCTACGCTAAAGGGCAGTGTAAGGCATGTCACCAGATAAAAAATGGAGAGGTCTGTGAATTAAGGGCAAAAGACAGCACTCTTTGTCTAAAGTGTCATCCTAAGGTATTTGCGGAAAAGGGGATTTATAATCACTTGGAGGTAGGTCTTAATCAAAATCCGTGTCTTGATTGTCACAGCCCTCATAGGGCAGATGTGAGACCGATGTTAAAGGCTAGACCATACAGAATTTGCTTGTCCTGCCATCAAGAAACAAAAAGAAGGCTGTTTAGTGCTTCTAAAAAGTATAGATATAAGCATCCCAATGTAAAGAATAAAAAGTGTTTGGTATGTCATTACGTTCATGCCAGCAATGATTTGTTTTTCCTTAAACAGGGTGGTATAAATACTTGTTTAAGTTGCCATGGAAAGCACATTAAATTTAGCCATCCGATGGGGGAAAAGGCAATAGATCCCCGTAATCACCAGCCCATTACTTGCATTACATGCCATCATCCAATGGGGGCTAAGGATAAATATAACGTCATTTTTGACCATAATAAGGAGCTTTGTATCCAATGTCACCAAATAGGGACCTAGCATAGTTGTGCTAGATAGACCAAAATTAAAGGAGGGCTGAGGTGAGAAAGGGTTGCCTTTTAATAATATGTGCTATTTGTCTCATGGCTACTGGACTTTGGGCTGGGGTAAAAACGGAACTTGATGGTGTTATTTATGGCAATGAGTTGGTGTTTAATCAACCTCAGTTTGCCTTTTGGGATTCAGGAAGGCAAAGACTATATATAGTCGATTCTTTGAACAATAGGCTGGTTTCTTTTAATAGTCAGTATAAATATATATCGGAATTTACTGCCGGAGGCAAATTAAACTTACCTATTGCCATGGTAAGGGATGATAAAGGAAGGATTGTTGTTAGTTGTGCGGGCGATCACAAAGTCTATGTTATTTATCTGAAAGAGAAGAAAATCTTGCCCTTGGACTTTTCTGCTTACCATCAAAGGGTAATTCCTTACCGATTGGCCTTTTATGATGGCTACTTGTATGTAGTTGATAAGGGGAAAAAATGCATATTCATTTTTGAGCCAAAAGCAGGCGGATACTCTCTGAAGAAATGGATTAAAGAAAAGGCAGCAGGAATTGATGATATTAAAGTTCGCAATGGACACCTTTATGTCTTGGACTCACTCTTAAAACGGGTATTTATTTATTCTCCTATGGGTAATTTTGAGCGAGTGATTAAATTAAAGGGGGTAGTTTCCCCGGTTAGCCTAGATGTAGACGAGAGGGGGACTTTATATGTGCTAGATAAAGTAAAGGGAAAAATTATCCTTTTCAACCCAAACGGAGAAATGGTTGGCAAATTTGGGAAACTTGGTTGGAAGGAAGGTAGGTTTTACTACCCTCAGTATCTTTTATTGAGCGGAACAGGCAAGATTTTTGTGGTCGATACTGGAAATGGCAGGGTGCAAGTATTTGATTTGCACTGAATTTGAAATGGAGGTTTTGACTTTTGCTTAATAGTATTAAAATGAGTTTTGTAATTAAAGCCTTGCATAAGGAAAAACGGAGTTTATTTTTCTCTTGACATCATTTCTAATAAGTGTTATTTGGTGAAGTAATTCAGTGGAAATGGAGGGGGAGGGAATGACTTGGAGACGTTTGAGTTTGCATGTGGTGTGTTTTTTTGTAATAGCCCTTTTCTTTAGTGTGGGAGTTCGGGATGGTTATGCAGCAGAGAAGAAAAAAAAGAGCCTCAGCAGATGGAAGCTCCTGAGTTAAGCAATAAGGATTGTATTAAATGCCATCCTAAAATTGTTAAGCAAGTTCAGGAACACGGGGGCAAACATAAGACAGAAGTTGGTTGTTTAGATTGTCACCAAGTTCATCCTCCTATGTATCCCAAAGAGAAGGCCATTCCTAAATGTAGTGAATGCCATTCTGGTAAGCCCCATTATAAACTGGCTAATTGTTTAGGTTGTCACCAGAATCCCCATGAACCTTTGAATATCGCCTTTAAGGGTAAATTGGTAAAGGAGTGTCTTACCTGCCATACTAAAGAAGAGCAACAGTTGAAGGCACACCCTAGTGCTCATACTAAGTTGGCATGTAACGACTGTCATGTTAAACATAGGTTTGTTCCTAAATGTAGTAAATGCCACGAGCCTCATAGTGCCGAAATGACCAACAAAGATTGTTTAATGTGTCACCCACCACATCAGCCATTGGTGATTACTTACAAAGATAATACTCCTAATAGCTTTTGTGCCCCATGTCACGATGATATCGTAAATACCCTAGCTAAGAATAAGACCAAGCATCATGATTTGGCTTGTGTTTATTGCCATCGTAATAAACATGGGGTAGTGCCTGACTGTGAAACCTGCCATGGGACTCCACATCCAGCTGCAATGTTGGCCAAATATCCTAAGTGCATAGACTGTCATAATGATGCCCATGCTTTGGTAAAATAAGGAGGGGAGTAAATGAAAAGGATAATTGCTTTTTTAGGTGGAATCAGTTTGGTTTTGGCCCTTGCATTGGTGGGCTGTGTTCAGCCTCAGATTAAAGAGAAGCCTACTGCACCAACTTCTAAAAAAGAAGCCGCGGCAGCAAAAGTCTTGAAAAAGGAAGCTAAAAAGGAATCAAAAAAGCAGCAGTTGTATCTTCCAGAAATAAAACCTATGACTCCTGCTGAATGTGGACGCTGTCACACCTCAGTTTATGAGACAATTTTAAAGGAAGGTGGGAAACACCAATTTCAATGCACAAATTGCCATAAAGTATATCATGTATTTAGGGCTGCAAAGATTTGGAATAAGATTGTGCCTAAGTGTGTCGATTGTCACGGCTATCCTCATGGGAAGAATGCCCCTGTGTTGAAAGATTGTCAAAAATGTCATGTTGAGGCTCATGCGCCTAGAAGGGTTCCTATGAGCGATGTTTTAGAAGCAAATTGTGACAAGTGTCATCCCAAGATTTTAGCAGAGATGAAAAAGTTTCCTAGTAAGCATGCCCAGCAAAAGTGCTCTTTTTGCCATGAAAAACACGGTTATATCCCCTCGTGCTTGGACTGTCACGAACCTCATGTGGCTAGTTTAACTACTAATCAGCAATGTTTGGAATGTCATCCAGTGCATAGTCCAACACGTCCCATGGTCTTCAAGCCAGATACTTCAAACGAGATTTGTAGTGCTTGCCATGGTGATATAGTCAAAACATTGGCGGCTAACAAGAGTAAACATCATGATGTTGCGTGTGTTGAATGTCACACCAAACATGGCTATATCCCCAAATGTCAAGAGTGCCATGAACAGCCTCATAGTGCAGCCTTGCTTAAAAAATTCCCGAATTGTTTGACTTGCCATATAGATCCTCACAACTTGCCAACTAAGACGGTTTCTACAGGAGGGAAGAAATAGCAGACATGGCTTAATAAAAAGGGTTAATTATAAGGCCGCATGGATTAAACCCATGCGGCCTTTCTATTTTTAGAATGCAAAAAATTATTGTTTTCGTTTTTTAGAAATGATATATTAACGAAATGATAGAGAGGATTGCTATATTAGTATTTTTCGTATCTTCCAGTTTTTTTTCTAATGTTTTTGCCGACCAAGCCGTCTATGTAGGGATGGAAAAATGTAGACCCTGCCACTCAGCCATTGTTGAGGCCTATTCAGGATTTAAGCGTTCTAGGAATTTCCGTATCTTGGAAATGCGCCACAAAGAGCACGACCCTCAATGTTTGCCTTGTCATACGACAGGATACGGAAAGCCTGGTGGTTTTATTAGTGTAGAAAAGACTCCCTATTTGAAAAACGTTCAATGTGAAGTATGTCATGGGCCTGCTAGTTTGCATATCAAGGCCAAAACTGTAGAAGAAAAGAGAAAAACGATTAAAATCCCCCATAATCTTTGCACTAAGTGTCATAGCCGACATGGACATAGAGAATTTTAACAATGGCTAGTCTATTATATAGTCTAAGAGTAAAACTCCTTGTAAGTCTGGGTTTAGTTCTTGTCTTAATTTTGGCTACCTTTACTTACAGAGATTTGAAAACCTATGAAAATGTTTTTTTAGAAGAATCAAGAAAAAAGGCCTTTGATATTACAGATAGCATTATGAAAAGTATAGAGTATCCTATGCTAGATGGAGAAATGGAGTATGTTCAAGCAATCTTAGAAAGAATCAATGCCTTAAAGGATCTTAGGTTAATTCATCTTTGTAATTTGAAAGGTGTGATTAAATATAGTGGCACCCCTGAGAGGATTGGTAAGCCTACTACTTCTAAAATAACTTTGCAAGCTTTAAATTCTCACAAATTAACAAGTGGTATAGAAACTAGGTTGAATGAAAAGGTATATAGGTATGCCGTTCCTATTTTTAATGAAAAGGCTTGTTATAAATGCCATGGAAGTGAAGAGCGAATACTGGGAGTGTTGACCCTTGGGTTTGATTGGAATGGCGTGGAGAAGAAGTTGGAACATCATAGAAACAGTTTGATAATTAGTTTTTTGATTACGCTTTTACTTCTATTTGGCCTAATTGGTGCCCTCTTGCATTACATGGTAGTCGTCCCAGTTAGAAGATTAACCTCTGCTGCCAAAACTATCGCATCTGGCAACCTTGATAAAGAGATTCCCCCTGTACGGACGAAGGATGAAATAGGGGAGTTGACTACTGCCTTTAGAGAAATGCAAAGAAGTTTAATAAAACTAACTTCTGATTTGAAGTCATCTCGGGATAGATTAAAACGAATGTATGACTTCCAGCGAAATCTTATTGAAAATTCAATTGATGGCATTGTTGGAACAGATGCAGAAGGAAACATTGTGGTGTTTAATGATAGGGCAGAATCTATTTTCGGTTATTCACATGAAGAAGTGGTTGGAAAGATGAAATTTAAGGACCTCTTTCCCCCGGGTTTGGCCAAGAGAATTGAGCGGGATTTATATGATGATGCCTTTGGAGGGAAAGGTAAGCTAAAAAATTATGAAACAGAAGTCTTGAAAAAAACGGGAGAATCTGTGCCTGTGTGGCTTTCTGCGGCCTTAATCTTTACAGAAAAAGGCGAAAGGATGGGAACTGTAGCGGTATTTAGAGATTTAACAGAAAAAAGGGAGTTGGAAGAAAAAATCTTGCAATCAGAAAGACTGGCTACCATAGGTCGAGGGGTATCTTATATTTGTCATGAGATCAAAAATCCTTTAATAATAATTGGTGGTTTTACCCAACAGTTATTGAAATCGAGTCAAGATGAGAAAAATCGTCAAAAGCTCCAGATTATTCTTGAGGAAATTCAAAGACTAAACCAATTTCTTATTGATATTAGCGATTTTACAAGATTTACTAAACCTCAATTTACTCTTGCTAATATTAACAAAATTTTGGAAGAGATATTCATTTTGTTAGGACCCACATTGAATGAGAAGAAGATTAAATTAGTTAAGACATTAGATAAGAAAATTCCTCAGACCTTATTGGATGAAAGACAGATAAAACAGGTATTACTCAATGTTTTAAAAAATGCCATTGAAGCCATGCCTGAAGGCGGGACCTTGACAGTGACTACTGCTTTAAGGGGAGATAATATTGAAATTACGGTTAAAGATACCGGAAAAGGAATTTCCCCAGAGGACCTTAAAAAAATTTTTGATCCCTTCTTTACAACCAAGTCCAAAGGCAGTGGGTTAGGGCTTGCTATTTCTAAAAAACTTATAGAAGGACATAGAGGAACTATTGTATTTGAGAGTGAGATAGGTAAAGGCACAACTTGTGTTATCATCTTACCTGTTGAGCGTTAAATTCAAATTTCTACCAAATTTGATTTTTTTTCTCTAGCAAGTTTGGAGTTCTATGTTAAAATAGTTAGATTGAAAAATTTTAAAGAAGTTTTAAAATAAAACCGAAAATCTTTGGAGGAAATGATATGTTACAAATAGATAAAAAAATAATCGTTGATGAAAATCAAGTCCCTGTAGCAGTTATTCTCTCTATAGAAGATTTTAAAAAAATTGAACGAATTTTAGAAGATTACGGATTAGCTAAATTGATGGAAGAGGTAGAAAATGACGATATTTTAGATTACGAGAAAGCAGTTCAATATTACAAGTCCTTAAAAAATGTGGAAAGTTAAATATACCAAAAAATTTTTAAAAGAATTAGCAAAAATTCCTCAAAAGATTCAGGAAAGAGTTGAAAGGATCGTTTTTATTGAATTAAAAGAAGGTGATTCATTTTCTTTAGGTTATATAAGAGAGATTGAAAGGATTTAGAGATAAATATAAAATTCGTGCAGGAGATTATCGGATTGGGTTGAGAATAGATAAAGAAAAAAGAGAAGTAGTTTGTTTAAGAGTAGCTCATAGAAAAGATATTTATAAAAATTATTTCCCTAATATTTCTTTCCAGCGGATGGACAATGCTACCCGCCGCTGCGTTTAGACATTATGTATAATCCCAAAGACACCTATTTTAAAAAGGCAAAAAAAGAGGGTTTTTTAGCCCGTTCGGTATATAAATTAGAAGAAATTGATAAACGCTACCGCATTTTTAAAAGGGGACAAAGGGTCCTAGATTTAGGTGCTGCTCCAGGTTCTTGGCTTCAATACATTGCCAAGGCCGTAGGGAAAAAGGGTAAGGTGCTTGGAATTGATATAAGGCCCATAAAATGGGATAATCACCCTGCATTTGTTTCTTTTTGGCAACGGGATATTTGGAAATGGGATTGTCATGAGGCTCAAAAGATTGCTCCTTGCTTTGACGTGGTAGTTAGCGATATGGCCCCATCTACTACAGGAATAAAGGATGCTGATGCCTTTCGGTCATTTAAACTCGCCAAAAGGGCCTTAGATGTTGCCTTAACCCTTTTGCCACATGGGGGGCATTTTATCTGCAAGCTGTTAGAGGGTGGTGAAATGAAAGATTTTTTATTAGAATGTAAGAGGGGTTTTTCATTTGTTAAGGTGTTTAAACCCCGTGGTTCAAGGACTGAAAGTCGCGAAATATTTGTAATTGCCTTAAAGAAAAAGTGAGGAGGTCAGTATGGCAGGTCATTCTAAATGGGCACAGATAAAGAGGAAAAAAGCGGCTACGGATGCCAAAAGGGGTAAAATTTTTACCAAATTGATAAAGGAAATCATGACAGCGGCCCGTTTAGGCGGGGGAGACCCTGATGGTAATCCTCGTTTGAGGGCGGCTATTGAGGCCGCTAAGGCCGAAAACATGCCCAAGGAAAACATAGAGCGGGCTATTAAGAAAGGAACTGGAGAGCTTGAAGGGACACGCTACGAAGAAGTGACTTATGAAGGATATGGCCCTGGAGGCATTGCGGTCTTGGTTTCAGTTTTGACCGATAACCGCAACCGAACTGTAGGAGAATTACGCTATATTTTTAGCAAGTATGGGGGTAATTTGGGGGAAACTGGCTGTGTTTCATGGATGTTTGAGAAGAAAGGGATTCTTTCCTTTGCCAAAGATAAGGTAGAAGAGGATAGGCTTATGGAAACGGCCTTAGAGGCTGGGGCTGAGGATATCCGGGAGGGCGACGACGAATATGAAGTTATTACCTTGCCCGAAAACTTTATGGCAGTAAAAAGGGCCTTTGATGAAGCTGGATTGGCGTATGAGCAGGCAGAAATTGGGATGATTTGCCAAAATACAGTCCAGATTACTGATAAAAGTCAGGCCGAGCGGATATTGAAATTCATGGAGGCCTTAGAAGATCATGATGATGTGCAGAAGGTGTGGACCAATTTTGATATCCCAGAAGAAATCATGGCTGAAGCGGCATAATGAGAGTAGTAGGCGTGGATTTGGGTTCTAGACGGAGTGGTTATGGAATTGTAGAAAAACAGGGGCAAGAGATTACGTGTTTGACTTGGGGGGAGATAAGACTTTCACCCAAGGCAGAACTATCTCAAAGGCTTTGTTTTTTTTATGATGAGATAGAAAAGGTAATTAAACAATATATGCCTCAAGAGATGGCCATTGAGGACCTTTTTGTAGCCCGAAATGTAAAAACGGCTTTTATCTTGGGACATTTTAAGGGAATTACCTTGTTGTTGGCTCAGCGGTGGGGATTACCTGTTTTTGCTTATTCTCCCACCGAGATTAAAAAGGCGGTAGTGGGATATGGACAGGCTACTAAGGAACAAGTCAGATTTATGATTAAAAGATTGCTTTATTTAACCGAACTGCCAGGGGAACATGCCGCCGATGCCCTGGCAGCGGCCTTATCTCATCTCAACAGATTAAGGTTATGATTGGATATCTAAAAGGGAAATTGTTTCTCAAGACCCCAACCTTTATCATCATTTTGACAAATGGAGTGGGCTATGAACTTGAAGTGTCCTTAAATACCTTTTCTCAGCTTCCCGAAGTGGGAACTGAACTTTGTTTATATGTACATACCTATGTAAAAGAAAATGTTTTAAAGTTGTTTGGGTTCTCAAGTTTGGAAGAAAAAAGACTTTTTTCCAAATTGATAGATATTTCTGGCATTGGTCCTAAGCTGGCCTTAAATATCCTATCTCGGATTTCACCGGAAACATTTGGTGAAATTGTTCGTTCTGGGGACTTCACTTTACTAAAGGCCATTCCAGGAATTGGTCGCAAAACGGCTCAACGTATCTTATTAGAAATAAAAGATAAGTGGGCACCTCCTGAAAGCCCCATTTCTTTGCCAGAAACAGAGTTCCCAAAGGGAACGGGTCGGGCAGAGGCAGATATAAGGTTGGCCTTGATAGATGATGTGGTTTCGGCCCTGGTAAATTTGGGTTATCAGAAAAGGGAGGCCCTAAGTGCTGCCCAAAAGGCCTGGGCCAAATTTAATTCGATACCTTCTTTGGAGGCATTAATTAAAGAAACCTTAAGGCAACTATGATGGAAAAGCGGTTGGTAAATCCTCGAGCCCAAGGGTTAGAAGTAAACGAGGAGGTTACGCTCCGTCCCCAAAGTTTGGACGAATTTTGTGGCCAAGAACAGATAAAAAAGAAACTAAAAATTTTTATTGAGGCCGCTAGGGCCAGGGGAGAAGCCTTAGACCATGTGCTTTTGCATGGTTCTCCAGGACTTGGGAAAACCACTTTGGCAATTATCATCTCTAAAGAACTCAATGTCAATCTCAAAACTACCTCAGGACCTGTTTTAGAAAGACCTGGGGACTTGGCGGCCATTTTGACCAATCTCGGCCCAAAAGATGTGCTTTTTATTGATGAAATTCATCGCTTGCATCCAGCCGTAGAGGAAGTCCTTTATCCGGCCATGGAGGACTTTAAGCTGGATTTGGTTATTGGCCAAGGTGCGGGTGCCCGGATTGTCAAAATTGACCTACCTCGTTTTACCTTAGTAGGGGCTACTACCAGAACCGGCCTTCTGACTTCCCCTTTAAGAGACAGGTTTGGGGTTATTTTACACATTGATCTTTATAGCCCAGATGAACTACAACGAATTGTCCTTAAGGCCGCTCAAGTCCTTAATATCAGTATCGACACTTCAGGGGCGTATGAAATTGCCCGTCGGGCTCGAGGAACACCTAGGGTAGCACTTAGGCTGTTAAAGCGGGTGAGAGACTACGCCCAAGTAAGGGCAAATGGCCATATTGATAAGGAGATTGCCGCAGAGGCCTTAGGTCTTTTGGAAATAGACGAGTATGGACTTGATCTTTTGGATAGAAAAATACTGCTAACCATTATTGATAAATTTGGAGGTGGGCCTGTAGGCTTGGAAACCCTCGCAGCCGCCATTGGAGAAGAAAAGGACACTATTGCTGAGGTCTATGAGCCATACTTGGTGCAGATGGGTTTTTTGCAAAGAACTACCCGCGGCAGAATTGCCACCCCTTCGGCCTATACGCACCTAGGAAGAAGGCCAAGTACCTCAGGAAGGCTTTTCTAACAATTTTCTAACAAAAATGGCTAAATGGGGATTTTACTTAAATCGGCAATTTTTAAGAATAAGGCTTGGATTTGAGAAAGTAAAGCGAGCCGATTTTGACGCAGATTTTCATCCTCTACCATGACCATGACATGGTCAAAAAAGTTGTCTATAAAGGGCTTTAATTCTAACAGGGCCTTAAAGGCCTCAGTGTAATCCTTTTTTTCAAGAAGGGGTGTTATCCTGTCTTTGACTTCTAATACCTTTTCATATAGCTTTCTCTCTTCTTTTTCTTTTAAAAGTTCAGGGTTAGGCAACTGACAGGGAGCAGTTTCAATAATTCGGGTTACCCTTTTGTAGGCAATGACAAAGGGGACAAATTCTGGTTGAGCCTCAAATTGGGTAAGGGCCCTTGCCTTGGCAAATAATTCAGGTACATAACCATCAAAAACTGCCAGAACGGCCTCTGTAATAGCATACGAATTATTTTCCTCTGTAAGCAGGTGGGCAAGGCGATTTTTAAAAAATGGAATGAGTTTTTCTTTAATTTCTGATCCAAAACGGCCTTCATATCCTCTAATCCCAGCATCCATAAGGTCAAAAAGAGAAAGGGACATTTTGCCTTCTTTCAGTATCCGTAAAATACCAATGGCCTGTCTCCTCAAGGCAAAGGGATCCGCCGTGCCAGTAGGGACTAATCCAACCCCAAAACAGCCTACAATGCTATCTATTTTATCCGCCAGACTGAGCAGCATTCCCATTTCTGTCTGAGGAATCTCTCCGCCCGATTCCGTAGGAAGATAATGTTCGGCAATAGCCTCGGCCACTTCTTTATTTTCTCCTTGTCTTTGAGCATAAATTCCGCCCATTATCCCTTGAAGCTCAGGAAATTCATTGACCATTTCTGTGGTTAAATCGGCTTTACATAACTCAGCCGCCCTCAAGAGCTCAGGAATATCCCTAAAATTGATCAATTGGGCCAATTCCTGACATATCCTTTTTAGCCGCCCTGTTTTTTCCCACATGGTTCCCAAATTGGCTTGAAAGATAATGCCTTTGAGTGTTTCTACCCTGTCTGAGAGTGGCTTTTTTAGATCTTCTTCATAGAAAAACTTGGCATCGGCAAGGCGAGCCCTAAGCACCCTTTCAAGACCAATGCGGACCAGAGACTTGTCCTTTATTGGGGTATTAATAATAGCAATGAAGGCCGGTAAAAGCCTTCCATCCCTGCCCCGAATCGCAAAGAACTTTTGGTGGTGTTTCATAACGGTAATGAGGACTGGCTCTGGCAATAAAAGAAAATCCTCATCAAATTTTCCCTCTACGGCCAAAGGATACTCTGTAAGGAAGACTACCCAATTGAGCAAATCCTCATCAATAAGCGGTTGCCCCTGGAGTTCTTTAGCTAGGGTCTTTATATGCTCAAGGATTATTTCCTTCCTTGTCTGGTGGGGAACAATTACATAATTCTTTTTAAGCAAGGACAAATATTGTTTGGTTTCATTAATTTCTAGCGGCTTATTGGCTACAAAACGGTGGCCATAGCTGATTCTATTTGAAGCGATTGCCTCAATTTGAAAGGGGACCAACTCGTGGTCTAAAAGGGCCAGGATCCAATGGATGGGCCGGGCAAAGCGAAGTTGATAAGAATTCCAGCGCATGGTTTTGAGAAAGGACAGAGAAAGAATATAGTCAGGTAGGAGGTCCTTTAGGACTTCTTGAGCTTTGCGTCCCTTTTGGTGTAGTCTCACGGCCACATATTTGCCTTTAGGGGTCTCTATGGAAATCAAGTCTTGGGGAGTAACTCCCTGCTTCCTTGCAAATCCAAGGGCGGCCTTGGTTGGCTGATTATTTTTATCAAAGGCCGCTTTGTATGGAGGGCCGATGACTTCCTGAATTCTATCGGGCTGCCTTTCAGCCAAACCTTTCACAAAGACCACCAACCTTCTTGGAGTAGCAAAGGGCTCTATCCTTTCATAAGAAAGTTCGGCCTTGGAAAGCCTTTCAGCCAGCACTTCCTGCATTTGGTCAAGAATGGCAGGAAAAATGCTTATAGGCAATTCCTCGGTTCCAATTTCTAAAAGTAGTGTTTTGCCCATCTATGTGCGTCCTGTTGCTAAATATTACCTGCCTTTAAAGATTTGCCAACCTTTTTAAGGAGCGGATAACCAAGTTTTTCTCTTTGTTTCAAATATGCCTCAGCCGCCATCCGTGCTAGGTGTCTTACCCTAGCAATATAGCGAGTTCTCTCTGTGACGCTAATAGCGCCCCTGGCGTCTAAAAGGTTAAAAATATGAGAACACTTAAGGCAATGTTCATAGCCAGGCACCACCACCCCAGATTCTAATAGCCTTTGACCTTCTCTTTCAAACTCATCAAAGAGTTGACGCAGCAGTTCCACATTGGCCAAATCAAAATTGTATTGGCATCCTTCTACTTCTGCCTGGAAATGGATATCTCCATACGAAATTCCTGGGGCCCATTCAATTTCAAAGACATTATCCACACCCTGCAAATACATTGCAATTCGCTCTAATCCGTAGGTGATTTCAGCGGAAATGGGGTCAAGGTCTATGCCTCCCACCTGTTGAAAATAGGTAAATTGGGTTACCTCCATGCCATCAAGCCAAACTTCCCACCCCAACCCCCAGGCTCCAAGGGTAGGAGATTCCCAATCATCTTCTACAAATCGGATGTCGTGTGCCTTCAAATCTATACCTAGGGCTGCCAGGCTTTGAAGATAGATTTCCTGGACATCTAATGGAGAAGGTTTGAGGATGACCTGATATTGGTAATAATGTTGCAAACGATTGGGATTTTGGCCATACCTTCCGTCGGTGGGGCGACGCGAGGGTTGGACATAGGCCACCCGCCAAGGTTCTGGCCCCAATACCCGAAGAAAGGTTGAGGGATGGAATGTCCCTGCCCCTACTTCTATATCATAAGGTTGTTCTATGACACAACCTTGCTGAGACCAATAACGCTCTAAATTAAAGATAATTTCCTGAAAATACATGGGCACTGAATTAACATTCTCTTTTAGAATTGTCAACCGAGAAAAGCACCTGCACAGGCAGTGTTTTATCTGAACCATGTGGAATATAAAGTTCAAACAACGCAATTAGTAGTGGAATACAATGTTTATGAATTAAAGGATGAAAATTCCTGGAATAGAATTCGTTTAATGCTTCATCTAAATAAATTTTTATTCCAGCTTCTTTTAAAATACTATCTGATAATAGGTTTGATGGAGTGATAAGGTGTAAGAATTTCCATAATAATTCGTTTCGCTCATCATTGTTCATTTTTTGTTTAGCTAATGTGAGGATCCAGTCATGAATTAATTGTGCTCTTACAGATGTAATATTTTCATTTGGAAAATCCTCTTTTGAAAAGTTAAATACAGAATTGGCAGTACGATTAATTTCTTTAAAAGTTGTATTGTATTTTAATAGGTCCCCAACTTGAATTGCTATCATACGGTAATTCATAATTTTGTCCTGCACCCCTAGGGGTGCAGGACATTCGCATTGCGGATATGCTCAATATTTCATTCCTCTGGGCGACTCCTTCATGCACACAGCAGGAAACCACCAATATTTAAACCCTCTATCCCCTTTGCGACCTCATCCACCATCAACCGAAGTCAAACTACCCTCCCCTCTCCCTGTGAGCTCATTCGCTTCCTACTCCCGCCATTTTAAGATAACCCGCTGAAGTTGTCAAAATATTAACCCTACCCCTGCAGGGCAAAATAAAAAGCTCAAAAAAGGACGGGAAGAGAACTTTACAGGCGTTATTTAACACGCTCAGGCAAGGGGACGATTTATGCCCTTTGAATTGCTTTTATACTTTTGTTTAGATTGACCTGTCCTGCATCTCTAGGGGTGCATGATAGCCACTTCAGTTTTGGAGAATAAATATGACAAAATTTAGCTATTTAAGCCCGCTTGAATTTGAAAGACATTTTTATCAAGAGTATTATCAGGAGGTTGCTTGATGACCTTCTACCTTAAAATGAGAGGGGGCAACGCAATTAGCTTGTTGAATTCTATTGCCAGTATTGTTTGAACAAAGACAGAGATAACATCATATGGTATAATCGGAATTTTGAAATTTAGTAGAATTTAGCCTTGACACCCCTTGAGTTTTCTGCTAAAAACTCGCCCGTTTTGACTCTGTAATTTCCAAGGTGAGGAGGTTTTAAAAATGCTTGAGTGTTCAACTGTTAAAAAGGGTGTTCCTTGTCCTTTTATGACCCCAAAGGGGTGCAGTTTTAATGGAGGCTGTTGTCACCCAATCGTTGAGAATTGTGAAGGATGTGCCCATGTGGTAGAAACAGAAATGGGGAAATATTGCCGTATTTGCCCTGATCCTAAAGCCAAATGGCGTTTGGGGAAATGCAATTTTGCTACCCATGTGAAAAATGGCAATGGCAAGAATGGTAACGGCAGACGAATTAATCCTCTTAAGGCCTCCAAAAGAAAGGCCAAAGGTAAGTAAAGCTTGACATGCCCCCCTTTCCCTGCTACCCAAAAACATGACCTCTAAAAGGGAGATAGCTCGGGCAGCAGGCATTTATACCCTCGGCACATTGCTTAGTCGGGTGTTGGGATTTGGGCGTGAGGTGGCTATTGCCTATTTTTTAGGAACAGGTATGGCTGCCGACGCCTTTTTTGTTGCCTTCAGGTTGCCTAATTTGTGGCGTCGCCTTTTTGCTGAAGGCAGCATGGTCATTGTTTTTGTGCCTGTTTTCACCGAATATCTTGCTTCTAAGTCCAAAGAAGAAGCCATTTGTTTGGCCAGAGTTGTAGGGACAATTTTAAGCCTTATCCTAATTTTTATAAGCATTGGCGGCATTTTTTTTGCTCCTTGGATTATAAAACTGATTGCTCCAGGGTTTCAAGAAATACCTGCCAAATTTCATCTTACTGTAGCCCTTAGCCGAATTATGTTCCCTTATGTCCTTTTGATTTGTCTTGCGGCCCTGGCCATTGCCATTCTTAATTCATTGCGTTATTTTGCGGCCCCTGCCTTTAGTTATTCTTTGCTAAATCTGTCTATGATTCTCTCTCTAATTACGGCTCATCATTTTGGTTGGACACCTGTTTACACCCTCGCTTGGGGTGTTATGTTGGGAGGTTGTTTACAACTTGGGCTGCAAGTGCCGTTTTTATTTAAAGAGGGCTTTAGTCTTAAACCCTTGCTTTCTTTTCATCCAGCCTTAAAGAAGATTTTTAAATTGATGTTACCCGCAGTTTTAGGGGCGGCTGTGTATCAACTCAGTATTTTTATTAACACCATTTTGGCCTCATTTTTACCACAGGGCAGTGTGTCCTATCTTTATTATGCCGATCGTTTAGTCCAGTTCCCCCTAGCCCTTTTTGCCTTTTCCTTTGGAACAGCTAGCTTGCCTACCCTTTCTGAACAGGCAGTTTCGAAGGAATTAAATACCTTTAAACAGACCTTTTTGTTTTCTTTAAAAACCACCCTGTTTTTGGTTTTACCCGCTACTTTGGGGCTTATTCTTCTGAGAAAACCCCTTATAACGGTCTTTTTCCAAAGGGGGGCCTTTAGTGCCATTTCTACTGAAGCCACGGCTCAGGCGCTTTTTTGCTATGCCTTAGGGCTGCCCTTTTTTAGTGCCCTGAGGTTTGTAAATAATGCCTTTTATGCCCTCCAAGATACCAAGACACCCGTGAAGGTAAATGCCCTTTGTTTGATTTTCAATATCGTTCTTGGGATTTTGCTCATGAAGCCCCTAAAGCATGCAGGATTGGCTTTGACTACTTCTATCGTGGCAGCCATTAGCGTTTTTATCCTGGCGGCCCTTTTAGAAAAGAAAATTGGTAAGGTGTTTCAAGGCCCTTTTTTTCAGGAATTGGGCAAAATTTTGCTGGCCACCTTAGGGATGGGCTTGATACTTGATTGGTTTAAACTCTGGATTCATGGTGGCATAATTCTTTTAATAGGTATTCCTTTGGGGATCCTGACTTTTTTTTGCTTAGCATTTGTGTTACAATGCGAAGAAATAAATGCAATAAAGACATTGTTGGCTAAAAGGTTCCTGAGAAAAGGGATTTAAGCCCAAAAAGAATTATGGTAGATTTTGCTCTCTCCAACCCTCAATCTGATTGTTCTTATCAAATAGCCCGGCTGCAAGCCATTCTAAGTAATTTAGGGATTAGGGCATTTTTGAATAAATTTGTGGGTTGTCAATGTCCTGAAGAGGTATTAGCCCAAGCGAAAGTTTGTTATAAAAACCGCCCTTTACTTAATTATTTCTTAAATGAGGCCAAAAAATTGAAACATGTTCCTTATCTCACAGAGTTGGAGCAGGAGGTCAATGCCTACTTAAAACTCCCTTTAGACCTTAAATGGCCCCGAAACAAAAAGGGACACTTGCGACATCCCAAAAGTTGGACCCGAAAGTTTCTTGCTAAGGTTTATCCAGAGGAATATATTCCTGTCCTTTCCTATTTGCGGAAGCTGGTCTTTGTAGAATATGAAGCCGTGATAGAAGTTCCTAAAAGGGCATTTTTTTTCATTAAGGCAGCGCAGGCGCCTTTCCCGGACGCGCAGATAGACAGGGCTTATGCCTGCGGAGAGCTTCTAACAAGGCTGCACCGATATCATCGGTTCCGATTGATTACCATAACGACACCCAAAACAGTAGTAAAATTAGATAAAATTGATAAGGCCCTTTCGTGGCAGGAACTAGAGTATAGATAGGAGAAGATATGGATATTTGGGCAAAATTACAGGAGATTAGCCTTATGGCCCCTCCTATTCTACTTGCAGTAACCGTACATGAGCTTGCTCATGGTTTTGTGGCCGATAAGCTTGGGGACCCTACTCCTCGTTTGGCAGGTCGCTTAACCTTAAATCCTCTTAAACACCTTGATTTTTGGGGAACGCTTGTTTTCGTTATTACTGGAATGATTGGATGGGCCAAACCTGTGCCTGTAAACTCAAGTTATTTCAAAAATCCCAAAAAGGACATGTTTTGGGTGGCCTTAGCTGGTCCTGCAAGTAACATTATTCTGGCCTTTATTCTGAGCTTGGCTTACCGATTTATGGGGAGAATGCCCCTTCCTCATGGAATTTGGCTTAATATCCTTACCCCAGTCTATTTAATGCTTAAGGTAGGGGTAATTTTAAACCTGGGCTTGGCCTGTTTTAATCTCATTCCCATTCCCCCGTTGGATGGAAGTCATTTGGTGGAAAGATTTATTCCAGAAAGATATTTGTGGACATATAAAAGACTGGAAACTTATGGGATGCTTTTATTATTGTTGCTGGTCTTTACAGGGACCGTAGATTATTTAGTAATACCGCCTTTGCACCTTTTAATAAAGGCATTTTTAGGTTAAATGGATTTAAAAATAAACGAAATATTTTATAGCATTCAAGGAGAAAGCTCTTATTTAGGTTATCCCTGCGTATTTGTCCGCTTGAGCGGCTGTAATCTTAGGTGCCGCTATTGTGATACCACTTATGCCTACGAGGAAGGCAGTTACCTCAGTCCAAAAGAACTCTTTGAAATCATTGGTTCTTATAAAACAAGGCTTGTTACCATTACAGGTGGTGAACCTTTATTACAGCCTCAAGTTGTTCCTTTTATAAAATCCCTGCTAGAAAAGGGATATCAAGTCTTAGTAGAAACGAATGGGAGTTTACCTATTTCTGTTTTGCCTGAAGGTGCGAACGTGGTGATGGATATTAAATGTCCTGGGAGTGGAATGAGTGACTTTATGTGTTGGGAAAATATTAATTTTATTAAACCCACAGATGAGGTGAAGTTTGTTTTGACTAATAGAGAGGACTATGAATGGGCAAAGGCTGTATTGAAAAAATATGATTTGTCCAAGCGTTGTCAAATATTGTTTTCTGCGGTATTTAAAGAATTGAAATTAAAGGAGTTGGCAGAGTGGATTTTGAAAGATCAAATCTGGGTCAGGTTGCAACCACAGTTACATAAAATCATCTGGGGAGAGAAGAGGGGAAGATAGATGCTTATAAAAGATATTATGAAAAAAAATATTTATACCGCCTCTAAAGACAACACCTTGGGCGAGTGTGCCCAAATTATGGCAGAAAACAAGGTAGGTTCTGTGGTTATTGTAGAAAGAGGAAAGGCAATAAATATCCTTACTGAGTCGGATGTCATAAGGGCGGTGTGGCGATTTAATTCTTTGGACATGCCTGTAAAGGATGTACTTGATAAGATAAAAAAAGGCAAGAGTTTAATTACGGTAACACAAAACGTTACTTACTATCAGTGTTTTCAATTATTGCATAAATACAATATCAAACATTTGGTAGTTGTAGATGAAAGGGGAGAGCTTAAAGGGATTGTTTCTTATGCAGATTTCATTGAATTTCTCAATGACTTTTCTGTGAAAGATCATCTTACAGATGTGTACAATAAACGTTTTTTAGAGTTTAGCTTGGAGAAATTTAAGGCGGAGAAAACAAAGTTTTCGGTGATTTTTATAGATTTGGATAATTTTAAAGAAGTTAACGATAATTACGGACATCGCACCGGAGATATTTTACTCAAAGAAGTAGGGGCATTTTTTAAAAAGAATGTGCGCAAGACGGATATTGTGGCCCGTTTTGGAGGAGATGAGTTTATTATTTTGGCGGTAAACACTCCTGAAGATGGGGCCTTTAAACTGGCCCAGAAACTGCTTGAAGGGTTAGGAAGGAGAAAGTGGCAAGTTTTAGGACATACGTTTCAAATTAGATTTAGCGCTGGAGTTGCTTCCACCTTTGGGAAAATCCACGAAGAAGATTCCATCTGGACCGTAGTGGAGCTTGCCGATAAGGCCCTTTATCAGGCAAAAGCATCTGGCCGGGGCAAGGTATGTGTTTATGATAAAACCATGGCAGGGGAAAGGCAATGGAGTTTAAGGTAAAAAATACCCAAATGGTAATTATGCAGGGAGATATTACTAAGATTAAGGCCGAGGCTATTGTCAATGCTGCGGGTGAAGATCTGGTTATGGGAGGCGGGGTAGCGGGTGCCATTTTGCGGGCCGGTGGATATGAAATTCAGGAAGAATGTAATAAACTGGCACCTATTAAGGCCGGTGAGGCGGTGATTACCACGGCAGGCAAACTTCAAGCTCGCTATGTAATTCATGCCGTAGGGCCTCGGTGGGGTGAAGGAAACGAAGAGGAAAAATTAAAAAGCGCCCTGGTGAACAGCCTAAAACTGGCTGAAAAACATAGATTGAAAAGCATTGTCTTTCCAGCCATAAGTTCGGGTATTTTTGGCTGTCCTAAAGATTGGGTAGCCAGCATAATGTTAAAGACCACTTTAAAGTATCTTGATAGGGCGGAGAATACCAGCTTAACACAGATCATGTTTTGCTTGTATACCAAAGAAACTTATCAAATCTGGTGCAATGTGGCTGAAGAAGTGTTTAAATAGAGAGATGGGTTTTAAACTTTACTTGTTTGTAATGGCAGTTTAGAGAATATGGATAGGCTTTAAATTTATAGACGTTATACTAAGATATTTGAGATATGTTGAGGTGCTATGAAAATATACTTAGATGTTTGTTATCTAAATTGTCATAACGCTTACCAAAATATTACAAAACATTTAGGTATAGTAGGTATGTTAAGATTTATTCAACAATTTGATAGAAGTTCTGGTGATTATACAAAAGAAAGGGAAAAATTATTGGGAGACCCGACTATTGATGAAATTAAAGCTGACATAAGACAAATAAAGACACTTTTGGCAAGTATACATCCTGTCCCTAGGAAAGATGCAGGACAAAGCTAAAGGTGATTTTTAGTTTTAGGAGGAGAGCTAGAAAAAATATAAGCACTGGCGCACCAAATTGAAGAAAAGTTAAGGAATATTTACCATCTGACTTGGTAGCTAAAAGTATCCAGCAGTTTACAGATATGAAGACCAAAGCGACACATTGTTTCAAAGCAGTAGTCTTTGATTGTGATGGGGTGCTCTTTGATTCTAGAGAGGCCAATAGGGCTTATTATAATGCCCTTTTAAAGGCGGTAGGGTTGCCCCCTTTAACAGAAGACCAGCTAAATTTCGCTCATTGTCATACGGTGTTTGAGGTAATTGATTTTTTATTCCCAGAACCTGACCAGAAACGTCAGGCCCTTGAGGCCAGAAAAAACCTTGACTATTGCGATTTTCTTAAATATATGCGGCCAGAGCCCTATGTGAAAGAGACCTTGGCCAACCTAAAAAGACGCTTTAAAATTGGTATGGCTACGAGTCGCACCAATACCATCCATAAGTTGTTAAAGCTATATGATTTACACCACTTTTTTGAGGTGATTATTTCGGCCCTAGATGTAAAAAGGGTCAAACCAAACCCAGAGGCCCTTTATAAAATAATGGATATATTTAAGATTGATTGCCAAGAAGTTGTATATGTGGGAGATGCAGAGGTAGATGCAGAAATGGCCAGGCAGGCAGGGGTAGTCTTTGTGGCTTATAAGCAACCTCATTTGCCAGCGGATTTTTATGTAAACAGCTTTTTGGAACTCTCTAAGCTTTTAGGGATTGGAGGATAAAATGCGGGTATTGCTCCACATTTGTTGTGCCCCGTGTGCTATTTATCCCTTGAAAATCATGAGGGAAAAGGGCATAGATGTCTTTGGTTTTTGGTATAATCCCAACATCCATCCCTTTACTGAATATAAACGACGTTTAGAAACCTTAAAGGAGTATGCTGCCCAAGCTAATTTGCGTATGATTTGGCGGGATCGATATGAACTAGATGAGTTTTTACAAGGGGTGGTTTTTCGGGAGGCCTTTGGAATTCGGTGTCGTTTTTGTTATCATAAACGCCTTGAAGCCACTGCCCAGGTGGCCAAACATGGAAAATTTGATGCCTTTACTACTACCCTTCTCTACAGCAAATTCCAAAATCACAACCTTATTTGCGAAATCGCCGAGACCCTGGCCAAAAAACACGGTGTAAACTTTTATTATGAAGACTTTCGTAAGGGATGGAAAGAAGGTATTGAAATCTCCAGACAACTAGGCATGTATAGACAGCAATATTGTGGTTGTATCTATAGTGAGCGGGATCGTTTTGCCAAAGCCCTCATAGACGATTAGGCTGTGATTTTAGGCACTACTACAATCCCAGATTGAGGGTCAACATAGAACCTTTCGGCATCTTTGTTTAAATCATATCCAATTTGTTCACCTTCTCCAATTACATTGCCTTCATCAATTATGGCCCTTCTAATTTGGGCGTTTCTTTTTACCACTACATCTCCGACGATAATAGACTCTTCAATGATGGCCCGACTGTCTACATACACATTCCTTCCGATGATAGAATCTCTTACCCAACCACCGCTCACTATGGAGCCCCCAGCAATCAAGCTATTTTCCAAATGCCCTACCCTGCCTTCGGCATCTATAACTACCTTGGCAGGGGGGTCATGATACTTTACAGACCGCACTGGCCATTTTGGGTTGTAAAGGTTTAAGCTAGGCAAGGGATTCTTTAAATCCATATTGGCCTCATAATAAGAGCTTATGGTGCCCACATCCTTCCAATAACAAAGATTGCCTTTCTCGATACCAGGAATTCTATTAGAGCAAAAATCGTATGCAAATACCTTTCTTGACTTGCAAATCCGAGGCAGAATGTCCTTTCCAAAGTCATGGGAGCTATTTTCAGTTTCAGCATCCGCCATCAATTCCTCCAAAAGAACATCTGTATTGAAAATATAATTACCCATAGAAATTAACCCTTTGTCTTTACAGCCAGGTATAGGCGTAGGTTGCTTAGGTTTTTCTTGAAATTCCTTGATGCGCCAATCTTCATCCACAGAAATAACCCCAAACCGGCTACATTCTTCAATTGGATATCGAACCGTTGCTACGGTAACATCAGCATTTCTACTCAAATGAAAATCAATCATTTGCTTAATATTCATAAAATAAACGTGGTCGGCGCTAAAAATTAGGACAATATCGGGTTTGAATTGTTTAATGAGATATATATTTTGATATACGGCATCCGCAGTGCCTAAATACCAAGTTTCCCGAATCCGCATTTGGGCAGGGACAGGTAGGATGAAAAAGTTGTCCATGGGATGAGCACTTACCCAGCCCAATTGTAAATGTCGCAGCAAGGACTGAGCCTTGTATTGAGTGAGCACATAAATTGAATAAACTCCGGAGTTAACAAGGTTGGAGAGGACAAAATCTATCAGTCGATAAATTCCTCCGAAATGCACTGCTGGTTTGCTTCGATGTCGGGTGAGAGGATAAAGTCTTTCTCCTTTCCCTCCTGCCAAAACCATTGCTAAGGGGTTAACGTCCTTCAAAACTTGCTCCTTTTGAGGATGATATTTACATTGGATGAGTATTTATTGGGCCACAATAATTAAAATGGCCTCCTGTCTTGTTAGAATTTGTACTTAAAAATAACAACTTTATTAAAAAACTAACATAAAACTTGACTTAATGTCAACAATAAATGAGAAGACAAGGTCTACAACCTCGTTTAACTAAGACCGCCCAATTCAGAATTATCTAGAATCGCTTTCCGCTATACGCTAGCTTCTATTCACCATCAACCACCCGCTATTAACCAAAATAAAGGAGGCAAGGATTTTGGGTTTGGGATTGACTAAGGCATACAAATAGTATAACTTTTAACTTGTGCGAGAGTGGCGGAATTGGCAGACGCGCCAGACTTAGGATCTGGTGGGCATGGCCTGTGCGGGTTCGAGTCCCGCCTCTCGCACCAAAATTTTATGAAGAAGAGGTTAGTGATGGAGATTAATGTAGAAGAAGTCAGCCCCGCAAAACGAAGATTGGAAGTTACTATTCCTAAGGAAAGGGTAAAAGAGGAAATTGATAGTGTGTACAAAGATATCCGTAAAAAGGCAAAGCTTAGGGGTTTTCGACCTGGCAAGGTGCCTATGTCGGTTATAAGATCTCTTTATAAAAACCAAGCTACGGCTACGGCCATAAGAAATTTGATAGAAAAGACATATCCCGAGGCCCTTGAAAAGAGTAAACTAAAACCCCTTAAGGAAAGAGAGATTGAACCAGGTGCCCTTACTGAAGATGATGATTTCGAATATACAGTGATGGTTGAAGTCATTCCTGAATTTGAGCTGTCTGATTACAAGGGGATAGAAGTGGAGGTGACCCCTATAGAAGTTACTGAAGCAGAAATTGAGGCCGAGATAAACCGTTTAAGAGAAACCCATGCTGAGCTTCAGAAGATTGACGAGCCTCGTCCTTTGAAGGAAGGGGATTATGTAGTCTTGGATTTCCAGGGATTCCAAGATGGAGAGCCGTTGGAGCACTTTAAGGCGACTGATTATATGGCAGAGTTAGGGAAGAAGCAGCTCCATGAAGACATTGAAAAGGAGTTGATTGGGGCAAAGGTAGGGGAAAATAAAGTTATAAAGCTCAAATATCCTGAAGATTTTCAAAATAAAGAACTAGCGGGGAAAGAAATTGAGTTGCATTTGACCATTAAAGAGGCTAAAGAAAAGGTGTTGCCTGAGCTTGATGAAAATTTTCTGAAAACAATTGGTGAATATAAGACGATAGATGAATTAAAGAAGGCCATTGCCCAACAGATTAAAGAACAGAAAGAGAATATTCGCGATGAATACATCAAAAATTACATATTGAACCAATTGACAGAAAAAACAGAAATAGATGTTCCAGAAACGCTAATAGAAGAGGAATTGGAAGATATGTTAAATCGAGCCTTTCAATTTACAACCCCAGAGGTAAGGAAGGCTATTGACTTAGAGAAATATCGCAAAGAGTTACGCCCTACGGCTGAACAGAAAGTGAAGGCAAAATTGATTTTAGGGCGCATTGCTGATAAAGAGGGTATAAAGGCCGAGGAGGAAGAAGTAAAAGAAGAGTTGGAGATGATGGCCAAACATCTTAAAGTGTCTGTGGAAAAAATGAATAATCCGTATGTGATTGGTCGGATTGAATCCCGAATTATTGGGGAGAAGGTTCTTGTATTCCTTAAAGAGAATGCCCAAATTAAAGAGGTAGAAAAGAAGACCGAGACCTCAGAACCAGAGAAAAAGACCACCGAAAATAAGGAAGAGGGGTAATTTATGAACTTGATTCCCATTGTAATTGAACAAACAGGAAGAGGAGAACGGGCCTACGATATTTATTCTCGTTTATTGAAAGATCGTATTATCTTATTAGGGAGTAGTGTTGATGATGATATTGCCAATCTTATTATTGCCCAGTTGCTTTTTTTAGAATCGCAAGACCCTGATAAGGAAATCCACTTTTACATCAACTCTCCAGGAGGAATAGTTACGGCAGGATTGGCGATTTATGACACCATGCAGTATATAAAGGCTCCTGTATGTACTTATTGTGTAGGGCAGGCGGCCAGTATGGCAGCCGTGCTTTTGGCGGCTGGAGAGAAAGGAAAGAGGTATGCCTTGCCCCATGCTCGCATTCTTATCCATCAACCCTTAGGTGGATTTCAAGGGCAGGCTACGGAGGTAGAAATTCAAGCTCGGGAGATACTAAGATTGAGGGGAGTTTTAAACGATATTTTGGCAAAACACACGGGACAACCCCTGCGGCGGATTGAAGAAGATACCGAAAGGGACTTTTATATGAGTAGCGAAGATGCCAAAGAGTATGGTATTATTGATAAGGTAATTCAAGGTAGAGAATTAAAGGAAACAGGAGATAAATAAATGGCAAAAATGACAGGAAACAGGGGAAAAGGGAAGAAACTTCATTGTTCCTTTTGTGGGAAGAGCCAAGACGAGGTTCGCAAATTGATTGCGGGGCCTTCAGTATATATATGCGATGAATGTATTGAACTTTGTAACGAAATTTTGGCCGAAGAATACGAAAGAGACGAATTTGATACGGGTTTTGTTTTACCAAAACCGAGTGAAATCAAGGCCTTTTTAGATGAATATGTGATTGGTCAAGAGCAGGCCAAAAAGATCCTTTCAGTAGCAGTTTACAACCATTATAAACGAATTCACACCCGACCCGATCTAGATGGAGTAGAGGTTCAGAAGACCAACATTTTGCTTATAGGCCCCACGGGTTGTGGTAAGACCCTTTTGGCTCAAACCCTGGCCAGGTTGTTAAATGTTCCCTTTACCATTGCTGATGCTACAACCCTTACCGAGGCTGGGTATGTAGGTGAAGACGTGGAAAATATCCTTCTTTCTCTTGTTCAAGCGGCGGATTATGATGTGGAAAGGGCTTCTCAAGGGATTGTATATATTGATGAGATTGACAAAATTGCTCGGAAATCAGGCGATAGCCCGTCTATTACCAGAGATGTCTCTGGTGAAGGGGTGCAGCAGGCCCTTTTAAAGATTGTGGAAGGAACCATTGCTAACATTCCTCCTAAGGGAGGGAGAAAGCATCCTCAGCAGGAGTATTTACGGCTTGATACTACAAATATTCTGTTTATTTGTGGTGGGGCATTTGTAGGATTGGAGGATATTATTCAATCAAGGATTGGCAAAAAGGGGCTTGGTTTTGGTGCCGAGATTAAGAGTAAAAAGAGAGAAAACATCGGGGATATTTTAAAACACACTCAACCTGAAGACCTTATAAGATATGGTCTGATTCCTGAATTTGTAGGTCGTTTTCCTGTTGTAGCCACCATTAATGACCTTTTAGAGGATGATTTGGTTAAGATTCTTGTGGAGCCTAAAAACTCTGTAGTGCGTCAATATCAAAAGCTTTTCAAAATGGAAGGTGTAGAACTTAAATTTACCGAAGGGGCCCTGAGGGCCATTGCCAAAGAGGCCATAAAGAGAAACACAGGGGCTCGAGGGCTCAAAAGTATTATTGAAAATATCCTACTTGATATTATGTTTGTGCTACCTGATTTAGAAGATGCAAGGGAATGCGTCATTAACGAGGATGTTGTGACTAAAAATGAGCAACCACTTATTATTTATGGTCGGAAGGCAAAAACCGCTTAGCTTCTTTGTCAAATGGTTATTAAATGTTTTTGTCCCGCTTGATGATTGTTTGAATCTGGCCTGGATGTTGTCAAAATTAAATTCTTTATCTTTCTCTCTTCCCTTTTAGAGCAAAAATGGTTATGCTTTTAAAAGCATATAAGATTAAATATTAAATTTTGGAGGAGGAGTTTTTGATGTTTATTTTTAACCGAAGCAAGGAGACAAAGGACGAAAACAAACAAGAACACATTACTTTGCCTCTTTTGCCTCTGCGAGATGTAGTAGTCTTTCCACATATGGTGATTCCCCTCTTTGTGGGACGTAAAAAGTCTATCGCTGCCTTAGAGCATGCTATGACAATGGGCAAGAAGCTTTTCTTAGCAGCCCAAAAAAGCGCTCAAATTGATGAACCTAGTCAAAATGATATTTTTACAGTTGGTACTATTGGAAATATCCTTCAACTATTGAAATTGCCAGATGGGACGGTAAAGGTCCTTATCGAAGGAGTGAAAAGAGGAAAGATTTGTCAATATTTGTCAAATCCTGATTTCTTTTTGGTAGAAGTAGAGGAAATTTCAGAAACATTTGAGCCTACGGTGGAAACAGAAGCCCTTAAGCGTTCTTTGGTTTCTGCCTTTGAAGAATATGCTCAGCTCAATCCTAAAATAACCCAGGAGATTACTAATAATATTGTCTCTATGGAGGAGCCAGAGCGTTTAAGTGATACCATAGCAGCCCACCTGGCAGTGAAACTTGAACAGAAACAAAGGGTCCTTGAGACGGCTGATGTAAACAAGCGTTTGGAGTTGGTGTTGGGTCTTACCCGAGGGGAGATTGCTATTATCAAAACAGAACAACGTATCAAGGCTAGGGTGAAAAAACAAATGGAGAAGACCCAGCGTGAGTATTATCTTACTGAGCAAATGAAGGCCATCCAAAAGGAAATGGGTGAAGACGGTGGTTTTCAAGATGAGATAAGGGAGCTGGAGAAGAAGATAAAAACTACTCCAATGTCAAAGGAAGCTAAGCAGAAGGCCCTCCATGAATTGAAGAAGTTGAAGCTAATGGCACCTATGTCTGCTGAGGCTACAGTAGTGAGGAACTATATAGATTGGTTAGTTTCTTTGCCTTGGAAACGTCGGGCTAAGGTGCGGCTTGATATTGATGAAGCCAAACGTATTTTAGATGAGGAACATTATGGTTTAGAAGAGCCCAAAGAAAGGATTCTAGAATACTTAGCAGTACAACATCTAGCCAAAAAGGTAAAGGGGCCTATTCTTTGTCTTGTAGGCCCTCCTGGGGTAGGAAAAACCTCTTTGGCCAAATCTGTTGCCCGAGCAACAGGAAGGGAATTTGTACGTTTATCTCTGGGAGGCGTTAGAGACGAAGCCGAAATTCGGGGGCACAGACGAACCTATATTGGGGCCATGCCTGGCAAGATAATCCAGTCCTTGAGAAAGGTGAAGACAAATAACCCTGTCTTTTGTCTAGATGAAATTGATAAACTTGGGGTTGATTTTAGGGGGGACCCTGCTGCGGCATTGCTAGAAGTGTTGGACCCTGAGCAAAATTATGCCTTCAATGACCATTACCTGGATGTGGATTACGATTTGTCAGATATTCTCTTCATTACTACGGCTAATACATTGCATTCTATCCCCTGGCCCCTGCAGGATAGAATGGAAATTATCCGCTTGCCAGGGTATACAGAATATGAAAAATACAGCATTGCAGTTCAATTCCTTATTCCCAAACAGATTAAGGCCGCTGGGCTAAAGCCTGAAAATATCTCCTTTTCTGACAACGCCATTTATGAAATCATTCGTTCTTATACCAAAGAGGCCGGAGTGAGAAATTTAGAGAGGTCTATTGCTTCCATTTGTCGAAAAGTGGCCAAAGAGATTGTTAAGAAAGGCAAGGAAACAAAGGTAAGGATTACATGCAAGAGCTTAATAAAATATCTCGGAGTGCCTAAATATCGATTTGGACAGACAGAAGAAAAGGATGAAATTGGGGTGGTGACAGGATTGGCCTGGACCGAATTTGGAGGAGAGTTATTGCAAACCGAAGTGGCCATTATGCCAGGAGAGGGCAAACTGATTACTACGGGTAAGTTGGGTGAAGTGATGCAGGAGTCTGCTCGGGCGGCCTTAAGTTATGTTCGCACTAGGGCCGAACAGTTGGGTTTAGAACCTGATTTTCATAAAAAATACGACATTCATATTCATGTGCCTGAAGGTGCGGTCCCTAAAGATGGACCCTCGGCCGGTATTACCATGGCCACAGCCCTGGTTTCAGCCTTGGCCAAAATTCCGGTCAGGCGAGACATTGCTATGACTGGAGAAATTACCTTAAGAGGAAGGGTGTTGCCCATTGGGGGGTTAAAGGAAAAGCTTTTAGCTGCTCATAGGGGTAGAGTGAAAAAGGTGATTATTCCTAAAGATAATGAAAAGGATTTAAGAGAAATTCCTAATAGAATCCTTAAAACACTTCAGGTTGTGACGGTGACCCACATGGATGAGGTATTGAAAGAGGCATTGGTTTCTCCAATTAACTTGAAGGAGCCTTCCCCAGCTCCAGCCACCAAGCCGGTTTCTCCTAAGGAATATCCTTCCGATAGACCTCCAGCAGTGATGATGTGCAATTGTTAGTAAAGTATTTTGAAAGTTTGCCTTAAGGCGAGAATTGGTGTAAAAAGGTCAAAATAGGAGGGTGAGGTGTATTATGGAAGAAAAGGTTCCTCCTCTGCGTCTGATTGCTTGGGAATTAACTAAACGCTGTAATTTGGCCTGTAAGCATTGTCGGGCTAAGGCAATAGATAAACCTATTGCAGGAGAATTAACCACTCAGGAAGCAAAACAAATTTTAGACGATATTGCATCTTTTGCCAGTCCTATCATTATTCTTACCGGGGGCGAGCCCTTGATGAGAGAGGACGTTTTAGATTTGGCGGCCTATGGTGCTCATAAAGGTCTACGCATGGTGTTGGCTACGAATGGGACCTTGTTGACGCCTAAGTGGGTAAGGGACCTGAAAGAGGCAGGGGTTCAGAGAGTAAGTGTGAGCATTGATGGAGCCAGCCCAGCAGAGCATGATGGTTTTAGAGGAGTCCCTGGGGCGTTTGAAAGGACTATGGCGGGAATTGAATGTTTAAAGAGTGGTGGGCTTGATTTTCAAATCAACACTACGGTAACTAAGAGCAATCTGAAAGAAATTCCCTCTATTGGGGATTTGGCCGTTGAGCTAGGCGCCGTGGCCTACCATATTTTTCTCCTTGTGCCAATGGGTAGGGGGGCAGCCTTGAAAAAGGAGGTAATTACACCCCAAGAATATGAGCAGGTGCTTGGTTGGCTAGTGGAGCAAAAGGACAAGTGGCCCATTCAGGTTAAGGCCACCTGTGCCCCGCAATACTATCGCATTTTAAGACAAAAGGCTAGAGAGAAAGGGCAAAAGGTTACTTATGAAACCCATGGCCTTGATGCGGTGACTAGGGGGTGTCTAGCCGGTATGGGGTTTTGCTTCATTTCAAGCATGGGGAAGGTTCAAACCTGTGGGTATCTTGAGGTAGAGTGTGGAGACGTGCGTCAGGCCCCCCTTTCGCATATTTGGGTGCATTCAGAGGTATTCAATAAACTGAGAGACAAACGCAATTATAAAGGCAAATGTGGACGTTGTGAATATTGGCAGGTATGTGGTGGATGTCGGGCCAGGGCCTATGCCTTGACTGGCGATTATTTGGCCGAAGAACCCATGTGTCTTTACCAGCCGAAGGGGATGAATGTAATTAAAGATGAAGGCTTGAAAAAGGAGTAAGAGATGGATCATGTAGACAAGAAAATTGTTAATGAAATTCAAGCAAATTTTCCTTTAGTTTCGCGGCCTTATGCCAAGGTGGCCGAAAAATTAGGTCTTAGCGAAGAAGAGGTAATTGAGCGGGTGAAAAGATTAAAAGAAAAGGGTTACATTCGGCGCATTGGAGCCAATTTTAACTCCGATAAGCTTGGTTTTGCAAGCACCCTTTGTGGAGCAAAGGTGCCTCCAGAAAAGATTGAACACTTTGTGAAGGTGGTCAACCAGTACAAAGGTGTTACCCACAATTATCAACGGCGTGATCCTTACAATATATGGTTTACCTTTATCGCTCCCACAATGGAAGACATTGAGCAGGCCCTTGAAGAGATAAAAAAAGAGACTGGAGTTGAGGAAATATACAACTTCCCAGCGGTTAAAATATTTAAGGTAAATGTAAAATTCAAATTATAAACTATTTGCTTTCAACAAAAATTTTGCCTGGATTTAGAATGTTGTTTGGGTCAAACACCCTTTTTAGGTTTTGCATAGCTTTCAAGGCCGCTGGCTCTATTTCCCAAGGCATGAAACGGGCTTTGGTAAGACCAATGCCGTGTTCTCCGCTGATGGTGCCTTCAAGCGATAAGGCTGCCTTGATAACGGCCTCAGTCGCCATTTGGGCCCTTTCTTCCTGATTATCATTGTACATGATATTTACATGGAGGTTGCCATCGCCAATGTGGCCAAAACAAAGTACAGGTAAATCAAACTCCCTTCGGATTTCCTTTATCTTTAGAACCATTTCTAGAAGCCTTGCTCTAGGCACTACAATATCATGACTGCTTTTTTTGGACCCAAGCTGGAAGACTGCGGGAGAAATGGCTCTTCTTATTTCCCAGAGCCGATCGGCTTCCTCTTTAAGGGCCGTGCTGATCACTACAACGGGAAGGCCCTTCAACAATTGGAGGAGCTTGGTATGTGCTACTGCTACCCCTTCTATACTGCCGTCTATCTGAAGGATTAAGAGCCCTTCTACCCTTGGCAGTTTAAAAGGTAGCTTGGGGGCAATACAGCTAAGACAAAGGTCGTCAATAAATTCTATGGCTGTTAAGGGTTCTTGAAGGCGTAAAAGCGAGTTCAGGACGGTGGGCAATGCCTTTAGTTCAGACAATCCCAATACGCAGGTAGCCTTAGTTTCTGGCAAGGGCAATAATCGCAGCAGAATTTTTGTAAAAATTCCTAAGGTTCCTTCAGACCCTATGAAAAGAGAGGTTAAATCATAGCCGGTAACTCGCTTTATGGTTTTTTTGCCAGTATGAATGATCTCTCCTGTGGGCAATACCACTTCAAGCCCCAAGACGTAATCTTTAGTAACTCCATATTTTACTGCCCTTGGTCCACCAGCACATTCAGCTACGTTGCCTCCAATGGTAGAGAATTTCAAACTGGCTGGGTCAGGGGGATAAAAAAGGCCTTTTTCAGCCACCTTTCTTTGCAATTCCGCTGTGACTACACCTGGTTCCACCCAAACGGTCATGTTTTCCTTATCAATTTCTAAAATGCGGTTAAAACGACTCATGACCAGTACCAACCCACCTTTAATGGGAATTGCTCCTCCTGACATTCCTGAACCAGCTCCCCTTACTACCAGTGGAAGATGATAAAGATTGCAAATTTTAAGAATCTGAGATATTTGAAAGGCAGTTTCTGGGAAGATAACGGCTTCAGGAAGACACCTTATCTGAGTGGCATCATAGCTATACACAAAGAGGTCTTCTGGCTTTGTACTTATGAATGGTTTGCCCACAATTTTTTGAAGTTGTCTAATTAGCTTTTGGCTGAGCACTTCTTTCTCTCCACCTATAAATGAGAATGCTTCCGCTGATGCCAATAATGGCTCCACAGAAGACATCAAGGGGATAATGCACGCCTGCATAAATCCGAGCCAGACCTACCAAGGCTGCAAGGGCAATAAAAATGAACCATCTTCGTCTAAATATAAGGGCCAGGTAGGTGCCAATGGCAAAGGCACTTTGGGTATGACCTGAGGGGAAGGAGCGAGACTTGAGGGCAGGTCCTATATTGTGAATGTGCACCTTGCCTGCAGAAATGAGGGGGGCGAAGGCCGCTAGGGGACGAGGACGTCCTATAAGAGACTTTAAAGAAACTACCACTAGGCCGCTTAAAAGCATAGAAAGCATCATCCAAAACCAGTATTTTTTGAAGACCTTAGGGTCAAGGAACCATAGACCAATGGCAGTAAGAAGGGCCAGTATCCAACCATTTCCAAGCCAATTTAACAAATAAAAAAGGGGGTCTAACCAAGTTGAGGCCAGATGGTTATTAATCCATAAAAAAAGGGATTTATCAAGGGCAATGATTTGGTTCATGTTCTGACTTTTAATCTTTCCATTAATTTATCAGCAAAGTCAAAGATAAAATCACGTTGCGATTTATTGGCATATTTAATACACTGACAATGAAGTCGCTGCCGACTTCGGATGAGAAGTTCTATGCGGAGATATTTACTGCCTATTTCTATGGCAAAGTAGAAGGGTTGACAATCCTTATGACTTTTTTGGGTTTCATCATAAAGTTCTTCAGGTAAGTTTATCCAAAAAATATCACCTAGAGGCGAAGCAATGGCATTTTTGGTTAAATACCGTTTTATTTTCTTTATGTCTGATTCACTGATTTCATCATAGAGTAGTTGTCGCATGCTTGTCTCCTTTTTATTTCTACGTCTTTCATTACCTCCAATCCCACTTCAATCAGACGCCTAAACTGCTGATTAGCCATATGGGGAAGGGCCTTTTTTAAGTTTTTTAGAGGTGTCCCTTCATCTTTTATCTCTACAATCTCGAGGTAAGTGTCTATATTTGAAGGCACCTTTTGAGCAATAGCAATGACCTGTCCTACCCCCAAGTTTTCCAAGTGTTCGATAAGAAGGGGATTGATTCCTTTCATACAGGCAAGGCAGGGATTAAAACCCGTGGGGAAAAGAAGCCGATTAAAATGAAAAAAAGACTTAATGTCAGGCAATAAAAAGACAAATTCATGCTGTTCTAAACAGTAGCTTTCCTGCCACAATCCAAAGACGCCTAGTCTATCCTCGGTAATGAGAAGTCTGAAACCTTTGTGAGGATGATAGAGAATTACATTGAACAGATTTCCCCTTTCATCATAACATGGAAAAAAATAGTTTTCTTTAAGACTATCCGTTAATCCTGAGGAAGAAGATGAAATGATTCCCAGCTTGATAAGGGCTTCCTTAATAGGGGCGTAGGTGGAGAGGATTTTTTTGTAATATTGGCTAAAAGCGTCTGTCTGGGGACAATAACCAACTTTGTATCTTTTGAGGTCCGGTTGTTCCATATCCCAATTATGCAAAAAATCCCATTGTTTTTCATAATGAGATTTATTTTTATAAAGAAGTTCATGATAGAATTTGACTGGTATTTCAAGTATTTTCTTTGTTTTCTCATCCATTTTAATGTGCCTCCAGTGCCAAAGCAATTAATTTTTCTAAAAGCTCACTAAATCCAATTCCCATAGCCCGAGCGGCTTGAGGAAAGAGACTTATTTCAGTCATACCTGGAATGGTGTTTAATTCAAGAACATAAATTTCATTTCCTCTGATAATCATATCTGTTCGACTATATCCTTTGCATCCCAGGGCCTGATGTGCCTTTAAGGCACATTTTTTTGCCTTAATAGTTATTTCTTCAGGTAGTGGGGCTGGACAAATCTCTCGGGTTAGCCCAGGCGTATATTTGGCTTCATAGTCAAAAAATTCATGGCCTCCTTGAGGCACAATTTCTACCAAGGGCAAAGCAATCAGGTCTTTATTACCTAGGACGCCTCCAGTAATTTCCCTGCCTTCAATATATTCCTCTATCAAAACCGTCTTACTATGGACTAAGGCATCAGCAACGGCCTTTGTCAACTCGGCTTCCGTTTTGACCAAATTTAAGGCAATTGATGATCCTCCATCACTGGGCTTTACTACTAGAGGTAATCCCAAACGCAAAATAATTTCAGCAGGTTGATAATTTTCCCCTTGGTTTAATACTATATCTTTAGGCACTTGTAGCCCCACCAGCCGAAATATCCTTTTGGCCATTATTTTATCCATAGCCAAGGCGCTAGCCAGTACCCCTGAGCACTGATAAGGAATCCCAAGCAAATCAAGCAACCCTTGAACCGTCCCGTCCTCACCATATCGACCATGAAGCATGACTAACGCCACATCAATGTTGGAGGCATCCTGAACAAGCTTGGCCAAATCTTTGGCAGGATCATAGATGATAACTTCATATTTATCCGCTGGCAAGGCGGCCTTGACCTGTCTTCCGCTTTTAAAAGAAATCTCTCTTTCTGAAGACTTTCCTCCACAGAGAAGGGCTACTTTCAATCGGCCCATTTACCCCCTTCCTCCCAAATTATTTAGAAAATCGGGACTGAAGGGCAAATATGTGAAAATCATTTCTTCTAGTTTTTGAGTGCGTTGGTATAGCCTTTTAATCCGATTTATTTGGGCTTCACTTTTCCCGTATCTTAAAAATAAGTCTTCAAAACGTTCTTTTAGAGAAACAATCTGGTCATGTTTGACTCGTTTATCGGCATAGTTAACAATGGCCCTTTCATTTATCTTAAAAGGCATTGGTAAGTCCACATGGGTGGCTACTATTTCAGCTACTTCATTGTATCCCAATTCTCGCAACCAAGTAGCACCTTGGGAAGCATGATTGACGCCTGGATGTTCAATGCTGTATGCCTTAGCAATATCATGCAACAAAGCGCCGGCTTCTGTCAGGGCGATATTGAGCTTAAACCCACGTTTTTGAAGCTCTTTGGCCAAAAAGACCGCAATGCGAGCTACTTGCCTTGAATGAGAAATAATGTTTGGATAAGTGCCAAAACGTTTCAGTAATTCTAAGCAAATATCTGTTGTGGGAATGACGGCTTGGTTTGTTTGAGCAGTTCTTTGAGGCCTCGCAAGGTTCCTTTCCACTGAACGTCTCCTATTACAATGTGAATAACTGGATTCTTTTCTGCAATAATTTCAAAGTGAAAGTCTTCTTCACCTTCAATTTTAAACACACCCTCTGCCCACATTTCGGCTGGAAGTCCAATCACCTCACAATCATAATCGGTGCGAACCTCAGCCGTCATCTTAATCTCAGACATGATTAATCCCCCCTAAACAAAATTTTGTTTTACCATACCTTTTACCTTAAAGGGGTCATTGCAAGACATTTTTTAATAACTTTAGTAGTCTTATTTTGTTCTTTCAATATAAGCATAAGCACTATGATTGTGGATGGATTCAAAATTCTCGGCCTCTACAGCAAACCAGGTTATATTATCATCTGAAAGGAGGTTTTGGGCAATTTCTCTTACCACATCTTCCACAAATTTGGGATTTTGATAAGCATATTCTGTAACATACTTTTCATCAACTCTCTTTAATACTGAGTAAACCTCGCTTGAACCTGCCTTTTCAACAAGCTTAATGATGTCTTCAAGCCAAATGAATTTTTTAAACTTAAGCCTCAAATTTACAATGCCCCGCTGATTGTGGGCCCCAAAATCACTAATTTCCTTAGAACAAGGGCAGAGTGTGCATATAGGGACTTGAACACCTACCTCTAAATCAATCTTTTCTTTAAGACTTCCCCGCATCCGACAACGGTATTCCATAAGCCCCGGAGTTTTAGAAATAGGGGCTTGTTTGGCAATGAAATAAGGAAACTCTATTTCCAAATGAGCCGATACGGCATTTAAGCGTTCTTTCATCTTATGTAAAATCTCTTTTATACTTTTTAAACTTATCAGTTCCCCATGATATTCATTTAGAATTTCCACAAAGCGGCTCATGTGCGTACCTTTAAATTGGTGAGGGAGACCTACATACATGTTGATGGAGGCGACAGTGTGTTGTTTTCCATAAACTCGGTCAAGGACCGTAATGGGATACCGAATATCCTTAATGCCTACTTTATCAATCCCAATCCGCCGTTTATCAGGTAGGTTTTGGACATCAATCATTGCCATAACCATTTTTACAATAGAAACAAAAGGGTGTCAAAGGCAAAATCACGGCCTACTTTAATTGGGACTGCATTACTAGAAATACAGCCATTAAGAGAATATTAAACTTTTTGTGTTTTACCTGAGCCTCTGAACCACTATTCAATTACATTTTCCTTTATTTCTATTTTTGCCCTTTCCCGTAACTTCCTAAGCCAGGTATTAAAGACAATGGCCCTTCTTTGTTCCAAAAACCTCTTTTTGAAATTGTCTTTTTCTTTTTCATAAAGGCTTTCATCTACATCCTTTCGTTCTTTCAAAAAAAAGACATAAAACTTGCCGTTGATTTTGGCTACATAATTAAGCAATGGTTGCTTCGTGGTCAATGAAAACAAATCCTTTTCTACCTTTAAATCAAAGCCTACTTTGGGAATCCAACCTGGAGAAAAGAGGCCAGTATTTTCCACCTTTTCATTGCAATTGCGGGCTACTTCTTCCAATTTTTTGCCTTTTTTAATCTCTTCCAAGACCTTCTGTGCGGCCTTTAGGGCCATCTTTTGACCTTCTTCCCTAAGAAAGTCTGCTTTGACTTGCTCTTTAACCTCGTCAAAGGTGGGTAAATGTTGGGGTCTTTCTTCTACCACTTGGCATAACAAATAACCCTTAGGTGTTTCCAAAGGAGCGCTTATTTCCCCTTGAGAAAGGGCTAAAATATCCTTTTTAAGACCTGAGGGAAGAGATGATGGCCAGTTTCTTGGCGAGATATACCCAGAGGTCTCAATGGCCAAATGAGCTTTTTGAGCTGCCTTAATTAAACTTTTGTCCAAAACGGCTTGAGCATATAGGCGATTGGCTGCCTTTAGGGCCTTTTCCTTTGCCTTTTCCTGCTCCAATTTTTGGACAATTTTGTCTTTTACTTCTGAAAGTGACTTGGTTCGAGCCGGTTTTATATCATAAACCTTTATGATGTGATATCCAAAACGGGTTCTTACTAAATCAGAAATTGCCCCCTTTTTTAAGCCAAAAGCCGCTTTTTCAAAGGGTTTGACCATTACTCCCCGAGGAAAGCAACCCAAATCTCCACCTTGCTTGGCACTAGCCTTATCATCAGAATACCTCTTGGCCATATCTTCAAATTTAGCTCCCTTTTTTAGCTCTGCCAAAACCATTTGAGCCTTGGCTCTGACCTTTTTTACCTCCTCAGGAGCTGCATTTGGAGGAAGGCGAAAGAGGATGTGTTTGGCGCATACCCTTTGAGGCTCAAAAAACAGGTCTTTATTGGCTTCGTAATAGTCTTGGATTTCCCTTTCGGAGGGATTTACTTTGTTCAGAAATCTTTGAATATCTATTTTTAAATACACCAATTTAATCCTGCGAGGGACAAGATATTTTTGCTTGTTCTTTTTAAAATAATCTAGCAACCTTCCTTCATCTAGTTTTACCTTTTGGCCAAATTTGACAGGATCAAATGAAATGAAGGCTAGATTTATTTTTTGCTTAATCCATTTATAAGTTTCATAAAGTTCGGGTTCGGAGACATGGGCCAATCCTTCTACAATATGACGCAGGCGACTAATTAGCATGTCTTCTCTTAGCGAGGTTTCGAATTGAACAGGGGTATAGTGATAGCGGGCTAAAACCGACTTATATTGGTTGGGGTCAAACTGTCCGTTTCTTTGAAAAACACGGTAACTAGTAATCCGCTGCCATAACTCTGTATCTGAAACCTTGAGTCCCATCTTTTGGGCCTCTTGGAGAATAAGTCTTCTTTCAATGAGCTGATCTAGAACCGTCTGTTTCAAGTTGAGCCTTTTTATCCAATTTTCATTAAAATCCTTGAATCTAGACCGATAACTTTCTATAACCTGCCTCAAAAGTGCTGAGTATTCTTTGTAATAAATGGGTTGGCCATTAACCTTAGCAATGATTAATTCCCGATGGGTCCTAAAGGTCCCTACCCCCCAAAAAATGAAAACAAGGATAATTACTAAAAAAATGACCTTTATAAGCCACGATTGAGCATGTTTACGCATAAAATTAAGCATCTTCTTAACTCCCCTTTACTAAATCTCCGTCTTAATAGCACTTAAATTTTATAAAGTCAATTTTTGAGTAGTTCCTAAAAATAAAAATAAAATTAGGGCAAGCATGGTTTTATTTTTAAATATTTTGTTCACTCCACCCGCAGATTTTGGGATAGAGCAACATCTTGACTTGTTCCAAACAATGATTATTTGTTATCTAGAAGTTGTAAATAAAAAAACAATAAGGAGGTGATGGAGAATGTTTGAAATTCTCCCATTGAATGCCAGAAGAGAATTGGAAGGCCTAAGAAGAGAAATGGATAGACTCTGGGAAAGCTTTTTTGGAAAGGGAGTTTTGGAACCTGTAGAAAGTTGGGTTCCTGCTTTGGATGTTACTGAAACCAAGGACAATCTTGTTGTAAAGGCCGAATTGCCTGGCATTGATCCTAAAGACGTTGAAATTAGCTTAAGCGGAAATGTGTTGACCATCAAAGGAGAGAAAAAACAAGAGAAAGAAGAAAAGGATGAAAATTATCATCTGGTTGAAAGACGTTATGGTAGTTTTATGAGGAGCATTAGGTTGCCAGTAGAGGTTCAAGAAGACAAGATTGAAGCTTCTTATAAAAATGGTATTTTAAAGGTTATCTTACCCAAGTCTGAAAAGGCAAAGAAGAAAGAGATTAAGATTAAAGTTGAATAACTTTTTTGAGGCCCGCCTTTTTTAAGGTGGGCTTTTTACATTCTTAGGGCAGTAACTCGATTCCTTCCAGATGTTTTGGAGATATAAAGAGCTTTATCGACTGTCTCAATTATCTCTGCCTTTGTTTTGAAGCCCAACTGAGGCCAATAGGTGGTTACTCCGCAACTTATAGTTATCTTAATTGTGTGCTTGTTTATCTTGATAGAGATATTTTCTACTTTGTCCCTTAAACGTTCAGCAAAAGTTACCGCTCCTTTCAAATCCGTGTCAGGTAAGATAATTATGAATTCCTCCCCACCATATCTGGCGGCAAAATCAGATTTTCTGATGTTAAACTTAATAATTTCCACCAGATGTTTCAAAACAAGGTCGCCTGTTAAATGCCCATAGGTATCATTGACTTTTTTAAAAAAATCGATGTCGATCATTACCAAAGAGAGAGAACGTCCGTAGCGTTGAGCCCGATTTAATTCTTTATCCAACAGCTCTTGAAAAAAACGGTGGTTATATAACCCCGTCAGGCCGTCTCTAAGAGCCAGTTCTCTGAGATGTTTATTGGCTTTCTTTAGTTGCTGGGCCAAACGCTCTGCCTTTTCTTTTTCCTGTTTTAGTTCTATCAGTAGTTGTTCATATGAAAGATTTAACTTTCCAAGTTCTTCATTCGCTTCTTGCAAAAGCTGGGAATAAGGCCTTATTTCTTCGGTTGAAACTTCAAACAGAGAAATGATTTCTGTAGTTTTTTGGGCAATAGAATCTATAAAATCGTCAAAATCATCTGGAGAAAAGCCATATCTTCCAATGAGTGTTTCTTTAAGCAAATTAAAATTGTTTACAGTTTGATGGCTGTGGTAAATAGAAGCGGCTATATCAGCTAGGTGCAAGAGTTCTGCTATTCCCTTATATTTTGAAGGAGCCTTTTGAGGGAAGTGGTGATATTTTATAGGCATATAGATGGATTCTGGCAGACGCCAAAGCTCCAATATCTCACTCCCTACCGTTTGATGGTCGAAGGAAAAGACTTTATGTTCTGCCTCTATTATAGGAAGGTCTGAAATCATTTTTTCTTCTAAAACCCGCGTGTAATCATGAGGCTTACAAAGATACATCACCATTATACCCATATCCATTAATAGAGCTGTAGTGAAGGGATCTGCTCCTTTTATATTTAAAAGCGGGGCTAACATCTTGGCTGCTACGGCGGCCGTAAGGGCCCGTTCCCAAAAAAGATTATAATCGAAAGGACGTTTTTCGGCATTGTCTTTAGATGTTCCTGACTGCTTTTCAGATGTTTTTTTAAATGAAAAGTGCTTTACAATTACAAATGAAAGGGCAATATTTTTTAGCATCTCTGTTCCAACCAAACTTACCGCCTTCTGCAACGAATCAACCTTTTTGGGTAAGGCAAAAAAGGCAGAATTTGCTATTTTCAAAAGCTTTGCACTTAAGGCAGGGTCGGCATTAATAATCTTGGCCAATTCCTCAAAGGATTTCCCTTTTTTGATGGCATCTAGGATTCTGATGGCAACCGCCGGCAAGGAAGGCAGTTTTAATTCTTTGGAATCTTGAGATAGTTTAGAGAGTACTTCTGACATTTATCCATCCCTACTTAAGGAAAATTAATTTGCCCTATAGCCTCTTTTTGAGGCAAACTATCTCCTATTATAATTTAAATTAGTTTTGAATCAACTCCTCCTTGCCCGGTATTTTAAACTCAAAGGTAAGGAAAATTAAGGCAACTGGCCAGCTAACGCAGGTTTTGACTTGTTTTTTGGTAGCAATTATTGTACAAATACCTCAAAAAGGGAGTTTTTATGGCCTACAAGGACCTACAGTCATTTATAAAAAAGTTGGAAAAAGAAAAAGAGCTAATTCGGATTAAGGACCCAATTAGCCCATACCTTGAAATTACTGAAATTACCGATAGAGTGTGCAAAAAGCACGGGCCAGCCCTTTTATTTGAAAATGTCAAAGGTTACCAAATTCCTGTTTTGACCAATGCCTTTGGTTCTTTTAAGCGAATTTGCATGGCCCTTGGGGTGAATAGGCTAGATGAATTAGGGGAACAAATCCTTGACTTCTTGCAGATGGAGGCCCCTGATAGCCTCATTAAGAAACTGAGGCTTTTACCTAAATTGAAACGCCTGAGCAATATTTTCCCCAAGATGATTAAAAAGGCACCTTGTCAGGAGGTCATACTCCGAGAAGATGAGGTTGATTTGGGCAAATTCCCTATTCTTCACTGCTGGCCCCTAGATGGCGGGCCGTTTATTACCCTGCCCCTTGTATTTACCAAGCACCCCTTAACAGGGGTCAGAAATGTGGGGATGTATCGGATGCAAGTCTATGACAGAAATACTACCGGAATGCATTGGCATCCTCACAAAGGTGGGGCTCAACATTATCGGGTGGCCGAAGAATTGGGAAGGCGGCTTGAGGTGGCAGTGGCAATCGGACCTGATCCTGCTATGACCTATGCCGCTACGGCCCCTTTGCCAGAAGACATAGATGAGGTGTTGTTTGCTGGTTTTCTTAGAGGAGAACCTGTGGAAATGGTGAAATGTTTGACGGTTGATCAGGAAGTTCCTGCTAGCAGTCAAATCATACTTGAAGGCTATGTGGAACCGGGCGAACGACGTCTTGAAGGTCCCTTTGGAGATCATACAGGTTATTATTCTTTGGCAGATAAGTATCCTGTTTTTCATGTTACCTGCATTACCCACCGCAAAAATCTTATCTATCCCGCTACCATTGTAGGTAGACCCCCGCAGGAAGATTGCTATTTAGCCAAGGCCACAGAAAGGCTTTTCTTACCCCTGATTAAAAAACAATTGCCAGAAATTGTAGATATCAATTTGCCCATGGAAGGGGTGTTTCACAATCTGGCCTTTGTTGCCATTGACAAACGCTATCCCGGACATGCCAAAAAGGTCATGCAGGCCATTTGGGGATTAGGGCAACTTTGTTTTACGAAAATCGTGGTAATTTTTGACAAAGATGTAAATGTCCAAGATATTTCAGAGGTCCTCTGGAGGCTCGGGAATAACATTGACCCTAAACGGGATGTTGTTTTTGTAGAAGGGCCAGTGGATGCCCTTGACCATGCCTCGCCTTTGCCTTTCTTAGGCAGCAAGATGGGCATAGATGCCACACGTAAGTGGCCAGAAGAGGGATTTACGCGGGAGTGGCCACCGGTGATAGAAATGGAAAAGGAAGTAAGAGAAAGAATAGACATTCTTTGGGAAAAAATCAGCCATTTATTTAAGGATTAAACTGCTGTTGGTTATCTTCTTTTCACCTTTGAGCCACTTATAACTGTAAATTTTGGGATCTTGCCAAAGTACCTATTCATCAGTATTATGAATTATCTTTGAATCACTGTTTAAGGAAGCCTTATGAAGATTGTTTTGGCTAAGAAGGCTGGATTTTGTTTTGGTGTTAAAAGGGCAGTTGATTTGGTCTTTAAGACCGCTCGTAAGTATAAAGATAGACAGGTTTTTACCTTAGGCCCCATTATTCATAACCCCCAGGTATTGGAACTTCTTGAAAGACAAGGAGTGCATATTCTTGAGAGACCTGAACAAGCCCCTGCTGGAAGCATTGTGGTGATTCGGGCTCATGGAGTTCCCCTTGAGGTCAAAAAGCGGCTTGGACAACAAGGTGCGATTGTTATAGATGCCACTTGTCCCCGAGTGGTGAAGGTCCAAAAGATTATTCAGCAATTTTATAAAAAACACTATCAAGTAGTGATTGTGGGAGAAAAGGAGCATCCTGAGGTAAAGGGTTTAGTTAGTTATGCCAATAATGAAGCTTGGGTGGTAACGAATTTGGAAGAAGTGGAGAAATTACCGCAGGTAGAGAAGGTCTTAGTCGTAGCTCAGACGACTCAAAATGAAAGGACGTTTGAGGAAATCGCTGCGAGGCTTAAACAGCGTTATAAAGAGGTTAAGGTCTTCAATACCGTTTGTAATGCAACCCATAATCGGCAGGAGGAGGTAAGGAGATTAGCTCGCCAGGCAGATGTCTTTGTTGTCGTTGGGGGAAGGATTAGTGGCAATACAAGGCGTCTGGTCCAAATTGCCCAGGGATGTGGAATAAAGACCTACCATATTGAAACAGAGGCTGAATTGCCTGAAGAAATAAAAAATTTTCAGCGGATTGCGGTCACGGCGGGGGCATCTACTCCCTATTGGCTTATCAGGCGGGTAATCTATCGGATAGAGGACATTATTACCCAAAGAAAACCCTTCTTATGGCGTTTTTTTTACAAGTTTTTAAAGTCTTCCTTATCAACCAATTTTTGGGCAGCCTTGGCCGGGGCAAGCTTGACGATTTTGGGTATGCGTTTAAACAAAATTCCCTTAGACCAGGCACCAGTGATAACCTTTTTTTATCTCTGGGCTATGCATCTGTTAAATCATCTCACCGATTTAAAAAACACCTATATTACAGACCCTACAAGATTTGGATTTTATCGCCGTTTTTTTAAGATCTTTGTTGGAATTGGAATAGGTTGTATTGCATTTAGCCTTGCTCTATCGGCCACTTCTCCTATGGCCTTGGGATGCATCCTCCTTTTGACGGTTTTGGGATTACTTTACAATGTGGAAATTCCTTTTTTCAAAGTAAAATTGAAGTATCTTCCGGGTTCTAAGACCATTTTTGTCCCGTTAACTTGGAGTTTCTTGGGGAGTTTTTTCCCATTTTTTTTAAAAACAGGCGTTCATATTCCTCTTAAGGCCGTTTGGTCGTTTTTTTATCTCTTTGGGCTGGCCTTTATTCGCACCTGCACCTATGACTTGGTGGATATTCAAGGAGACCAGATGCTTGGCAAGGAGACCTTGCCCATTGTCCTGGGAGAAAGAAAAAATTTTAAACTCCTCTATCTTCTTATTTTGATATTTATTGGGATCAATACGGGATGTGCCTTTGCCCAAAGGAGGTTGGGATTGTTTATCCCTTACAATTTGGTCCTGGCGGCCTTTTTCCTCTATTTATGGCAAATAGAACACAAATATCTTCGTCCTGGACTCTTATCTGATATCCTTGTAGATGGCTTTCTGATTTTAATGGGAGTTTGGGCCTTAATATGAGCAAAATTATCAAATTTCCCATTGTAAAAAATAAAAGAGAAGTTGAGGACGCCCACTTGAAGGACCCAAGTGGCCTCCCTGGAACTTGGGTAATGCTTTATAAGACCCCATTTGAATATGAGGCCCATTTCGTTTGTGGTCTTTTGGATACACATGGTATTCCCCACTTCCTTGAGCCCTTAAAACATCTTCTTCATCCTGTTTCTTCAGACCAATTGGGGGTATATTTTATCTGGGTACCTGAAGATTGGTTGGAAATTGCCAAATCAGTATTGAAAAATGCCCAAAATTAGCGTTATCATTCCCACATACAATCGTGGCCATTTTCTAAAAGAGGCCATTAACTCGGTTCTTCATCAAACCTACTCTGAGTTTGAGCTCATAATCGTAGATGATGGCTCACAGGATGATACCCCCAAGGTGGTAAAAAGTTTTAAAGACAGGCGAATTCGCTACATTTATTGCCCTCATCAAGGCGTAAGCCATGCCCGCAATGTGGGTATCAAAAATGCCCAAGGAGAATTTATTGCCTTTTTGGATTCAGATGACTTGTGGTTGCCCAAAAAATTAGAGATTCAGAAAAATTTTTTAACTCAGGCCTCAAATCTTCTCATTTGCCAAACAGAAGAGGTCTGGGTGAGAAACGGAAGGAGAGTGAACCCTAAAAAATATCATCGCAAACCCTCAGGAAGGATGTTCAATCAAAGCTTGAGGCGGTGCCTTATTAGCCCTTCAGCCGTAATGATGCACCGAAGATTGTTTGAAACAATTGGGCTTTTTGATGAACAAATGCCTGTTTGCGAAGATTATGACATGTGGCTAAGGGTCACTCTCAGGTTTCCAGTTTATCTTATCCCTCAGGCCTTGGTGGTAAAGAGAGGCGGACACGCCGACCAACTGTCCCGAAGAACTGGGCTTGATAAATGGCGCATAAGGTCTATCTTAAAGCTTTTTAATAATGAGCTTTCAAGGTCTCAATCCAAGATGGATGCATTTAGAAACGAAGCGACCAATCTGGCCTTTCAAGAACTGATTTACAAATGTCAAATCTATGGCCAGGGATGTCTAAAGAGGGGCAAGGGCCTTGAGGCCCTGTTTTACCTGACGCTTCCTGAAACCCTTTATTTGAAGTTTTTGTTGCAAGACCTTTTTAGCTCTCAAGGAGAAAGTTAGCTCTTAGAAGTAGGGGTTTGAGGAAGATCAGTGGCCCCGTTATAAATATTTAAAATGGCCTGATAGATTGATTCACTATAGGTGGGATGGGCAAAGAGAATCCGAGGGATTTCCTTCATTTTTATTTCGGACTTAATCAAGATAGAGGCTGTGGCAATAACTTCTGTGGCACTGGGGCCAATAATCTGAATACCTAAAATGACACCGCTGTTTTTATCACCAACTACCTTTACCAATCCTAATCCCTTTCTTTCACACATGGCTCGTCCATTGGCCGCAAAGGGAAACTTGCCTATTTTTACTGTAAATCCCTTCTTACGGGCCTCTTCTTCATTTAACCCTACACTGGCCACCTCTGGGTGGCTGAAGATGCATAGAGGGATAAGGCGATAGTCCATCACCACTTGTTTGCCCACGATGTTTTGGACCGCCACTGTGGCCTCGGTACAGGCCTTATGGGCCAAAAGGGTGCCTCCAATCACATCCCCGATGGCATAGATATTGCGAGTCTTTGTTTCCAAACGGTTATTCACGGCAATATGACCGTCTTCCATTTCAAGACCTGCATTTTCAAGTTTAAGACCTTCGGTATAAGGCCGTCTGCCAATGGCCACAAGGACCCTTTTAGCCCTTACCTCTTGTCCCCTGGCAAGACTTAGGCTTACGCCCTGTAAATCCTTATTTACTTGGGTCACCCTTTGGCCTAAAAAAATTTTGATTCCCTTTCTTTCAAGGGCCTGTCTAAGCAAGCGAGTGATTTCTCTATCCATACCCGGTAGAATGGAAGGCAGGGCTTCAATAATGGTAACCTTTGTGCCTAGGCCGTTAAAGATGCAGGCAAACTCAATACCGATGACTCCACCACCAATAATGACCAAAGAACTAGGGATTTCATTATTGGCCAAAAGATGATCGCTGGTGAGGATGTATTGACCATCTGGTTCTAACCCGGGTAATGAAACAGGTCTTGAACCAGTGGCAATAATGCAATTTTTAAAACCGAATTCGGCTTCACCTACTCTAATCCTTTCTGGAGAAACAAAATGAGCCTTTCCTTGGATAAGTTGGATGTTATAGCTCTTTAAAAGAAAGGAAAGCCCCTGGCGCAGACGCCTTACAATTTGGTCCTTTTTTTTGAAGATACCTTCAAACGAAACCTTACCCTTGATTTCAAGCCCAAATTCGTTGGCTTGCTGGATTATTTGTTCTCCGAGCCGCACGCTACTCAACAATGCCTTGGTAGGAATGCAACCTTTATTAAGGCAGGTTCCTCCCAGTTCTTCCTTTTCTATCAGGGCTACCTTTAACCCCTTCTGGGCCGCAACTACAGCCGCGGTGTATCCTCCTGGACCCGCTCCAATGATGACCAAATCAAAAGGCGTGCTTATTTTGCTCATAATGTTGTCCTTTGTTCATTCATTTTTTTAAGGTATTCCTCTGCCAAATATGAACTTCTGACAAAAGGGCCACTTGCTACATAGAGAAAGCCCATTTTTAAGGCCTCTTTTTTATAAGAATCGAACTTTTGGGGGAAGATGTATTCTTTAACCGGATAAGCACTTCTTTTGGGTGGTAAATACTGCCCCAAACTCAAAAAATCACAATTTACGGCCCGCAAATCTTGACATACCTGGGTTACCTCTGATGCCCTTTCTCCCAACCCCAACATAAGCCCTGATTTGGTGTAGAGCTTGCTATCTAACTTTTTGGCGGTTTCCAAGACTTCTAAAGAGCGCCTGTAATTTGCCTTAGGTCTGACTTTTGGGTAAAGCCTAGGCACAGTTTCCACATTGTGTCCAATGATGTCTGGTCCAGCTTCTACAACGGTCTTGATGGCCTCTTTGTTCCCTTGAAAGTCTGGGATAAGCACTTCAATGGTGACTTGAGGGGTGAGAGTCTTTATGGCCTCAATGGTCTTTGCAAAATAGGCAGCCCCACCATCTTCTAAATCATCTCTAGTAACGCTGGTGATCACAGCATGTTTTAACCCTAGACGGCGGACTGCCTCAGCGACATGCTGGGGTTCGTCTTCATCCAATGCCATGGGCCTTCCCTTTTTGACTCCGCAAAACCGGCAATTTCTGGTGCATACATCCCCTAAAATCAAAAAGGTAGCCGTGCCTCTGGCGAAACATTCAGAGATATTAGGACAGCCCGACTCCTCGCAGATGGTATGTAAATTTAAATCACGCAAAAGGCACTTTAAATGGTGGCAGAGCTTAAGATCTATCTTTTTTTTGAGCCACCAGGGCTTTTTTAATACTTGAGATTCCATGCCTCTGTCCTGTATTTTTTGTTAATGAGTTCTTCAACCAGGCTCTCTTCAATATCAGAAAGCTCCTGTTCTATCAAAGAAACTGCGAAAGTTTCTTCAAAGCTGGATTTCAGATATTCGGCTACTTCTTCAAACTTAGCCTCTCTGCCAAGAACTTCTTTAAGACTGCAGACCCGATTTTTTAAATCAAAGGCAGGGCTTTTGAGGAAGGGTGAAAAATAGTCTATCTCCAATTTTAAAGGTATGGAACCATGTTGAAAAATGACATTTTTACGCCTTTTTTGAGCATTGCCACCAAGCTTTTTCCCGGCAATGATAACGTCATAAGGTTCGTAAGAGGCAAAGCAAAGAGCACTTTTGGGATAGCGTTTGGCATATCCTAAGTCTACGGCAAAGGCGGCCTCAAGTCCAAGTCGTTTGTATGTCCTTATGAGAAAGCCGCAGATGCGTTTGAAGCCTTCTTTGACCGATTTATTGACCCCAAGCCCTGACGGAGAGCATACTAAACTATAAGTTACCTCATGATGATGAAATATGGCTTCTCCACCTGTAAGACGCCTGACAAAGGGAATACCTTCCTGTCTACAGCGTTTGATGTCAAGTGCTTCTGTTGCCTTTTGAAAGTACCCCAGAGAAAAACCTGGCGGTGACCAGGCATAGATTCTCAGGGTAGGGAGGGCCTTCTTTTGACCGTAGGCCATCAATATGGCCTCGTCAACGGCCATATTGGTATAGGGATCTGCTGGGGGCGATAAAAGCAATCTCCACCGGGACACAATGACTATTCCTCCTCATAGAAGCGGGGCAAATATTTCAAAATGGGTCTTCTGGCGGCCCTTACCTCGTCCACCCGACCTACCGGAGTGGTAAGGGGTGCCTGTTTTACCGCCTCAGGGGCTTCTTCGGCCAAACGGGCAATGTCTATCATGGCCTCAATAAAGGCATCAAGGGTCTGTTTTGATTCAGTTTCAGTAGGTTCAATCATCAAGGCCTCTTTGACAATAGCAGGAAAATACATAGTAGGCGGATGAAACCCCTTGTCAATCAAGGCCTTGGCAATGTCCAAGGCATGCACGCCCTTCCTAGCTTGCTTGATGGCCGACACAACGCATTCATGCATACAAACCCGGTCATAGGGAATCTCATAATGCCCTTTAAGTCTCGCCCGAACATAGTTGGCGTTGAGCACTGCGTGTTCGCTGGCCTTGATTAAGCCCTCTTTCCCAAGTAGAAGGATATAGGCGTAGGCCTTTAAAACAACCCCGTAGTTTCCATAGAAGGCAGTCACCTTACCAATGGAAAGGGGGGCGTTTTCTTCAAGGATAAACCCTTGGTTGTCCTTTTTTACCCTAGGAATGGGCAAAAATGGTTCCAGCGTCTTTTTTACCCCCACAGGGCCAGCCCCGGGGCCACCCCCGCCATGAGGGGTTGCAAAGGTCTTATGCAAATTTAAGTGCACCACATCAAAACCCACATCCCCAGGACGCAACTTCCCCATAATGGCGTTGAGGTTGGCGCCGTCATAATACATTAAGGCCCCGGCCTTGTGCGCTAGCTCGGCAATTTCCTTGATGTGGGGGTTAAAAAGGCCTAGGGTATTAGGACAGGTGAGCATCACCGCCGCCACTTCATCGCTCAGTTTCTCTTTAAAGAGATTAAGGTCCATACAGCCGTCCTTGCCAGTAGGAATGACAATAACTTCATACCCACACATAGCGGCTGAGGCCGGATTGGTGCCGTGAGAAGAGTCAGGCACAATGATATATCTTTTGTTGTGTTTGTGATATTTATGAAAGGCCGTGATGAGTAAGAGTCCAGTCAGTTCTCCATGAGCCCCGGCCAAGGGCTGAAGGGTAAAGGCGTCCATACCGGTAATTTCACAAAGCTGACGCTCGGCTTCATAAATGACCTCAAGTGCCCCTTGGACAAGATTGGGATTAATCAGGGGCATAAGGGGGTGGAGTTCCCTAAATCCCCTTAGGTTAGCAATTTCTTCACAGATTTTGGGGTTGTACTTCATGGTGCAGGAGCCAAGGGGATAAAAATGGGTATCTATACCGATGTTGCGCTGAGAAAGATGGGTGAAGTGTCTTACCACATCTAGCTCAGCGACTTCAGGTAAGGAGGCCTTCTTCCTGCGCCTAAGCGCCTGAGGCAAATCCGATTGCTCGGGCACATCCAATTTGGGTAGCCTAACCCCCTTTCTTCCATTAATTGATTTTTCAAAAATCAAGCGCATTTTAGTCCCTCTACCAACTGCATGATTTCTTCTTGGCTACGTTTTTCGGTAACCGCCACCAAAAGCAAGTTTCCCATTTCTGGATAGAATTTGGAAAGCGGTATGCCTGCAGCGATACCTTTATCTAGCAAATGATTTACCACCCCTTCAGCCGGACCTTTTAACCGAACTACAAATTCATTAAATGTGGACTCATTTTCTATCTCAAGGCCTGCGATTTCTTGAACGGCCTTTTTGGCAAATTCTGCCTTTTGATAATTAAGCCAGGCCAGCTTTTGAAATCCTTCTTTGCCCAGTAAAGAGAGGAATATGACTGCCCTTAAGGCACATAAGGCGGCATTGGTACAGATGTTAGAAGTAGCCTTTTGGCGTCTGATGTGTTGTTCTCTGGCTTGAAGGGTAAGCACAAAGGCCCTTTGCCCTTGACTATCTATAGTTTCACCTATGACCCGTCCTGGCATTTTGCGCACAAACTCCCTTTTACAGGTCATAAGCCCCAAATACGGTCCCCCAAAGCTCAGGGGCAATCCTAAACTTTGCCCCTCACCTACGGCGATATCGGCATCCATTTCTCCAGGCGTCTTTATAAGTCCAAGAGAAAGGGGATAAAATACCACGATGGCCAAGGCGTTAGTTTCATGTGCTGCCTTAATTACTTTGGTATAATCAGCCACGGTTCCAAAAAAGTTGGGATTTTGAATCACCACTGCCGCGGCATTTTCGTCCAGATGGCTTGAAATGGCCTTTGGATTGGGGTTAATTTCGGATGGTAAATAGACCAATTCAACTGGCAGATTGGTCATGTAGGTATTAAGGACCCTTTTATAAAGCGGGTTTAGACCCCCGTCTATGACCACCTTGGTGCGGTCTGGTTTAAGTCGCAATGCCATGAGCACAGCCTCGGCCAGGGCGGTGGCCCCATCATATAAAGAGGCATTAGCCACATCCATTTCTGTCAAGGCACAAATGGCCGTTTGGAATTCAAACATGGCTTGTAAAATGCCTTGAGAGCATTCGGCCTGATAAGGGGTATAGGCAGTGTAGAATTCACTTCTTGAGGCTAAGGCCTCTACGGCAGCGGGAATATAGTGGTCATAGGCCCCACCGCCAACAAAATTGATTTTTAACTCGTTCTTTGAGGCCAAGGCTCCGAGCTTGGTTTTGACTTCAAGTTCTGATTTGCCTTCAGGCAAGTTAAATGATTTAGGCCGCAAGTCCTCTTTAATATCAGAAAAAAGCTCAGCGATAGAGTTCACACCGATGACCTCAAGCATTTCTTCAACTTCTTTATCGGTATGAGGAATATAACTCATGCCTCTTCCTCCAAATACCGCTTGTAGGCTTCTGGCGTGAGTAAATTTTCCCTTTCGGCCAAATTGGCGATTTCTATAGTGGCAATCCACCCCTCTTCATAAGGGGATTGATTGATCAACTCTGGAGATTGTTCAAGCCTTTCGTTTGCCTCTACTACTGTGCCTGACATTGGGGCATAGACATCAGAGACAGATTTGACCGACTCAACCGAGGCAAAGGGTTCAAATTGCTTTACCTTTTGTCCTACTTCTGGTAATTCCACAAAGGTAACATCTCCAAGGGCCGATTGAGCATAATCGGTGATACCTACCTTTCCTTTATTGCCCTCAATTTTGATCCATTCATGTTCCTTGGTATAAAGCAAATCTTGAGGAATGTTCATGCCGTCCTCCTTAAAAAATTGGTTCAAAGTTCTAAGTTAAATGTGTTCAAAGTTAAAAGACCACCTATCCTTACTTCCACTTCTTTCCACCTTATCTCCTACTTCTCCACTCCACCATCTACAATCCAAAATTCATAATTCAAAATCCATAATTAATCCATAAATTCAACCAATATGCAAAGACCCGCCTTTATAAAAAGGCCTTTTGGCAATAACGGCCTTTATTTCTACTCGGCCATCTCCTATAACAATTTGCTGGCCTGCCTTGGCATATTCTGTGTTTACATAGCCCATTCCAATGCCCTTGCCTAGGCTAGGTGCAAAGCTACCACTGGTAATAAGGCCCACTTCCTGATTGTCTGCCCAGATTTTATAACCGTGCCTCGGGGCGCGGCGGGTGTCGGCCACAAATCCCACCAATCTTTTTGTGATACCCACCTTCTTTTGTTTTAAAAGGGCGTCTTTGCCAATAAAATCCTTGTTAAAATCTACAAATCGGCTTAGTCCTGCCTCAAGCGGGGTAGTGTCCTCGGTTAAATCCTGTCCATATAAGGGATAACCCATCTCTAGCCTCAGGGTATCCCTGGCCCCAAGCCCGGCTGGTTTGACCCGTTTATCCGATAAAAATAATTCCCAGAGATCCTCGGCCTTTGAAGCAGGGACATAAAATTCAAAACCTAACTCTCCAGTATAGCCGGTGCGGCTGATGAGCGTCTGTTTCCCAAGTAAAGGAAAATGGGAAAAATGGTAGTATTTAAGCTTATCCAGGCCTTTTGATGTAACCCACTGTTTTAAAATTTCCCTAGAAAAGGGACCCTGTAAGTCAAGTTTGGCCGTTTCAGAAGAGACATTTTTTAGTCCTGTCTTGATATGCTTCTTTAAATGCGCTACATCCTTTTCTAAAGGTCCGGCGTTGACTACAAGCATCCATTTATCTTCAGCCAGTTTGTAAACAATTAAGTCATCAATAATGCCACCCCTTTCATTGAGCATAAATCCATAGGCGCATCTGCCTATCGGTAGGTCTTTAAGGTTCATGGTTACCACTTTATCAAGACCGCTTTCATTAAGGCTCCCAGAAATAAGAATTTCACCCATATGGCAGGTATCAAAGAGGCTGCATTGGGTTCGTGTCCAACGATGCTCTTCCAAGATGCTTGTGTATTGGATGGGCATGAGCCAGCCTGCGAAAGGCGCTATTTTGGCCTTCAATTGCAAATGCCTTTCATAAAGGGGAGTTTTATAACCGTCCATAATTAAGTTACCTCATACCCAATTTTGTGTCCATTACATACATCATTCCACACACATTGACAACTGCTTGGCTTTGCTTTAAAAAGAAGATATGCATGTTTCCAAGTGGATGGTGAAAGATGTCATTACCGTTGATAGAGAAACGGATATCAAAGAAGCTATCCATCTCATGGAGAAGTATTCTATTCGCCATTTGCCTGTAGTAGAGGATGATGAATTCATAGGGCTTGTAACCGAGAGCGACCTAAGGCAGTTGTTGATTCCAGCCATGTTGGAAGAGATAAAGGTAAAAGATGTCATGATTACTGAACCGATTACCGTTTCTCCAGATGAGGATATAGAGACAGCGGCCACCCTTATTTATACCTATAAAATAGGTGGTTTACCGGTCGTTCAAGACAGAAGGCTTGTGGGGATCCTGACCACTACTGATATTCTAAGGGCCTTTATTGAGATTATGGGTATTTTGACCGCAGGGTCCAGGTTAGATGTAGTCATAGGGGATGACCCGGCTGATTTTAAAAAGGTTTATAACATAATTCATCAGCATCATGGCAAGATTATAAGCCTGGGCATTTTACCTAATGAGGAAGAAACCATTTATTCCTTTCGGTTGGAGAAGTGTCCTTTAAGGCCCATCATAGAGGAATTAACCAATCAAGGTTATAAGGTTATTGATAATTTTCCTTAAAGCTCGATTTTCAAGATTATGTATTGGCAAAAAAATGACCTTGTCTTACTTATCTCCCCTGATGGAAAGCGATTTTTAGTAAAGGTGGAAGAAAGGAAGTTTAGTACTCATCACGGGGATATTGATTTGGGTTCTCTTTGTAAGATAAAACCTGGCGAAGTGGTTAAAACCCATAAAGGCGTTTCCTTTTTTACACTTAAGCCTACCCTTTATGATTTTATCCACCATTTAAAACGGCATACCCAGATTATCTATCCTAAAGAATTGGGATACATCTTAATGCGAATGGGTATTGCTCCGGGGGCAAAGGTGCTTGAATGCGGTGCTGGGAGTGGGGCCTTGACCATGACCCTGGCCTGGTGGGTGCGCCCTCATGGAAAGGTCTTCAGCTATGAAAGGGAAGAACGATTTGCCAAGGTATGTTTGGAGAACCTGAGAAAAGTGGGGCTTAGTGAGTGGGTAGAGCTTAAAGTGAAAGACCTGGAAGAGGGGTTTGACGAGAGGAATGCAGATGCCGTTTTTCTGGATGTGCGCGAGCCCTGGCGTTACTTGGAACAGGCCTGGAAGGCCCTCAAGGGCGGATGTATGCTTGGAATGCTTGTTCCCACAACCAATCAAATAAGTGAAATCTTGAAAAGAATAGAGCCCATGCCCTTTATTGAAGTAGAAGTAATGGAAATTTTGCTCAGGCGTTTCAAACCTGTGGCCGAAAGATTGCGTCCCTTTGACCGTATGGTAGCCCATACAGGATACCTAATCTTTGCCAGAAAGGTATGGACAAGAACCAATGCCCCAAAAGATAATCCCTCTTGTTCTTAAGTGTTTTGACATTATTCCCTGGAATTTGCTGGATTTAATCGCTCAGGGCCTGGCAAATTTATTCTATCCCTTCCTATCAAGGCGTCGCAAGATTGCTATGGCCAACCTCAACCTGGTCTTCAATGAAAGGCTTTCTTCCAATCAAAAAGAGACAATTCTTAAGACCAATCTCTATTATTTCATCAGAAATATTTTAGAAATAGGGAAAATAATGAATTTAGAACCTGAGACCTGGCTCCAAAAATGGAAAATTAAAGGGGAGGAAAATTTAAAGGCGGCTTATATGAAGGGTAGGGGTGCTATTATAGTTAGTGCCCATGTAGGCAATTTCCCTCTAATGGTTTCTATTTTAGCCCTTAGGGGCTATGATATAGCCGTAGTGGCCAAAGTTCCTCAAAGGGGAATAGGTGGCAAGGCCATCAATCTCTTTGAAAGACGATTTGGACTGAAATTTATCCATGCCCGGGAAAACAAAAAGGCAGCTATTTTATGTGCCAGACACTTGAAAAAGGGGGGGATGCTTTTTATCCAGTTTGACCAAAATGCCCCGAAACATAAGGCCCTTATTCCCTTTTTTGGGTATAGAGTTCCTGTGCCTAGAAGCCCAGCTGTGCTTGCTCAGAGAACAGGGGCCTCTATTATACCGGTTTTTGCATTGTGTCAAAAAGGATTTCGACATCAGGTTGTTTGTGAGTCTGAGATAAAAATAGATAAGCTAGAAATAGAAGAAATTTTAGGCGAGATAATGAAAGTTATGGAAAAATATGCCTTTAAATATCCCGAGCAGTGGTTCTGGTGGCATCGAAGATTTAAAGGACATATTGATTATGCCAATTTGTGAAAGCAACAAAAAATGTCGAAACTTTGTCATTTATATGACAAAATTTGTCGTTTTGTTTGTTTATGTTTGTTACTCTTATTGTGTTTTTTGTTGCCTGGCCAAAATGGGTTGAGGTGCGATTTAAAGAGAAAATGTTTATAAAGGGACAAACAAATTGATTTTATACTTTTGGAACGCTTTTTGCACTCCACTATTGACAAAGCATTGTGAAAATGCTTAATATAATTTTAGAATAAGGAAGGGAGGGAGAGGATATGGGAGGCAAGAGAGAAACAAAAGTGATAAAAGGGCAAAAGAAAGGTTGGATGTGGTTGATTTTGTGTTTGAGTTTTGTATTGGGTTTCTATGGTGTAGGTTACGCAAAGGTAAGTGGGCCTTGTGCCAACTGTCATACCATGCACTATAGCCAGACCCCTTGGCCGAGCCAATGGCCTACAAGCACCCCTTCAGGGGCGACTGGGCCGTTTCGGGCCCTTACAGTGAGCGATTGCGTAGGTTGTCATAGTGGCAGTAGTGCTATAAAAACAGGGAATATCCCAGTAGTGAATATGACTACCGATCCAGGAACTACTGGACCAGGTCACACTTTAGCTGGCGGCAATTTTTATTGGGTAGTAAACGGGGATGATACTGCAGGACATAATGTTTCTTATTTGGTTGGTCAGGATAGTAATCTAGGGTTAACCCCTCCTGGTTGGGATCCTAGTGCTACCTCAGGTTTTACCTTTGGCCAGGTAGCTGGTGGTGCTACAACTTGGACAACTCAGCTTACCTGTGCTGGCACCTACGGTTGTCACGGTGACCACACCCAAGCAGATGACTTTGCGGCCATTTATGGTGCTCACCACACAGACGACTCCACCATTGACGGCAGTAGCGTTGGAAAGAGCTATCGCTTCCTAGCCGGTATCTTGGGGATTGAGGATAGTGACTGGGAATATACCGCTTCTGATAATTCCACCGACCATAATGAATACAAAGGGGCAAACGGCAATGCCAGCTATGCTGACAAAACTACCATCAGCTATCTTTGTGCTGAATGTCATGGTTACTTTCATAGTCAAATCGGGGGGAGCACCCATCCATGGTTAAGACATCCTACCGATATTGCCCTGCCTGGTTCTGGAACGGAATATTATTACTACAACGGTGGTACCGGAACTGGTAATCCTTACAGTGTTGTGGCTCCGGTGGGCGAAGTGGACTTAAGCAATGGAGTCCAATCTACGGTAAACCCCGGCACAGGGACAAATGATATTGTGCTTTGCATTTCCTGTCACAGGGCTCACGGAAGTGAGAATGCAGATCTTCTAAGATGGGATTACAGTACATGTACAGCAGGAAGTACCACTTCCACTGGGTGCGGTTGCTTTATCTGCCATACTCAGAAGGGTGTCTATTAATAAGTTGATTGGGTTTACAAGGTAGACCCCGTTTAAAGGGTTTGCCTTGTTATTGTGTTTTTAGGAAAGGGAGGGGGGCGGGATGAAGTTGTTAAAAGGAAAAGTTATATCTGTCGTTATTTTATCCATATTAAGCATTTTCTTTTACATTTCAATTGTTTATGCTAAAGTAACTGGTGTTTGCTCTAACTGCCATACCATGCACTTTAGTCAAACACCTTGGCCTACCAATTGGGGAGGTTCAGGCCCTAATACCGACCTTTTAGTGAAAGATTGTGTGGGTTGCCATACTAATACCCAAAATGGAGACACTATTGTCACTATTGGGCCGGCAGGAGGAGAAAGTAGGATCCCCATTGTTTATAATTCAGCCGTTGAGCCTACACAGCCACTTGCAGGTGGCAATTTTTATTGGGTTGTGAAAAATGGAGATGCTTATGGGCACAATGTCCTAAGTATTCCTGAGATTTCGGCGGATGCTAATTTAACTAGTGCGCCAGGAGCTCCTGTTTCTGGAGGTCAGTGTGCAGTTTGCCACGATCAGACGACGCATTGTTATAGTTGTCACACCCCTCAACACCATAAAGATGACCATCCAGGAGGGGTTTTTACCAATGTGGTGGGTTATGGGACCACGGCCGGATGTTACTATCGGTTTTTGGGACCAGCAAGCGAAAGGATAGGCTTGCCAGATGTACCCAATATTCCTTGGCATACCAACCCAGGGGTAAAGGGTATAGAAGACCCTGATTGGGAACAAAACCCTAGCTCAACTCAACACAATGAATATGCAGGGGAAACAAGTCGACCAAGCAGTTTCGGCGGAGGATATGAATCTATTAGTGATTTTTGCGCCGGTTGTCATGCAGGATTTTATAATTCGCCGTTTTATACTTATTGGAGCGATGGTAGTACCAGTAGCCCTTGGCATAGACATCCCGTAGATATAAAATTTAGTGAAGTAAAAGGAACTGAATATATTTACAACACTCCTGATGGGACGACATTTGGCCCTTATAATCCGTTGGCACCCATTGCAAGAGCCAATATTGATGCCCTTGATGGGAGTGGGCCCTCAAGCACAGTAACTACTGATGATCAAGTAATGTGTCTTTCTTGCCATAGACCACACGGTTCACCTTATCCTGACATTTTAAGATGGGATTATACTGCTTGCGAAGCAGGCACAGCCAATACCAACTGTGGTTGCTTTGTGTGTCACACTAAAAAGGACGAATAGGGATTATTCTTCAAGGGGTAATCCCTGTTTGTAATGCCTTTTTGACAATTGTTAAGAGCTCTTCAATTTGATAAGGTTTTTTTACCAATCCTAAAGCCCCCTTAGATAACATTTCTTGAGCCTGTTGTTCTATACTGTATCCTGTCGCAATAACTACCCTTCCATCTGGATCTATCTTTTTAAGTTCTTCAAAGACCTCTTGCCCCGTTTTTTTAGGCATGACCATATCCAAAATTACAAGGTCAATTTTGTTCCTTTGATAAAGGGAAATACCTTCAATTCCATCTTCGGCTAGTATTACCTCATAACCCCTTTGGGTTAAGATTTCTTTAGCCAATTCCCTTACGATTTCTTCATCATCGACAACCAGGATTCTTCCCCTTCCTTTATCTAAGTCGGCTTTTTTACATATTTCTTCCTTACGCTGTCTAGTTTTTCCTTCACATACTGGTAGGTAAATGGTGAATACGCTTCCATGTCCAAGCTCGCTTTTTACATCTATATATCCACCGTGTTTTCTAACAATGCCATACACCATTGAAAGTCCTAATCCGGTGCCCTTTGTTTTGCCCTTGGTGGTAAAAAAAGGCTCAAAGATGCGATGAATAATGCTTTTGTCTATCCCAAGGCCTGTATCACTTATTTCTACGGCAACATAATTCCCTGGCCTGCTGGTATCCCCGGTGATGAAAAATTTTCTTTCCAAATGTGTGTTGAAGGTTTTGATTTTTAAAATACCACCATTTGGCATGGCGTCCCTGGCATTTATGCAAATGTTGAGCAATGCTTGATTCATTTGAGAGGGATCGGCCTCTACTAAATCCAGATTGGGCTCTAATTCCTTTTTGATGATAATTGTCTTTTCAATCGTACGACTTAATATATCTACTGTTTCTTCTATGATTTCGTTTAAGTTAACGGATTCTACTTGGAATTCGCTTCTTCTAGCAAAGGCAAGAAGCTTTTGGGTTAGATCAGATGCCCTATTGGCTGATTTTTCAATCATCTCTGCATAGCGATAAATAGGATTTTCTTTATCCTCACCGCCAGAAATAGAGTCAATGTGTGCCTTTATTAACTCGGCATATCCCAAAACTCCGGCCAAAAGGTTATTAAAATCATGGGCCACACCGCCTGCTAGAACCCCAATGCTTTCCATCTTTTGGGCCTGAATTAATTGTTGTTCCATCTTTTTTTGGACGCTTATGTCCCGAATGATGTTTTCTACTAGCATTTGTTCAGGATTATCGGTGCATATTTCGCTCGACAAGGCTTGGCATCTTATCAGTTTCAAAGAAATCAGGGCAGGCATTTGCTCGTTTCCCTTTTTCAAAAAGACTTCTCGGTTTTGTACATATCCCTTTTCGTGAAGCTCTTTCATAATTTCATCCCTAATGGTAGATTGAAGATAAAGCTCTTTCATGTTCAGTTTTTCTATGTCCCTTTCAGATAGACTAAAGATGTTTAAGAAAGATTGGTTATAGGACACAATTTTACCATCTTTGGTAGAAATCACGATGCCATCAGGGGCAAACTCAAATAGAGCTCTGTATTTTTCTTCTGAGAGTTTTAATTTTTCCTGTTCATCTAACAACTGTTTCCGGGATTCGTTTACCTGTTCTTCCACCCGATTAATCTCTAAAACAGGTAATAAAAAAAGCAGAATTCCAATAAAGGTGCCTGAAACCCCAGAATAAAACAACAGTCTTAAGGCCTCTGCTTTGGTAGTTGCTAAACTGATTCCTACTACTACAAAGGCATATACCTTGCCAGCATAATAAGCGGCTTTTTCTTCAGTGATAAATGAGGTTTTAGGAGAGAAGCTTGGGGCATAAATTTCAGAAACCAAGCTTCGGTTACGGTCGTAAATCTTCACAAAGGAGATATTGGTGCGAGAGATATAAGACCGAATGCCTTCTTCCCATGTTTCTGGCGTAGTTTCCACTACTTCTTTGAAGATGGAAGCTAGGTATTCGGCATGAACACCGGCCTCTTTTTTTATATCTTGGGTTCGGATAAAATAATAGCTAGCGGGGATGGCAACGCAGATAAATAGCCCCACCAAGAAGGATAAGGGAAACATCTTGAGGGCAAAGATCCGCGTGAAACGATAAGGACTTTTAAGCTCAAAGAGACTTTTAATTCTTGATAAGAAAGATTTTCCCATTTTTAATTTGTGTTATATAAACATGATGCCAGCCTTGGTGATTCGTGGGGCCAAAATTGATCATTTGTCCAATTCCCAGGTCTAGGTTGTGTATACTCTCAAGGCTTGTTATGAGGGCCTCTTGACTTAAATTTCGCCCCGCCTTTTTTAAGGCATAAACAAATAGCTTGGCATCCAAAAAGCCTTCCAGACCAATAAAACTAGGCCTAACTTCTGGAAAATATAATTTGAGCAATTGATGGTACTCTTTCACTACTGGTAAAGAAGTTTCGTTTGGAGGAGGGACTACTTGGGTTACAAATACAGTGGCATTTGTATCTTTAAGCAATTTTGCCAATTGATAGGTGCCTACAAAAGAAACGTTAAAAAACCAGGTGTCTGCCATTCCTCTTTTAATGGCCTCTTTTATGAAGGCAGCACAGGCGTCATAAGTCCCTATCATTACAATGGCATCGGGGTGGAATTGCTTTAGGGTTTCTACTTGCTTTATAACCTTTGTGCAACCGCGAGTGTAAGTGGCTTCGGCTATAATTCGCAAATCGTATTTTATAAGCCTTCGGTCTACACCAGTACGGCCGTTTAAACCATAGGCATCGTTTTGGTAAAATACAGCAATCCGTTTTTTACCATGTTTGATGAGATAATCTACTGCCTTGGCGCATTCATCCCAGTAACTGGCCCGAAGGTTAAAAACATATCTTTTCAAGGGATACCGCAACTGCTCAGCCCCTGTAAATGGAAAGAGTAGAGGAATCCTATTTTTTTCTATAATCTTTAAAATGGTCAAGGTAGTTGGAGTTCCTACCAAACCAATCAAGGCAAAAACCTTGTCTTCATAAATGAGCTTTCTTACATTGCTTATCATAAGTGGTGGATTATAATCGTCATCGTAGGCAATATGCCGAATTTCTCGCCCATTGATTCCCCCTTTGTCGTTAATATAATTAAAATAGGTTCTTAATCCATAAACAATACTTTTCCCTAAAAAAGCAGCATGTCCTCTTAAGGCCGCTGAGGTCCCAACCAATATCTGTTTATCGGTAATGCCTGGAGAGGCACTATAACAATTAGATGGAAAATAAACAACGGTTAATAGAAACAAAAAAATATGCAATATTAAAGATATGTTAAGTCTCATACTCCCAAGATATCATTAGAACCTTTAAAAGTCAACTTATAACCGCAAAATGTTGCACTTCATTCCATTTTACTTTTACTGGTTAATTGTCAAAACTGAACAAGCTTTATTAACCTAAAGTTTAGAGTTTTAATAAATAATATGTCTTCCGAAATATAGTGTTTGAATAGTTTCCCTGAAATGTTGACTTTTTTTTAAACTTAAGCTATCTTCAAATTTGAAATGGAGTTTTCTAAGTATAGGTTTGATAAGAAATTTTATCCAGAGAAGAATTTGATTGAACATGAAGGCAAGTTTGTTTCCCTTCATTGCCACCATTTCAATTGTGGTCTTTTAAAGGGTCTTGAAGAATTGAAGGGAATAGACGGTCTAAGTTTGTTTGTAAAGACTACTGAAGAGATTTATTGCCAGTCTTTTTCAGAATATTTGCAAAGGCATCAAGAATTGGAGACCCTTGATGACAAGCTTCAAGCCGCTGCCGAGATGTATTATGCCTTTGGATATGGAATTTTGGACTTAAGTGCCCTTAATGAAAGAGGTGGCTTTGCCAAGGCAAAATCTTCCTATTATGTTACTGCATGGCTGGCCAAATACGGTCGACGCCATTCCCCTGTCTGTTTTTTTACCTGTGGGTTTATTGCCGGCATTTTGGAGGCAATTTTTAATAGATCTTTAGGGAGTTATAAGGTGGAAGAAATCAATTGCCTAATTATGGGTAGTGATTGTTGTGAATTTAAGGTAGAGGCCGTTTAAAATGCCTATAGATGCCCAAAAGATTATTTCAATTTATTCCTCAGCTGAACTGCCCCGTGACCAAAAGGGGATTATTGGAATATTTGGAATTTACGCTGCTTATAACTATAATGAGTTTTTTTATAAAGTAGTTTCCAACGCCATTATGCAGATTAGCAAACAAGAGGCAGAAAAGATCGAAGACCAGCTTTACCAAGCGGTATTAGATTGTGCCTATTACACCTTTCATGGTGCCCGAACTTCTATGACTTGGAAACAAGAAGTGAGCCCTATGATCAAAACTCCTGAGGACGAAGTAGAGGCTTTGGTGGCTTTTACCAATGTCTTTGGAATAGGTTATCTAGAGATAGTAGAACTTGTGCCTGGCAAAAAGTTGGTTACTCGAGTCGCCAATGCCTATGACCCAGGAAGATACTTAGAGGAATATGGCCCCCAGCCAAAGGGAAGGTGTTATATGTTTAGGGCATGTACTGCTAGTTATATGGATTTGGTATATGGTCCGCCTTTCCCTAGAGGAATGGGAACTTTTAAATGCGAAGAAATAAAGTGCCGCAGTATGGGACACCCATATTGCGAGTTTGTGGCTACTAGAAAATGACTACTTTTTTGCCTCATGCCTTTTTAGATTCAGAATTTTCTGTAGAGGTGGTGCCAGAGGAGATTTTAGCCGCTATTCCCAATGCCGTCTTTGCCACCGATAAAAACATGAGAATAATCTATTTCAACAAAACTGCTGAACAGATAACAGGTTTCAAAAAGAGCGAAGCTATAGGGATGTTTTGTCGTGATGTAATCAAATCAGATTTATGTGAATCTCAGTGCCTTATTAAACAAGCCCTTGACTCAGGCAAAAGCATTTTTCACGTCAAGACAAACATTACTAATGCTGAAGGGGAAAGGCTTCCTGTTTTGGTGAATACCTCCCTTTTAAGAAATAAATTGGGGGTAATAGTTGGTTATCTAGTGATCTTCCAAGACATTTCTGATTTGCAAAGGACAATGGAGGAACTTCAACATGCAAAACGAATGCTGGTTGAGAAGAATCGGTCCTTACGCTTGGCCTACAAAGAGCTTAAATTAACCCAACAACACTTGGTAGAATCCCAAAAAATGGAATCCTTAGGAAGGTTAGCTGGAGGAGTGGCACACCACTTTAATAATATTTTGTGTGGAGTTTTAGGGTATTTGGAACTTCTCAAAAATCGGGTTCAATATGACAAAGTATCCCAAACATATGTGGCCAAAATGGAGAAATCAACTTTAAAGGCAGCAGAATTGATTCGAAAAATTCTTGCTTTTGCCCAAGGAGCAAGGACAAAAATAGAAAAGATAAATCTAAATAGATTAATTATGGATTTAGCCACTACTCTGAAGGAGACTTTAGACGCAAATATAGAAATAAATTTGGATTTGGATCCAAATATCTATCCCATAGAAGGCGACCCTAATCAAATTTATCATGCCCTGTTTAACCTCTGCGTCAATGCTCAGGATGCCATGCCAGAAGGGGGACAAATTACGATAAAGACAGAAAATAAAGAGATTTTGCCTCACAGTCTTTCTGCTGTTCGATTTTCTTCCAATGCCCAGCTTGAGCCAGGTCGATATGTGGTGATAGCTGTCTCTGATACAGGTATGGGTATCAAGCCCGAAATTCAAGATAAGGTATTTGACCCATTTTTTACAACCAAAGAACCTGGGCAGGGAACAGGTTTAGGGCTTTCAATGGTTCATGGAATTGTAAAGGCGCATGGTGGTTATATAGATTTAAAGAGTTTTCCAGGAAGGGGTACTACTTTTTATTTGTATTTCCCTGCAAAAGAATTGAAAATTTAACATAATAAATATGAGGGAGAGGGTTAGAAAGAATTGGTATGTCGTTCAGACGAAACCCAGGGAAGAAAAAAGGGCAAGTTTCTTTCTTAATGAAAAGGGAATAAAGACGTATTTCCCTAAGATAGAGATCAATATCTTCCATGCTGGGCGTTCTCAATATGTCTTACGACCTCTATTTCCTCGATACATTTTCGCTTATTTTTCGGCCGAAGACCAGATTGATCTTGTGCAATGGTCCAAGGGAGTGACCAAAGTTCTTTGGGATTCTACTAATCCTATTCCGATTTCAGGCCAGATTATAAGGCAAATAAAGGCCTTAGAAGACAAAGATGGGATTATTAGAAAGCGGCAGTTTAAAAAATATGACCGGATAAGGATAAAGGGGGGGCCCCTTAAAGACATAGAGGGAATTTTTGAAGAGTGGACGTCAGATAAAGGCAGAGTAAGGGTATTGTTAAATTTAATTTCCTATCAAGCCAAGGTGGAGATTCACCACTCCCTTTTGGAAAAGGTGTAATTTGTAATTTACATTACCACTTGGAAAAAAATTCTATATTTATAGCATTTTTTTTCCTATTGTCAGTTAAGGTGAGATATATTCTCTTTAGCAGAGAATTTTTTAAATCAAATTTCCGATATCTAGTTAATTAGATGTTAACCTTGTTGTTGGTATAATTTTTGCTTTGAATAAACCTACGGTATAGTATAAAATAAGGTGAAGACCTTATTTATTGGGAAGTTTTATCAATAATATCCGTAAAAATGGTTATTTCTATCGGGTTAGGCCTAACCTGATATGGCGGAGCTGTGTCTTATAAATATTAAAAACACATCAATGTTCAAACGCGTAACATGGGAACATTTTTACATGCTAATGTCCTAACCCAATAAACTCAACCTAATGAACTGTCACCTAATCATCTTGCCAATTCCTGACGAGCTAAGGACTAAGCACCAAGGACTAAGGACTAAGGACTAAGGACTAAAAATGAACGCCTTAACAATTGATGTAGAGGACTATTTTCAAGTAGAGGCCTTTGCATCTGTAATTGATCCCCAGAACTGGAAAGATTATCCTTCACGGGTAGGATTAAATACGAAAAAGATTCTTGATATTTTAGATGAATCTCAGACTAAAGCGACCTTCTTCTGTTTGGGTTGGGTGGCAGAAAGACAGCCACATTTGATAAAAGAGATTGCAGCCAGAGGACATGAAATTGCTTCCCATGGTTATGACCATCAGCCAGTTTATCGCAAGAGCCCTCAGACATTCCGTGCAGATGTTAAAGAAACAAAACAAATTTTAGAAGACCTCACCGGAAAACCCGTTAGTGGTTACCGTGCCCCAACGTATTCTATTACGAAAAAGACCCTTTGGGCTTTAGAAATTTTGGCCGAAGAGGGATACAGATACGACTCAAGTATTTTCCCCATCAAACATGACTTATACGGTATTCCAGATGCACCTAGATTTCCATTTAACATTAACACATTTCACGTTAAAACGAAGTTAATAGAATTTCCCTTAACTACCTTGCGCATTTTAAATTTAAATATCCCCATTGCCGGTGGCGGATATTTTAGATTATTTCCTTACACTTTCATTAAAAAGGCCTTACGCCATATAAACAATAAAGAGAAACAACCATTCATTTTTTACCTCCATCCCTGGGAATTGGACCCTAATCAACCTCGCATTAACCATATATCTTGGCGCTCTCGTTTTAGACATTATGTAAATTTAGATAAAACAGAAGGTAAATTTAGAAAACTTTTATCGGACTTTAGATTCAGTACAGTTTTGGAAGTATTAAGTATTAAGTTTTAAGTAAAAAATGAGCTATCATTCTTTTGAGGAATTAGAAGTTTGGAAACGGGCATGTAGGTTGTCAGTAAATATTTATAAAACTTTTGAAGACTGTAGGGATTACGCATTAAAAGACCAAATAACTCGTGCTGCTGTTTCTATTGCATCAAATATTGCCGAAGGTTGTGAGAGACTCAGTTAAGGATTTTATTCGGTTTTTAAATATTTCAAAAGGTTCAGCAGCGGAATTAAGGACACAACTTTATATCAGCAAGGAAATAGGATTAATCTCAAGTGAAAAAATGATTGAGTTGGTTAGGGAATTAAAAGAAATCTCTTAAATGTTGCATGGTTTAATAAAAAACTTAAAACTTAAAACTTAAAACTACATCATGATCACCCTTTACACCCCATCTGACCAAGCCGCTTGGGATGAATTTGTCCTGAGCCATCCTGAAGGTGTCAATTATCATCTTAGCGGCTGGAGACAGGTTGTTGAAACCACATTTGGACATAAGACTTATTATCTGCTGGCAAAAGAAGGGCATAAAATCAAAGGCATTCTTCCCCTTGTTCACATGAAAAGCCTTCTTTTTGGCAACTTCTTAGCTTCACTTCCTTTTTTTAACTATGGTGGGGTGTTGGCCCAGGACGAAGAAACAAAGCATCTGCTTCTAAAGCAGGCCATTTCTCTTGCCCAAGAGTTAGACGCTGAGCATATTGAATTAAGACACTTAACCCCAGCACTCAGTCCCAAAGAAAAGGATTCATGGCAATTGAAGACTCATAAAGTCACCTTGTTTTTAAACTTGCCTGATGCTCCAGAAATTCTCTGGAAGTCTTTTAAATCCAAACTGCGTAGTCAAATTAGGAGACCGCAAAAGGAGGGGATGACGGCCCAAATAGGCCATTTAGACCAGCTAAACAATTTCTATCAAGTTTTTTCCATTAATATGCGCGACTTAGGTACTCCTGTTTATCCTAAAAGATTTTTTGCCAATATTTTGATGACTTTTCCTGATACTGCTCGGATTTGCACCGTGTTTTATCAAGATATACCAGTAGCCTCTGGATTTATTATTGGATTTAAAAACACCTTAGAAATCCCGTGGGCCTCTTCCCTGAGGAAATATAACCGCTATGCCCCCAATATGCTCCTTTACTGGAACATTTTAAAATATGCCTGCGAGCAAGGGTATAAGAGATTTGACTTTGGTCGCTCTACACCCAACAAAGGCACCTATAGATTCAAAAAACAATGGGGCGCCGTTCCCCACCAGCTTTATTGGTATTACTGGCTGCGACAAGGCAACGAGCTTCCGGCCTTAAACCCTGACAACCCCAAATACAAGCTGGCCATAAAGCTCTGGCAAAGGCTACCATTATTTCTGACTCAATTGATAGGTCCAAAAATTGTTAAAAATATCCCTTAAGGGGAAAATACCGGATGCTCAAAGAAGTAAAAATTTTATTAAAGGAAACAGATGGATTCAAAAGGCAGGGCGAGCCTGTTATCCTTGGTATTCCCTTCCCTAAAGGCTGTTTGTTTAAAGAAGATGAAATAACTCTATTAGGTCCAGACCAAAAATCCATTCCCTGTCAGACCCAGGTATTATGGCGCTGGCCTGATGAAAGTATCAAGTGGTTATGGCTGGATTTTCTGGCTAATGTTGGGGCATATCAGCAGGTTTATTATAAACTTGTTTTGACTTCTAGTAGAAAAACCAGCTCAGCTTCTGGGCTAATGAATATTCAGGCAAAAGAGGACCATCTTAAGATAGATACTGGCAAGGTAATTTTGCATATTCCTACTCAAATCTTCGCTCCGTTTCATCGTGTAGAGACCAAAAGCGGCCTTGTGTCGGAGCATAGTCGGATGGTTTTCACAGATAAACTGAACAATAAATATATGCCCTGCATTGAAAACTTTGCGATAGAATCAACTGGGCCATTAAAAACCGTGATTCGGTTTCAGGGAGATTTTTGTTCTCCTACAGGTAAAGAATTGGTCTGTTTTCTTGCCCGCTTAATCCTTTGGGCTGGATGCTCCTTTTGCAAGTTAGACTTCACGGTTCACAACCCTAAGGCCGCCAGACATCCTGGGGGCTTGTGGGATTTGGGCGATCCCAATTCTGTCCTTTTTGAAGACCTTTCTTTTCATATTGCCTTAGAGGCCCAAAAAACTCCTATTGCGAAATGGACAGACCAGTTTGGCCAGCCTTTGCAGGCAGAGCCCAATTGTTTTTTGACCATTTATCAGGATTCAAGTGGGGGAGAAAACTGGCAAAGCCCCAGTCATGTCAATCGCTTTGGCAAGATAAGGCGCTCTTTTTGCGGATACCAGGTGTATCAAGGGGTAAAGGAAATTAAAACTGGCCGCCGGGCCCAACCCGTGGTGGGCCTTTTCTCAGAAGATAAAGGTATAGTAGCTACGGTTCAAAAATTTTGGCAAAATTTTCCTAAGTCCCTAGAGGTATTCAAAGACACCTTGACAATTAGGTTCTTCCCAAAACATTATAAAGACCTGTTTGAGCTTCAACCAGGAGAGCAAAAGACGCATGCCATCTTTTTGGATTTTGCCCCTAAGGGAGACGCTCCTCTTGCTTGGGTGCATTCTCCCTTGCTCCCTCAACTTCTTCCAGATTGGTATGCAGAGACAAAGGTGTTTCCTTATCTTACTCCTATAACAGAAGATACGCATAAAGGCTATCAATCGCTTATGCAGCAGTGTATTGAAGGGCCTCATTCCTTTTTTGCCAAACGAGAGGTTATTGACGAATACGGCTGGCGCAACTTTGGTGACCTTTATGCCGACCACGAAAATCTCTATTACGACGGACCAAAACCTGTAATTTCCCACTATAACAATCAGTATGACGCCATTTATGGATTTATTCTTCAATATGTCAGAAGTGGAGATAGGCGGTGGTGGGAATTGGCCCAGGATCTGGCTAGGCATGTGATAGATATTGATATTTATCACACCAAAGAGGATAAAGCGGCCTATAATGGCGGCCTTTTTTGGCATACGGACCATTATACCGATGCCTTTACCTCTACCCATCGGACTTATTCCCGCAAGACGATGGAGCGCAAAGGGCTTAAAGATTATGGCGGCGGACCGTCTAACGAACACCTTTATACCACAGGTTTGCTCTATTATTACCTCTTTACGGGTGATTCTATGGCAAAAGAGGCGGTTATTGGTCTGGCCAACTGGGTGATTGACATGGATGATGGCAACAAGACCATCTTTCGTTTCCTCTGCCGTGATTCCACTGGACTGGCTAGCAAGACTGGAAGCTTTACCTATCATGGCCCTGGTCGGGGATGTGGCAATGCCATTAACGCCTTGCTAGATGCCTTTATCCTTACAAATGATAGAAAATACCTTGAAAAGGCCGAACAACTTATTCGGCGTTGTATTCATCCTAAGGATGATTTGGACAGCCTTAATCTGGTTTCTGACCCTGAGCACCGCTGGTATTATACTGCCTTTTTACAGGTGCTTGGCCGCTATTTAGATTTTAAGCTGGAGACAGGGGAACTGGATTATATGTTTTGTTATGCCCGCGAAAGCCTGCTTCATTATGCCAAATGGATGTTAAAACATGAAGTCCCGTTTAAAAGCATGTTGGATATAGTGGAATATCCCACCGAGACTTGGATTGTAATGGACATGAGAAAAAGTAATGTCTTTGACTATGCCGCTAAATATGAAAAAGATAAGGAGCTACGCCAGCAATTTCTGGCCAAGGCCAAATTTTTCTATCATACCTGTTTAAGAGACTTAGAAGAATTTGATACCAAAATCTTTACCCGTCCGTTGGTGATGCTAATGAGTTATGGAATAATGCGGGATTACTTTAAACAACATCCTGACGAAAGGGCACCATCTGGCCACTGCCGTCAGTATGACTTTGGTCAACCTGAAAAATTTATTCCCCAAAGGATTAAGGCCATGAGACGGGCAAAGTGGATTGGAATGAGCGGCGGTTTGGTAGGCCTGGCAGCGTTTTTAGGATGGTTATTGATTTGGTGAAGCTCAGAAACATGAGTGAGGTGAAAATGGAACAAATTAGATGGGGAGAAATAAGAGAACATGATTCTTTGGCAAAAGAATACAGTAAAAAAGAAGTTGCTGAGTCTTATTTAGATAAGCGTTTCCAGAGTGCCATTGGCCGTGTTTTACATGAACACCAAATAACCTTTCTCAATCAACTTATTCAAGCATATGAAGTTAAGCGGGTTTTGGAAATTGCGTGTGGCCCTGCCCGAGTTACAGCAGAGATAAATGGTATTACCTCAGGAGTGGCTGTAGACTTTAATGAATCTATGCTTAAGGTTGCTTGCAGACGACTTAATGCCCTAGGACAAATGCAAAAATGGGAGCTAAGACAGGCAGATGCTTTCCGTTTAGATTTGAATGAAAAGTTTGATTTGGTGTTTTCTTTTCGGTTCATTCGGCACTTTATGCGTCAAGATAGGGAACAATTATATGAGGTGGTGAAAAGACATCTAAGGCCTAACGGTATATTTGCCTTTGATGTGGTTAACAAAGAGGTTTCTTATCCTGCTAGGTTGAAAGCAGGTATAGAAAAATTTAAAATTTACGATAAATTATTTGAAAAAAATGAGTTCATCCAAGAAATGCAGGAAAATGGATTTGAGGTATTTCATTTAGAACCAGTTCAAGTACAGTATAATCTCCAATATTTAATTCAAATCTATCTTGCCCCCCGTAGTTATAAAATAGCTTATTACTTGATTAAATGGATAGAGCAACATCTGCGTGCTAAACCAATGGAGTGGATTGCGGTATGCCGGTTAAAATAAGCTACTGGGCAGGGTGGCTTCTGCCTCAGATGGAAGGAATCAGCAAAGAAGTTTTTACTTTGGCGCATCACTTTCAACCCAGTTTTATCTTTGGCCTTAATAAAAATTATAAATTTAGGTTTAATTGGAGGCAGAAATTTATAGGTATTAACATTCACTTCTATCCAGTATTTAAATGTTTTGCACCTTTTGTGGAATCTATGTTTAACATTACTCATATTTATGATGATCTCGCCAATTGGTTTTATCTAAAAAACTTGGGCCGTCGTCCAATTGTATTGACTGCCACTACTGGACTAAAGCCACTTTCTCCAGAATTTTATAAAAAAGTGGCGACGATTGTTGTTGATAGCGAGTCACGTTATCAAGAACTCGCAAAATATTTCCCATCTTCTAAAATTAAAATTGTATATCCTGGTGTTGACCTTACCTGTTTCCAGCCTGTTTCCGTTCCACCCTGTCTAGATAAATTTAAAGTCTTATTTGCCTCGGCTCCTGCTACCTCAGGAGAACTAAAAGGTAGGGGAGTATGGCAGATATTAAAAGCCGCTGCCCTACTGCCGCAGATAGAATTCACCCTCATCTGGCGGCCTTGGGGTAATGCTTTAAAAGTCGTTCAAGATTATCTAATCCAACACCCCTTGCCAAATGTGAAATTGGTCAATCAGTTTATTCCTGATATGGCAATTTGTTATCAACAACACCATCTCATCTTAGCCCCCTTTGCAGTCGGAGGCGGGAAACCATGTCCCACTTCTGTTGTAGAAGCCTTAGCCTGCGGGCTGCCAGTTGTAGTTGGCCCAGGGATTGGTATAGCGTCACTACTGATAGAGCAAAAGGCTGGATTATCCGCTGGCTCTAGTGGAGAAACGCTAGCCCGGGCAATCATTGAATGTAAAGCCAATTGGCAGTCAATGCACGAGTCAGCAAGAGCCGTAGCTGAAGAGTATTTTGATTTAAGAAAAACCTTAAAAAAATACGCCCAAATTTATCAAAACATTTTATCTAGTTAGATGATATTCAAAAAGACGCTGCTTATTACTAAATATTTTCCTCCTATGATTGGTGGTTCTATCCGCTGGTATGAAGAAGTCTATAAACGTTACCCTTCTGGTTATGCTTTTGTTCTTACCCAAAAAACAGAAGGCTGGGAGGAATTTGATGCAAAATATCCAGTTTCTGTTGTCCGAACGACTCCTTGGGGACACAGTAGTCTTCATCACCGCTATGCAAAAATCTATTGGGAAATATATCGCAGGGCTAAGTTTTTAATCCAGAGGGAAGGCCTTGTTTTAGTGCATTGTGATATTGTTCTTCCGGCTGGCTTAATAGGCTACTTTTTAAAATTGACTTGTCACTTCCCCTATATCCTCTATGCCCATGGGGAAGAAATTACTCTATATAGGCAGTTAAAGCCTGAAAAATATATTATTCCTTTGATTTATAAAAAAGCAAAGGCCATTATTGTAAACAGCCGCTTTACGCGCCAGTTGCTTTTGGAGATGGGAGTAAGCCCTTCTCAAATTCACCTCATTCACCCTGGTGTGGATACCAATTACTTCCGTCCAAACCTAGACTCTACATTTTTACGAGAAAAACATGACCTAAAAGATAAAAAGATTGTTTTGACCATCAGCCGTCTTCAAGAGCGCAAAGGACAAGATTTTGTTATTCAGGCAATGCCTAAGGTGCTAAAACAAATTCCTAATGCCCATTATCTTATTGTTGGTGATGGTGAAGAGCACTCTAGGTTGGAAAAAATGGTTAGAGAATTGAATTTAGAGAAGCACGTTACCTTTACAGGCTTTGTTGACGAGGATGTTTTGCCTTATTATTACAACCTGGCTGACGTATTTATTTTAGCCAATCGTGAAACCGAAACCAAAGACATAGAAGGTTTTGGCATGGTCTTTATAGAAGCCAATGCCTGCGGCAAGCCGGTTATTGGTGGGCGAACGGGGGGAGCAGTAGATGCTATTATAGATGGCGTTACGGGTTTTTTGATAGACCCTACGAATGTAAATGCCATCTCCCAGAAGATTGTGTTTTTGTTGACCCATCCTCATAAGGCAGAAGAAATGGGAAAACAAGGCCGAGAAAGGGCTGTAAGGGAATTTCAATGGGATAATATTGCAAAAAGGATTCAAGGTCTGGGTTAAATGATAAAAAAAGACAATATTCACGTCCTTCAAGTGGTTCACCACATGAATATGGGAGGGGTAGAGCACCTTGTCTATGACATGACCCATGCCTTTCAAAAAGAAGGTATTAAGACGAGTATTTGTTGTCTGGATTATTTAGGTTGTTTAGGAGAAGGGTTAGAAAAAGAAGGAATTGATGTCTTTGTTATGGACCGTAAGCCAGGTGTCAATATAGATTTATGTTTTAAAATTGCCCATTTGATAAAAAGATTAAAGGTGGATATTGTGCATACCCACCAGTATACTCCCTATTTTTACGGTGCAACCGCTGCTATTCTGGCCCGGAGGCCCAAAATCATTTTTTCTGAACACGGACGCCATCAACCTGACAAGGTACGTCCCAAACGGGTGGTGTATAACTGGACAGTGCTTCTTCCCTTTACTGATGCCATTACGGCCGATTCTCATTTTTTAAAAAGGAGTCTGCAGCAATACGAGAAAATACCCGGCGGATTTATTAAAGTAATTCCCAATGGTATCAAATTGGATAAATTTGCCCATTTTGAAGACATTAACCGTGAAGAGAAAAGGCGCAAATTGGGCATTAACCCAGATGAATTTGCGCTTGGCATTGTTTCCCGTCTTGATCCGGTAAAGGATCATATTACCTTGTTACATTCATTCAAATTGGTTCTGAAACAATTTCCTAAAACAAAGCTATTTATCGCTGGTACCGGCCCTATGTTTGAGCCGCTAAAAGATTTAATAAAAAAAATGGGCCTTGAAGAAAGAGCTATTTTATTAGGATTCTATGAAGATCTGTTAGGTCTTTTGCGCTCTTTGGATATTTTTGTTCTTTCTTCCATTACAGAAAGCGCCCCTTTAGTAGTTTTGGAGGCCATGGCTGCCGGCCTGCCGGTAGTAGCCACGAATGTAGGTGGAACAGGAGAAATGCTTCTCCATAACCAAACCGGTATGTTAGTCCCTCCTCAAAAACCGCAGGCAATGGCTAAGGCCATCTTAGAGCTTTTAAAAGATCCCCAAAGGGCAAAGGCCATGGGAAAAAAGGGACAGGGGCGTGTGTATAAGTACTATTCATTTAAAGGCATGATAGAAAATTACAAAAGGCTTTATTACAATACATTGGCACATCTTTAGGAGGGCAATTCCGTGACTTGGACAGGAAAGAAGGTCTTAGTAACAGGGGCAGGTGGGTTTATTGGGAGTCATCTGACCGAGCGTCTGGTTAAAGAGGGGGCTAAAGTCAGGGCCTTTGTTCATTATAACTCACGCAATGATTGGGGGCTTTTGGAGCTTTTACCAAAAGAGATTCTTCAAGAAATAGAAATCTTTTCAGGCGATATTCAAGACCCATTTGCTGTCCACAAGGCCGTGAAAGGGTGTGAAATTGTATTTCACCTTGCTTCTCTAATTGCCATACCCTATTCTTACATTGCCCCTCAGAGCTTTGTTTCCACCAATGTTTTAGGCACCGTCAATGTTATGGAGGCTTGTTTGAAAGAGGGGGTGGAAAGGGTTGTGCATACATCTACCAGTGAGACTTACGGCACTGCTCAGTATGTCCCTATAGATGAAAGACACCCCTTACAAGGTCAATCTCCATATTCTGCTAGCAAGATTGGGGCAGATAAAATTGCAGAGAGCTACTATTTGTCTTTTAATTTGCCGGTGGCCATTATTCGTCCTTTTAACACCTACGGTCCCAGGCAATCAGCCCGGGCCGTTATCCCTACTATTATTACCCAGTTGTTAACCAATAATCAAGTTAAACTGGGCGATTTAACGCCCACTAGAGATTTGAACTATGTTGAAGATACAGTAGATGGCTTTTTAAAGATGGCCACAGTGCCAGAGGCTATCGGTGAAGTGATTAATATTGGCTCTGGAAAGGAAATTTCTATTGGCGACTTGGCCCATAAGATTATGCAGATTATGGGGAAAAAGGTTCCTATTGTAACCGAAGAGATTCGGAAACGACCAGAGAAAAGCGAGGTGAGACGGCTTGTGGCTGATAATAGTAAGGCGCACAAAATTCTTGGTTGGAAACCAATGTTTTCTTTAGAAGATGGCCTTAAACGCACTATAAGCTGGATAGAAAAACATCTGGATAAATATAAACCCAATATTTACAATCTCTAGGAGGCTTCCATGCATGCAGTGATTCTGGCTGGGGGTAAAGGACGGCGTTTAGCACCTTATACGACTGTATTACCCAAACCTCTCATGCCCATTGGTGATATGCCTATTCTGGAAGTGGTATTGAGGCAGTTGAAATCATGTGGCGTGAAAAAAGTTACGATGGCAGTTGGGTATTTGGCAGAGCTACTCATGGCCTTTTTTAATAACGGAGAACGGCTGGGACTTAAGATTGACTATTCTTTGGAAGAAAAACCCCTAGGAACGGCTGGTCCCTTGGCCTTAATTCAGGGGCTGAATGATACCTTTATCGTGATGAATGGTGATGTCTTGACTGACCTGGACTATAAAGACTTGATTCAATATCACAAACAGCAGGGAGGCATTGCCACAATTGCAACATACAAGCGAACCGTTAAAATAGACTTTGGGGTCATTGAAGTCAATAAAGATAATTTTCTCACTGGTTATGTGGAAAAACCCACCTTTGATTACCGCGTGAGCATGGGTATCTATGTTTTTGAGCCAGAAGTGGTGAAATATATCCCTAAAAATCAATATCTGGACTTTCCGGATTTGGTGTTAATGTTGCTCAAGGATAATAAAAAAGTGGCTACTTATTCCTTTAATGGCTACTGGCTGGACATTGGCCGACATGATGATTATGAACGGGCCATTGAGGAATTTGAAAAAAACAGAGAAATGTTTTTAAAGGATGTGTAAACGTTCCAATGTTCTTTCTAATGTGCAAACATATTAACAAAATACTAAACGCTAACCGTTAGAATTGACCACACACCAAGGACCAAGAACTAGGGACTAAGCACTAAGCACTAGGAACTATTTTCACTTGTAACTTTTCAGCTTGCTGACTTATAAACTCTAAAATCAGGAGGCATAGATGGACGAAGCAAGAATGAACCAATGGAGTTTGGAACAAAAAGAGGCCGAGAGCAGAAAAATTCTGCGTGAGGCCATTGAAAAGTATGGTAAAGATAAAATCGGCGTGGCTTGGTCAGGCGGAAAGGATTCCACCACCGTTCTTCACCTTATCAAGCAAGAATTTGGCACGGTGCCAATTCCTGTTGTTTTTATTGACACTTCGGTAAAATTTCCTGAAATCTATGCTTTCAGAGACAAACTGGCCAAGGAATGGAATTTGAATTTAATAATAGCAAGGAATGACGAGGCCCTTAAAACCATAAAAATTGCTGAGGACAAGCAGGAATGCTGCCATTTACTCAAGACGATTCCTTTGCGCCAGACTATAAAGGATAATAACTGGCAGGCCTTGATTACTGCTGTCCGTTGGGATGAACAGGAGGCCAGAAAAGACGAAGTCTATATTTCTCCAAGAGAAACTCCACCCCACACTCGCATTCAACCCATTTTGCATTTTCGTGAAATAGACATCTGGTCATACATTAGAAAATACAATGTGCCGTATTGTGAGCTTTATCATAAAGGTTACCGCTCATTGGGTTGTATGCCCTGCACGCAATTAGGTTCGCCAGATGGCCCAGAGAGAAGTGGTCGTGACCAGAATAAAGAAGAAATCATGCAGCGGTTGAGGGATTTGGGGTATTTTTAGTGGGTGAATGGGAGATGGGTAAATGAGTAACTGACCTTACGCAAACCAGAAAAGGTGCGAACATTAAACCATGGAAGAGTGCAAAGAATTAATTGAAACATATACAGATTATTTCATAGCAGTAAAGTGTTGGAAGATGAAGCATCATAAATCACTTGCACTTAGAGCAAAGATACTTATCAAAGCCAATTTTACTGCTATGGCTGAATTGGAAAAACTGCGATGGGCGTAAGGTCAGTTAATAAACTATCTAACCGCTAGCTGTTCAACTAGTCGCTAATCGCTAAGTGTTACTTTAAGGAGTTTTCAATGTCCTGGCGTGTTCCTTTATTTGATTTGGTGCTAGGTGACGAAGAGATAGAGGCCGTTACCCGCGTCCTAAAATCAGGCTGGCTCACCATGGGGGAAGAGACCCAGACCTTTGAACGGGAATTTGCCGAATATTTGGGCGTAAAATACGCCCTGGCTACTTCTAGCTGCACCGCGGCCTTACATCTGGCCCATTTAGCCTTAGGGGCCGGGCCTGGGGATGAGGTCATCTGCCCTTCTCTCACCTTTGTGGCCACGCCCAACAGTATCTTATACACTGGGGGCAAGCCGGTCTTTGCCGATGTAACTGGTTTGGATAATTTTAATATTTCGCCGATAGATATAGAAAGAAAGATTACCAATAAAACCAAAGGGATTACTATTGTGCACTATGCGGGCTATCCTTGTGATATGGACGCCATCACGGCCATTGCAAAAAAGTACAACCTCTATTTAGTTGAAGACTGTGCCCATGCCCCCGGGGCTGAATATAAAGGTCAAAAACTCGGCACCTTTGGTGACATTGCCTGCTTTAGCTTCTTCTCCAATAAAAATCTTTCCACGGGCGAAGGCGGCATGGTAGTGACCAACCGTGACGACCTCTTTGAAAAACTCAAGCTCATGCGTTCTCATGGCATGACCTCACTTACCCTTGATCGTCACAAGGGGCATGCTTTTTCCTATGATGTAATTTCATTAGGCTTTAACTATCGCATTGATGAAATAAGGGCGGCATTGGGGAGGGTACAGCTACGAAAGCTAGAAACAAATAACGAGCGACGTAAAGAATTAGTAGGATATTACAATCAAGGCCTTAAAGATTGCCCTTATATTTCTATTCCCTTTCTGGACCACACTGAAAAATCAGCATATCATATTTTCCCAATCTTATTAAACGAAGGGATTAATCGTGCCGCTCTTATGAATTATTTGCGGGAAAGGGGTATCCAGACTAGTATTCATTATCATCCTGTGCATCAATTTACTTATTATCAGCAGATGGTTTCTCGCGATTTGCATTTACCCTATACAGAGACTCTCGGCAAAAGGGTTTTGACTTTACCTCTTTATCCAACTATGAACAAATCAGATGTTGATTATGTGGTAAAAAATTTAAAGGAATGGCTGTTTAAAAATGCTAAAAAATGCTAAAAAATGAAATTAAGGATCCGTTTCTATTTTTTGGAACTAAGAATGGGAACGGATTCCTTTAGACGTATGTCGTCCAAAAATGCTTCCACTAATAATTTTTATATGAAAAGGAATAAAGGATGTCATTGCAAAAGGGATTAAAACCCTTCCCAATTATGGTTAAAGTGTGGGCTGGAAATGATTTCCATGATTTAATTTATATTTATAAAAGTCTCCCCAGCCTTTTAAATAGTGACTTGCTCAAAGAAGCGCAGGTAATTTTGATTGATGATTGTAGTCCAAATCCTAAATTAATGCCATTTTTAAAAAAACTTAAACAAAAATATTCTTTTGTAGAAGTATGGCGGAATCCTCATAGGATGGGACCTAATAAGGGGCAGGAATATAATGTCCCCAAAATAGTGGAACGATTTCCTGACGCCCCTTTTTACGTATTTTGTGATGATGATATTATTTATCATCCTATGTGGTTAAGACGTCTTATTCAAGTTTACTTTGAAGCTTATGAGATAGGTTTGCGAGGAATATTTACAGCTATAAATGTTCCCATTCGTCCAAGTTATAAAGAGATTACTTTGCCAACTAGTAAGGTATTACTCAAAAAAAGGCAAGCGGCTTTTAATTGGTTAGTTCCTAGAGATGTATATGAAGAAGTAGGCCCGTTTCGAGATATTGGTATAGCTTATGATACAGATTATTGCGATCGCATGGAAGTTTTGGGTCTTCCTGTAATTTGTTTAAAGCCCAGTTACGTTCAAAATATAGGTTATTATGGTGCCTATCAACATAGCCATAAATATACAGCAAAAGATTTTGTGGGTGAAAAAGATATCCTTTTACGATTGATACATGTGGTAGGTATTGCTGAATATTATACAAAATGGTTGTTTAGCAAATATAAATCTTTATTGATAAGAATTTTTAAAGTTATCTAAATTTATTATGCTTCGTAGGTTTTTAAAAGAATTAGGAAAACACTCTTTTATATATTCTATTGGCTTTTTTATTTCCACCCTCGTTAGTTTAATTTTATTACCTATTTATACGCGTTTTTTAGACCCTTCTGAATATGGTACACTTTCTCTCATTAATTATTTGATTTCTTTTTTGAGTCTTGTTTGTCTTGTTGGTATGGGAGCGTCATTAACCCGTTTTATGCATTATTATAAAACGGAAAAAGAGCAGAGAGAGGTAATTGGTGCTGCTTTTCTCTTTATTATAATTACAGGACTTATTGGGTTTTGCATTTTATTCTCTTTTTCTTCTCCATTAGCCAAGCTTTTGCTAGGTAAAGTATCTTGGGCAGATTGTCTGCAGATAGCGGCTGTTATTTTGTTTTTTTCTTGCGTTCAAACAGTAAATATGTCTTATTTTCAGACTCTTAAGTTATCAAAAACTTATCTATTTTACTCTTTGCTAGGTTTGTTTTTGGGAGTTTTTTTGAATTTGTATTTTATTATTGTTTTAAAATTAGGCGTAAGAGGAATGCTCTATGGCCAGGCTATTTCTAGCATTATCCCTGCAATTATTGCCAGCGTACAGGTTATTTCTAAAAATAAGCCTTGCTTCTCCTGGCAAAAACTGAAGGTTATGTTGAAATATGGTCTTCCAATTGTTCCTGCTTTACTTTTGGCCCAAGCCATGCATAATATTGATCAATATCTATTACGATTTTATAAAGGGCTTGATGCCGTAGGATTATATTCTTTAGGCTATAGATTTCCTTTTATGCTCAATACCTTTTTTCTGTTTTCTATAAATGCTATTTGGGGAAAGGCCTTGATTTTTGAAATTTATGAAAAAAAAGAGGCCAAATATATTTATGCTAGAACTACTACTTATCTCATGTCGCTTTATATTTATGGTATGTTTTGTTTAAGTGTTTTTTCTCCTTTTGTTATGAAAATTTTTGCTGCGCCTGAATACTTTAAAGCCTATAAGGTTATGCCTGTGGTTTGTCTTGGGTTGATTCCTTACGCATTTCACGCCTTCCTTTCTGTAGGGATAAAAATTTTAAACAAAACTTGGTTTTTTCCTTTGACCTTCGGGGTAGGTACTATAGTAAATATTTTCCTCAATATCTTTCTTATTCCTAAGTTTGGATATATGGGAGCCGCTTGGGCAACCGTAGCGGCTTATACTGTCTTTGGTATAACAAGTTATTTTCTATATAAACGTGTATATTTTATACCCTTTGAGTGGAATAGGTTGGCTTTGGTATTCTTTTGGTGCGTGGGGCTTTATTTAATCTCTCAACTTTTACCAGTTCATTCGTTTATTTTAAATTTCGTTTATAAATCATTGCTTTGCCTTTCCCTGCCCCTTTGGCTTTATCTTTTTAGCTTTTTTACAGATACAGAAAAAAACGAGATTTTACATCTACTTACTATGTTTAAACGAAGAATCTCAGTTGGTTAGAAGCTTAAGGTATGAAAAAGTTACCTAATATTATCCTAATCATTTGTGATACTCTTGGTGCCAAGCACATGTCCCTTTATGGCTATAAAAGAAAAACTACACCCAACTTGGAAAGGCTCGTAGAGAAAGAAGGGTTTGCTGTTTATACCCGCTGTTTTGCTCCAGCCCCATGGACTACTCCCAGTCATGCCTCTTTATTTACAGGATTATATCCGAGTGAGCATGGGATTGATGGAAATAATTACGCTTTAAATAAAAAATTGCTTTGTTTAGATGAAGTTTTTAATCGTATGGGATATAGGGTTTATATGATTTCTAACAATCATTTTATTTCTAAAGATTTAAAATATGGAAGATTTGCAACACAATTTTTTGAAATGTGGAATCTTATTTACTCAAAAGATTTCTCTTTTTTCTTTAAAAAATTTTCTACTTTAAAAATGTTTCAAAAATTTTTTTTCTTAATAGATAATCCCTTTTCGCTAACAGATAAAGTTCTGTTTACTCTAGAACTGTTTTATCAAATTTTAATTAAAAAATATCCAAAACTTAGAAAACGGATAAGTAGTTATTCTTCTCCTCATACTCAACGTAGTTTTAAATTATTAAGTAATTTATTGCGTGAAAAGCATAAAAATATATTTATTTTTCTAAATATTATAGAAAACCATTCTAAATTTAATCCACCTACTCGTTTTAGAAATATTTTTGTACAAGATAATTCTATTTATGAAAAATATAACACCATATCATACGGACTGGAATATTATGTTAAACAACATTTGGGTGGAAAAGAAATTTCTTATATCGAGGCACAATATGATCAAGAAGTTTTATATGTAGATTACATTTTAAGTGAATTTTATTATCGAAATAAAGATATTTTAGAAAATAGCGTTTTTATCATTACTTCGGATCATGGAGAATCTTTTTTGGAAGATCGAGATAAAAATTATATAGAGCATTCTTTTGGTCTTAGAAATACAAATCTTCATATTCCATTATTAATCAAATGGCCTAAGGAATATGGAATTAGAGGAGAAATTGATTGTTTAGTGCAATTGCAAGATCTGTATTCTACTGTTCTTGATTTAGTTGGTTTCCCTTATCCTTCTCCTTGGAGTTCAAGATCTCTGCTGTCTTGTGAAAAAAGAAAATTTGTTATTTCTCAATTATTAGATGTCAATTATAAAATTTTAGCTCTAAAAAATAGAAAACCAGATTTTAAGCCACTTTCCTTTATGCAACCAATGATGTCGGTAATTACAGAAGATTTGTGGAAAATCACAAAATGGCTTGATGGAACAATAGAAGTTTATGATCTCAATAAAGATTTATATGAAACACGAAATCTAGCTCAGAATGAGAGCTACATAGAAAAAACAGCCAAACTTAAAAAACTTATTGACCTTTTAGCCAAGGCTACCAATTTTAATAAAGTAGCTGTCACACCTATATCATAATGGCCAAACTAGCACTTTATATAGCCTTATTTGCCACCTGCATTTCTAGTTTCATTTACCCCTACATTCCTGTTTTGGCCTATTATACCCTTGCCATTCTTCAACCTCAGGCCATCTGGTTTTGGGCATTTAGTGGGGTAAGGGCGTCATATATTGCTGCTATAGCGGCGATTATTGGTTTCTTGGTCAGTTTTATTAGAAATCCTGATTTTCAAGCTTGGAAATCAAAACAGATTTTTTGCCTTTTAGGCCTCTGGCTCTGGATGTTTTTGTCTATGTATTTTGGTGCCTTTCCTACACGGTCTTTTGGTGCTCCTTATGAAAATGCCAGTTGGTTGATAACTACAGCAAGTAAAATGTTCTTAATAGTGTTTATTGCTGTATATTTAATAAAAACGCCTAAGGAGCTTAAATATTTATGCTGGGCAATTATTTTAAGTATTGCCTATCTCATCTATTGGGGCAATATGCAGTATATTAACGGAGCAATATTTCATAATCCCCTTTGCCGGTTAAAAGGGCCCCATGACCCTTTTACAGGTGCGGGTGTATACTACGAAGAAAATACCTTTGCTATGCTCTTTGTCACTACTTTACCTTTTTTTTACTACTTTTTTCAATATGAAAAAAATAAACTTCTAAAATTCTTCTTGCTTCTTCTCATTCCCCTTGGCTGGCATTGTATTTTTCTTACTGGATCTCGAGGTGGTTTTTTGGGACTAGGAATCACTATTTTATATGCAGCCTTGCGTTCTAAGAAAAAGCTCATAGGGGCTGGCTTGATAATTGCCTTGATTGTAGCTTTTGTTTGGCAAGGTGGGTCGCTTATGAAAAAGCGGGCTGAAAGTATAGAAGGATATCACCAGGACAAATCGGCTGTGGAACGCCTTCAATCCTGGCGTCTTGGGAAACAGATGATGTTTGATTATCCCTTGTTTGGAGTGGGATTAGGAAATTTCATTGTTGCCCGAAGAGTTTATGGAGATAGCACTAAACTCATTGCTATGTCTACTCCCATTGAATTTGGCGCGGAATGTGGCGTCCCAGCCATGATGCTTTTTTTAGGACTGATTGGCAGTTGTTTTCTGGACTTGCGTAGAATACGAAAACAAGTTGGAAAATCGGAGCAAGATGACTTATTGCTAACTATTACCAATGCTACAGAATGTGCATTAGTGGGCTTTTTTATCTGTAGCCTATTTTTAAGTTTGCAGGTATTTGAGCCTTTTTATTTGCTAGTAGCGATGGTGGTGGTTTTGAAAAATTATTATCTATAATTTTTTAAGTTATAGATTAATTTAGGAAAGATAGAAATAAAGTTGATTTTTGAATTAGTTGTAAAAGGTGTCCAGTAATATGGTTAAACTACTTGTTAAAGGGAGTTGATGCCCTAAGTAAAAGCAGCGAGTAAAAAATTAGTTGTTGATAAGACCTGGAGAAAAGAAATGAGTAAGCAAGCCTGTAATTGGGGGCTAAACAGCATGATTCGTCTTTAATAAGTGAACATATATTTCTGGAGGTGCAACGTGGGTAATATTTCTTTTATTGTTGGTCACTATAAGTGTGGCACAACTTGGTTAATCAACATATTAAGCCTGCATCCTGACATTATTGGCCTGGCAGAGACTAATCTTTTTAATTATGCTTTCGAAAAGAGTCCTAGAGAAAGGACCTATATACTTTTTACTTATTCTGCGTGGGGCGATGGTGGCTTGAAGAGATTGCCTCGTTGTATGGCAGGAAAGATTCTAAATCCTATTCGTAAATATTGAAAGCCGGTAGTTGGGTTAAAAGTTACAGAGTGGCCTCTTACTAGATATTCTTTCGGTTTATTTGAACAATACAAACTGCAGAATAAATTGGTAGCCATTAATAATCCTGAATAATATTGTCGTACCTTCTTTGGATTTTTTGCCCAAAAATTTAAACCTCGATATGTGATTGAAAAAAGCGCTGACCATGTCAGAAGTATCCCAAAAATAAAAAAGGTGTATCCAAATAGTAAATTATAGCAGTTTATCGCGATGGAAGGGATTTTGTTGTTTCTCATAAGTTCTATGCTCAAAATGTGGGTTCTCCTTGGAATTTTGAAGAAAGTGTAAAATTATGGAAGGATATGGTAGAACTACAGCTAAAATATGAAAATGAATATGGTTTGTGGACATGTTCTTATGAAGCTCTTTTAGATAATACTAAAAAGATTGTTCAAGAAATTCTTGATTTTCTGGAATTAGATTATAATAATCAAATCCTTAATAATATGATATCGAAATCCTCTTTTGAATTTATAACTGGAAGAAAACGTGGCCAGATGAATAAAAGAAGTTTTTACCGTAAAGGTGTTGCAGGAGACTGGAAAAATTACTTTTCTTCACAAGATAGAGAAAAGTTTAAAAGAATTGCTAGTGATATACTGGTAAGGTTAGGTTATGAAAAAGACTATAGTTGGTAATTTTAAATTATATATTTTTCTGTTTTTTACATTTGCTTTTCTTCTCAAGATTGTGCTTTTTGTTGTCCAGTAGTATGGTCGCTGACATTTGCGATAAGGTATTTCAATATAAAAAAATAAAAGTCAATTTGAAAATTTTGTTACTTTTATCGAAAATAACCTATTTTTTAAAAATATCCCTAGGGATTTTAACTTTTGTGTTTCTTTTAACTTATCAGGTAAAGGCTGATAATGATCCTACCTCTGAACCGTTATTGAAATTAAGCAATCTGGTCTATGAAGGGTCATTTAGGCTACCAAAAGGGCATCTGGGGGATAATACTACTAAGTATGATACTCTTGCTTACTCGCATGGACCAATAGCTTTTAATCCTCTGCGAAATTCTCTACTTATCATCGGGCATCCTTATGGTAATAGGATTGTTGAAATTTCAATTCCAGAGATTGTTAAAAGTAATAAACTTGGGGATTTAAAGACTGCCAGGGTGATCCAACCTCCAATTGATATTACCGAAGGCCACTGGTCAAATCTTGCTTTAGATGGATCAGTACCCCCTGGCACTCATGGCGTACCTGGTGGCCTTTTGGTCTTCCATAATCGCTTAATCGGATCTGCGTATATCTATTATGATGCGGCATGTCAAGGTTATCGTTCTCATTTTTATGCTTCGCCGAATTGGGAAAAGGAAGGAACAAATTTCCATGGAATGTATCATATAGGTCCTTCAGATTGGGTTAACGGTGGCCTTGTTGGTGGCTATATGACGATTATTCCTCCTGAATGGCGTAAACTTTTAGGAGGTCCCGTTCTAACTGGACTTGGGGGCATAACAACAGTTTTTAGAAGTTCTTTTGGGCCTTGTGCTTGGGTGTTTAATTCTGATGATCTTGGGAAGATTGACCCTGCGCCTGCTGAAATGCTGGTTGGATATCCTGCAGGGCATACAACTTTGGGTACTTATGGTGGAACAAGTTTATATTATAATATGGCGACAGAGATAAGAGGCTTGGTATTCCCGTATGGGACAAGAAGTGTTCTCTTCTTTGGAAGGCATGGTTTAGGAATGACTGGAAAAGGAGACGGTTGCTATGGAGAAGGAACATCTGATCCGTCATTACATAAAAAAGAAGTTCCTGGATCCAATGGACGTGTGAAATATTGTTATGATCCGGTAGCTCACGCAAAAGGTGGCCATGCTTATCCCTATGTTGCTAGGATATGGGCTTATGATGCCAATGATTTACTTAAAGTAAAAAATGGTGAAATAAATCCTCAAACCGGACGACCTTATAAACCCTGGGATATTAAACCTTATGCGATTTGGAATCTAGACCTTCCATTTATGGCTCCAGATAATGGTGTAATTTTAGGCGCTGCCTATGACCCTTCCACTCAAAGAATTTTTCTCCTCGCCCCAGGAGAGAAACCGGGCTATGACCCATATCCATTGATTTATGTATTTAGAGTTAAACTGTCATCTATTTCTAGCTCTACAAGGTGAAAATATAGGGCGCTATTGGAACAATTTAAGAAAATAGGCGTGAGGCTATATAAAACCCGATTATCTCAGGAAAGATTTGTTCTTTTGATCTTAAAATACACTCATTTGCCCATTGTTGAAGATGTAACAAAATGGTATCCAGATATGGAAGAAATAAAAAAGCGGATACTTTTCTGGGCAGCGACCAATGTGCAAGGAGGACCTGAGCTTGCACCTGCAGGAACACAGCAAAGCTTTATCATTAGAAACCTCTCCCCCGGCACCTATTATTTTGCTATTAAAAGCTATGATGATGAAAATAACCAGTCTGAACTATCAAATGTCGTTTCTGTTGGGGTAGAATAAAACCAATAGGGAAAGATCTTAATGCTATTGCCTAATATTATTCTTATTCTCTGCGATACCCTTGGGGCTAAACACATGTCTCTCTATGGCTACCATCGCCGAACCACTCCTTGTTTGGAAAGGTTGGTAGAAGAAGATTTCACTTTTTATTCGTATTGTTTTGCGCCTGCTCCTTGGACACCACCCAGTCATGCCTCTCTATTTACTGGTCTTTACCCTAGTCAGCACAGAACAGATGGTGCACATTACGCTTTAAATAAAGGTCTTTTAACCTTACCACAAATTCTCCATGAGATGGGTTACTTTACTTTAGGGCTCTCTAATAATCTTTTGATTTCTAAAGAACTTTCATATAATCAGGGAATGCAAGCTTTCTGGGAGATGTGGACATTTTTCCCTTATGAAGATTTTAATGAAATAGAAACCTCTTTGGACAGTCTACCTTCTTCTAAAAAGAAATTTAGGTACATATTAAACAAATTGGTAGAAACCAAAGAGCAGAAATACATTAAATTTCTTTTGCGTAAATTAGGAGAAAAGTTTATTCATCTCCAAGACAAACTGTTTTTGTATTCATTTCCCTTTACTCAGATTTCTTTTGACTCACTTCTTAAATTTATAAAAGAGTCTTCTTCTCCTTTTTTTATCTTTTGTAATGTTATGGAGACTCATGAAAAGTTTAATCCTCCTCGCAAATTTAGGAACATCTTTGATCAAGAAAATTCTATTTATACTAAAGCTCATTTAAAAGAAAAGGAAGAAGGTAAATTGCATTATGGATTGAAACCTTTGTCGGCTGAACATATGTATAATTTTGAGTTGCTTTATGATGAGGAAATTCTTACTTTAGATAAATTGTTGTTTGATTTTATCAAAGCTCTTAGAATGACAAATTCTTATGAAAATACAATAATAATTATCACTTCTGACCATGGAGAATTTACTGGAGAAAACGGTCACCTAGGGCATTTATTTACGACAGCAAATGAGCTTATTCATGTGCCTTTATTGATAAAATGGCCTCAGGAATATAAGATGGGACAAGGAAACTCTAATTTAGTCCAGTTGCATGATTTGTATTCTACAATAATGGATATTGTTAATGCTCCATATCCTAGACCATGGAGTTCCTTTTCTCTGGTGTCTTCTGAAAAGAGAAAATTTGCCATTGCGCAGTTGTTAGATGTTAATTTTAAATTAAAAGGAATGAAAGACGCCAATCCTAATTTCACACCTAAAAAATTTATGCAACCAGTGATATCAGTAATCACTGATAATCTTTGGAAAGCAACAAAATGGTGGGATGGAACCGTAGAAATTTATGACCTTAACAAAGGCGTCTATGAGAAGCAAAATCTGGCTATTAATGGGGATTTTATGGAACAAATAAAGAAGTTGAAAAACTTGATAGAAATGCTAGCCGAGGCCACCAATTTTAATAATGCGGCAGTAAGGCCTAAGATTTGGTAAAAACATCCTAATCTGTAAACGTATAAAATGTGTGGCATCTGTGGCATAATTGATTTCAGCGGTGCGCCCATTAACAAAGGTCTGGTGCGGCAGATGAATAATATCCTTGTTCATCGTGGTCCTGATGAGGAAGGCTACTACTTTAATCAAGCAGGTAGCGGACAGCGTATGGTCTCAAGTGTGGCATTAGGTCACCGGCGTTTAAGCATTATTGACTTGGCCAGCGGAAAGCAGCCTCTTAGCAACGAGGATAAAACAATCTGGATTGTTTTTAACGGTGAGATTTATAATTATCGGGACTTACGGGAAGAGCTTTTGGAAAAAGGGCATCGGTTTCGGACCCGCTCAGATACTGAGGTGATTGTTCATCTTTATGAGGAAAAGGGTGAAGATGTTTTTACTTACCTGAATGGTATGTTTGCCTTGGCCATCTGGGATGGCCGCAAGCAAAGGCTTATTCTGGCCCGAGACCGTTTGGGCAAAAAGCCAGTTTATTATTGCCTAAAAGACAACCGCTTTCTGTTTGCCTCAGAATTAAAGGCCCTTCTGGTTAACCCTGAAATTGAGCGTCAGATTGCTCCAGAGGCCTTGAGTGATTATCTTGCCTTCTTGTATATCCCTGCGCCAGCGACGATTTTTAAAGATGTATATAAACTTGAGCCTGCTACCTATCTTGTCTGCCAAAACGGCCAGATAAAAAAATACCGCTATTGGGAGCCACAATTTGAGATCAAACCAAACTATCAATGGAAAAAGGCCTGTAAAGATTTTCTTGATTTATTGGAAGATGTCGTTCAGATTCGGCTGGAAAGTGAGGTGCCTTTAGGGGCATTTTTGAGTGGAGGAATTGATTCCAGCACGGTTGTGGCGGTAATGGCCCGTTTGATGCAGAGACCAGTGGATACGACATCTATCGGTTTTAAAGAAGTCAGTTTCAATGAGTTGCCTTATGCCCGCCAGGTGGCCCAGCGATACCACACCCATCACAATGAGCACATCCTGGAGCCAGATTTTATCCGGTATTTGCCCAGAATTATTTACCACTTGGACGAACCCTTTGCTGACTCTTCAGCCTTACCAACTTATTTATTGTGCCAGATGACCCGCCGTCATGTGACGGTCGCCTTATCTGGTGATGGTGGGGATGAAAACTTTGCCGGTTACACGCGTTATTCCTCAGCTATGAGAGAAGAGCTTTGGCGCAGGCATTTGCCCCTTTTAAGCCGCCGACTGGTTTTTACCCTGTTTAGTCTGTTCGCCTCTCCTTATTTACGTGGCTACACCTTTTTGGAAAACTTAACCCATAATTTGCCCAGAGCGGCGGCTCATGTGCTCTTTTGTTTTGACGATGATTTAAAAGAAAGGCTTTTTACAAAGTCCTTTAAACGGCAGCTAGGAAATTATAGCTCTTTTGATAAAATGGAAGAATACTTTAGCCGGTGTCAACATTTGCCCCCGCTTAGCCAATTGCAATATGTGGATTTAATCAGCTATTTGCCTGAAGATATTATGACCAAAGTGGACAGAATGAGTATGGCCCATGCCTTAGAAACACGGGCACCGCTTTTGGATTATCGGGTAGTGGAATTTGCCGGTAGCTTGCCACCTGAATGGAAGCTGAAAAACGGTGAAGGGAAATATTTTTTAAAGAAGGTCTTAGAACCGTTATTACCTCATGAGATCTTATACCGGAGCAAGCAGGGTTTTAGTGTGCCCATTGGGGCTTGGTTTCGGGGAAGATTGCAGGCCATGATGGAAAAGGTTTTATTTTCAAAACAAGCCCTAGAGCGAGGCTATTTTGAGCCTCAATTTTTAAAAGAACTTTGGCAAAGACATCTAAGGGCCAGGAAGTGGGAGATTGATTTAAGCCCCCACCTCTGGGCATTGTTTGTACTGGAGCTATGGCATCGAATTTTTATAGATAATTGAGCGTGGGAACCTCAACTGTCAACTATCCACCATCAACCGCTTTTTTGCTTGCTTAAGGAAATATTTGCTCCGCTTCTGACTGCCGACTAAAGCAGGACAGAGCCAGGGATTAATTCATAGACCGCATTTGCCATAAATCTAGATATATGGTACATAGAAAAACCATGGTTAGACCCTTTGAAGATAAGGTAGAAGAATTGAGGCAGACAAAAAGTTTTTGGAAGTCTTTTAAAGACTATGGCCAAAGAGGATAAAAAAATGGCGTTGGTATGAAATTTTTCTTCAAATCCCTTTTAAGCCTTATCTGCCGTATTTTGGTATTTCCTCTTTATCTGCAAACCAAATTCTTAGGGTTGTTTTTAAAAACCGACCAGCCATTTCAAATGTCTTCTCATATCGTGAGCCTCTTTCCAGGCGTTTTAGGTAATTATCTGCGTAAAGAATTTTACCGCCTGACCCTTGCCCGGTGTGCCTCGGATATTTGCGTAGAATTTGGGACCATTATTCATCAGGCCAGTGTAGAACTGGGGCAGCATGTTTATATCGGCTGTAATTGTTCTATTGGAGAGTGTGTAATAGAAGATGAGGTCTTGATTGGCAGCAATGTGGATATTATCAGTGGAAAACATCAACATTATTTTGATAAATTGGATGTTCCCATTCGGGAGCAAGGAGGACGTCTGGAAAAAATCACAATTGGCAGAGATTCTTGGATTGGCAATAGCGCTGTGGTAATGGCCAATATTGGTGAACAGAGTATAGTGGCGGCTGGGAGTGTCGTCGTGCATGATGTGCCTCCGTGTTCTATTGTCGCCGGCAATCCTGCTCGCATCATAGGGAAAAGGGGAGAAAAAAGGCGTGATTAAAGTGGCCCAGCTAATTGGTAGCATGGGAGTGTTTGGGGCAGAACGCTGGATTTTGGCCTTGATGAGTCATTTGGATTCACGGAGGGTAGAGTGTTGTTTGGTTAACCTAGTGGACGAACCAGGAGAGACATCGGCTGTAGTTCAAGAAGCACGTAAAAGGGGACTAAAGGCCTTTGACCTTTACACTGGCGGTCGTTTTAACCCCCTGGCGGCCTGGCGTTTGGGTAAATGGGTAAGGCAAAATGGTTATCACATCTTGCACTCTCATGGTTATAAATCAGATTTTGTGGCCTTTTTAGCAGCAAAGTTATGTCATACAAAGGTGATAAGCACACCTCATGGCTGGAGCAAAGAACCAGACTTAAAACTTAAGTTATATGAGAATTTAGACCGCTTCTTGTTGTGCTACTTTGATTGTGTATGTCCGCTTTCCTCTGATTTAGAAAGCGGGCTTATAAAAAGTGGTATCCCAAAACACAAAATCAGGACCATTTTAAATGCGGTTGATCTGGATGAAATAAAAGGGATAACACCGGCCCAAAAAGATTCAGATAAAATGGTGATTGGTTATGTAGGGCAACTGATTGCCCGTAAAAACCTTAAGGTTTTGCTCCGTGCCTTTAAAGAGGTGATAAAACATAAAAAGGAAGCGGTTTTAACGTTAGTGGGAGATGGACCTTTGCGGTCTGAGCTTGAAAAGCAAGTGTTAACTTTAAATTTGAAAAAGAATGTAATTTTTACAGGTTATCGTCCAGATGCCGTTTCATTGCTGAAAAATTTTACTATTTTTGTCTTACCCTCCCTTTTGGAAGGCATCCCCCGCTGTCTTATGGAGACCATGGCGGTAGGGGTGCCTGTGGTGGCCTCGGATATTCCCGGCAACAGAACATTGGTGGAACATGGAAAAACGGGGTTGTTATTTCCTGCAAACGATGCCCAAAAATTAGCTGAAGCGATTCTTTACTTATTAAACCATCCTGAAGAGGCCAGACAAATAACACAGAATGCTCGGACTAAAATTGAAAAGAAATTTTCTGCCCAACGCATGGCCAGAGAATATATGGGGTTGTATTACACGTTGGCAGGTTAGGGTTTAATTCCCAGTTTGGCAATGAAGATTCTTTTTCTTACCCATCGGCTTCCTTATCCTCCTGACCGCGGTGACCGCATCCGGTCTTATCATATTCTCAGTCACCTGGCCCGGCGACACCAGATTGCTTTGGCTTCGGTAGCAGAAGAAGCTGCTGAACAGCAGCACATTAATGTCCTCAAAAAACTGTGTATGAGCGTAGATATTGCTTGCCTTAACAATCGCTGGCAGAAAATAAAGAGCTTATTTTATTTCCCTACTTTAACTCCCCTTACTCTGCCGTTTTTTTACATCAAGATATTACAGCAAAAAATTGACTGCCTCCTTCATCAGCAAAAATTTGATTTAATTTTTATCTATTGTTCGGCCATGGCGCCTTATGTTTTGAAGATAAAGCATATCCCAAAGGTCATAGATTTTGTGGACGCCGATTCTGAGAAGTGGTTTGATTATGCCCATTACTCCCAGTTGCCCATGAAATTCATTTATTGGCGTGAGGGTCTGCTTTTGCGGCGTTACGAAAAACAGATTGCTCAGAATTGCCGACATGCCTTTGTTGTATCTCAGCGGGAGGCAGAAATTTTTAAAGAATTTTTACCAGCAATTCCTATTACGACCATTCCTAACGGCGTGACTGTTCCTAAGTTGAACCGCAACAGTGAAGGAACATACAAGCTTGTTTTTACCGGTGTTATGGATTATTGGCCCAATGTTGATGCGGTGACTTATTTTGTTAAAGAAATTTTCCCTATAGTGCGAAATCAGGTGCCCCAAGCAGAGTTTATCATTGTAGGGAAAAATCCCACGCCCCAAGTCAAACATCTAGCTAAGGAAAGAGGCATAAAGGTTACAGGTTGGGTGCCAGATGTAAGGGAATATTTAGCCCAAGCGAGCGTTTGTGTAGTCCCCCTGCGTATTGCTAGAGGCATTCAAAATAAAATTTTAGAGGCCATGGCGGCAAGGGTGCCGGTTGTGGCCACTTCGGCAGCAACAGCAGGGATAGAGGCTGTGCCAGGCAGAGACTTCTTACTGGCAGATGAACCCAGACAATTTGCAGGGCATGTGATAGCATTGCTTCTTAGCAGAGAAAAAAGAAGACAACTGGCTGATAATGCCTTTAAATTTATCCGGCAGAGGCATAATTGGGAGAAAAATTTAGAAAAGATGGAAAAAATATTGATTTCTTCTGCTTCAAACGGCAGTAGATAAAGGCAGTTGATAGTTGAGGGGTGATAGTGGATGGTTGAGTGGCCTAAATTGGTGAGAAATGGGAAGCAGATAACGATGCCCCCCAAAGTTTCTTTTATTATTCCTGCGCTAAATGTAGAAAAGACACTCCCTTTGTGCTTGAAGGCAATTTTTAGCCAGACTACAGGCACGGAAATCTTTGAAGTTGTCCTGTTAGACAATGGTTCCACTGACCACACCGTGGAGATTGCCAAGGGGTTTGGAGTAAAGGTTATAAATGCCCCTGGCCCTACAGTGGCGGCCTTAAGAAACCTAGGGGCCAAATTGGCCCAAGGAGAAGTTTTGGCCTATGTGGATGCGGACTGCGTCATTGCTTCAGACTGGTTAGAAAACGCTTTACCCTTTTTTGATGATCCTAAAATAGGAGCGGTGGGTTCTCCAACCTTGGTGCCGGAAGATGCTACCTGGGTTCAGCGGGCCTGGTATTTGCAAAGAAAAGGAAGTGGTGAACCCCAGGAGGTAGAATGGTTGCCTACAGAGAACCTTTTAGTCCGCAGAGAGGCCTTTGAGAAAATAGGCGGTTTTGACGAAAATCTAATAACCTGTGAAGATGTTGACTTTTGCTATCGTTTAGGCAAGTTTTATAAAATCATAAGTGTCCCTCAAATTCGCTCGGTGCATCTGGGAGAGGCCCGTACCCTGAGCCACTTTTTTCGCAAAGAACGGTGGCGTGGTAAAGGAAACCTCAAAGGCGTCTTTTCTCATGGTCTAAAGCTGTCAGAATTGCCCAGCTTGGGACTGCCTGTTTACTATCTTATAGGCACCATGGGCCTTTTAATCGGCCTTTTGGAGCTATTTTTGCAGGGTAGTTTTTGGCTATTTGGAGCTTCGCTTTTGGGACTTATAACACCCCCTATTTTGTTGGCTTTACGTACTTCTATAAAACAAAAGACATTAAAATATTTTTTCAGGCTTGTTTTGCTCTATATCACCTATGCCTTGGCTCGGATGTTTGCCATTTTTTAGCATTGGGATATAATGCCCGGCAATGAATTGAAATGCAAAGTAAAGTTTGCCAAGGAGCTCACGAATGGAGTTTTTAAAAGAAGTTAGAGATAAATTTGGTATCTCCCGGGTTTTGGTAACAGGGGTAGCAGGTTTTATTGGATGGCGGCTGGCAGAGGTTTTGCTTGAAAATGGGTTTTATGTTGTTGGTATTGACAATATGAATAAATATTACGATGTTCGGGTGAAGGAATACCGAAAAAGGCGACTTTTAAAGTATGATAATTTTAAGTTCTATCAGGTCAGTCTTGAAAACTTGGAGGCACTAGATGTGCTTTTGAGCGAATATCAATGTGATGCCATTCTTAATATGGCAGCTCGGGCTGGGGTGAGATATAGCATAGAAAATCCCCATGTTTATCTGACCAGCAATGCCCAGGGCACGCTTAATTTGCTTGAACTGATGAAAAAATATAAAATCAATAAGTTGGTGCTTGCTTCAACCTCATCTCTTTATGCAGGCCAACCGATGCCTTTTAAGGAAGATTTGCCTGTCAATACCCCTGTTTCACCTTATGCAGCCACAAAAAAGGCCGCTGAAGTAATGGCTTATACCTATCATTATCTATTTGGGTTTGATGTTTCTGTCTTAAGATATTTTACTGTTTATGGTCCTGCTGGAAGGCCAGATATGAGTATTTTCAGGTTTATCAAATGGATTGATGAAGGACAACCCCTTCAACTCTTTGGGGATGGCACTCAGGCCAGGGATTTTACCTACATAGATGACATTGTTACAGGCACAATAAAGGCCTTAAAACCCCTAGGGTATGAAATTATCAATCTTGGTGGCGGTCAAAATCCGGTTTCTTTGAACCAAATTATTGCTAAGATTGAGGGATTTCTCAATAAAAAGGCCCGAATTAGCTATCTGCCATTTCAAAAGACAGACATGAAAGAAACTTGGGCCGATATCCATAAAGCCAAAGCGCTTTTGGATTGGGAACCAACTGTAGATTTAGATACGGGGTTAAAAAAGACCGTTGAATGGTATTTAGAAAATAAGGATTGGCTTAAGGACATAAGGGTGTAAAATTATCTTGGGCAAAAAGTTTGCCTATTGTGGGAAAAAGGGGTTATTTTACCTTCTGGTTACATAAGGCTCTATTTCTATAAACGGCTGATATTCGGCCGTTTTTTTATTTGGCATGATTTTTGCTCTGTTACACGAGATAAAGGATGGCTTGGAGTATAGGAATGAAAATCCTTGCCACAATGGCAAAATTCAGCAAGAATCTGATTTTGGTCTTTTTTGTTTTGTCAGTAGAATTGATTCTCATCCTTATTTTTGGATTGTTTGTGGTGATTAATTTTTTCCATGCCTGATATGAGATATTGGAGCGTATATCTAGAGCAACGCCCAATTTACGAGGCCTCTAAATTCTAAAAAGGTGAGGGTTAGTTCTGCCCTAAAATTCTTTTAAACTATTTGTTTCCGAAAAACTCTCCGACAAAGATTTCAATCTGGTTGACTTTCCCGTTTTTACATGCTAATTTTTAGGCGTGCCCCCGTAGCTCAGGAGGATAGAGCGAGGGATTCCTAATCCCTAGGCCGCACGTTCGAATCGTGTCGGGGGCACCAGGTTTTTCAGAAGTAATCAGCCTTTTCACATATTCCCTTTTATGGCCTTTGGTGTCCAGACTGTCTGCACTTTGCAGGCAATTTTAGACAAAAATAGATGTATTTAGTAAATGCTTTTAAAGCCTGAGGGATAAAACATATGGAGACATTACTTAAAAATCTTTTAGAAAAATTACGAAAAAAACGATTTCTACCGAAGAACTCAGGTCATTAAAGGAACTTTTAGAAGAGCGGATCGAACAATGCGAAGAAAAGGGCAAATGTGAGGAAGCCCTTTCCCTAAATGTTTATCTGGCTATGATCAACAACCTTCTAGAAAAGCGCTTATCTTAGTTTTAAGTAAAAAGACTTTCTTTACTTACCTATCCACCATTAACTATTAACTAAAATAGAGGTCGCAGATTTTTGGCAATTGCTTATAGATGGAATAAAAAATTGACTTTTGTTAATAAAATTGCAATAATACAATGGATTATATTTACTCCGCTTCTAATTAACTAAAGAGCACAGGATGTTAAAAGTAAGGCATTACCTAAAATTTCTGATCCTGCTGTTTATTCCTCTTTTGATCACTTCTACTAAAGTTTGGGGCCGGCCATTGCAAAGGGTATTAATCATTCAGAGCTATTCGGCTCAGAATCCTACTGCTATGCCTCAAGAAAGGGGAATTAGGAAGGCACTTAAAGAAAGCGGCCTTCCTTTGGAAATAAAGACGTTTTACATGAATACCAAAACTTACTATATCACCCCAGAGGCCATCGCCAGGCAGGCAAAAAGGACTAGAGAATTAATAAAAAAAATTGGGCCAGATGTGATAATTGTAGTGGACGATAATGCCTGTCGAGAAGTTATGTTGAAGATGGTTGACACCCCTTATAAATTTGTGTTCACAGGCATGAATATGCCCCCTGAAATCTATAATCAGAAGATTCACTTTATGGAATCCCGCATCCATCCTGGCCATAATATTACCGGTGTATTTGAGAAGCTTTATATTGCAGCTTCAGTAAGAATTGCCCAAGAAATATTGCCAAATTTCAGGAAGGCATTTCTCTTTGTAAGCAATTCTCCTACAGGCATGGCCATTAGAGAAAGTGCTCTTTATGAAATGAAAAAACACCCGGTGCCTTTGCAAATAAGGGAAGTGAAGGATTTGAAGGACTATCAAGACCAGCTAGCCCTTTTGAATGGGGTTTATTCTCCTAGGCAAGCCTTCATTATGCCTATTGTTGACCGTTTAAAAGGCCTTGATCGGATGCTTAATCTCTTAGAGGTGGTAGATTTTACCCTTGCCCATAATCATCTTCCAGAAATAGGTGGAACCTTGAATATGGTTAAAAGGGGCTGCTTGGGGGCTGCTGTTGTTGATTTTGAAGAAATGGGAAAACAAGCAGGAGAAAAGGCAGTTTTGATTCTCAAAGGAACACCACCTGGCAACATTCCGATAGAAGATGCCAGGGGGTATAAGATTGTAATAAATCTGAAAAGGGCCGAAGAACTAGGGTTGAAAATTCCCTTTGAATTTTTGCTCTCGGCAGATCTTATTTTAGGAGGTGACTGATTCGCACTATAAAGGCATTATCCAAATATATTTATTTGACTATTGCCCTAACTATTTTTATATTTATTGGTCTTGAGTATTATCAATATCAAAAGGTGTTTAATGCCCAAAAAGAACGGATTGGTTTAACGATTAGTGCCAAATTGGATGAAATAAACCAGGAAATAAAAGGTGAGATAAACAATGTAATATTGGCCTTTAATTTGGGACTCCAATCCATCTATGGAATGCAATCTTCTCCCAAACTTCTTTCCTTAAGCCTCAATGCCTGTAAAAAGGAACTCAAACTTAAAACGGTCTTTTTTGTAAATAACAAGGGTGAAATTATTTTCCCCGGCCTTTCTAGTAAAATTTTATCTTTATCTCAATTTTCTCAGAAAGAAACATTTTTAAAATATTTGACCCTTGCCCAAGAGACTCGAAAGTCGGTATTTTACTTGATGTATTTACCCTTTTTCCATAAAACGCAGGAAAGATGGGTAAAAAAACCTTTTTTATCCATTATTGTCCCTGTATTTTTACCACATTCCAAACAGTTTTTGGGTGCAGGTGTAGGAGTTTTGGACCTTGAACATGTGATAGGGAACAGACTTAAGCAAACCCTGCCTCTTGAAAAAATTCGTCTGTTTGTAATTGATAATGAAAATCGGATACTCTGGGCATCTCAAAAGGAATTTACATATCAGAACTTAAATTTCATTTTAAATCCTCTTCCTCTTCATTATCGATTGCAAATACTCAATCTTCTAGACACACTTCAGGAAGGAAAACTGAGAAAAAAGGGCATTATTGTAAATTGGCCAATGTCTTCTTCTCAAATAGGTCGTTTCCTTTTCATTGCTTCTAGAATGGCCATTTTAAACCATGCAAATTGGTTGTTTATTTGCCTCTATCCCACATCACTCATACAAAAACATTTTTTGTCTACCTATAAAGCAAATTTTTTCCTAAGTGCTGTCATCATCTTGTGCCTAAATGGCATTTTATTTGCTAGTAATCAGTTTTACCATAAGACATGCAACCTCCTTTCTCGCCATAGACAGGCGCTCCAAAGTTTAATAGACCCCTTTGTTATCACAGACATTGATGGAAAATGTCTTTATTTTAACCCTGCTTTTGAACATCTCATTGGAAAGGTGAAAATCGGGCAACGGCTATGCCGCATGGCCCCTGAATGGGGCAGTGGAAAAATGCCTTTTTGGCATAAAAAGATGCTTACTGCCGTAAGGCAAGGGAGAACCTACGAACTTTTAAGATACAAGTTTAAGACTCTGACAGGAGAGCCATTTTATGCCCGAGTTACTTTTTCTCCTATCAAAAATGAAGAAGATAAACCCACCTACGTAGCCATTGATTTTAGCAATATTACCCAGCAGGTAAAATTAGAAGAAAAATTGAAAAGATATAATGAAAGGTTGGAAGATATTGTAGAAGAACGAACTCAAGCCTTGAAAGAAAGGGAAAGACAATATCGGCAAATCTTTGAAAATAGGCTTGTAGGTATCTTTATTATTCGTTCTGACGCCCACTTCTTGATGTATAACCAAACTTTCAGAAAAATGACGCAGTATACAGATGCCGAATTGCAAAAACTCAGCTTAAAGGAAATGTGTTCGCCTACAGAAAAGGCCGCCTTGGATAAAATCCTAAAGGACTGTTTGCAAAAAGGCAATGTCTTTTATCAAGAATGTAAGTTTTTTCCAAAAACGCAAAAGACCCTCTTTGTAGATTTATTTTTACAGGTAACACAGTTTAAAGGTGAAAAGGCCGTTTTGGGATTTATCTATGATGTTACCCAGAGAAAGGTATTAGAAGACAAACTTCGAGAGCAAGACAGGATAGCCGTTTTGGGAGAAATGGCCGCAGGGGTAGCCCATGACATTAACAATATGCTTATGGTGGTCATGGGGAATTTGGAACTGAGTAAATATTTGCTTGATTCAAATGCTGGCCGTGCTCGGGGATATCTGCAAAAGGCCATAGAAACAATTCAAGATGGTGAGGCTATTGTGCGTCGCCTTTATGCCTATGCCCACAGAAAGCTTCAGGCAGTTGAGGTAATTGATAACCTTAATCAACTTGTTCACGAGACCATAGAATTAACCCAGCCCCTTTGGAAGGCAAAGGCGCACCGTGAAGGTAAGGAAATTGTTATCAAAGAGGACTTTGGCAAATTGGGACCAATCGCAGGTAATCGAGCCGAGTTAAAGGAGGTGTTTGTTAATATTATAAAAAACGCTGTGGAAGCCATGCCTCGGGGAGGAAGGATTACTATTAAAACCTGGCAAGAATCCAAAAAAAACTGTGTAATGATAAAAGATATGGGCTGTGGTATCCCTGAAGTAATGAAGAAAAAGATATTTGAACCTTTCTTTACGACAAAAGGAGAAAAGGGAACAGGGCTTGGTTTAGCAGTAAGTCTAGGTGTTATTCGGGCCCATGGAGGAGAAATAAAAGTAGAAAGCCAAGAGGGGAAAGGAACTACCTTTTATATTTATTTGCCTATAGTTGAACCAGAGTTGATTTCCGCAGGAGAGCAGCCTTCAGAAGGACTTGAACTTAAAATTAAAAAGAAAGTTTTAGTAGTAGATGATGAACAGGAAATCTTAGAGGTAATTTCTGAAATGCTCAGGGCATTAGGAATCAGGGTTGTTACAACATCTTCCCCTCTTAAGGCCTTGGAGATCTTTGAAAGATATCAAGAGGAATTGGGACTGATAATCACAGATTTAGGTATGCCAGAAATGAGCGGTTTTGAACTAACAAAAAGAATAAAACAACTTGCCCCTTCTATGCCAGTAGTCTTACTTACGGGCTGGGGGGCAAGCGTAACCCCTCTTGAAATTAAACAAAACAAAATAGATTATGTAGTAGCTAAGCCTGTCACTATAGAAAATCTCAGACAAATCCTTTTAGCCTTGGTTCAAAGTTCAAAGTTTAATATCATCAATTGAGTTCTAGCGTGAAAACACCATTTGTCTTTCCACCCCCCCGCCCTTTCCCTTATCCACTTGTTCACCCGCCCATCTAACTATCCCCAAGCATTTATTGCCTTTCCTGCCTTCTTACCTCTCTTATCCACTTTATTCTATATTTTATTCTTCAAATTTAACTACTGCTTCAGGATGAGTTACAACCATTACTGGCGAAGCAGCCCTGAGACTGACTTGTTCTACTGCGCTACCTATATACCATTTCTTATCTTTTTCCTTAGTGTGAGAACCCATTACAATTAAATCTACGTCATTCTCTCTGGCATATTTCAGAATCTCAACATATGGTAAAGTACCTTCCCATACTACTGATTTACATTTTAACCCCGCTGCTCCTTCCTGACATAGTGCATCTAGCTGTTTTCTTTTTTCCTCTCTTGCCCTTTCAAGTTCGCTTTGGGTGTAATACCCCATAGGCACTGGAAGCATGTGAAATACATACAATTCTGATTGATATCTTTTAGCAACCTTGGCAGCAAACTCAAAGGCATATTGACATGTCTTAGAAAATCCCATACAAACCATGATTTTCTTAAAATTTAGTTTTTCTTTAGGAATAAATTGATTGACTACCATTACCGGGCAGCGAGCCCGCATAATTACGGCCTCTAGGGTAGAGCCAATTTTATTTACCGTCCTGGCTACCCCTTTTTCTTCTGCCTTCCCTGCATGAGGACCCATCACAACTAATTTTACATTTTCCTTCCTTGCCCAGCGTAAGATTTCCATCCAAGGGAAGCCTGCCCTGACCCGAATTTCATATTTTCCATAGGGTTTAAGCGCCCCTCCACACTTTTCATCCAATACATCTTTCACTTTTTGTATATATTCGGCTGTTGCTACTGTTTCTTCGCCTGTCTCAAAGTCTACTACAAATTCCCGATGGTGACCGGAATATCTAGATTCTAATACGTGAAGAATAAAAAGCTGAGCTTCATTTTGTCTGGCCATTTCCAAGGCCGTTAATACTACGGCATCACATGCCTCTAAAAGATCTGTAGCTGTGAGTATCCTAGAAAACATTTTGACCCCCCTTTTTTTCTATTATCCTTTCAAAATAAGATATAAAAGTCAAGAAAAAAAAGCTACCACTAAGCAACGGGAACTAGGTCAAGTTTGTGACAGGTTAGGGTGACAGCCTTTTAAGAAGATCAAAGTATCCCCTTTGCTCTGCAAGTTCCTTGCAACGTAAATACATATCTTGAGCCAATCTCTCAAGGCGCCTAGTTTGAAATGGTGTCCCTTTGTCTCTGATGGCTTCAAGCCTAGTTTTATAAAAAAGCCATTTGTAATAATAAACGTATGGATTGTCAGGGGCAAGGATGGCAGCCTTTTGTAAATATTTCTCTACTTCATTCCATTCTCCCCTTTTCCAGTATAGAACGGCCAGATTAATCATAGCCGTGGCGTCGCCTGCCTTAAGAAAGCATTCTGTGGCCTTTTGATATTTACTCTGTCTTAAATAGTTTACCCCCAAGGCATTAAGCAAGACCGGGTCGTATCGGCCTTGTTCGAGTTTAAGGGCCGTTTCAAGGTCCTTTTGTGCCCTTAAGACTTCGCCTATCCTTTGCCAGATGATGCCTCTGTTAGTCAAGGCCTCCACTTGATAGGGATTAGACGCCAAAATCTGATTATACAATTTAAGGGCTTCATTAAGATTCCCATTTTTAAAATGAGAATAAGCCTCTTTTAGCAAAGGAGAATAGTCACTATTTTTCCCATTCCAATTATTTGCTCCGCTTCTAATTGTTTTACGTCTTGTTTCTGATCGTTTGGATCCTAGGAGCGGAACTACCCTTTTTTTTATCTGATTGGGCGGTAAAGTTGAGATAATAACGGCATCACAAAGGCCTTTTATTCGGTTTGCCACAAGTTTGCATAGCCTGTTTTTGATAAGGGTGGCCTCCTGTTTACTTTGCGAGATTCCGCATCTAAGGGCATAAAATTCCCCTATTTTCTCTACCCGGCCCTGTGGACAGAAATTATGTCCAAGAGAAATAATTGTTCTTAAAAAATTTCGGGCGTTTTTAAGATTTTTAAAGGTTCCTATTTGGACAGTATAATAAGCTTGCCTTTTATAGAGGTTTTTATCATTTCCCTGAGCAGAGTTTTTATTTACTTTGCTCCTAACAAAACCTTGCTTCTTAGAGACGGATGATTGCTTTGTTTCTAGTTTATTTGTTTTTATTATGGATACGTCCGGTCTGGAGATTCTATTTTTTTCAAAAAGATTGATATTGCCTGGTTGGCTTATTTGCTTATTTGCCTCGTTTTTAACTACTTTTTTAACTACTTTCCTTGAAAACAGGTCTTGATAAAGGACTTTCTTCAGGGGACTGAAAATAAGACCTGTAACTACTAGAACCAAAGCCACTATAAGACCAATTATTAATCTCCTTTTCTTGAGGTTATTTTGGGGAGGTAAGGGAGAAGATGTCTCTGGTTCTGCTTCTAAAGAGGCAAAAGTCTTTCTATCTTGATTGACTTTGGTTTCAACATTTTGCCTTTTTGTTTCGGATTCCTTTTTAGACAGGGCCTTTTCTATGAGACTCATAAACCAAGCTCCTTAAGGGCCAGCTTTACTTCTTTTTTACCGATAGCTACTTTAGAATTCAAATAGCCTGCAATCAAGGCTCGCTCTGCAATAAGATTAATTATCCTAGGAAGCCCCTTGCTCTTTTTATGAATTAGTTTAATCGCCTTGGGATTAAAAAGACTGCCTTGTGCCCCAGCCTTAATTAATCGGTAGTTGATATAGGCAGCCGTTTCCTCTTTAGTGAGGGGTTTCATTTCAACCTGAATCGCAATTCTTTGTCCCAATTGTCTTAAGGATTTCCCCTTGACTTTCTCCTTTAATTCTGGTTGTCCTACTAACAAAATTTGAAGCAATTTGTCTTCATTGGTCTCAAAATTGGATAAAAGCCGCAATTCTTCCAATATAAAATCAGGCGATGCCTGGGCATCATCAACAATGAATAACACCTTCTTGCCCTCATGGTATTTTTCGAGTAAGAATTGATGGAGTCTGTGTAAAAGGCTTGCCTTACTTGCTTCGCCTGTCTGTTCTATTGGTTCCTTGATAACTTGCAAATCCAAGAGCAAGAACTGAAGAAGGTCTGCAGAATGGCTGAATGTCGGATTAAACAGATATGCTCTCTCTACATTTGAATTCAATCGAGACATAAAGTACCGTAACACAGAGGTCTTGCCCACTCCGACTTCTCCAGTCACCATCATAAAACCCACATTTTGTTCCAGCCCGTAGTTTAAAAGCCTTAAAATGCCCTTTACTTGCGGGGAAAGAAAAAAATATTGGGTGCTAGGAGATAATTTGAATGGGTTCTCTTTTAAACTATAAAATTCTTTATACATTCTTTCTTCACTCTAATTCGATGCTTTTGGTATATCCTCTAAGGCGTCTGGTTAATATGTCTATAACCCAATCCCTTCACATTGTCCCCTGTTTGTAAATGGGGAACAATTACCATTACCAGCTCAGAACGTTCTTGAGACCTTGATTTATATCTAAATATCGGGCCTAAAAGGGGCAAATCTCCCAGGGCAGGGACCTTTTTAATATTTTCGGCTGTAGTTTCTTGAATAAGCCCCGAGATGATGATTGGCTGTCCATCTTTGGCCTTTACAATTGTACTGGTTTGTCTCGTTTCTACAATCGGAATACTCTGTATAGGGGCCGAAGAAATGCCTGTTGGAACTGTCTTTTGTCCCACCTTTTTGTTGATCACGGGAACGATTTTTAAAATAATATCTCCTGAAGCACTAATCTGAGGGGTAACACTCAAGGTAACCCCAATAAATAAGGGATTAAGTTTGCTGGTAACGCTACTGGTAGCTAGTCCGGCTTGGGCAGAAGTGGTACTTTGTTCGTAAGTTATGTAAAAATCGTTTATTCCCACAGAAACGATGGCTGGTTGATTATTAAGGGTCAAGAGCTGGGGACGGGAGATGGCCCTCACTTGTCCCTGCGTCTTCAAAAAGGCAATTAAGGCATCGGTATTCCATTGATAAGTCACACTGGGAGTCAGCGAATGCAAAAGACCAATTTGGAGACTTCCCCCGGGGCTAGAAGGAAAGGGAGAAGTCTGTAAAGGGGAGTAAATCCCTTGCCCTGTGGTTGCTCCAGTAGTCCCGGTTTGGGCTGCCTGAGAGGCCATTTGGGCATTTACTATATTACGCAATTGAGGCAGTTTATAAAATTCAATGGTACCCGGAAATTTACTCCAATCAATTCCTACCTGATGGGTCTTGTTTAAACTAACCTCAAAAATTTGCACATCTATGAGTACCTGCCTTGAAAGGTCCTTTTTTACTTTGGCAATAAATTCTTCAACCTTTTCCATCATTTGAGGGGTGGTAGTTACCACTACTGTACCTGTTTGGGCATCTATAGTATAAGAGCCTACAAGCTGCTTGGTTGCCTCAGAGCCTTCAGTTGTCACATTACCACTTGTCTCTGCCATAGTAGAAGTCGGGGTTTGTCCATTCGTATTGGATAATGTTTGCAGGGCAGAGACTTCTCCTTCGGCTAATTTCCTCTTAAGCATCTCCTTCTGGAGGGTAAGCATTTCTATTTGTTGTTCCTGAACCTGCTTTTGATATTGGGTCTGATAAGGCAAGAGGGCAAGTTGTTCCTCAAGCAACTTGCGATTGTATTCAGCCTGAAGGATGTTGTATAAAGGATCTTTAAGAATTTCCTTTAATCCCTTTTCAAAATTTTCCCAAAAATTGACCACTTCACTACTTACAACTGAAATGTCTCCAGTACTTGAAGACTGATTTAGTTGAGTCTTGCTGCTTTCTGAAGACCCTCCTCCAGAACTTAATGACACCTCAGTATTACTTTGCCCCTTTCTTACACTCATCACATAATCAATATGGAAAAACTTGGTGACCATTCTTGAAACCCTGATGTAATAAGGATAGGGTTTGAAATAAAGGTCGTGTGAAGATAAAATGGCATGAAGGGCTAGACCTAAGGGAATATCTTTTAAATTCAGGCTTACCTTTGAATCCCCTACATCTTCGTCAAAAACAACATTAACTCCTACTTGTTCCGCCAAAGAAAGAACAACCTGCTTAAGACTAGCATTTTTTACCATGATGGAAACAGGTGTACTGAGGTCAGGATAATTTGAGAGCCTTTTGGGCTCTATAAGTGGAGGGGGAATTTCTATTGGCCCAATTTGGGGGCGCCTTTGGTTTGAGTTTGACCAAAGAGTTTTTTGCTTTTTTGTGATTTGAGAGGGATTACTTATCTTGTTTTTCATTTCTTTGGTACTTAATTGATTGGGTGAATGGACTTGTAGCGGTCTAGCACATCCTAAAAACAGCAATATCAAAATATAAATCACATAAGACATATTAATTTCCCCTTATGCTTAGTGTTTAGCTATTAAGTTTTAAGTAAAAAGGTCTTTCCCACTCACCTACTCGTCCAATTAACCATCTGTTTACCATTCACTATCAACCACCAAGTATAAACTATAAACCAATTATTTGAGATAAAGATAATAAATTTGTTTTCCCCTTTGGAGGATAACTGCCCCTTGAGTAATTTGCTTCACTTGATATCCTTTTATTGTTTCACCTACTTTGACACTCTTGCCATCTATAATGGCTATCCATGTTTTTCCTATTTTCATAACACCCTCTATTTTCGGTAAGCTAATCCTTAACAGGGTATTCCTTAATCTTAATTCGGCCTCCGAAAAAAAGGGGTCTCGATATTTTCGACTCCTTTTGAGGAATTGAAGATATTGCCCTACTTCTCCAAAAGATAGCAAACATTTGTTATTCTCGCCTTTTTTTACTTCAATACTGAGATTAGGACTAGAGGAAATATTAGATGTCCCTGCTGAGAACGGACTAAACAATTGTCCCATATTTCTCCCGGTTCTAATAGCTGGATTTAAAAACGTATTTATGAGATAAAAATAAGCCCCACAACATAACCCCATGATAATGACAAAGATGGGCAGCCAATAAAAGCGTAAAAAATAATATAAACCCCTTTTATCTAGAAACTTGGTCAATTTATTCCCCTTCAATGTTGTAGTAATATGTGCATTCTAGCTTGACCATTAAATTCATCCCACTTTTTTGAATCCTCATTTTTTGGATATTCCCAAACCCTGCTTTATTCTCAACTAAAAACGCCTGCCCGATGTCTCTTTTCTTTATTTTTAGAGCAAATATGTTTTTTAAAAATTTCACCAATGAATTATATCCTCTAAATTTTGTCTCCAAAATGATAGTCATCATTTGTCTTGTCTTTAATGGCGTTATATTCAAGGAAGAACTTTTGTCATATCGGGTTCCCCTTTCTATCTGCCTTGTTATCGGTAAAGGCTTAAATTTGCAGCCTATTAACTTGGCATGGTGTTTTTCAACTATCGAATTAAGATAATTTAATAAATAGGCTTCTACCTCCAATTCATTTTTAAATCTATTTGTCTTATTTTTAATATGCTGTTTTTTCAATAATTTTAGTTTAATCTTATCTATTTCCCCCAGCAAGGTTTGTCCTTCTCTAAGCTGCTTTTCAAAAAAGGCCTCTGCCCTAGAAATACTGTTTATGCGTTGGTGAATTTTTACAGCCCAAAAACCATTAATAATGGCTATAATAAAAAGCAAGATGGCAAGTCGAAGGTGTTTTAAAAACATTAATGTCTTTTTCACAATCATCACCTGCTCCGCATCTGCTTGACGCAGGCTAAAGTTAAACGTAACCTGAATGTACCTCTATCAAATAGGCTATCTCTTTCCACCTCCTTTATTTGATCTATCAAAATACAATGTTTTAAATTGGAAATGAACCTTTGTAAAACCTCGCTTCGCCTTTGAGGGCCATTAACAAGGATTTTGCCTTCAATTGAAAGGATATCTGATGTAGGAGAAGTCTTCAGATCCAGTGTCCTCAAAAGTATTTCAGAGGGCACTAGATAGGGCAAAGCATCTAGAGCTGAGACTAAACAGTTGTTAATATTAGATGATGGAACAGACATTCGCTGTACTTCAGGCAGTCTTGGTTTCAATATCATTTGCTTGGCCTTTAATATCTGATCCCTAGGATATTTAAGAAGCCTTTTTTTAACAATATTCTCTTGATAAAGTATGGTATTCAATTGGGCCAGCTTTTTATTGTAATCTGAGGTATATTTTAATATGGTCCCCAAGCTAAGCCCAAATGTAATCAAAGCAATTCCTATTCCTATATAAGACATTCTTTTAAGACATTTTTCGAGGCTAAATTCAGGGGGGAGGAGGGAAGCAAGATTGAAGGAGTGGTATTTTAGCCAAAGGCTTAAAATAAGACATCTATCTTTTTCACCCTCTCTCTCTAAAGGGGTTTCTATTAGGTTAAAATTGAGGTCCTCTTTCCGTTCTTTCAAAAACCGATAAACTGCTTGGGAATCGGAGAAGAGAGTTAGATGCCTTCCTTCCAGTTTAAATTTTTGTTTGGCATAAAAGATAGACCTCTTGATCTCCATATAAAGCTCTTCCAGCCCAACCGATTCTTGTAATTCTGATTTAGAAGCATCAGAACCAGCAGATAATGTGGTTAATTTGAGCTCACGATGAAACACATATTTTTTGTCTTTATAGGCAAAAAAATAAATTTTATTTTGGTAAAAATAGATCACAAAATCCTCTTTATGTATGGCATAATTTTCTCCAATTCTAATAAGCAAATCAATGTTTACAAAAACATCCTCGACCTTTAGACCCTTTGTCTTTATTGCGCTCAAAAAAGACTCAATAGAAGAGCGGGGGGCCACAAATAGAATGAATTCCCTTTCAGTTGTTTGCCCTCTCTTTTCTTCCCATAAAAGACGCCAGTTAAAAATGTAATTTTGCCTCAGGGACTCCAAATCATCTTCTTGCACCAGCTCTAATGCCTCATGCTGCATAACCCGGGCTACGTTTATGCCTTTGGTTTGAGGGATAGAAACCACCTTTGATTTTATATTTTCCTCAGACACTAATAAATAACCCTTCCCCCGAGGTGGGGATTCTAAAAGGGCATTTAAAGACTTTGCTTCTACTTTCCGTTCACTTCCCACAAAAACTGTATCTCCTTGCCAGTATAGAAGATATGCCCCTGTAGCTGTATACATTTGCCGCGCTGAATTGTTTGTTGCCTTCCTATTAAAAATGAAATGGATAGTTTTCATAATGGTGGCACCTTAAGTAATCTTTCCCAACATGTTGTAAATCGGCCATAGAACAGATATAACGATGATTAAAATAATAGAAGCTACCAGAATAAGTAAAGCAGGCTCTATAATGGTAGTAATCATTCTCACATCCCTATCCAAGGCATCATTAAGGTATCTACTTAGCTCCCTAAATGTTTCATCCAAATTTCCTGTGGCTTCACCTACCTTAATGCTTCTTATCAAAAAAGACGGGAATCCTTGGACCAGTTCTAATGCCCTTCCCATACCTTCGCCTTCTTCCAAAAGATGTTTAACCTTCTCCATTTTCTGGGCATAAAATCGGTTACTTACAATCTCTTTGACTACATCTAGAGCTTGATAAACTTGAATGCCTGCTTGGTAAAGCATGCCCACATATTGGACAAATCTTACCAGAACCAGATTTAAAAGTACCCTGCCCAAATAGGGGATTTTTAATTTAAATTTATCCCAAAAATAAAGCATTTTTTGAGAAAACTTTGCAACACAGGTAAAACAAATGGCCGAAAGTAGCAGGACGATAAAGATATACCAATAATGCAACATAAAACTGTTAAATTTTATAAGCATTCGGGTAGGCAGGGGCAAGGGCATATTAAGTTGGATTAAAAACTTGGTTAAGCGAGGGATAACAAACACAACAAAAATAATAAGGGCGATGCCTATCAAAACACTAACAATAATGGGGTAAGTCAAGGCTTGTTTAATTTTATTTTGGGTGTCATGAAGCCAGGTTAAATAGTTAGTCAACTCTAAAAAGACCTTATCTAAGTTGCCAGAAGTTTCTCCTGCTTTGACAATAGAGGTATAAAATTGAGGGAATATATAGGGATGATGTGAAAGGGCATCGGCCAAAGACTGCCCAGCCTGAATTTCCATTTTTACTGCCTGAAGTACCCTTTTAAAGGTCTCATTTTTTGTATTTTCCTCTAAGTCTTTTAAACCCTCTAGAAGGGGCATTCCAGACCTAATGATATAATTCATATGTCTAGAAAATTCTATCAGTTCCTCTACTTTTACCCGGGGTTTAAATATAGATCGAAAATAGGAACGCCTTTGCTTGGTCAATACCAATCCTTGGTCTTTCAACCACTGATAGAGAGAATGTTCGTTAGGAAATTCGGCCATTCCTTTAACAAGCTTTCCTTTCCTATCTACGGCTTGATAAGAAAATATAGGCATTAAACCACTCTCAGAACTTCTTCAATAGTAGTAATTCCATCCATGGCCTTTGAAAGACCGTCTTGAAGCATTGATACAAAACCTTGTCGTTTAAGTATAGCTTCTATTCCTGTTTCCTTCCCTCCTCTTACAATAGCATCATATATTTCTGAAGTAACTTCAAATACCTCACTAATGGCTGTTCTTCCCAAATATCCTGTTTTATGGCATTTTTCGCAACCTTTTCCCCTGAAAAGAGTGACCTCTGAAAAAGGCCCTAAGTCTAAGTGTCTTTTGAGAATGTTCATTTCATGTTCAGATGCCTTATAAGACTCTTTGCAATGGGGGCATACAACTCTAACCAGTCTTTGGGCAACAATCCCAGCAAGGGAAGATGCCAAGATGTAAGGGTTGGCCCCCATATAAAGTAGGCGAGGAATAGCAGAGATAGCATTGTTGGTATGCAAGGTGGAGAGCACCAAATGGCCTGTAAGGGCAGCATGTAAGGCTACCTCTAGGGTTTCAGAGTCCCTGATTTCCCCTACCAAAATCACATCTGGATCCTGACGCATAAGGGCCCGTAGTCCCTTGGCAAAGGTAAATCCCGCTTTGGGATTTATTTGGGATTGCCTAATAAATGGCAATTCATATTCAATTGGGTCTTCTATTGTCATTATATTAATCTGAGTGGAATTGATTTCCAGTAAGGCTGCATAAAGGGTGGTCGTTTTTCCACACCCAGTGGGTCCTGTAACCAATACAATTCCATGATTATGGGATAAAATTCGGCGAAAGGTCTCCATTTGGAATTTGGAATAGCCAAGTTCTGATACCTTGGTAATAAGCTTAGACTTGTCCAGCAGCCTTAAGACAATGTTTTCACCCTCAGCGGTTGGATAGGTAGAGACACGGAGGTCTATATGCCTGCCAGCAAAGAAAAAGGAAATCCGTCCATCTTGGGGAATACGAGTTTCTGAAATGTCCAAATTGGCCATAACCTTAATTCTAGAAACAATACTTCTCGCTAGTGCTTTAGGAAGTAGTTTCCAAACATGCAAGATCCCATCAATCCGATACCGAACAATCAGGACATTCTTTTCAGGTTCTAGGTGAATATCTGTAGCTCGCCTTTCAATGGCAGTCACAATAATCTGGTTAACCAATTTAATAATTGGAGGCTCTTCAAGCCCCAGTTCGGCCGCTCCTGCCAGTTCAATAGTCCTTTTGACAAGGTCATCAAAGGCCTCTGTTTCGGTATACCAAAGGTCAATGGCCTTAGCAATTTCCTTCTCAGGGGCACAAGCAGTCTTTATGGCCTTGCCAGTTAACCTTCGAAGGGCATCTATAGCCACAACATCAAAGGGATCGGCTACAACTACCGTAAGGATATTTTCTTCTAGATGGAGAGGAACTACCCCATACTTCCGGGCAACCTCTTGAGGCACAAGGGCTAAGGCCTGAGGGTCCGGGATGACATCTTCTAAGCTTGGAAGATACTGTAACCCAAAATCTCTACTTAATACCGAGGAAACAGTGCTTTGGTCAACAAAGCCCAATTCGACGAGTATTTCACCTAAAAGCCTTCCAGTGCTCTTTTGGATTTCAAGGGCAATTTTCAACTGTTCTGGGGTGATAAGCCCCCGGGAAACAAGTAAATCTCCCAGCCTCTTAGGTGTTTTTTCCTTTGCTTCATTTCTATCCATAGGGTATTCACCATCAACCAATTAGCGGTCCATTTTAGATACTTTCTTTTTCTCACTAATGGTCGCTTTGTTCTAATGTAGGAAAGCGCTTCCCCAATTTATACCTTGTTTATAGGACATTTCAAAACATCGTGTCAAGAAGTTTTATTATTCTCGCTTCAAACAGACCAACTATCCATTTTCCAATCAACTCCAGAGTACCATTCGGCCAAAATAATTAACTGTTCACCAATAGCGAGCTTTCAAAAATCAGGGTTAAGATAAATTTTCTCTTCTAAGGGGTGTAAGTCCAGATTAGTTTCTTTAGGGGGCAACTTATCTCTCTTAAAACATTCTATTTTTCTGTGAGAATTTTCTGGACCAACAAGGAGGCCTGTTTGAGGGTCTATTTGAGCAAAAACAACACTTGAGGGAATATTAAAGTCCCTTATAGGGAGTTCGGACTCCACCTGTTTGATAAAGTAAAGCCAGATAGGGGCTGCAGCCCTACCCCCTGTCTCATGTCTTCCAAGACTTTTTAGGTCGTCATATCCCACCCATACCCCTGCAACGTAATAAGGTGTATATCCAATAAACCAAGCATCTGTATATTGATTGGTCGTTCCCGTCTTTCCGGCCGCTGGCCTATGCAATCTTTTTATCACCCGGGCCGTGCCTCTTTGCACTACGTCTTCAAGAATGCTCGTAATTAAATAGGCAGTATCTGGGCCAATAGCTGGTTGAGGGGCGGGTTGTTTTTCTAAAAGTACGTGTCCCTGACTATCTACCACTTTGGTAATGGCAATGGGTTCAATGTATTGACCTTCATTGGCAAAGACAGAAAAGGCCCGGGTTAATTCGTAAAGTGAAAGGCAACTGCTGCCCAGGGCCAGCGAGAGATCTGGTGATAGTGGTCTTGTGATTCCAAAACGATGGGCATAATCAATTACATAATGGATGCCAATATTCTTCAAAAGACGCACGGTAACCGTGTTTCGAGAATGAACCAAGGCATCTCTTAAAGTAATTCTTCCAAAAAAACGCTCCTCATAGTTATGGGGTCGCCAAACCTTAATTTTGTTTTGATGGTGATAAACATAAATGATGGGATAATCTTCTATTAAACTAGCAGGTGTATAACCCTTATCCAAAGCAGCCGCATAAATAATGGGTTTGAAGGCAGAACCTGGTTGCCTGCAGGCTTGGGTAACTCGATTAAACTTACTCTTTTGGAAACTGCGTCCTCCCAACATTACCTTAATATAATTTGTGCCCCTTTCCAATGTAAAAATTGCCCCTTGAATTTGGTCCTTTGCCTCTGCGGATTGATTTTCTTTATGTCTTTTTTCTATAGCCAAAATCCCTTTCTCAAGGGCATCTTGGGCGGCTTGGTGCATAGGAATGCTTGCGGTGGTATAAATGGAAAGCCCTCCTTTAAACACCTTATCGACTCCAAATTTTTTAATCAGCTTTTGTTTCACATACTCAAGAAAATAATCCATGCTTGGATAATGATAATCTAGAGAGGCCAGGTGAAGGGGGGTTGCTAAGGCCATTTTTGCCTCTTTTTTGCTAATAAATCCGCATTTAACCATCCGCATCAAAACATACCGTTGTCTCTCTTTGGCCCGCTTAGGATGACGATAAGGGGAATAAAAGGCGGGTCCTTTGGGGAGCCCTGCTAGAATAGCTGCCTCAGCTAGATTCAATTCGTTGACATGCTTGCCGAAATAAACCCTAGCCGCGGCTTCTACTCCGTATGCGCCGTGACCAAAGTAAATCTGGTTGAGATAGATGGTTAAAATTTCATCTTTGGTAAGGTACCTTTCAAGCTGATAGGCAAGAATAATTTCTTTCAATTTCCGCGTAAAGGTCCGTTTGGGAGTCAAAAGTAATGCCTTAACTGTCTGTTGGGTAATGGTACTTCCCCCTTGAACAATGGCCCTAGCCTTTAAATCCTTTATCAGGGCCCTAAAGATTCCAATCCAATCAAGGCCCTTGTGTTCGTAAAAACGCTCATCTTCAGCCGCTACAAATGCCTTAACTACATACGAAGGAATTTTATCTAAGGAAACAAAATAACGTCTTTGAATAAAAAACTCCCCTATAACACTTCCATCATCTGCATAAACAACACTTGTTAAGGGTGGACGATAATCTTCCAGATGTTTAATATTAGGCAGGGTGTAAAAAACGTATCCCAGCCATCCCCCCAGAGTCAAGAAAGATAAGAGACAAACAAATAGGCAAAACTTCACAATATATTTCATGGAAGTGTAAGTCAACAAATATGTAGATAACTTTAGCCAACCAGTATCATCTCGTCAAGCCTTTAAAAAGATATGTAGTAATTAAGTTTTAAGTCTAAGTCTTAAGGCAGATTTTTACTCAACCAATTAACCATCAACTATCCACCATCAACTTCTTCCTTATAGCCACATTTCAAGCAAACCAACTTTTTCCCCTTGATAACCCTGAATTCAGCTCTGCATTTCGGACAGGGATTAGCAATAGGTTGTTCCCACATAGCAAATTTGCATTCGGGATAGCGAGAGCAACTATAAAAGACACGCCCTTTTTTGGAAACCTGTTCTACTATTTCTCCTTGCTCGCATTTGGGGCATTTAAATCCTAAGGTAAGCGGCGCAGCGTATTTACATTCAGGATAACGAGAACAGGCCAGAAAGCGTCCTCCTTTCTTATTACGTTTAATTACAAGAGGAGCACCACACCTGGGGCATTTCTTTTCTATTGTTTGGCTTGCGCCCTGTCCTCCGACCGCCCCTGCCTTTAACTCCTTGGTAAATTTGCAATCAGGATAATTTGAGCAGGCCAAAAAACTTCCATATCGGCCGTGTTTGAGCACCAATGGGCTTCCACATAAGGGACAAGCTTCCTTAGGTATCTCAGATTCTAAAATTACAATTTCGCCCTTTTCATTGCGAGTAAATTCCTTGGTGTTCTTACATTTTGGATATTGAGAACAGGCTAAAAAGGCACCACTTTTGCCATATTTGATAACCATTTTGGCCCCACACTTCTCACAGATAATGTCGGTTTCAATCCCTTTAGCCTTAACATTAAGCATTTGTTTTTGGGCTTGCTTTAGGGCCTTGCTAAAAATTTGATAAAAGGATTTAAGGGTTTCCAAGTAATGTGCCTTTCCTTCCTCAATGGCATCTAGGTTTTCCTCCATCTTGGCCGTAAAGGAAACATCTACAATATCAGGAAAATTTTCCACCAACAGATCATTGACAAGCAAACCAAGCTCTGTGGGTTTAAATTTACCTCCTTCTTTAACTACATACTTTCTTTCCTGAATTGTGCTTAAAATAGTGGCATAGGTGCTTGGGCGACCAATACCCTTTTCTTCAAGCTCTTTGATAAGGCTGGCCTCAGTATAGCGTGGTGGCGGTTTGGTGAAATGCTGAGAAGGGATAATTTCTTGACACTCGAGCCTTTGCCCTTCTTCAAGCGGCGGTAAAATCCTATCCTGTTCCTTTTCGGTAGGGCTAGTTACATCTTCTGAATACACCCTTTGAAATCCCGGAAACTTTAGAATGCTAGCAGTTCCTCGGAACAAAAATCTATCTGCCCTGATATCCACCGTAGTCTGGTCATAAATGGCCGCTGCCATCTGAGAGGCAACAAAGCGACGCCAGATAAGGGCATAAAGGGCCCTTTGATCAGGGGTTAAATAAGGGGCGACTGCCTCAGGAGTGCGATAAATAGAAGTGGGACGAATAGCCTCATGGGCATCTTGAGCGCTCTTTTTATTTTTATACAGGTAGGGCTGCTTTGGCAAAAACTCTTTTCCCCAGGTTTGATTTATGAACTCTCTTACCTCCTTTAAGGCCACATCAGCAGTACGCACCGAATCGGTGCGCATATAGGTAATAAGACCTACTCGAACTTCCTGCTCAGAGTCTGACTGTTTGCCAAGGTCTATTCCTTCATAGAGTTGCTGGGCAATCATCATGGTCTTTTTAGCAGAAAAACCAAGCTTTTTAGCGGCCTCTTGTTGCATGGTGCTGGTAATAAAGGGAGGCAAGGGATGACGGCGTCTCTCCTTTTTAACGACCTTTTCGACTACAAATCCCTTTTCATTTCTAATAATAGCCAAGGCATTTAGGATTTCCTGGGCCTGAGCCTCGGTTGTAATTTTGGCCTTTTTGCCAGAAATCTTAATCAATTTGGCTTCAAATGTAGGCTTATCCTGTGTCTCAGCCGTTATTCGCGCCGATTCGCTTATAAAACGTGCTACAATTTCCCAATATTCTTCTGGGACAAAATTGGAGATAGCCCTTTCTCTTTCACAGATAAGCCTGAGGGCTACTGACTGCACCCTTCCAGCCGAAAGCCCCCTTTTAACCTTTTCCCATAAAAGGGGAGAGATCTGATAGCCTACCAGCCGATCAAGGATACGGCGTGTTTGTTGTGAGGTATATTTGTTGAGATCCAATTCTGTTGGATTGGTAATGGCCTCTCTTACGGCCTGAGGTGTAATTTCATGAAAGAGGACCCGTTTGATATTCTTCTGTTTGTCCTTTTTTTTAATTTCTTCAGCCACATGCCAAGCAATGGCCTCTCCTTCTCGGTCAGGATCAGGCCCTAAATAAATTTCAGAGGCCCTGGCTGCCAGACTGGTAAGTTTTTGCAAGACCTTTTTTTTACCTGGAAGGACTACATAAGTGGGTTTAAAGTCTTTTTCGACATTTACCCCAAGTTTGCTTTTGGGGAGGTCTTTTACATGTCCCAGCGTGGCCTCAACGGCTATGTCTACTTTACCTTGCCCTGAGGTGTCACTAAATAAATTTCTAAGAAGCCTTTTTAAGGTTCTGGCCTTGGCTGGGGATTCTACAATGAGAAGTTTCATTTATCTGCTCCACATCACGATATTCGCTCTACTTCTATAATACGCTTGCCGCATCTTCTAATAATCTGCCCTTACATACCGTTTCCCGGGGAGTTGGGTAATAAGTCCTTGAATTTCGAGCATTGTTAATTTAGCCGATATAGCGGCTGAAGTCGTTTGTTTTGTTTCTTCTAGTTGATTTAAGTGCAAGATAATCTCGTCCAAATGTTTAGGCGTTTGTAAAAACGATAAAATCCTTTCTGTCAAGGGGTCTTCGGTATTTTTGATTTGCCCATTTACTTTGTTTTTAGGTGTTTTTGAAGGAGCTTGGCTGGCCCTGTTAAATAGAGATAATTTAACAGGGCTGGAGATGGGTAATTCTTCCAAAATGTCCGATGCCGTTTCCACTAACTTAGCTCCTTGCTTGATTAGATAATGCGTTCCGTGACTATAGGGATTGTTGGCAGGCCCAGGGACAGCAAATACCTCTCTGCCCTGTTCTAAGGCCAATCTAGCAGTGATTAAAGATCCGCTTCTTAAGGCTGCTTCCACGACGACTACCCCCAAACAGAGCCCACTAATAATACGATTTCTCAAAGGAAAATTTTTGGCCAAAGGAGGTGTTCCTAAAGGAAATTCAGAAACAATACTACCGCCGTTTTTTAAAATACTTTCGTAAACGGATTTGTTTTCAGGTGGGTATATCACATCCACCCCACAGCCAAGGACTGCTACCGTCTTTCCCCTTGCCTTTAGGGCCCCCTTATGGGCCGCGGTATCAATCCCACGAGCTAGGCCGCTGACAACATTTATACCCCTTTCGGCCAATTCCATACTTAGTTTGGTGGCCATATTGATTCCATAGAAACTTGCCCTTCTGGTGCCTACAATGGCAATAGAGACCAAATTTAAGTTTTCGATTTTTCCCTTTACATAAAGCAAGAGAGGGGGATTGTATATTTCCTTAAGGAAACTAGAATAGTTAGGATGGTCAAAGGGGAGAATCGAAACTCCTTCTCTTTCTGCCCTTTGTTTTTCTTCTAAGGCCGCTTTTTCCCAACTTCCCTTTTTAATCTCAGCAATGACCCTTTCCTTAAGCCCTGTACCTTTCAGCTCTTCTGGCCTGGCCCCAAAAATGGCCTCGGGTCGTTCAAAATGTTCTATCAGCTCCAAGGCCGTTTTATTTCCTAATCCTGGAATGTGTTTGAGGGCAAGCCAGAAAAGAACTTGATCCATTTATTTTACAACATCACCTATATGAAATGCATATTTTGATTTAAGTACCAAGGCGGTAGCCGTTTGAGGAGTAGTTAAGACGATGACCAGCTTTCCTACTTTCAACATAGGTAATGAACCCTTTTCTTGGCGAAAGACGTTAAACACTTGGCCTGGTTTAACCCCGCGGACAGCACCCACATCTAAATATACAATATCAGGCCAACCTATTTCGGTACTTCCGCTTTTGGAGGCCAAAATGCATGCCTGGATGCTGGGATGAGACTTTACAAGAGAAACCCCTAATCTTTTTTGATAAGGCTTCAAGTAGTCACCCCGATAAATCACTTCGTAGGAGGTGATGATTTCGGCCTCAGCCACTTTGGGATATAGTTTTACGACCTTGGCAATGCCCAAAATGGTGTGCAGATATCCAATCTTTTTATGAGTTACTGGATGATAGACTTCTTTAGAAACCCTGAAGATGGTCCATTTAGATCCCACCCTTGGCTTAACACCTGGTTTAAAAGAAACAAATAACCTATCTCCTTTTCCCAAAATGGTTTTGTCCCCAACCACTGCCTTGACAATTTGGCCACTAAAAGGCTCTTTTTGAGGCAGCACATATCCGGCTGTTTCCACCACTTGAGGGCTAAGTTTAAGGGATAACACCTCTTGCTTATTGGCCTTCTTTTGAGCTGCCTTTACTAATTCCTCTGGTGTTTCTTTTAGTCTCAGAACATCCCCTGGGTAAATCAGGTGAGGGTTGGTAATCTGAGGGTTTATTTGCCAGAGCTTTGGCCATAAAAGGGGGTCATGGTAATATTTGTCACAAATGTTCCAAAGGGTATCTCCGTTTTTTACCTGATAAAGCTGATCGGCCTCAACCGAAAGAACCATAAATAATATGGTAATAACGAATAAAATAATTTTTCTCATGCTTAACTCTCCTTTAAAGGCCTTTTGAGAAAAAATCTTTTTCCCTCAAGCCAGGTTAAAATAGGACTGGCGATAAAGATAGAAGAATATGTCCCTACTGTAACACCAATTAAGAGGGCAAAGGCAAAGTTGTGAATGACGCTTCCTCCCAACAAAAATAGAGATGCTAAGGCCAATAGAGTAGTGCCTGAAGTGAGAATGGTGCGGCTTAAGGTTTCATTGATACTCCGATTAATAATATTAGCCAGCTTTTCTTTTCCACCTTTGCGCATATTTTCCCGAATCCGGTCAAAAACAACAATGGTGTCATTGAGGGAATACCCCATGATAGTAAGAAGGGCAGCCACAATTAAAAGATCAATTTCTTTATTGAATAAAGAAAATACCCCTACTGTGATAAAGACATCGTGCACCAAGGCTATAACAGCTCCCAAGGCAAATCTCAAATTCAGAATGACATAAAGTAAAAGAGTGGTGATAAAGGCCAAAATTACTAAAAATGAAAGGGGCACTTTGATGAGGGAAAAGAAATAAACGGCTGCCAGCAAGGCCCCTGCCATGACGGCACTGGTTCCCCATTTCATCTCAAAACGACCAGAGATATAAATGCCGATGGCCAAAATGGCATAAAACAAGGCCAGTAAGGCCTTTTCTCTTAAATCCTTTCCTACTTTGGGGCCTACCATTTCTACCCGCCGTATTTCCACCCCCTGAGTGCCCAATTTGACAACAAACGCCTCTTTAATCTGTTCTGCCAAGCGTTTCAAGGCCCCGCTGGTGACTTTGGTGCGAATAAGATATTCATGATTTTCTTGAGGGCCAAATTGTTGGACCGTAGCGTCTTTTATTTTTAAACCTTTAAGCACCAACCGAATTTCATCTGCCTTAATGGGTTTGACAAATTTTACTTGGATGATTGTGCCCCCCGCAAAATCAATTCCATATCGGGGGCCACCTTTAACAATAAGCGAGGCTAAGCCTAAAATGATTAAAATCCCTGAAATGGCAAGGGCAAAAGGCCTTAACCGAATGAAATTAATATTGATATCGGGTTTGATAATTTCAAGTCCCATTTTCAAGCTCCTTATTAAATGCTCAGTTTCTTTATCTCCCACTTATAAAACAGGCTGTCAAATATGACCTTGCACATAAATACTGCCGTAAACATATTGGCCAGAATGCCAAGGCTCAAGGTAACAGCAAATCCCTTAACCGGACCAGTGCCAAATTGAAAGAGAATCAAGGCCGTAATCAAGGTGGTGGTATTGGCATCAAAGATTGTCCAGAAGGCCTTGCCATACCCAGCCTCCACTGCTGCTCTAGGGGTGCGTCCTAATCGCAGTTCTTCTCTGATGCGCTCAAAGATGAGCACATTGGCATCAACTGCCATACCAATTGTAAGGGCAATACCTGCAATACCAGGTAGGGTTAAAGTGGCTTGAAACATAGCCAAACCAGCTAGAAGTAGAATCAGGTTTACAAACAAGGCAATGTCGGCAATTACCCCTGACATACCATAATAGATGGCCATAAATATCACTACGAGAATACCAGCGATGACCGAGGCCTTGATGCCCTTTCTAATAGAGTCGTGCCCTAAAGAAGGACCTACCGTACGTTCTTCCAAAATTTTTACCGGAGCCGGAAGGGCACCAGCCCGTAAAACTACTGCCAAGTCCTTGGCCTCTTCTAAGGTAAAATTGCCCGTAATTCTAGCTTGGCCATTAGGAATTTGCTCTCTGATAACCGGGGCCGAATGAACCTTATTGTCCAAAATGATAGCCAGCCTTTTGCCCACATTTTCCCCTGTAATCCTAGCAAAAATTCTAGCTCCCTGTTTGTTAAAGGTAATAGCCACATAGGGTTCGTTAAACTGCGGGTCTATAAGCACCCTGGCATCGGTAATGTATTCACCTGTAAGTAGCGTTCTTTTCTTCAACAAATATGGTACCCTCACTTTGCGGTGAGTAGTGGGATCAACTTGCTCTCCATAAAGGATTTCATCTCCCGGTGGGACATTTCCCTTCAAGGCCTCTTGAAGGCTATTTTCATCATCTACTAGCTTGAATTCCAACCGGGCCGTCTTTCCAATGATGTTGATGGCCCGCTGAGGTTCCTTTATGCCCGGCAATTGAACGAGAATACGATTTTTACCCACTTGGCGGATATCCGGCTCCGCCACTCCAAATTCATCAATCCGGTTGCGGATCGTTTCAAGGGCCTGACTAACAGCCATTTTTTTAATCTGGGTGACCCGTTCTGGCTTTAATTCCAATTTGATAAGATGAAGTCCTCCTTTGGTCTCTTCTGCCTTCCACCTAAGATCTGGATATTCGTCTTTAAGAATTTTATGGAAACGTTCCACATCTTCTGGACGAATAAGCTTAAGGGCGATTTGGTTGTTACCAATCGTTTTAGGCTCTAAATAGGGAATTTTTGCCTTTTTCAAAGACGCTTCTATCTCCTCTATAAGGGCATCCAAAGTGGCCCTTACGGCCTCTTCATCTTCTACTTCTAAAACAAGATGAATCCCGCCCTTTAAATCAAGTCCTAATTGAATTCTATTATGAGGCAAAAGCTTGCTTTCAGACGCCTTTGGAATAAAAGTAGGCAACAAATAAAGCAAGGCCCAAATCAAGACACCTATCACAACAAACCAACGCCACTTTAAGCCCCTCATACTTAATCTCCTTTTCCTGATTTACCGAAGTCTGACACAAATGTCCAGTAGTTATTTTTCGGTTTCGTTTCTTATAGGACCAGCGATATAATTTTTGGTTACTTTAACCTTTGTATTATCAGGTGGCAATTCTAGGGTAACTACAGTATCAGTAACATTAACAATTCTTCCTCTTAAGCCGCCAGCCGTGATAACCCAATCGCCCTTTTTAAGATTTTGCAGAAACTCTCTGTGCTGTTTGGCCTGCTTTTGTTGAGGTCTGATAAGCAAAAAATAAAAGATGACAAATATAATGATTAATGGCAAAAATGCCGCTAAGGCATTTCCTCCTCCTCCGGCTGTTCCGCTTTGAGGGGCCCGTCCCATTGCCCAAGCAATCCCACCTAGATTAAATAGACTCATCCACATTGTTTTCCTCCTCTTGAAAGTTTCGTCTTTCATAAAATGTTTTTTTAAATTGTGCAAGGCATCCATTAAAAATTGCCTCTCGGAGCTGACGCATCAGGTTGATAAAATAATAGATATTATGGTAGCTGTTTAAACGGTAAGCAAGAAGCTCTTTGGTCATAAAGAGGTGCCTTAAGTAGGCCCGGCTATAATTTCGGCAGACATAGCAATTGCAGTTTTCATCAATTGGTCTTTCGTCTCTGGCATAACGGGCATGTCTAATCACCAAACGTCCAAAGGAAGTAAAAAGGGTGCCAGTCCGGGCATGGCGAGTAGGCACCACACAGTCAAACATATCTACCCCACGGCAGACACATTCCACAATGTCTTCAGGAAGCCCGATTCCCATGGCATATCGGGGTTGATTAAAGGGTAGGATTGCATTGCTTATCTCTATGGCTTGCCACATCTTTTCCTTAGGCTCACCTACACTTAATCCACCAATGGCATATCCGTCAAAACCCATTTTTGACAATGCTCTGGCGCTTTTCTCCCTTAGCTCTGGATAAAAACTACCCTGCACAATGCCGAAAAGGGCTTGATCATACCTCTTTTTTGCCTGCTGACACCTTTCTGCCCAGCGTAAAGTGAGCTTTAGGGAATTAGATGCATATTGATAATCTACAGGATAAGGAGGACACTCATCAAAACACATGATAATATCTGCACCGATTATCTCCTGAATTTTGATTACTTCTTCGGGAGTTAAAAAATGAAGTGAACCATCAATATGAGAGCGAAAGGTTACTCCTTCTTCGCTGATTTGGCGGTGATGGGCCAGGCTATAAATTTGGTAGCCACCACTATCGGTTAAAAGTGGTCTTGTCCAGTGCATAAAACGGTGCAATCCCCCAAATTGGGATAAAAGCTCACAGCCGGGTCTTAAATAAAGGTGATAGGTGTTGCCCAAAATGATTTCAGCCCCGATCTCTTCCAAATCTTCCGAAGTGAGCGACTTTACCGTCCCCAAGGTTCCCACAGGCATAAATACAGGGGTATGAATGGTGCCATGAGGGGTTTTCAAAATTCCAGCTCTAGCCTGGCCATCTATGGCTTGAATCTCAAAGCTTATAGCTTTATTTTCAAAAGATAAACATGGCGTCTCCATAACTATAAAAACGGTACCTCCTTTTAATGGCCTCTTGATAGGCCTTCAAGATTAGCTCTCTGCCAGCGAAGGCAGATACTAACATGATTAGCGTAGACTTGGGAAGATGGAAATTGGTAATCATGGCCCCCACAATTTTAAATTGATATCCCGGATAAATAAAATTCTGGCAAATGCCTCGCCCCGGCTTGATTTCGCCATAGCGAGTCATCATGTCTTCAAGAAGGCGGGTGCTGGTAGTCCCCACAGCTACAATGTGTCGTCCTTCCTTTCGGGCCTGATTTAACCTTTGGGCGGCTTCTTCTGAAACCTCATAAAATTCCCCATGCATTTTATGCTGGCGAATATCCTCTACCTTAACAGGAATAAACGTTCCATAGCCTACATGAAGGGTAAGATTGACAATTTCCACTCCCTTGTCCTTCAAGTTCTGGAGAATGTCCTGAGTAAAATGAAGTCCGGCCGTAGGGGCAGCCACGGCCCCTTCTTTTTGGGCATAAACTGTTTGATAGGTTTGTTTATCCTCAGGCATATCTTCCCTTTTGATATAAGGCGGTAGGGGCACATGGCCCAAGTTCAAAAGCTGCTCCCTAAATGGACCCTGACTGTAAAATTTTAATTTTACCTTTCCCTCCTCATATCCCAACACCTGACCTCTAAGGGAAGGGGAAAAAAATATGAAACTTCCGGGTCTAGGGGCTTTAGAGGCTCGAATGAGGGCCTCAGTTTCAAAAACCTCAGCCTGAGCCTTAACCGGATCAAAATAGAGCAAAAGAATTTCTACCCTGCCCCCGGTTTCCTTTTTTCCAAACAGCCTGGCAGGAATTACCTTTGTGTCGTTGATCACTAAAACATCTTTCTCATCCAGAAAATTGATAATCTCGGCAAACACGGTGTGGAGCATGGTTCCGGTTTTGCGATTAAGCACCAGTAGCCGAGATTCCTTCCGACCTGCTACAGGCCTCTGGGCAATCAATTCTTTAGGCAAATAATAGTCATAATCTGAAAGTTTATAAGTCATAAGGCTTCGCCATCAAAAGATGGGTTAAATCTTAGTCAACTCCTCTCTTACGGAAGAAGCTTGCCCCGTTAAATGACAGCGATTTAACGGGGACAAATAGCACCGCTACAATAGGCTGGTTGACAACAGCCCACTGGAACGGACATGCTAGTTCCAGTCCCAGCTTCTCTCCTTGGGAGAGAAGCCAGATAGTTAATCACTATATTCCTGCTGGCCCCGTTAAATAGAAATAATTTAACGGGGCTGGGATTGAGGGAATAGCCACATTGCTTACAAACAAAGTGAGACTGGTCCATTCGGTTAGAACGGGAAATATGTCCGCACTTACTGCATTTTTGAGAGGTGTAACGGGCATCTACATAGACAACCCTTACTCCCTTTGCCTGAGCCTTATACTCTATAAACTGCTGGAGCTGGGCAAAATTCCAACTATGTA
>JALWFG010000017.1:42500-75285 GCA_027038965.1 Candidatus Desulfofervidaceae bacterium | reverse complement strand
ACTATAAAACTCCTTATTCTGTCTACTACAACAATGACCCAAAACCCCTTTCTAAAAAATGGGAGATTTATGCTTGACAAATTTTATATTAACCATTATATCTTTCCAAAAAATTGGGGCATTGCAAGAGTAACCCTAATTGCCTTCGTGCTTATTCGGCCTGTTTGTTCAAGTCTCTTATCCCTATCAAATATGGCCATTTGAGATAATTCATCTAAATCTCGGTTTATTTCTCGGATAAAGGCCCTTTTTTTTAGGTTATATTGACTAGAAGGAACAATCTCCTTTTTAAAGGCATTTTTTTTAAACAAGGTGGTGTAGTCCATATAAATTTCTCTTACATTCTTTAAAATCTCTATTTTCTGGTCCGCATCAACTAGGGAATTGAGTTTTTCCAATTTTTTTAAAAAATAAAAATTCAACTTCAAAAAACGGTGGTAAAAATCAGGGTCTCTAGAGACAAAGTATTTCTCTTCAAACCCAACTTGTGTTAAAAGAACGTCTTTAAGGTCTTTGGTTAGTCTTATAGTAGGAACATCAACTTTATTTATATAATAAACAATTTTATCCAAAGAAGTTAGCTGAGAGAACAAATATACCCCAGCAATAAAGACCATTAAAATGATAATCAAATAACTGATAATCAACCTTTTAAAAATTGTAAGAGACATAAGAGTATATAAAACTCTATCTTGGCAGTTTGTAGGGGGCAAATCAAAAGCAATGTAAATCTGAAATAACCTAAATTGTTAATAATAATTCCTTTAACCTTGTAAAATTAAAATATTGGTTTACAAGGGCCAATCCCCTTTCCACCTTTTCTTTTTCTTTAAGACTTAGCCGAGTGGAAATATCTTGAATTTTTTGAGCCGCAATGTAGGTATCATCTCTTACTAGAATAATAGGCACCTGCTTTTGCTCTGCCTTAGATACAATTATTTCATTAGGAGTCAAATTTCCAGTTAAAACCAAACATTTCGCCCCTTCTTCAATAGACACCAATTGAATATCTGCCCTATCTCCTCCTACAATGACTGCCGCATCTGGGGTCTTTCTCAAATATTCAGTAAACTTATCTACCTCCATACCCCCAATAAGGTAGTTTTGGATAAAATTCCTCAGCCCTTCTTGAGCAGTGATAACCCTACCCCCTAGTCTCTCACATAATTCCCCTACAGTCACAGCAGTAAGAAAGGAATCATAGGGAATCAATCCCAAAACTGGAATACCATTTTGTTCCAACCAAGGAATCACTAGGTCTTCAATATCCCTCCGCTGTTCCTCCCGAACCCAATTGATAACCACCCCTAAGAGATTATCTCCTAAGATTTCCTTGGATTCAATCACGGTATCCAAAAATAATTCCCCTGTATACTTATTCACCAAAATTACCTTCGCACCTACTTCATTTACCACCTTAAAACCAGAAACCCCCAAAAAGCTGCCTAACCAAACAGTTTCTGCCCCTCCAATAAGCACCATGTCTTTGTCTTTAGAAATCAACTCAAAGGCCTTTTTAACATCATTCATTAAACCTTCTACCTCACCACGCATTCTCTTTACCATAAGTTCATAGCTCAAAATCACAGGACAAATATTGGTAATGTCATCTTTCAAATTCAAGCTCTGATAAATAAAATAGGCCAGTTTATCGGTAATCACATTACCTACTCTAAAAGGCATTTTGCCTATAGGTTTAAAATACCCGATTTTAAGGCCTGAAGATAAAAAGTGTTTGCCCAGCCCTAATGTAATTAAACCCTTACCTGAAAAGGGAACCGTAGAACCAATATAAATCTTTTTCATTGTTTCACTCCTTTTTTATACTTAGCCGGGCATCTACGGCAACACACCCTTGCCCAGCAGGTTTTACCAATAAAGGATTAATCTCCGCTTCCACAATCTCTGGGAAATCTAACGAGAGTTGAGATAGTGCTAACAAGCCGTTAACCAAAGCCGCTACATCGGCAGGTGGCTCTCCCCTTACCCCCCTTAATAAGGCATAGGCCTTCACTTCTCTGACCATCTCCATGGCTTCCTTTTTGCTGACCGGAGCAATGCGAAAGGTCACATCTTTTAAAATTTCTACATAAATGCCCCCCATGCCAAACATTAGCAACGGACCAAACTGCGGGTCACGACTAAAGCCAACAATTGTCTCCTTGGCCCCTTGAATCATCTCTTGTACAGAAACACCATATATGGCTGCTCGAGGTCGTTTATCCCTCACCCTCAGCATTATTTCTGTAAAGGCCTCTTTAACGGCTTGAGGCGTATCTAAATTAAGAATTACCCCTCCTATGTCTGTCTTATGAGAAATATCCGGTGAAACTATCTTTAAGGCCACTGGAAAACCTATTTTTTTAGCTGCCTCAGCGGCCTCTTCTTTTGTCCTAGCCAACTGAGTTTGAGGCAATTTAAAACCATAGGCCTTTAGGATTTCCTTGGCATCCCTTTCACTTAGATGGAACTGACCTTGACGCTTGGCCATTTCTAAAAGATAGCGCACATGGCTTTTATCGGCTTGAATCTGAGGATATTCTGGAGCTGGCTGTGAAAGCCAATGGCTTCTTTGCCACATTTTCTCAAGGGTATTCACTGCGTCTTCAGGGCAAAGATAATTGGGAATTCCATGTTTTTTGAGATATTTAACTCCTTTAGCCACTTCCATCTTGCCCATAAAAGAACATAACACAGGCTTAGCTGCCTTTTTAGCATATTTCACTACTACTTTAGCAGTTTCCTCAACTTCTATCGTTGCCGTAGGAGTAAGAAGCACTAAAATGGCATCCACATTATCATCCTTTACAAGCACGTCTAAGGCCTTTTCATAACGCTCTACATGAGCATCCCCTAAAATGTCTATGGGATTAAAAAACGAGGCCATAGGAGGCAAAAAAGAACGCAATTGCTCTATTGTCTCAGACTTCAATCGCGCTAGCTGAAGCAAGGATTGGTCACAGGCATCAGCCGCCACAATCCCCGGGCCACCGGAATTAGTCAAAATGGCCAACCTGGGACCTTTAGGTAAGGGTTGAGTAGCCAGTGCAAAACCATAGTTAAAAAGGTCAACAACCGTTCTAGCACGGATCACCCCACTTTGTTTAAAGGCGGCCTGATAAGCAGATTCAGATCCAGCTAAAGAACCTGTATGAGAAGATACGGCCTTGGCTCCAGCAGACGTCACTCCTGCCTTAATAAGTACTACAGGTTTTTTCTTAGAAACTTCCTGAGCGACTTGAATGAAAGTCGTCCCATGTTCTACTCCCTCTAGGTATCCTAGAATCACCTTGGTATTTTCGTCCTCACCTAAAGCAATAAGCATATCTATTTCAGAAATATCAGCCTTATTACCCAAACTAATAAATTTTGAAAATCCCACCTTTTCACCCAAGGCCCAATCCAAAATGGCAATACACATCGCCCCTGATTGAGAGAAAAAACCAATTTGTCCCTTTTCAGGCATACCAGTTGCGAAAGAGGCATTGAGACGGGCGCTTGTATCTATTAATCCCACACAATTGGGACCCAAAACTCTAACCCCGTTTTCTTTAGCAAGTTTCTTTAGTGACTCCTCTAACCTTGCCCCCTCTGGACCTGCTTCTTTAAATCCTGCAGAGATGACCACTGCCGTATCAATGCCTTTTTGTCCACACAGCTTAATGGTATCCAAAACTATTTGGGGTTTCACTGCAATAATTGCCAAATCAACAGACTCAGGGACCTCCTTAAGAGAAGGATATACCTTTAATCCTAATATTTCTTTGGCTTTAGGATTGATAGGGAAAATCTTGCCTTTATACTTGTATTTAATCAAATTTTCTACCAGAATGTAACCAATTTTGCCTTCATGCGTAGAAGCCCCTACAATGGCAACCGATTTTGGATTAAAAAGTTTTTTTAATAACATAACTATGCCTCTTTTTCGGTCTCTACTTTTCCAATTTGAGACAGCAAGGCCTTATTATATGCGGCCCAAATATCTCTTTGAGAAAGAAAGCCTACCAACTTTTTAGGATTTTGAGGGTCTACTACTGGAAGTCTCTCAATATTGTGATAACGCATCTTGGCCATGGCCTTTTCTAAAGACTCTTCAGGGAAAGTCGTGAACACAGAACTAGTTTTTAGCTCCTTTACCCGCAGATTTTTATCAATACCCTCTTTACCTAACATCTCTCTAAAGTTCTGAAAGGTAATAATCCCACAAAGTTCGCCATCCTTGTTTACCACAGGAAAACAGGTATGTTTTTTATCCCTCACAAAGGCAATGAACTCTTTGAATGTCATGTCTTCAGGCACTACAACCACCTCTGGGGTCATTGCTTCCTTCACCTTAATAGATGCTAAAATATTCCTTTCATGTCCAGCATGTAAATCAATGCCTTGCTGCTTTAATTCATACGTGTCTATAGACTCATGGCTGAAGGCATACGCCACCAATAAACCAGTTATAGAAGCAAAAAGGATTGGCAAAATAATGTAATAATCTCCTGTCATTTCAAAGGCCAAAAAGACGGCCGTTACCGGAGCATGGGTTAAAGCAGCCAGAAAGGCACCAATACCTACCGCGGCATAGGCAGGATAGGCGGCAGTAATATGAGGGAAAAAGTGATGCATTGTAGCCCCAAAGGCTCCCCCTGCCATGGCCCCAATAAAAAAGGCTGGAGAAAACATTCCTCCTACCCCTCCCGAACCCAAAGTAACTGCTGTAGCAATAATTTTTAGAAACACTAAAACAAGCATCAATTGAGGAAGCATTTGAGCGTTTAAGACTTTTTCCACTTCTTCATAACCAACTCCAAACACTTGAGGAAAGAAGGCACCAATAACCCCTACAAAAAAGAAACCAATAAATGGTTTTAAATAGGGAGAAATAGGAATCTTTTGAAAGTAGGCCTTGGTTGCATAAAATATCCGAATAAAGAAATAAGCTAAAAGTCCTAAAAAAAGCCCTAAAAGGACATAAAACAAAAGCTCCCAATTGCTTACAAAGGTATAAGGAGGTATCTTAAAGGCTGGTTGATTTCCAAAAATTACGTGGGATGTAATAGTGCCCATCCCTGAAGACACCACTACAGGCATAAAGTTGGTCAGTTCAAAATCGCCTAAAAGGACAATTTCTTGAGCAAAAAATACGCCTGCGATAGGGGCATTAAATACAGAAGCAATCGCCCCAGCAGAGCCACAGGCAATAAATGTTCTTCTCCTCTCCTCTGAAGTGAAGAAAAAGCGGCTAATGGCCGCTCCAACGAGTCCCCCAATTTGGGCTATAGGTCCTTCCTGCCCCGCACTGCCGCCCAAACCAAGAGTTACAATAGAAGCCATAATCTTGGCAAATGTATGTTTAATGTTGATAATACCGCCCCTAAGATTCACATTAACGAGAAAATCTGGGAATCCATAGCCATAAATAGCAGGAGAAAAAATCCTTGCCAGCAAAAATAAAACGGCTGCCGCTACAAGTAAAATGAAAGGAACAACTAGCTGGTGAAATAGGGAAGATTGACAAAAATGCAATATGGGTAAAAAACACCCCTGCCAAAGAGATTCTATTCCTTTTAGAAACAAATAACTACCCAAAGCAGAGAGTGTTCCGATAATAAAGGCCACAAGGACTAGAAACACATATTCAGGAACTTGAAGCTTCCTGACAAAGCGAACAATATTATTTCTGATTATGCTAACATTCATTCTAATAAGCAATAATACTTAAGTTTAAAGAAAAATCAAGTAAAAATTCTTATTTGAATCCGCTTGAACTAAAAGGGGGTCTTATAAATCGCTAGCCGTTTTTGAAAATGGCTTTCTCTTCTACCCACAAGCCTGTTTAGTACCATTGCCCACTTTTTATATATAAGACTACATATAGTATCAAGGCAGAGCGTTAAGAGGCCTTCCAGAGTCGGCTATCCTAGCTTCATAGTAAAGAAAATGTTAAAAGGACTTATTTTCCTGTATGTCCAAATCCCCCAACACCCCTTTCTGAATTTGGCAATTCATCAACCAATTTCCACTGAACTTTTACTACAGGGGTTACAACCATTTGGGCAATGCGCTCTAAAGGTTTAATTATGTAGTCTTTATCCCCCAAATTGATAATGGGCACCTTTATTTCACCCCGATAATCAGCATCTATTGTGCCTGGGGCATTAATAACTGTAATGCCATGTCTAGTAGCTAAACCGCTTCGGGGGCGAATTTGGGCTTCATAACCCACAGGTAAACTGATGGCAATCCCTGTAGGGATAACTACTATTTCCCCTGGCTTAACAAGCACTTCCTGCTCTATAGCCGCAAAAACATCCATTCCTGCCGCTTGGGATGTCATGTATTGAGGCAAAGAACCTCTAGAATGCACCAATTTAATCTGCACTAGAACCTTATTTACCTCTAAATTCATATTTAAGAATCCTTCCCAAGTTTAAAAACAAAACTCCATCTTAATTGAGGATCAATCCTTTCTCACCATCTTCCTACTCTCCCACTTACCTACTTACCTATTCAACCATACTAACTACCTATGCCCTTCTCTTCTTTTGAGGTGTGAAGGAGGGGTTAAAGCCGCCTTTCGGCTAAGCTTAATTTTCCCGTCCTCTCCTACCTCTAATACCCTCACCAAGACTTCATCTCCTTCTTTAAGAATATCACCAACCTTTCTCACCCGTTTGTGATCAAGTTCAGAAATATGCACTAACCCTGTAACTCCAGGCAAAATTTCAACTAAAGCGCCAAAATCCATGAGTTTTTTCACTTTGCCAATATATAACCTCCCAACTTCCACCTCTTGAGTGACTTGTTTCACCAGTTCCTTGGCCTTTTCAATTGCGTTGTCCTCTTGAGAAACAATATGGACTTTGCCATTTTCTTTTATATCAATTGCCACGCCTGTTTTGGCAATAATGTCCTTTATTACCCTTCCCCCAGGGCCAATAAGGCTAGCAATCTTCTCTGGCCCAACATCCACAATGGCAATACGTGGAGCATAAGGAGAAAGCTGAGGTTTGGCACTTGGCAACACAGATGCCATTTTATCCAAAATATATAGCCTTCCTTCCTTTGCCTGTAAAAGGGCCTGATTCAAGACCTCTTTAGTAATACCTTTGATTTTAATATCCATTTGAATGGCCGTAATACCTTCTCTAGTTCCAGCTACCTTAAAATCCATATCTCCACAATGGTCCTCATCCCCCATGATATCTGAAAGAATGGCCACTTTATCACCTTCTATCATTAACCCCATGGCAATACCAGCTACTGGAGTCCTAATTGGCACCCCTGCATCCATCAAAGAAAGGCATCCTCCGCACACTGTAGCCATTGAGGAAGAACCATTTGATTCCAAAACCTCTGAAACCACCCTTATAGTATAAGGAAATGTTTCTTCATCTGGAACAACAGGTTTAAGGGCCCTCTCTGCTAAGGCACCATGTCCAATCTCTCTCCGGCTAGGCCCTCTAAGTCGCTTTACTTCCCCCACACAATAAGGGGGAAAATTGTAGTGTAACATAAAGGATTTAAAGCTTTCCCCATATAGGGCATCCACCTTTTGTTCATCGGCCGAAGTCCCAAGCGTGGTAACTGCCAAAACTTGGGTTTCACCCCTCTTAAAAATGGCCGAACCATGAGTGCGAGGAAGCACCCCTACTTCACATGTAATCGGCCTTATATCCTTAAATCCCCGTCCATCTATACGTTTATTCTCTTCCAAAACCCTTTTCCGAACCAGCCTTTTCTTAAAGTCTTCGAAAACCATCTTTGCCAAAAAGGCAGAGGCCTCATCCAGAGTCAATTCTTTAACCATTTGATTATAAACTTCCTTAAGTTTTTGATACCTAGGAAGTTTTTCTACAATATTTAAGGCATTTTCTATTTGAGGCACATATAACTCAACCTTTTTGGCCAATTCTTCCAAATCCACTCCCTGAGTTTCTTGGGAAAAAGACTTTATTTCTATCTTTTGTTTTCCTACCGCCTGTCTCAATTCCTTTTGAAGTTCTAAAATTGGCTTTAAAGCCTCATGCCCCTTAAAAATACCCTCCAAGACCTCCTCTTCAGGCACAAACTGAGCCCCACCTTCTACCATCACAATCCCATTTTCATGCCCAGCCACCACGATGTTGACATCGCTTCTCTCCAGTTGCGAGCGAGTAGGATTGACAATCCACTGTCCGTCAATGCGTCCTACTCTAGCAGCCGCAATAGGGATATCAAAGGGAATATCCGAAACTACAAGGGCAGTTGAGGCCCCAATGACAGCCAGAATATCGGGTTCGTTTTCTTGATCTACTGATAAAACCGTGGCAATAATTTGGACTTCTCTGTTAAACCCTTCAGGGAATAACGGCCGAATCGGCCTATCAATCAACCTCGCCGTTAAAATTTCCTGATCGCTGGGACGCCCAATTTCCCTTTTAAAGAACCCTCCAGGAATCTTCCCAGCAGCATAGGCCATTTCTTGATATTCCACCGTTAAAGGTAAAAAATCAGCATAAGGCAATTCTTCATGACTCATAACTGCAGAAACCAAAACAACCGTATCTCCATATCTTACCAATACTGCCCCATTGGCTTGGGTCGCCACCTTTCCCCAATTCAAACATAGAAGACGGCCCTGCCATTCAATACTCACCTCTTTTTCCATATCCTCACCTCTAAAATTACTTTCTCAACCCAAGCCGTTCAATTAACCGTCGGTACCTTTCTACATCTTTCTTTTTAAGATAATTCAAAAGCTTCCTTCTCTGTCCAACTAACTTCAAAAGTCCCCGCCTAGAATGAAAATCTTTTTTGTGAACCTTAAAATGTTCGGTTAAATACTGAATCCGCTTTGTCAAAATAGCCACTTGGACCTCAGGAGAACTTGTATCTGCGGGATGCAAACTAAATTCTTTAATTAGTTCCTGCTTTTGTTCTTGGGTCAATGCCATATTTTCTCCTCCTTTAGGATGTCACAAACACCCTCACCGGGCGTAATTGAATACCACTTTTTGTTTTCCTTATTTTTAACAAGGCTACCAACTCATTCTTCTTGTTTAAGCCACGAATTAGCGAATTTGTCAATTTTTGAGGCCAAAAAATAAATCGTCCATGTCTCACCTGATCTTCCTGTCTCTCATCTAAAACAATGGCCTCTATATGACCTAAGGCACTACTAATATCTAGAAGATGCTCCTGCCATTTATCCTGCTGGACCAATTCTTTTAAAAAATCAAGCGTAATTGCCTTCTCTATAGTAAAGGGGCCTGTTTGAAGACGGCGTAATTTCGCTAAACAGGCTCCACAGCCCAGCTTTTTACCTACATCGGCACACAACCTCCTTATATAGGTCCCTTTAGAACACGTAACTGTGAAGTTCACTTCAGGTAAATTAACCTCTTTCAGTTCAATTTCATAAATTTCTACCTCTCTAGGTGGAACATCAATCTTAAAGCCCCTACGGGTCCATTTATAGAGAGGAATTCCTCCCACCTTTATAGCCGAATAAGGAGGAGGAGTCTGTTTTATTTTCCCCTTAAATTTCCCTAATGTAGTTCTTATCTCTTCAACTGAGATATCTACATCATGCGTAATCCTAATTGGTTTGCCTTCAATGTCCTCGGTATCTGTTTCAAGTCCTAATTTCATAGTAACATCATATTTTTTATCCATATCCAAAAAAAACTGGGCAATCTTGGTGGCCTTATTTATAAAAATCGGCAGGACTCCAGTAGCTAAAGGGTCAAGGGTCCCCCCATGTCCTATCTTTTTAACTCCAAGCCATTTCTTTATCTTTTTCACCACACCAAACGAAGTAATTCCATACGGCTTATCAACAATCAAAACCCCTGACTTTTCCACGGCAATTCCCCTGATCAAATACAAATTGTAATTTAGGCATAAATTTCAAACGCACCCTCCGAGCAAGCTCCCTTTTAATAAGGGCATGGGCACTTTTGAAACCCTTTAATACCGTCTCCACATCGTCTTCGGGCTTCCATATATCAAAAAATATAGTAGCTAGCCTTAAATCTTCAGTTACCTCTACATGTGTAATGGTCACTCCCTCCAAGCGAGGATCAGTTATCTTTCTCATTAAAATCTCAGCCATCTCTCGTTGAAATGCCTCAGCTATTCTAACAGAGCGCGCATAACTTTTCATAAAAGGTTCTTTTAGTCGAAAATTGAATTAACTCAATTTCTGTATCCACAATTTCTGCCAAGGCCAGCCTGTCAATAAAATCAAGCATTTTATCAAAGGCATTATTGACAATATCGGCATTTGAGCCAACTTGACATATGCCCAAGTGAATAAATTGCCAATTATCTTGAGCATTCACTTCGGCCACAGAAATATTAAAATTTTTTTTAATCCGTTCCACAATGTGCTTCATTATGCTTCTTTTCCCCTTCAAGGAATGATTTGTCGGAATCCTCAAAAGTATCTGCCCCACTCCCACAATCATAATTTGAAATTCTCCTAAAATTTATTTCGTTTCTTGTGAGCTTAAATCCCTCTTCATTTCTTCAACTATATACGCCTCCACAACATCATTAACCTTTATATCTTGGAAATTTTCAAAACTCATACCGCATTCATACCCCGCAGCCACTTCCTTCACATCCTCTTTGAATCGTTTTAAAGAAGCCAGCTTGCCATCATAAACAACTATACCTTCTCTCACAATTCTTACATTTGCTCCCCTCTCAATCCTGCCGTTGGTTACATAACATCCAGCTACTATCCCCACCTTAGGCACTTTAAACAATTGTCTAATTTGTGCTTCTCCAATAACCTTTTCTTTTATCTCAGGTTCAAGCATACCAGCCATAGCATCTTGAATGTCATTAAGAAGGTGATAGATAACATTATAATATCTAATATCCACTCCTTCTGTTTGAGCCAATTCCTTAACCTTGGCATTAGGTCGAACGTTAAAACCGATCACAATGGCATTAGATGCCGCCGCCAGTAAAATATCGGATTCGGTAATTGTACCTGTAGAAGCATGAATAATACTGACTTTGATCTCATCAGTACTCAATTTATTCAAGGCATCTTTTATGGCCTCTACAGAGCCTTGGACATCGGCCTTAACAATCAATTTTAACTCTTTAATCTCACCTTCTTGGAGCCTTTTATAAATATTCTCAAGGCTTATGCCTCCGGATTTCAGTAAAGCAGCCTCTCTTTGCTTTTGTTGTCTATACTGACTTACTTCCTTGGCCAATTTTTCATTTTCCACCACTACAAACTCATCACCTGCTTGGGGAACCCCAGAAATGCCTAATATTTCCACCGGCATAGAAGGGCCAGCTTCTTTTATCTTCTCACCCCTATCATTAATCATAGCCCTTACTTTCCCATGTTGGACTCCGCAAACAAAATAATCTCCTACCCGCAGGGTCCCTTCCTTTACCAACACCGTAGCTACAGGCCCTCTTCCTTTATCAAGACGGGCTTCGATTACTATTCCTCTGGCAGGTTTATTGGGATTGGCCTTTAATTCCAAAATTTCAGCTTGAAGCAAAACAAGTTCTAATAAATTCTCAATTCCTATCTTCTTTTTGGCTGAAACTTCTGCAAAAAGGGTTTCTCCTCCCCAATCCTCTGGAAGCAACCCTTGCTCTGCCAGTTCCCTCTTTACTCGCTCTGGGTTGGCATTTGGTTTATCTATTTTATTAATAGCAACTACAATGGGAACACCCGCTTCTCTGGCGTGATTAATTGCCTCTTTTGTCTGCTCCATAACCCCATCATCAGCCGCTACGACTAAGATCACCACATCCGTTACCTGAGCCCCTCGAGCCCGCATGGCTGTAAAGGCCTCGTGTCCCGGGGTATCCAAGAAGACAATATCTCCCTTATCAAGCTTTACATGATAGGCACCAATATGCTGAGTAATTCCTCCAGCCTCTCTTTCAGTCACATTGGCATGGCGAATGGCATCCAACAAGGAAGTCTTACCATGATCTACATGCCCCATTACCGTAACTACAGGGGGCCTTGGCTTCAAATCCTCTGGTTTGTCAGGGATCGGTTTAAGTAAGTCTTCAACTGCTACTCCTTGTTTCACTTCATAATCAAATTCAGCCGCTACCAAGGCCGCGGTTTCATAGTCTAAGGGTTGATTAATCGTAGCCATTACTCCCATCCCGATAAGCCTTTTAATCACCTCTGCCGCCTTTACACCCATGGCCTTAGCCAATTCGGCTACTGTAATCGTCTCTCCCATCTCAACCCGACGTTTACTCGCCTTAGGAGGTACTGTAACGGCCTTTTTCTCCTCTTTAGTCTTTTTCTCCTTCTTAGGCTTTGAAACTGGAGGTTTAGGCAACACTTCTGTTACAGGAGCGGGTTCAGGCCCAGATACTTCTTCCTGCTCCTCTTCAAGCATTTCTATTACTATCTGCTTATGCTTCTTTCTATGGAAAGGTCTTCTTTTCCTCTTTTTACCCTCAAGTTCTTCCTTTTCTTTAGCCTTTTTCTTCTTTCTAAGCCTCTCCTCTTTCTCTGTTTCGGTTTCTATTTCCTTCTTTTCAGCTTCGCTTTCTTTTTCCTTTGGGGGCAAGCCAACCTTTTCCTCTTCAACAGCTTGAAGATTCTTTTTTTCTTCAACCTCTATGGCTACCTCTGCCTCTATAGATGGAGGTCCAACCTTTTCTTTCTCAGTTGACATTGGGGGGAGCACAGAAGGCCCTTCTCCTACCTCTTTATGAGGCATCTCTTGGGTAGACATTATCTTTGGCAATTCTTGAAGCGGTTCCTTTGCTTCCTTCCCTTCCACACTTTGTTTCTCTGCCTTTGCAGACTTAACTACCTTAGCCCTTTTTCTTACAATAACCTTTTTGGCCTTCTTTTCGGTTTTCTTTTCAGAAAAGGCCTGTTTTACTCGCTTTACTTCATCTTCAGTAAGGGCACTCATATGACTCTTCACAATAATGCCCAGTTCCTCCAAATAGTAAAGCAAGTCCTTACTAGTAAGATTTAACTCCTTTGCCAATTGAAATACTTTAACCTTCGCCATGCTTGCCCCTTTTAATAAACTCCTGAAGTTCTCTCTCTAGCAATTGCACCCTTTCCCGAGTTAAAGGAAAGCGTAATGCCCTTGCCAGTTTTTTTATTTTGTTAGGGTTATCAAGTTTATCAATACACCTTGCCTCATGACATATATATGCCCCTCTTCCTGGGAGACTTTGCTCTTTATCTAATCCAACTTTCCCTTGAAAGCAAGTAATCCGGACCAATTTTTTCTTCAATTCCTTCTTTCTACAAAACACACAAGTCCTTATAGGATACAACTTAGACATTTTCTTGCCTAGCCTCTTCTTCCTCAGCCATAAACCTTTGGGCCGCAGCAATCAAAGCCGTGGCCTTTTTTTCTCCTATCCCAATTTCTGTCAAATCTGTCACATTAACCTGAGCCAACTCCTCGGCAGATTCAATGCCATTTTTAGTAAGCAAACTTGCCAATTCTTGTGTCATGCCTTCTACCTTAAGTAAGCTTTCATATTTTAACTTTTGCATTTCTTCATAGCGAGTTTTACTTCTTACGTCCAATCTCCACCCCGTAAGTTTTGAAGCCAACCTCACATTTTGTCCCTGTTTACCAATAGCTACCGAAAGTTGATCATCAGGAACTACAACTTCCATAGACTGCTCCTCTTTATCTAATATAACGCATAAGACCTTAGTTGGACTCAAGGCATTACACACAAACTTAGCTGGATCTGGATCCCAAGGGACAATGTCAATACGCTCACCCCTAAGCTCCCTGACCACATTTTGCACTCTAGAACCTCGGATTCCAACACATGCCCCTACAGGATCAACGTCAGGATCTTGAGAAACTACAGCAATTTTTGCCCTACTCCCAGGCTCTCTTACTGCATTTATAATTTTAACTACCCCTTCGGCTATTTCTGGTACCTCTAGTGTAAACAACGCTACCAAAAATGCCGGATGAGTTCTAGAAAGGATTACTTGAGGCCCTCTAGCCTCCTTTTTGACATCCAAGATATAGGCCCGAAGCTTATCTCCTCGTTTAAAATTGTCTTTTTGAGGGATCACTTCGTCCCACGGCAAGAGGGCCTCTGTTTTACCTAGATTGACAATTATTCCCTCTTTATCCAGCCGTTGCACAATCCCATTAACGACCTCTCCCTTTCTGTCCCGAAACTCTTCATAAATGGCCTTTTTTTCAGCCTCTTTCATCCTTTGCAAAATCACTTGTTTGGCCGCTTGGGCAGCAATCCGCCCAAACTCATTGGTATCAAGCTTCACCCCAATGCTATCGCCCAGTTCTACCTCTGCATCTAACTTTTGAGCCTCTTTTAATTCTATTTCTGTCACTGGATCCTTCACTTGTTCAACAACTTTTTTGAAAAGGTAAACCTCAACCTCTCCGCTTTCTTCATTATACCCTGCCTCTATATCCGCTTGCTGCCCAAATCTTTTTCGAGCGGCAGATCGAATCGCCTCTTCAATAGTTTTAATAAGATAGGCCCTATCAATGCCCTTGTCTTTACTTAATTCATCAATCACCTTCTTAAGCGTTATAGGCATAACTATATCTCCTAAAAATCATATTCCAAATTTGCTTTGGCAATATCCTTAAAAGGAATCTCCAAAATTTGATCATCTATCTTGAGTCTCACCCCATCTTCTTTAAGGCCCAAAAGAACCCCCTTGAAACGTTTTCGCCCTTCTATCTTTTGGAAAGTTTTAATTTTAACAAGTCTTCCTATGGCCTTTTCATAGTCCTTGGTCCTTTTAAGAGGCCGTGTAAGTCCTGGGGAAGAAACTTCTAAGGTATAGGAAGTGTCTATAGGGTCCTCTACATCTAAAATGGCGCTTAACTGTTGGCTTACATTGGTACAATCATCTAAAGTCACTCCTCCCTCTTTATCAATAAAAACCCGCAATACCCAACCTCTTACTTCTCTTTGAAATTCAACCTCCACCAACTCCAAACCTTCATTTTCTAATATAGGAGTGACCAAATCTTCAACAATTTTAATCACCTTTTCGGTATATAAACTCAAAACAAAACCTCCTAATAAAAAAGTGGGCTTAAGCCCACTTTAATTTCTTACAGCTATGGAGCGGGCAACGGGATTCGAACCCGCGACCACGAGCTTGGGAAGCTCGCACTCTACCACTGAGTTATGCCCGCATCACACATAAAATATAATTTATTAAGCCCCTCTTGTCAACTGAATATGCCTAATTTTTTAGCTAATTTAAATCTCCCTTAAACAGATAAAAACTTGAGCAATCGTCAACCACTAAGTGGTCACCTAAAAAGTCTCTATAAACGTCTTGCTGTATCCTTGCGCTTTTTGTTTTGTATTGCTCGGTTTTAAATACGCCAACCGGGGACTTAACCGCAATTTTAGGTTAGACTTGAAACTCAAAAAATGTTAAGTTATAGTAAAAGAGATTTTTAGACATAAAGTGGGGAATGATAGTGGGAATGAAGTTGCTTCAAATAGGGTTTGGTAATACGGTTGTGGTAAATCGAGTCGTAGCCGTGGTTACTCCTAACTCGGCTCCTATGAAAAGATTGCGAGACGAAGCCAGGAAAAATGGACGCCTAGTAGATGCCACTTGTGGAAGAAAAACAAGGTCTATCATTATAACCGATAGCAATCATGTTATTCTTTCTGCTGTACAGGCAGATACGATAGCCCAAAGGTTATCCTTAATGTATGATGAATAAGGATCTAGGAGATATTTTCGTCATAAGTGCTCCATCAGGAACCGGTAAAACTACTCTAGCTGGAAGGTTACTCTCGGATTTTCCAACCCTTGTTTTTTCCGTTTCTTACACCACCCGCCCACCCCGTTCCAATGAAATAAATGGCAAAGATTATTTTTTCATTAGTAAAGGCGAATTTGAAAAAAAGATTGCTCAGGGAGAAATGATTGAGTGGGCCGAGGTCTATGGAAACTATTATGGCACTTCGGCTACCTTTTTGAGACAAAAGATAGAAGAGGGCAAAGACATCCTTTTGGATATAGATATTCAAGGGGCAAAACAAGTAAAACAACGTTTTCCTGAATCCGTGCTTATTTTTATTTCACCTCCCTCGTTTAAAGAACTTGAATATCGCTTAAAAAAGAGGGGGACAGACCCACCAGAAATAATTGCTAAGAGATTGCAGGCTGCCAAATTAGAAATGGAGGCCGCCAAAGATTTTGATCATATCGTTATTAATGACGATTTTAAAAAGGCAATTCGAGAAATAAAGGCCATTATCGTAGCTTACAAAACAAGGGTGACTAAACGCTGGTGGCAGGTTAAAAATATTTTAAGGTCGTTTGAATGATTTATATACCCAAAGCCCAAGAGGAGGTAAATATGGGGGATAAATATATCGCCTTACTCTTAGATAATAAAGGTCAAAAGTATATAGCCAACTTCCTCAAAAATTCGGATTATACTATCGTTGAGCCTGACCCCATGGATCCTTCTCAATGGTCAAATGTAAATATAGTTATTGTAGATAAAAAAAAGGCTGACAAATATAAAAATGAGCTTTTGAGTTTAAAATATAAATTTTCATTCCCCCTTATAATATCACTTAAGGAAGCAGCCAAGGCAGAACCTTGGTTTAAATTGGGATTTGATGATGTGTTTAAGGAACCTTTAAGTAAAGAGGAATTAAATATCCGACTTCGGCTTTGGGAAAACCTCAAAAATCAACATAACAATTACCCACTAGACAAAACTCAAATTTTTCAAATAATGATGGATTATTCTTTGGTTGGTTCATGTTTATTTAACAAATCCAGTTTTTTCTACGTAAGCGAAGCCTTGGCCAATTTATTTGGGTATACAAGTTCTGAATTGCTGCGGATGAATTTTCTAGACCTAGTTTACCCAGAAGATAGGGAAAGATTCAAGCAAGCAGTTTTTGAGCCCCTTGGAACCAGGAAGCAGAGTTCATTTTCACATATTTTCAGGGGCATTTCTAAACAAAAACAGGTAATTTATTGTGAGCTCGTGGGTAAAAAGATCATTTATAAAAACCAACCTGTAATTTGGGCCGTTCTAACCGATATAACTAAACGCAAACAGGCAGAAGAGAAACTGCGTTTGCAGGAAAGGTTGTCCACAGTAGGTCAGCTTGCAGCCGGGATTGCCCATGATTTTAACAATATTTTAACCGGCATTTTAGGCTATGCTCAACTTTTGTTAATGCGTAAGGATATTCCTGAAGATGCCAAGGATTTTTTGGGGAAAATTATTTCTCAAGGAGATAGGGCAGCAGCCCTAATTCGGCAAATTTTGGACTTTAGTCGCAAATCTCTCTCTCATCAAAGGGCAGTTAATCTAGGCCCATTTTTGAAGGAAATTACAAAGATGCTGAAACGTCTCGTTCCTGAAAACATCAAAATAAGTTTTAATTTACTATCTAACGACTGTTGGGTCTATGCTGATCTGACTAAAATTCAGCAAATTATCACCAATTTGGTCCTTAATGCCAAAGACGCCATTGAGGGCGAGGGGGAAATTTCAATTGAATTGGGAGAAATCTCGTTTGCCCCTAACCAACCAAAGCCTTTTCCCCAAATGAGCACAAATGAATGGGTTGTATTGAAGGTCTCGGATACAGGGAAGGGAATTCCCCCAAATGTATTATCTCATATTTTTGAACCCTTTTTTACCACAAAGGAAGTAGGAAAGGGTTCTGGTCTGGGTTTAGCCCAAGTCTATGGAATTGTTAAACAACACGGAGGATTTATAGATGTGCAGACAGAACCCAAAAAGGGAACTACATTTATTATCTATTTCCCCAAGCTAAGGCCCAATAAAAGGGACACTAAAGGCTTTAGGACGGAATCTCCTACAGAAGGCAGCGGAGAATTGATTCTCCTTGTTGAGGATGAACCTATCGTTCTGGAAGCCATTAGCAAAATGCTTGAAGAGTTAGGATATAAAGTCATCCCCGCTCATACAGGACAGGAGGCATTAGAACTCTATGAAAAATATAAAGAAGACATTCAGTTATTAATTACCGATATGGTAATGCCCCACATGGATGGGAAAAAACTTATTAAAAATCTAAGAGAGAAGGGAAGCAAGATAAAGACTATTGTAATGACCGGATATCCTATTACTCGAGAATGGGAAGAATTCAGATTTAAACATGATTTTATCATTGTGCCTAAACCTTTGAGAATGGATCAATTAGCCAACTTAGTCAAAAGCTTGACAAGCCAAGGATGAAATTGAACCTTAGCAATAGCAATGTCTGTCTTTAAAAAACTCTGTATTGGGCCAACCAATTGTTTCCTTATCCCTGACAATAAAGGATACCTATTGATAGATACTGGTTGGCCCGGCCGTTATTGTCATTTCTTAAACATCCTAAAAAGAATACATATCAATATTTCTGAAATCAACCTCATTCTTCTTACACACCACCATTATGACCATATAGGGAATCTTAATCAAATCGTTCTTCACTCCCAAGCAAGGGTAATGATTCATTCTCAAGAAGTTCAATACCTAAAAAACAGGACCAAAGCAACTCTTAAAGGAACAAATTTTACAGGCAAACTGTTATCAAAATTTCTTTCTAAATTCCACTCCCCACCTCAACCCTTTGAATTACGAAAACAGGATATAATATTAACAGAATCCGTTTTCCCGCTTCACCATCTGGGAATTGAGGGAATTGTGTTACACACTCCTGGACACACTTTGGGTTCAATTTCATTAATCTTTGAGGGCAAATTTGCCTTTGTAGGAGACACTATTATGAATCTACCCTTCACCTCGCCCCTACCCTTGTTTGCTGAAGATTTAAAACTTCTTTTTAAAAGCTGGGAAAGAATCCTGAGCTATAATCCGCAAACGATATATCCTGCTCATGGGAATTCCATTACGGCTTCCAAGCTTTACTCTAAACTTAAAAATATCTCATAAGTCGCTTTAAGGCCTTCATTTTCTCTGAATATCCCAATTTGGCCGCATTAACGGCCTCCTTTAGCATTTCAATACTTTGGTCGTAAAGTCTCCGGTCAACAGGATAGGGATGTCCATCTTTACCTCCATGAGCGAAAGAAAACCTAGCCGGGTCTCTAAAACTTGGCCTAGAGCCATAGATAATCTCTGCAATTAAACTAAGCGCCCTCAAGGTCTTGGCCCCAACGCCCTTGATACCCAAAAGAGATTCAAAATTGTTAGGACAAACCTCTGCAATCTTCACCAAATTGCTTTCAAGTCGCTTAAAGTTAATATCTGAGGCCAGCAAATAATGTCTTTTGGGCATTTCTAATTTAGTAATTTTTTGATACTCCTTGATAAACACCTCACCCTCTTGGACAAGTTGAATACAATTCTGACGCACTGGTTCGCTTTCTTTGGCAACTAGATTTAAGACAAACTTTTCCTTTTTAACTGCACAGATGGCATTATGGGGTTCACAAACCAAGGATTTAACCCTTTCTCCCAGCCAGTGATAACGACGAGCATAGCCCTTATTAGGATTCATTCCTTGTTGGACTACACACCAACTGCCCTGCGAGGTAAAAAATAAACAGTGATGATAAAGCTGATACCCATCTTGCAAGGCAACATTATCTACCTTGGCAGTCATCTTACTTACATAAACCAGGGGACTAACATCTGTTCCAAAAGAATTACCATACAATCTCAATTCCTGCGGGGTATTCAAAGCCACGCGGCCTTTTCCTCCAACCCCAAAAATCCCTATCTCTCTCCCAATATCTTTAAGGGCCTCCTTCACGGCCCCACATACGGTTGTAGTTACTCCACTACTATGCCAATCAAACCCAAGCACACATCCAAAGGCCTGAAACCAAAAAGGATCAGAAAGGCGTCTTAAAACCTCATTTTGACCATATTCCAAGCATAAAATATAAATCACTTCTCGAGCCAGCTTGGTCATGCGCCGAAACAACCAGGCTGGGGCCTTTCCTCCATGAAGCGGTAAATGGGCTACTCCTGTTCGCCTCATTTATTCTCCTATTACCGTAACCTCAATATTAACATATCTTCCTGATAAACCCGCTTCAATAAAAAAGAGGCTCTGCCAAGTGCCTGTGATTAATTCTCCATCTCTTACTGGCAATGTCCTGTCTGGTGGCAAAAGCATAGAACGCAAATGAGAGTGAGCATTGGCTGGATGATGCCATTCAGCACCCTGGGGGGCAAGCTTTTCCAAAAGCCTTCTTATATCAGAGGCAATATTGGGCTCCAATTCTGTCAAGGCAAAGACCCCAGTGGCATGGGGAGCAAATACGTGCACGATACCATTTTTAATGCCTGATTTTTTCACCACCTCGGCCACGAGAGAAGTTAAATCAACAATATCACCTGGGGCTTTAGTCTGAATTTTAATACCCTTGGTAAAAACAGCCATTTTCTCCTCCTCGCTTTATATTTGCACAACCTCTATTCCCCTAACGTCTTCAATATGAGGGCGGCTAAGATCCACAATAGCGATTCTGCGAACCGAACTATATGCCCTTGAGGTAAGAATGGTAAGACATCGGCCATTAAAAACGGTGGGGGGAATATATCTTTGATGTGCCCGAATAAGCACTGAAAATCTTAATTGTCTCATAACTCTTTCAAAATAATCTTTTCCAAAGAGAGGCCTCCCCCAAACATTGCCTAAAAAATCGCCCTCTTCCTCTGAAAAATCCCCCCATGTAATTTGCTGCCACCTTTCATCTCCCAAGATAACATCTTCTATCCTTTCGATAGAAGGAATATCTGGAGGAACGCCATGAAGGGCCAAAATTCCATTCCTTGTGACTGCCGCTAAGGGGAGAAGTCTAAAAATCTGCTCAAATTTAACCTTCTCTTCAAAATCAAGAGACTCCCAAAAATCGGCTGGATAAAAAGGCAATATAGGCTGCCCCTCATGATTGCCCATAAGAAGAAAAACCTGATCAGGAAAACTTTGCTTGGCGGCCAAAAGGAGGTCTATATTTTCCCTAGAATATTCTCCTCTATCTATATAATCCCCTAAAAATACAATAAACCAATCAGGCTTTAAGTAGGTCTTCAAAACCTTTTCGCTCGCCTCTACATCTCCATGGGTATCTCCAACAAAGACGGCTTTTCCCCATGAAGGCAACTTGACTAACCTCTTTTCCTTCTCCAAAATGGCCTTTAGCTTTGCCCAATCAAACACATAAATAGAGTAAGACAAACTACCAGAAATATCAAGCCTAACTAAGCTCCAGGGCTGGCTTCAGTTTAGAATTGGTTAAGGAATAAAATAGCCTCAGCAGGGAGAAAGTGAAAAGCAATATGAACATAATAAATGCAACTTGGTTTCAATCTAGGGAATTTCATTTCTGCCTGAGTCTAATTAGGTGTAAAAACCAATTGCAGAAAGGAGCGTCTTCAGGTAAAACAACAAATCATGTTTATAAAGGCCAGACTTATTTCATATCACATCTTAAAGGAAATCCTCATTTATTTCAGTTTAAGTTGTCTAGTATTCTTATTTTTATTTTTAATGGGAAAGATTTTTGACTTAACAAGGCTGATCGTGCTTCATCACATAGGGGCCGGATTAATCTTTAAACTTCTTTTTTACACCATTCCTTATTTTCTTTCTTACATTATTCCTATTTCTGCTTTATTAAGCACCCTATTAACCTTCCTACGCCTCAATCACGATCGCGAGTTCATTGCCCTCAAGACGGCAGGAATAACCCCTAAAATCTTTTTCAGTCCCCTGATGCCATTTGCCTTTGGCGTGTTATTTTTAACCCTTTTTGTAACGAGCCTTGGAATACCATGGGGAAGTAGTGCTGCCCGTGATTTAATTTTTAAAATTACTCAAAAAAAGGCTGAAGTAGCTTTAAAACCAGGTATATTCAATGACCGTATTCCAGGATTGATAATCTATGTTGGAAAAATTGAAAATGGTGTTTTGAAAGATGTTTTTATTTATCAAGAAGACAAAAAAAACAAAGGGTGGTGGCATAAGGGACAGGTTATCATTGCCAAAAGCGGTTGTTTGGCAAAAGACAGACATCGTCTCGTAATCCATCTTAAAAAGGGTTGCATTGTAAGTCTTCAAGAGGACAAAGAAGCCCACTTTCTAAACTACAACCAATACAATTTGGTTATCAACCTTCCTAAATCATTTGGACAAAGACACAAGAACCCCAAAGAATACTCCCCTTGGAGGTTATGGCAAATGATAAAGAGGCATCCTAAAAATGCTACTCCTTACATCCTAGCCTTTCACCGGAAATTAGTTCTTCCCATAAGTGCCCTTATCTTTGTCTATTTAGGAGCCGCCCTTGGATTGAAGGAAAGTCAAGAAAAACGTATGGGCGGAATTACCTTAGGCCTTTTATGTTTTATCATTTATCAAATTTTATTTTCAGCCGCAAATAGCTTGGGAGAAACGCATGTTTTACCAACACACTTGAGTCTATGGATACCCAATATCATGGCTGGGTTATTTACCATTTATCTATGGCATGGAGTGATTCATGATTAAAATTATAGATCGCTATTTAGCCAAACACTTTCTGTTCAATTCCTTGGTTCTTCTCATCATGTTTAGCTTTGTGTATCTAATCTTTGACTTTTTTGAAAAGATAGACAATTTTTCTGAGGCCCACGTCTCTCTAAGCCTTATTTCAATCTATTTCTTATTCTCTATCCCCAACATCTTAACCCAAATGTTGCCTGCATCATTGTTTTTGGGAACCATTATCAGTCTTAGCATCCTTAAAAAGAACAATGAAATCCTAGCCCTTCGAGTCTCTGGGCTAAGCCCATATCGTCTAGGAATACCTTATATAGTCGTTGGGCTCCTAGCCTTTTTTGCCCTCTTTGCCTTAAATGAAGGCATTATTCCCAAAACTCAAGCCGTTGCTGCCAAAATCTGGAATACTCAGGTAGAGAAAAGACATACCCATGGAGGATTTGTTCAAGAGAGAATTTGGCTTAAAGGTAAAAACTCCTTTTATCAAATTGACATGATTGACCTAAAAAATAACGTTTTACATGGAATCACAGTCTACCTTTTTTCTCCTAATTTTGAACTCCAAAAACGTATAGATGCCCAAAAGGCCATTTGGAACAAAAAGCAAAAAAACTGGCTTTTAGTCCAAGGCATTATTCAAGAGGTAACTGCTCACCAAGCAATCAAAATAACTTACTTTAAAAAGAAGTATATAAAGCTAGATGAAACTCCACAAGATTTTCAATTTTTGAAGACTAATTACCAAGAACTAAACATCTGGAAATTGAGAAAATATATTCTCCAATTAAAAAGGCAAGGATATGACACCACCCCTTATCAAGTTGACTTTTGGCAACATACTTCTGTGCCATTTACACCATTAGTCCTCATCATTCTGGGAATAGGGCTTATTTTAACGGGCAAAGAAACCAAAGTTACTCACTGCATTGCCCTGGGAATGCTAGTAGCATTCCTGTTTTGGATCTCTCAAGCATTGTTCTTGGCCCTTGGAAAAAGCAATTATCTCAATCCCCTATTGGCAACTTGGCTTCCTCACCTTCTCTTTGGAGGCTGGGGTGCCATAATGTTAAAATATAGTGGAGAATGACGTTTAGAAATAGCTTCCTAGATTTTTTAGCGTTTTTTGGGGATAAAATCGCTTAAAATCCAAGCATTCAACCATGGCCTTTATAAAAAGCCGGGTAGAAAAAAGGGCATAGCGTTTTATAAGCCCAAAAATCTCCTTTTTTTCTGAAAGGCTTATCTTTAATCCGTAAACTTTACGATAGAGTTCAACAAAACGATAGAAGAAATGTTCTAAAATTTCTGGATTTAAAGGTCCCAATTCAAGGGTGTAAATATTATATTCCGAAGTAAGTTTTTCCAAGGAGACATCGGGTGTAACTGCAAAGACAACTTTTAAATATGAAGGCAATTTATACACGTAGGGAAACCTTCTATGCCCTGAGTAGATAAGACCGCTACATTCACCCCGATAGCAAGATTCAGTTTTAACTATCCTTTCTTCTACCAAATCAGGTTCATCATTGGCTGTAAGTACTAGGGCCTTAAAAAAATTTATTCCTCTTAGCCACTCATAGGTATAACGGTAGATCCGAGCTGATTCGGCTTCGTCGAACAGCAGGATAAGGCCATTTAAATCTAGGACATCTGCCAAGGCATGGCTTATGCCAGAAAGTATGTAACAATAGATATTGGCGGCTGTGGTATGATCATAAAGCACACCCCATTTTGTAAAAGAGGTTTCTAATCCCTCTATCCAATACCACATAGAAGGAACAACTTCCCCTTTTTTAAGGGCCTTCAAAAAAGGTGCTAAGATGCCATGATCTGTTAATACCCCGGCTTGAGCTAGGGAAACAAGACCCTCTCTAAAATCTAAAATCCTTCCATTATAAGGGATTTTCATGCTCTGAACCAAACTTCGATATACCCTTTTGGGAAAGGCCATATGAGTACTAACAGGGTCAATACCTACTTTAGCAACGGCATAGTTTAATTCTAGAGCATAGCCGTACAGATAGTCAAGCAGATGTGATTTCCCACTTCCATATCCGCCTTTAATCACTAAAGTTCCAGAGGTCTGATCGTGGAGCCAAGTCTTTATTGTAGCTATTTCATGAGAACGCCCTACAGTCCACTCCTTAACCCAAGTTTGGGGCACAATCCCCATTCTAAAGGCTTCAATAACCTCTCTACCTTGATTTCCTATGGGTTTTAAGGGGGTAATTTCTGGAAATTCTGCTGGGCTTTGTTTTTTTATGGATATAGGCCTCAGGTAGGGAAATAGTTGCAATTCATCTCGACTAACCCACATCCTGAGTCCTGTTTTAAATTCTACCAAACACTCCTGTCCCCTAAAGCGGGTATCTAAAATAATACCGCTACCAAATTTGGAATGTCTTACTTTAAACTTCCTCATTCTACTTGAAGAATCTCATTAATTTTTTTGGCATTCCTGACAAATTCAGGATGTTTTGAGAGATAATGAAAGGCCTTTATTATATTTTGCACAAATAGCCTCAAAAAACCTACTCCACCAAAGCGTTTCTCATAGGCATCTTTGGCTACAAATTCAATTACTCCATCACATTTTGAAGGCAGCCTAATTTTATAGGCCGTTTCATAAATGTATCTTAATTTATTCCCAATTTCAATCAAAAGTGTAGTAGGTTCATACTTTATGCGGTCTAAATCAATTTTGACGCCAGATGGATTTAAAAAACTAAAAACAGAGGAAGTGCGCTGTTTTAAGGCCTCATAAACATGGGATGGCCCTTCAAATAGGCTTTCATCGGGTAAGGCATAGAAAATCATCACGTGTCGAAAGGAAATATGCATGCAGGCATCTATAAGTTCTCTCAGATTGGAAAGCAAAAGTTCTTTTTGTTTTCCCCTAAGCCCTGATAAAGGCTCGGCCTCATCAAAAAGCACTACCAAACCACTATATCCAATCTGCCTTATCCACTGAACCAAAGAACGAACCATTGAAAAGGCATTACTGCGATCTACCGCAGCAAGAATACCAAAAAGGCGATGGACTTCGCGATTATATCCCTCTGCCTTTAACCATTGCAAAATATAATCAAAGTTTTGTGGTTCTTCATAATGAAGGGCCTGAAAGGCCGCTGTAACCGCCTTAGCAAAATTTGTGTTTTCAATCCCTCGAGTTAGATTTTTTAAATACCGTTCTATCTCTATATCCAACTCATTTCCAGAAAGGCCAACATTTTCAAATCCTGCTCTTACTCGTTCATACCAATTGGAAATAAACGTTCCTATCCCCTTTTCTAGGGCGCCCATAAATCCTTTATTAAAGGAGAGAGGATAAGTAAGATTATTAACAATACTTCGATATACCAATTCTAGCCTATAAAAAGGGCTTTCCTCAGGGCTTAAACAAACATAACTTACCGCAAAATTCTCCTGCCAGGCTATTTCTCGAAGTGAATACAAAAAATGGGTTTTGCCCCCTCCATAAGGACCCAAAACAATTTTAACTGCCGCTCCCCCATCCTCTTTGATATAGGTTTTAAGATACTCCTCATGCAATACTTGAAGATAGTCCTCAATGCCTACGGTAAAAAATTGGAATCCATATTCTGGAGGAGTCCCATAACTGCCTAATGTTTCAATAATACGCCTGGCTACCTTAGAGGTTAATTTCATAGGTCTAAATTCCACTAACTTGAATCCCTTCTACCAAAATACTGGGGGATCCACAATGTCCCCAAAAACGTAAGTCATTGGCAATAGAACTAACATTTTTAAATAGCTCCATAACATTTCCTGCCATTGCTACTCCCTTAACAGGAAATGCCTTTTGGCCATTTTCAATCCAATAGCCACTTATACCTACAGAAAAATCTCCCGAAATGGTATCAGCCGTATGCATGCCCAATACATCTGATACCAACAGCCCTTTATCTAATTCTTTTAAAACTTCTTTCAAATCCTTTGAGCCAGCCGTGAGATAGAAGTTGGTAAGGCCTACCTTAGGTGGGGTTTCTAAACTTAGCTTAACTCCATTCCCTGTAGATGCCTTGCCTTCTTTTTTAGCTGTATAAGAATCGTATAGAAATCCTAAAATCACACCTTCTTTGACTAAAACGGTTTTTTGTTGAGGATTTCCTTCATCATCAAAGGGACGAGTGGCATAACCTTTGGGATAGAGTCCATCATCTACAATGTTCACCAAAGAAGACATTGCCTTTTTCCCCAAATATGAAGCCAACAAAGACTTACCTTTTTGAACCTCCTCAGCCAAAAAGGCATTGCTTAATACGCTCAAAATTTCGCTAGCTACCTGACTTGTAAATACCACATTCAGCCTCTGCGTTTTTATTGGCTTCCCCCCTAAAGACTCAACGGCCATTTGGGCCGCTTGTTGTCCAATCATAACAGGATTTAAATCTTTATAAGAGGGAGAAAAATCATAATTCCAGCCCATTTCACCTTCTCCATCTTTTTCAGCCATGAGTAAGATGCTTGCGTTAAGAGAAGTGCCACGGTGATGGAGAATCTTTCCATGATGATTAGTCACAAAAATTTCATATATAGTATCTTTCAACTGCGATTGTCTGACTTTTTTGATATATGGACTATATTCTTTCGCGGCCCTCTCCATTTCCCTAGTGAAATTTATCCTCTCTTCAATCCCCATTGTCTCTAAATATTGATCGTAAAACCCTACCTTAGGATAAACCTTTGCAGGACAAGGGAAACAAAGAAACCTGTCCTCTGTAGTAACCTCTGCCTCTTGAATGGTCCTTTCTATTATGTCTAAGAGGGCATCTTGGTCTAAATTCGTGGTATAGGAAAAACCCAACTTGCCTTCCTTAAGCACCCTTAGGCTCAAACCCTTATAGCAACCTACTTGAACAAAATCGGTCTTGTCTTGCTTGACTTGGGTAACTGTGTTCTTGGCATTCAAGCCATATATTTCATATTCCTTTATCCCCTTCTTTGAAAGCACATCTTGACAAAACTCAACAATTTTTTTCATTTTTAAACTCCCATAGCATGGCAATTTCATCACAAAGGTCTGGATACTTAGGGCAATGAATACAATCGGCCCAAATCTTATGTGGCAAAAGTGATTTATCTATCACCCTAAACCCAAAACGTTTGAAAAAATCAACTTGATAGGTAAGGGTAAAAACACGATTAATCCCAAGCCCCAAGGCCTCATTCAAACAGGCCTGAACCAAATGAGACCCAATACCCCTAGCTTGAAATTCTTCCTTAACTGCCAGTGACCGAATCTCAGCCAAATTTTCCCAGGAAATGTGAAGGGCACAAATACCAACTACTTCAGTATCACGGCGACAGATAAAAAAATCCCTTAAAAAATCATAAATTTCACTTAAGGGTCGAGGTAAAAGAAATCCCTTTTGACCATAAAAGGTCAACAATTCATATATAGCCCTAACATCAGCCATCTTTGCCTTTTCAAAGACATAACTCATAAAATCCATTTTAATCTTATCATCAGAAAGATGCAATATATGAAAGGAACAAAGGCAGAAATTTGCAAAGTTATCAGAGATTAATAAAATATTTTTTATTTTGTCCTTTCCAACCTTATCAAAAAAATCTCTACATACAGCGTCAACAGGTTAAGTCCAGCTTGATACGCAAAAGACCCTGTAAAAATAAATCGAGTTAGGGGAAAAACTTTGTTACAGCCCTGAAGATATTTGAAATAAAGAGACTGTTTTATCTAGGTCATCTAATTTGTCCTTTCAATACCTTCATCATCCAAGGTTTTATTATGCCATGCTGGATGAAAATCCGGGCATACATCTGAGAATCCAAATGCGAGTGCCAAACTTTCTTTTCCGCGGCAAAACCAATAATTCCCAAATAGAAAACCACCAGAATTAACGGATAGATTAGGGGTTTTAGTCTATAAAACCCCAAAATAGATAAAGTAATGGCATTCTTAGGACAACCTTCCACACATTTTAAACAACCTATACACTTGGTGTTATTGAGTAGCCTACTGGTAAAGGGAGATAAACCCATAGGACACCTTTTTTCACATAATCCACAATTTACACAAGCATCTCCTTTTTTCAGCCTCAAGAAAGAAAATAAGTTGAATACACCATAAAAGGCACCCAAAGGACACAAATACCTACACCAGAAACGGGGGATAAGAAATGAAAAAAGGAGTATTCCTATAATCAGAACCAATGTTAAGTTATGTTGACCGTGGAAGGTATCAACCCAAAACTTATACAGGCTCACATCTTCAGGCAAAACAGCATTTTGATACATCATCGGCATTATCTGTCCAGGCAAGCGCAAGATCAAATAGACCAATGCGCCCGCAGTACCAAACTTGATCAGTCCAAGAAAATTATCCGTTATAAACTTAAGCTTTATGGGAATTTTTATTTTGGCCACGTAGCACCCTATGGTTTTCTCTCGTAAAAAGCCCAATAAGTCTAAAAGTGTGCCCACAGGACATATCCAGCCACAAAATCCCTTCATACAAAAAACAGTAGTAATAATACCAGCCAAAAGAAGCACCATTGCCGCTGGATGAATATGGTCTATAAAACCTGTTTTAAACCACATTACGAGGCTGTAAAATCCACCAATAGGACAAAAAATTTCTATTATATCAGGCCGTCCACGACCTGTATTAACAAAATGGACATATTTCAAGATAGCAATAGTAGTAATAATAAAAAATACAACTTGAATAACTATCCGCAGTCTTTTAATCATCTTCCTATTCCTTCACAAAAATCATTTTTAGATTTTATTAAATACCCCTTTTAGAAAGGAAAACAAGATAAAAATTTATGAAGGACAGAATAAGATAATAAAAAGAAAAATAAGTTGATAAAATGTCCCTACTTTGAATATTGAGACCCTTGCAAAACTCATAAAAATTGCTTCTTTAAATTTTGTCCCCTTTTTACTTAAAACTCACTTTCCTACAGCCTATAGGGTCAAGCCGCTGCACCCCTTTAACCAAACCCAAGGGTCTGGCCTTGACGCCTTTAAAGCGAGGCTTATGGGATAACCCTTTTTAAAGGTATAGAAGTTAGCAAACAGGTTAACGGTTAAATGGTTAATTATTAACACTTAAATGGATAAAAGGCAAAAATGCTAAATTACTGACTGGTAACTAGTTTGGTGAGTTAACCACCTTCCTAGGATTTTGAACATAGGACAAACACCTATGAAATGTCAACATGTATGAAATGTCAACATGTCAACGCAACAATTGAACTAAATTTTAGGTTTTTAGAAAAAAAGATAGACTATCAAGCTAAAAACAAAAAAAGTCCCGGCAGCGACCTACTTTCCCACGGGGGAACCCCGCAGTATCATCGGCGCTGGAGGGCTTAACTTCCGAGTTCGGAATGGGATCGGGTGTGGCCCCTCCGCTATAGCCACCGGGACATGAATTTTATAAACTTGAGAATATGGAAGACACGGCTAAATATTATGTTTCTTGTAGTCAAGCCGCACGGCCTATTAGTACCGGTCGGCTTCACCCATTGCTGAGCTTCCACCTCCGGCCTATCAACCTCGTAGTCTCCGAGGGGCCTTTAGGGGCAATCCGAAGATTGCCACGGGAGACCTAATCTTGGGGTGGGCTTCCCGCTTAGATGCCTTCAGCGGTTATCCCGTCCGCACATGGCTACCCGGCAGTGCCACTGGCGTGACAACCGGTACACCAGAGGTGCGTCCCTCTCGGTCCTCTCGTACTAGAGAGGGCTCCCCTCAAGTCTCCTGCGCCCACGGCAGATAGGGACCAAACTGTCTCGCGACGTTTTAAACCCAGCTCACGTACCCCTTTAACGGGCGAACAGCCCGACCCTTGGGACCTTCTCCAGCCCCAGGATGGGATGAGCCGACATCGAGGTGCCAAACCTCCCCGTCGATGTGGACTCTTGGGAGAGATCAGCCTGTTATCCCCGGCGTACCTTTTATCCGATGAGCGACGGCCCTTCCATGCGGAGCCGCCGGATCACTAAGGCCTGCTTTCGCACCTGCTCGGCTTGTGGGCCTCGCAGTCAAGCCCCCTTATGCCTTTACACTCAACGGCGGGTTTCCAATCCGCCTGAGGGGACCTTTGCGCGCCTCCGGTACCTTTTAGGAGGCGACCGCCCCAGTCAAACTACCCACCTAACACTGTCCCTAGACCGGATTACGGCCCGAGGTTAGGATCCTAGACTAGGAAGGGTGGTATTTCAAGGGTGGCTCCACGGGAACTGGCGTCCCCGCTTCCCAGCCTCCCACCTATCCTACACATCCTAGCCCAAAATCCAATGTTAGGCTGTAGTTAAGGTGCACGGGGTCTTTCCGTCTAGCCGCGGGTAGATCGCATCTTCGCGACCACTACAATTTCACCGGGTCCCTGGTCGAGACAGCGCGGCGATCGTTACGCCATTCATGCAGGTCGGAACTTACCCGACAAGGAATTTCGCTACCTTAGGACCGTTATAGTTACGGCCGCCGTTTACCGGGGCTTCGGTTCAGAGCTTCGCCTCCGAAGAGGCTAACCCTTCCCCTTCACCTTCCGGCACCGGGCAGGCGTCAGACCCTATACATCGTCTTACGACTTAGCAGAGTCCTGTGTTTTTAGTAAACAGTCGCCACCGCCTCTTCGCTGCAACCCCCTCGAGCTCCAGGAGCAAGTCCCTTCACCCTAACGGGGCACACCTTCTCCCGAAGTTACGGTGCCAATTTGCCGAGTTCCTTGACCAGGGTTCTCCCGAGCGCCTTGGGGCACTTACCCCCGCCTACCTGTGTCGGTTTGCGGTACGGTCACCAGAGTAACTCCCTAGAGGCTTTTCTTGGCAGTGTGGGCTCACCCACTTTGTGGCCCGAAGGCCTCGTATTCGGCTCTCGGCGTTAATGAGGTCCCGGATTTGCCTAGAACCTCCGCCTACCACCTTAAACCGGGACGTCCAACACCCGGCTGGGCTACCCTCCTGCGTCCCCCCATCGGTAATAACGCTACTCTGGTGGGGCCGGAATATTAACCGGCTTCCCATCACCTACGCCTTTCGGCCTCGGCTTAGGGGCCGCCTAACCCTGGGCAGACGAGCTTTACCCAGGAAACCTTAGGCTTACGGCGAGGGAGATTCTCACTCCCTTTATCGTTACTTATGCCAGCATAATCACTTCCAGCGCCTCCACCAGTCCTTTCGGTCTGGCTTCACAGGCTACTGGAACGCTCCCCTACCGCCCAGAGAAAGCAACGCTCTCTCTGGACCCGCAGCTTCGGCAGCGTGCTTAAGCCCCGCTATATTTTCGGCGCAGAACCGCTCGACCAGTGAGCTGTTACGCTTTCTTTAAAGGATGGCTGCTTCTAAGCCAACCTCCTGGCTGTCTAAGCGGTTCCACCTCCTTAACCACTTAGCACGCACTTTGGGACCTTAGCTGGCGGTCTGGGTTGTTTCCCTCTCGTCCCTGGACTTTATCACCCAGGGGCTGACTCCCACGCTAGGGATAACGGCATTCGGAGTTTGGCTGGGTTTGGTAGCCGGTTAAAGCCCCTAGCCCAACCAGTGCTCTACCACCGCCACCCAACGCGTGAGGCTATACTAAAATATATTTCGGGGAGAACCAGCTATCACCAGGTTTGATTAGCCTTTCACTCCTATCCACAGCTCATCCGACAGGTTTTCAACCCTGAACGGTTCGGGCCTCCATCCGGCTTTACCCGGACTTCACCCTGGCCATGGATAGATCACCTGGCTTCGGGTCTACTCCCGACGACTAAACGCCCTGTTAAGACTCGCTTTCGCTACGGCTTCGCCTCACGGCTTAACCTTGCCGCCGAGAGTAACTCGCTGGCTCATTATGCAAAAGGCACGCGGTCAGGCAGTGCCTCAGAGAGGCATAGCCCTTCCACAGCTTGTAGGCAGACGGTTTCAGGTTCTATTTCACTCCCCTTCCGGGGTTCTTTTCACCTTTCCCTCACGGTACTGGTTCACTATCGGTCAGCGGGTAGTATTTAGCCTTAGGAGATGGTCCTCCCAGATTCCCACGGGATTTCTCGTGTCCCGCAGTACTTGGGTACCTTACCCAGGAAGTCTGCTATCCTTTCGCCTACGGGGCTATCACCCTCTATGGCCAGGCTTTCCAACCTAGTTCGACTAGGATGCAGATTTGTAACTTCCCGGCGAGTTTGCGGCCTCGCCTGGTAAGGCCCCACTACCCCGGATAGGCAACGCCCGCAAGCTTTGACACCTATCCGGTTTGGGCTATTCCCCGTTCGCTCGCCGCTACTTAGGGAATCGCTTTTGCTTTCTTTTCCTGGGGGTACTGAGATGTTTCA
>JALWFG010000017.1:0-40000 GCA_027038965.1 Candidatus Desulfofervidaceae bacterium | reverse complement strand
AAAGCTATTAAAGGTGAAGCATTAGACACTACTTTCATTTTTAAATTTCTCTTAAAGTTTTCAAGTCTTCTTCTAATTCAGCTATATCATAATGTAGTTGCACTTCTCTTTTTCTTAATAGCTCTAAAAAATCCCATACAGATAATCCAGACAATCTTCTGGCCTGACCAAAAGATAACATGCTTTTTCAAATAGATAAACTGCAAGCTCTTTTTTTATCGTAGAGCTTACTTCTTGTTTAGGTATCCCTAAGGCTTTGATCGTATCTTCTGGAATTTCTACATAATACTTTTCCATTTTTACTTTCCCCTGTAAATTCATACTTTTAAACATACCAAAAAAATTTAAACTGAGAAACATTTTTCTCTTTCCCAGATACCTTTTCCCACCATCTTTATTTCCTCAAATTCCTCAGCAGCTTTGTTTCTGATAAAATATAACTCCCATATATTCTTTTACTGTTGTGATTTTTAAATCGGGACATTTCTTTTTAAATGTCTTAGTGAGGCAATTGTCTTGCACAATTCAGAACTGTACAATACACATCTTTATTTTAAATTTTAAAAGTCCTTCTTTTTCGCCCCAAATATTTTTGCACCACTAGGAGATGTATTTCTAACAATAATAACACTTTTAGTCATATTTAAGAGTTTCTGCTAGTTCTGCAAATTCTGTGGACAATAATTCCTCCATTAGTTCATCAGCAGATTGCATTAATTTATTACTTTTTAATCCAAGATTTATGGAATAAACTGCTTCTGCATAAGCTGCAGCTCTATCTGCTTGCTTAATTAACTCTCCAGGAATTAATAAAGTGTTTTCTCCTGCTGATTCTTTACAGATTTTACGAAAATCTTTTTCTTTTAATAACTCTATTTTGCAACCAATTTTTGTGAAATTACAAATACGGTTATTCATCAAAATTTTCTTGCTTTCTCTGTTCTTCTTGTTCAGGAATAGCTAAAAAACAAGCCATTTCTTTTCTTATATATTCTGGCAAAAGAGGATAAATTTCTTCTCTCACCCCTTCTTGTTCAGCTTTTTTAATAATATCTTCTCCTAACTTCTTCTTAACAGGAGAAACAATATCTCTAGTAATTATTTCAGGTAGATCGTGAAATAAAGCTGTAAAAAATGTTCCATATAAACAATTTTTTTCCTCTATTTTTTCTTTTTTTAACACTATATAACATAAAATAGCTACCATAAGCATATGTCCCATTACAGAAGTTCTTGGAATTCTTACAGTTTGAATCCATCTTTTTTGAAATCTAAGTTGTCCGCAAAGATTTATAAATCCATACATTTTTTTTCTAAGTAAAAAACGTTGGACTCCTAATAAATTATGAAAATCTTCTAAAGTATTTTCTATCTCGTGCTTTTCTTTTTCAATATTATAAATTGTTTCTTTACCTATATTGTAAATAAACTGAAATTCCCAATATGTAGCTAAAAAGTGAGCAGCATTTATAATTTCCTTTTCTAAAGATAAAAATGACTCATTAGTAAAAAAATGTTCAAAACGTTTATACCAATTTAAATTTATTGATTCAATAATAGGTCTTAATTGAGTAATTACTAACTCATTAATTTGTTCTTTTCGAGTTTTAAGAAGTTTATGAAAAAGTTTGGGTTTTATGTCTGTAAGAATTGCCCTTTGAAATGCTTCAAAAATAATCCCATCAATCAATCCAATCCAGTCTATCTTTCTCCCCTCTTCTTTTTCTTCTATTTTGGCTAATAAATAAGCAATAATTGCCTTATGAGCCTGCTTGTCAAGTTCAGTTATATCAAATGGCTTAGGATGGTCATTCCATCGTTCAATAATAGCTAATTGAAAAAGATGATCTAAAAGTTCTTTCAAAGTACTCATATCAATCCCTCCTTATTGTATTTGCTCCAAATACATTTTTTCGACTTTTTCGTCTAATCCTTTTTGAACTTCTTCAAGTTGTTTTTCAGCTTCTTCTTTGGTAATTTCTCCTGCAAATTTGCGCTTTTGGATATTGTAAGCGTGGTTAAATATCGCTTCAAATTTTTTAATTGCTCTTCTTTATTATCAGCTAAAGAAATTTGTTTTAAATTGTAATCAAATTGCCACTTTAAAAATTCAATTTCTTGGTTTGTCATATAATTCCTCTTTCTATTATTTTAATTTCTTTTTCTGTTAAATTATAAATTTCGTAAATTGCATTGTTAATTTCTTTTTCAAGGATTTTAACTTGTAATTGTAAATCAGTATTATTGACATAATTTTCTCTATCTTTTGTAATATCTAAAATTTCGTTAACAAGAGATATAATTTTCGTATAACAAACATCAGTCTCAGATAAAATTTTTATAGGTAATTTTCCTATGTAATATTTGTCAAAATCCATAGTACGAATTGCTCTATTATAGACAAACCAATAATAAAACCAAGAGGCAAGTTGTGAATTTAGAATGGCAAGAATATACTCGTAACTAAATTTATGGTCAGTTAAAATAGTATTCATACAAGTATCTAAAGTTAAAATACCATTTTTATCTAAGGTAGCCATAATTATTATGTGATCATAAGGGCTCATAACATGAGCTACAATGTTTTGAGACACAATTTTAGGTTGTTTTAACAAACACACTTTTTTAATACTTTTATCTTTTTCTGTAAGAGAAATTTTATCAATTTCTCCTTTTATGAAATATTTTCCAATATTTTTCCCTCTTAAAATAGGCTCTCCTGTATTTCCGACTTTTCTTTGCCATGGCAAGCCTCGAAAAGTTTTTGAAATTTTTGATAACGGAATACTGCCAGCTTGTAGTTTATTTAAAATAGCAAGTTTTAAATCATCTAAATAACAAGGAATAATGTCTAACTTTTTTATTAAATTTTTTTCTACTCTTCCTAGAATGTTTATAGACTTATTCCAGCCACATCCTATTTTTATTTGGTAGTTTTTATTATTTTTAAGTTTTTTATAAATAATCACCACTTGTTCTAACAAAACATTTTCAAAGGATTTACTAATATCTAAAGCTACAATTAATTGATTTTTGTCACAAATAAATTCTCTTGTTTTTTTCCAACCTTCTACAAAACTTAAAGATTTAGGGATAATATAAGCAGATATTCCCTTCTGTTTTAAAAGTTTAGATGAAACACATATAAAAAACGATGCCGAATTTTTTCTCGAGTCATAAAAGTCAAAGAATGGTAGAATGGTATTTATATACTTTGAAAGATCAGCACCATGAGGCGGATTTCCTATCACAATATCAAATCCATCTTCCACTCCAAACATCCACTTAGGGTCAAACCAGTCGGCACACCTGTTGCTGTTGTAAGGGGCCCAGTCGGCAATTTTTTGGCCGAATTTTCAGGAAAATTTTTCTTTTTCAAAACTTCTACAAGATCCTTTCTTAACTTTGCATCTTCTTTTCTTATTTCCTCCTTTTCTTGTGGGGTATAGGCAGTAAAATATTGTTGCCATAGGGCTTTAATTTCTTCTACAAGTTTCCTAGCTTCTGGTGGATTTTTGAATAATGGACTTTCTCCATAATAAAGTCCAATAAGGGTATTAGCACAAACAAAGTTGGTTTCAAGGTTGGGAAGCGGTTCTATGCCATGGTTGGGTTTTCTCTTATCTACTTTCTCGTCAACCAGAAGGGAGATAAAAAATCTGAGTTTACATATCTGAATGGCTATGGATTGAATGTCCACTCCATAAAGACAGTTCTGGATAATGTATAGCTTTCTTCCATAATCAAGCTCCTTTTCTCTAAATTTTTCTTCTATAGCTCTAAGAGTTTCTTCCCTTACTGTAGGGTCCGGAATTTCATTTGCCTTTGCTACTTGTTTTTGAAACCACTTTTCATTTTCAGGGTCAAGCTTCTGGAGAATAAAGACAAGTTTGTGTAAAACTCCCATTGGAAAAGCACCAGAGCCCACTGCAGGGTCTAAAACTTTAAGGTTGTCAATGGCAGAGATAAGTTTATCCGTGGTCTCTTCGTCAAAGGGATTGTTTTTATGTTCATCGCTGTAAGAAAAAAGTTGGTCAAGTTTTTGTTCGTCAATTCCCGGAATTTGTGTTTTAAAGTATTCTTGTAGGGATTCTTCTACCATGTAGTCAACTATTTCTCTTGGGGTGTAGTAAGAGCCTGTGGCCTTTCTTGCCGTAGTTGCAGTTTCAGGATTGTAAGAGGCTAAAAGATTTTCAAAAACCCTTCCAAGCATCTCAGGATCAAGGGCTACCTCAACATCAACCGGTGAGCTTTCATCAATGGTAAAATTGTAAGATTTAAAGATATTGAGTATTCCCCTTACTTCTGCACTTCTGTATTTAGTTTGCCCGTAGTCTTTGCTTAAATCCACATTTTGCGACTCAGCAAAAAAGAGAAAGTTTGGGATGTGAGGTTGAAATTTCTTTCTTCTTGTAACATCATCTATATAAAAGTCATTTTTCCCGTTATTTAGTTTTTCAAAAAGTCCTCCGTTAAGAAAAGGAATGTCTTTAAAAAGAGCTAAAATTTCTGCCTTGCTTATGGCAAAAAGCTCTTTAAATCTATAGGTATATTGATTGTCAAATCCTTGCTTCCTCCTTTTTCCTTTGCCAAAGAATTTTCCCTCTTCGGCCAAGCGTCTCTCTTCTTGCTTACAGCTAAGGGTGGCAAAAAAGAGGTTTTGAAGAATGGCTTTGTAATAAGTGCTGTCGTCTCCAAGCGGATTGAAGTTTTTTAATATGCGATTTAGTTTTTCTTTATCAAAAAGAACATCTGGAATGAGGTTTCGCTTTTTCAAAAACCAGATAAACATTAAGCGGGTAATGAGGCGGATGAGGGCAATGTTTCTTCCGTTCTGCTTATCATCTGCTGCAGGGGGAAATTTTACATTTTTTAAAGCCCAGAAATACCAGTTGGCTATTTCCTGATAAAATTGTTTAGTTAGAGGTTCAACACTGAAAGCTTCAATAATTTTTTCAAGTGGAGAAAAGTCGCACTCTCCAACCTGCTTTAAAAATGTGTAATAAGGCTCATTTTGTTCTACAAAATAGGTGTTTCTTTTGTAATCGCTTAAAAAGCTTCTTCTTCCTGCGGGTATTTTGTAAACAAGGCTCATTCTGAAATTGCCAGAAGAGTCATAAAAAATAAAAATGCCTGCGTCGTAAAATTCAGCCCTTAATACCTTTTTAGCAAGGTCAAACTGCCTCTTTTTGCTTGACCGCTCAGATAGCTCTTTTGGGCTTCTAAAGCCTGCTATTAAAAGTTTTTTACCTTCACCTTCATAAAAAATCTCGCCAAGCTTTTCTCCCTCAGAAAAATAGTCCTGAAAACCATTTAACTCGTAAAGAGGTTCTGAAAGGGGTTTAAACTTAAGAGTTTTAATTGAAAAAAATTCGGCAAAGTGCTTTAAATCTCTATCCTTAAAAAAGGCAAATAGTTTGTTTTCAAGAGGAGAAGAGGCCATGAATTACTCCTTTTTTTGGTTATATACTGCTAAAATTACCTCTTTTTCTGTTTTTATAAGTTTGTGCTTTTCTTTTTCTAAATAATCTTCTCCAAGTCTGTTTTTCAGCTCTTCTATCTTTTGGGCAAGCTTTTCTTCTTTTTTGAAATATTCCTCAAATTCTATAATGCTCCTTAAAGTGTAGTCTGGAAGGGTAAAGTATTCTATCAGGTCTTCTTTGAGGGTGAGTAAAAATTTCCAGTGCGGTTTTATAAGGTGAGAGGCTCTGAAGTTTTGAATAACTGTGTTTAACACATTTAAAGCCTGTCTCTCAAGGCTTTTTTCTGAAAGAGGTCTGCTTTTTTTCCTGTAGTCAAGCACTTTTTCGTAGTTTTCCCAGAAAGAATCGGTGTTCCAGGGAAGGGCCGGCTCAGTAGGAGCACATTTTACTAAGGAAATAGCAGAATCTACTTCTAAAGGCTCCACCTCAGTTTTAGAAATTTCCTTTTTTAAGGCATAAATGCGATTGTATTTTTTAAAAAACACAACCAGAGTTTCTTTTCCTTTTTCAGGAGATCTTTTGGCAACTTTTAGTCGGGGCGGAAACTTTTCTACCTCTTTTATTAACTCTGGATATTTTGCCTTTATGCTTTCAAACTCGTTTATAAGTTTAGTGTAAAGGCCTTCTTCTTCCATTTCATCAGGATTTTGAGTAAGTCTTTTGTAAAGTTCTGAAGGTTCTGGCTGCTCATCTATATCAAAAATTTTAGCGTCTTCTCCAAGCACTTTGTGAATCATAAACATCTTCTGGCTGGCAACTTCTCTTGACTTTACAATATTGGCGCCTTTTTCAGTGGGGAAAAAGTTTATTATGTAAAGCTCGTCAAAAACCTTTTTGCTAATCCGATTTATTCTTCCCACTCTCTGGATTACTCTTACAGGATTCCAGGGGATATCATAGTTTATTACTACACCTGCCCGGTTTAAGTTTACTCCTTCAGAAAGTTTATCCGTGGAAACAAGAATGTCGTAGTCGTTTTTCTGCTTCTCTTTTTTCAAAGAGGCATCAAAGTTTTCTCTAATTTCCTTAAGATTTTTAGCACTTAAGTTGCCATAAACCACCAGCACCCTTTCTCCAAAGCGTTTTTTTAATTTTTCTCCTAAATACTTTACTGTGTCTGCGTATTCAGAAAAAATGACTATTTTTCTCTGGGAATCTTTTTCTCTCCAGTGTTGCAGTGCTTTTAAAAGGGCTGAAAATTTAGGGTCATTTTCTACCAATTTTAAGGTAGAAAGCTCGGTTAAAATTCCTTCAAACATCTGTTTATCAGCTTTAAATCCTGTAAAAATTCTTCTGCATATTTAAACTTTTTAAGGTTATAGACTTTATGGTGTTTGGGATAACGCTTTTCTTTAAGGCGCGTTTCATACTCCTTAAGTTTTTCTTCTATTTGTTCAGGTTCAAGCTGATAAATTTCCTCAATTAGTCTTCTGTCAAGGATGTATCTACCTGTTTTTCTAACAAATTGGATCACTGTCTCCGTTATATTTCTAAAATTTTCTATACTCTGCTTAAAAGCTGAAAAAGAGCTTTCAAATCTTTTGACAAGAAGTCTTCTCATTATGTCGTAAAGGTTTTTCTGGCTTAAGTATTCAAAGCTTTCTTGGGCTGAAAGTTTTTCCTCGTCCTTTAAGGGCTTTTCATATTCAAAAGGACGATACATTGCCCCCTTAAATTGTCCTCCTTCTTCAGGGGCAAAGAAATAACTTATTATTTGATCGTAAAACTCCATTTGTTCCGGTTTTAATTCAAAAAAGCACTCTAAGGGGTCAGCAATTCTGGAAAGGGCCTTTATTTCTTTTCTGTAGTGAGGGTTTTTAAGAAGATCAAGGCGATTTCTTCTTATGGTTACGGGTTCAATAACCCCTCGGATCTCTTTAGCCAGATACTTAGCTCTTCTGTTAACCTCGACAAGGTCAATTTCCTTTTCTCCAAAAAGGGCTAAATAGTAGCTTTGGGCTCTTTTTCTTTTGGTTTCATCGTAAGAATTACGATATTTGGATATGTAGTTCAGTTTGTCAAAAAAGGATTTAAAAACAGAAAATCTGCTTATAAGGTCGTCTTCAAGACTTATGGTGGACTTTTTAGGAATAATGAAGAGTTTAAGAAGAGAGAGAATATCCGAAGGTCGGTTGTTAAAAGGAGTGGCTGTAAGGAGAATGACCTTTTTGCCACGGGTTGCGTTTTTTAATAGTTCGTAGCTTTTAGTGTCTTCGTTTCTAAAACGATGAGCTTCATCTACGACAATAACTTCTATGTCGCTGTTTTCTCGCTTGGAAATACTTTCGTTAAACCTTTCAAGCTCGCCAATTGAATATACTTCCCAGCCAATTTTAGTTAATCCAAAGTCCTCAAGATATCCCCACCAACCTGAATCTTTTATTCTTCTGTCTCCCATGATAGCAGGTGGACATATCACCACCCCTCTTTTTCCGAGAATACGTGCCACTGCAGAAGCAATCACACTTTTACCAAGCCCTACTACATCTGCTATAATTACCCCATTGTGTTTTTGAAGGATGGCAAGGGCCTGATTGATAGCATCAACCTGGTATTTAAATGGCTTGTAGCCTGAGTTTTCTAAGAGCACTCTGGGAGAAATAGTTTCTAGCCTTTCCTGAAAATAATCTATGTAGTTTTTTAGAACCCATACATAGGCAGAAAACGGGGTGATTTCTTTTATAAGAGTATCTTCTTTAAGGGTTAAAAGAAGGCGTGATTTTAAGTCCGGCTCTTCGGTTATTCTTATAGCTTTTTCCCATTCTTCATCAAAATATTTTTCGGCTTCTTCTATGCCGTAGTCTGAAATTTCTACATTAAACTCTCTTTGCTCGTTCAGTCCGGCTCTGGTGAAGTTGCTACTTCCTGTGATAAAAATAGCTTTTCTTCCTATCTGTGTTTCATCAAGTTTAAAAATGTAAAGTTTAGCATGATTTGGTTCTAAGGTTTTCCTGATTGTTATTTTGTTGTTTTCTATAAGGTTTATAAAAAAACTTGCCTGTTCGTAAAAATCCTTGTTATCAAAGTCTTTAAAATTTACAGCTTTTACAATAGAACGGAAGTATTTTTCTATTTTCTCTTCTCCGCTCAAATTTTCGTTTTCTGCAAGTTCAACAAGCTGGTATTGGAACTTATCTACTTCCAGGCCTACCAAGATTTTAAAATTAAAACCTTGGAAATCCTTTTCAGGCTTAAATCTGTATTTTAAGGCCTGGTAAAGCTCTTTCATCCCAGAGAAGTAAAAGAATCCAACCAGAAATTTTAATTCCCGGCTTACTTTGATGAGTTCGGTGAGGCGTTTTTTGAGTTCTTTATTCGGTTGATTGGTTATAAAAGGCATGTTTCGTATCTCCCCCCAGATTTAAAAATTGTTTTTAGATTTTGAAAACTCCTCTTTGTGAAGTCTGAATTAGAAAGACAGTCCTTGAGTTTTTCTAACCGTTTATCGGATCCTTCATTGTATCTTGTTTAATCAAAAAAATTAACATGAAGAAAGAAAAAAGCCAAGTGAAAAGTTATACGGTAAGAAGGAAGTCCTTTGGTGGCATGAATTTACAAGCCCCGTTAAATAATAATTTAACGGAGGGCGAGGAAGGTGATAGGGAACTGGACCTTAATTCGGTCTTGGGGTATTTAAGCCCGCCCCAATTTGAAAGGCATTTTTCTCAAAATTATTATCAGGAGGTGGCTTAATGACCTCTACCTTAAAACGGGCTAAAATATTGTCTGCCCTAAAGGGGGGCATTACATTTATTCATGCAGGAAAATAAACTTGCTTTTAGAATCAAGTTTATCACCAGCGGGCGGGAAGACCCCTCCCGTAAGGGAGGGGATGAAAGCCCGCAGGTGCGTAAGCGTAAGCAACTTGAAAATAAAGAAAAACAGAAGTAAATTTAAACTGAAATGAAAAGAGCGTTAGTATTTGAATTAAACCACCTGACAGAAGAACAGAAGACAATTGTTGGGTATTTGACCTATCATGCAGGAAAACTGTGGAATCAGGCTAACTATCTCATTAGGAACAAATTAGCTAAACCAGATTATAGAGACCTGTATAACAAGCTCAAGGACACTTCACTCCACCTGCGTTCCCTACACTCAAGGAGTGCTCAAATAGTTCTTGATGAACTATCAAGAGGCTGGAGAAACTTTTTCGGTTTTTTAAAACAGCCTGAAAAGTTTAAGAAAAAGGGAATAAACATTGTTAGGCCGCCGGGCTATGTAAATCCTGAAATGCCCCACAGGGTAGTAACCTGGGATAAAACAGGCTTTAAGATAGAGGGTAAAAAGATCAGGTTGTCTCTTTCAAAAGGCTTAAAAGAACACTTGCTTGAAAAATTCGGATTTTCTCCTGCTTACCTGTGGATAGAAACAGGATATAAAGGATTAGAAAATCTTCCGGTTCTTAATGTTCAGATAGTTCCCTGTAAGGCAGGTGGACAGGTAAGCTTTAAGCTGGTGGTAGTGTATGAAAAAGAAGTCGCAAAAATTAAGCCTAAAGGTAACAAGGTCTTAGCAATAGACTATGGGATAACGAACTTTACGGCCTGTGTAATAGAAGGCAATCCTGTTTCTTATATCATAGATGGGAGGGGGTTAAAGACACTGCTCAGGAAAAAGTTCAAAAGGATAGCTGGACTTCAGAGCAGGCTTGACAACCTCAAAAACAAGGGATTGCCGACAGTTCAGATAGAGAGGAAACTTCATAGGCTCTGGAAGGGCATCAAGAATCTATTAAGGGACTACGCCCACAAGGTCAGCAATTTGATAAAGGAGCTTGCAGTAAGAAACGGAGTGAGAACGGTAGTGATAGGAAAAGTTCAAGAGTCAAAGAACAAAGCAAACAGCCTTCCAGACCTTGTAAACCAGATGTTTAAGCTATTACCGCACGGGAAGGTGACGGAGTATTTAACCTATAAGCTAAAAGAGAAGGGAATAGGAGTTAAGCTGATAGATGAGAGCTATACTTCCCGAACTGACAGTTGTGATAGAACCACAACTGTTTCAAAGCAGAACAAAGGTCTGGGAAGAAGAATGAAAAGAGGGCTGTTTTGGTCATCTGTTAAAGGGCTCATCAATGCGGATGTGAATGGAGCCAGGAACATACTGAGGAAGTTTAAGAAAGGGTGGTTTGACCTTGTAACAGGACTCAAGAAAGTAGTCAAAGTAAGAATCTACAAATTCAGGGAAGGTATCTCCGAATTCCTGCTGTATACAGGAATAGGAGTAGGTGGCGGTGTGAACCCGCTTTGGGGGATAAGGGTCCCGCCCTGGCGGGGTCAAACTCCCTCAGAAGCTCCGTCCGTAAGGGCGGAATAGTTCACGATAACTTGAAATCAATCCAGATATTGGAGCTTAAGCAGGCAATAGTTATCATTGGAGGGAGGCAATGTCCCAATTCAATATTGGCACCTTTAATGTCAATTCAATAAAAACGAGAAGCGAACTTTTGATAAGATGGCTTGTAGAAAAAAGACAAGGCGATATTGATGTCTTATGCCTACAGGAATTAAAGACTACAGATGAAAAGTTTCCTCATCATAGTTTTGAAGAAATAGGATATAAATGTGTTGTTTTTGGCCAAAAGGCCTATAATGGTGTAGCCATCTGTACTAAACATGAGTTTGAAAAAGTAAAAAAGGGATTAGAAGATTCCTTTTGGGATGAACAAAAAAGGGTTATTGCGGCCAGAATAAAAGGAATAAATATCATCAATGTCTATGCCCCTCATGGTGGATTAAGGGGAGAAGAAAAGTTTTTTTATAAGCTTAGGTTTTATGACAAGTTAATAGAGTATTTAAGTACATATTATTCTCCTCAAGATAACATTGTGTTAGTAGGCGATTTAAATGTTGCCCGAGAAGATATTGATGTCTATGACCCAAAACTATTGAAAGATACTATTGGAACCATGTCAGAAGAAAGACAGGCCTTTTCTAAATTGCTTGAGTGGGGATTCGTTGATGTCTTCAGAAAGCTTTATCCTACTAAAAGACAGTTTACATGGTGGGACTATATTGGAGGGAAAATATGGAAAGATGAAGGAATGCGCATTGACTATATCTTGGTTACAAGGTCTTTAGAGGATAAAATCAAACAAATTGAAGTTGACCTTTGGCCCAGAAGACGACGGAGCCCTAAACCATCTGACCATGCTCCAGTAATTGGATATTTTGACTTATAATCACCAAAATTCGGGTTTAGGAGTTCGGGAAAGAAGCCTTTTCAGACCTTCAGAAGGAGGTTCGTTTTTATAAAGAATTTTATATACTTCTTTCACAATAGGCATCTCTACATTTTGGATTGTTGCCAGTTTATAAGCAGATTGAGCTGTTTTTACCCCTTCAGCAACCATTTTCATAGAATTTAAAATTCCCTCAAGTCCTTCTCCTTGCCCCAAACGTTTGCCTACCATATAGTTACGACTTAAAGTGCTTGTGCAGGTCAAAACCAAATCCCCCAAACCTGAAAGGCCAGCAAAGGTTTGAAGTTGGGCGCCCATTTTCTGTCCCAGTCTAGCCATTTCTGCCAAACCTCTAGTGATTAAAGCCGCCCTAGCATTACAGCCTAGCCCTAAGCCATCACTAATACCAGAGGCAATGGCTATCACATTTTTCAAGGCCCCTCCGAGCTCCACCCCTAAAACATCGGCGTGAGTGTACACCCTAAAATAAGGAGATGAAAATATTTCTTGGGCCAAAGTAGCCGCTTCTTCATCATAGGAAGCTATAGTTACAGCCGTAGGTAGCCTTGCTGCTACTTCCTTCGCAAAACTAGGACCAGAAAGCACCGCATATTTGAAAGATAAACCAGTCAAAACCTCTTTTACTACTCCAGACATAGTAAGCAAACTATAATTCTCAATACCCTTAGTAGCACTGATGATTAAGCTATCTTTTTTTAAAAAAGGCCGCAATTGCACAAGCACTCGTCTAAATACATGAGAAGGAATAACCATAAGAATTACATCCTTTCCTCTTGCTACTTTCTCAAGGGAAAGACTCGGACAAACATTGAAGGGCAACTTTACCCCTGGAAGGTAAAATGTATTCTCTCTACTCTTAATAAGATTTTTATAGGTCTCTTCACCATGTACCCAAAGGTCAACTTTAATTCCTTTTTCAGCTAGTAATAAAGATAGGGCCGTGCCCCAACTTCCTGCCCCAATAACCGCAATTTCCATGGTTATTCCCTTATTTTTAATTTATGGGACATGTTGGTATCTCTTTGGCACCAAAGAGCACCGCATGTTCTGACATCATACACCTATTCATCACTACCTTAATACCTGCCCTGGCCCAAGCTTCAGCAACCTCCCAATTTTCAATACCCGCCTGCATCCAAGCCACCTTGGGCTTAACTGCCAAGACTTCTTCCAAATGCACAGCAACCCTTTTAGAGGCCCTAAAAATATCGACTGCATCAATTGGTTCTGGAATTTCTGTAAGTTTGCGATAACTCTTTTCCCCTAAAACTTCATCATACTTAGGATTGACTGGAATAATCTTATATCCCGCCTTCTGTAAATAGGAAGCAACCCTGTAACTGGGAGACTCAGGATCATTCTTCAGACCAATAATGGCAATTGTTTTAATCTTTCTTAAAATGTCTTCAATTTTATCCTGACCTTCAATGACATTTTCACGCCACATCTCCGCCTCCTCTTAATTCTTCATTCTAGGGTCTAAAACATCCCTTATGGACTCTCCCAGGAGATTATACGCCAACACAGTTAACAAAATGGCAAGCCCTGGGAAAAGCGATAGCCACCAAGCAATTTCAAGGTTATCCTTTCCTGCTGTAAGCATATTACCCCAACTGGCAGTAGGGGGTTGAACTCCTATTCCTAAAAAACTAAGGGCCGCTTCAGTTAAAATTGCCCCTGGAATACCTAGGGTAGCCGAAACTAGAACAGGTGCTAAGGCATTCGGTAAAAGGTGTCTAAAGATAATACGAAAATCGCTCGCCCCTATGGCCTTGGCAGCCAACACAAACTCTCTTTTTTTTAGACTTAGAAACTCTGCTCTAACCAGCCTGGCTACACCCATCCAATTAGTTAAGCCAATAACAATCATAATATTCCAAATGCTAGGTTCTAAAAAGGCCACCACCGCCAAGATTAGAAAAAAACTAGGGAAACAAAGCATAATATCCACAAAGCGCATAATCAAGGCATCTATCCATCCGCCATAGTATCCAGCCAGCGCTCCTAAAATTGTCCCGATGATAGTAGCAATACCTACGGCTACAAAACCTACCTTTAATGAGATGCGTGAGCCATATATCAAGCGCGACAACACATCCCTGCCAAGCATATCTGTTCCCAGAGGGTGTTTAAAAGAAGGAGGCATAAGCACCGCATGCACATCAATAGCATTGGGATTATAGGGAGCAAAGTAAGGTGCAAATATAGAAATAATAAAAAGGACAATTAAAAAACAAGCGGCGCTAAAACCAAGTTTATTTCTTTTAAGCCTTTTAAAAAACTGTTTCCACATCAGTCCACTCTAATTCTAGGGTCTACCAAGGCATAACTTATATCGGCAATCAGGTTGCCTAATAATGTTAAGACTGCTCCTATCACCAAACAGCCCATAATAGTGGGATAATCCCTGGCCATAACACTGGCATAAAATAACTGCCCCATCCCGGGGATAGCAAATATAGATTCAAAGATCACGCTGCCACCAATAAGACCTGGCACAGAAAGTCCCAAAATGGTTATCACAGGTAAAAGGGCATTTTTTAAGGCATGTTTATAAATAACCACTCGCTCAGGTAAGCCTTTGGCCCTGGCTGTCAGGATGTAATCCTGCCTGATTACTTCAAGCATACTTGCCCTGACAAAACGGGAAAGGCCGGCTATCCCCCCAAAGGCTGAAACAAATACCGGTAGGATGAGGTGTTTGGCCTGATCCCAAATCTTGCCCCAAAATGAAAGTGTTTGATAGTTAAGGGATTTAAGTCCAGAAATAGGTAACCAACCGAGTTTAACGCCAAAAAAGAGCATTAACAAAAGGGCCAACCAAAAACCTGGTGTGGCGTAGCCAATGAAAACAATAACAGTAGTAAATTTGTCAAAAAGACTATTATGCCTCACCGCGGCGGCAATTCCCAAAGGAAGGGCTACTATAAAAATAAGAAACATAGAAAGCAAGTTTATCTCTATGGTAATCGGTAATCTTTCTCTTATTTTTTCCCAAACAGGGCGAGCATCTGGGGCAAAACTGTGGCCAAAATCCAAGCGAGCAAGACGTTTTAACCAAAGCCAGTATTGAACATAAAGGGGTTTATCCAAATTATAAAGTTGCCGCAACCGTTGTTGAAATTCCGGAGATACCTTTGGATTAAACTGAGTATAAATATCGGTAGGACTTCCTGGTGCTAGATGAATTACAAAAAAGGAAATCAAGGTAATACCTAAAAAGATAGGGATCATAAACAAAATGCGGCGTGCTAGATATAACAACATAGTTTTAAAAATAGTCTTAAAACCTGATTTTGGCAAGTATGTTAGGCAATCCTATTTGGCAGAATGCTTGACAGTAAGCTCCAAATCGTCTATTTTAAAATTAAAGGGCGATTAGCTCAGCAGGATAGAGCGTTGGCCTCCGGAGCCAAAGGTCAGGGGTTCGAATCCCCTATCGCCCTCCAAAAGGGTTATTATCTAGGTGTGAAACCGATTCTGCGTTGATGAAACTTGTTGCGTTTGTGAGCAATAGCGTTTTTATTCCTTGGAGTTTCCAGCAATTACACTCAATCAGTTTGCCTCACTAAACCCAACCATCCAATAACAAACAATGACGTTACTCTACCCTATTTTAGGTTGCTTGATTAGAAAATTTGAGGTAGAAATATCTTTAGAATGATAAGCCAACTTCTAGATAATTTTTATCAGTTTTTGCTTTTGGAAAGAGGGCTTTCTCAAAATACCGTGGAGGCTTATAGTATAGACTTAGTCAAGTTCTACAATTTTTTAAGAAAAACCAAGATCCAGGACATAAAGGAAATTACCCCTAAACACATTGAAGACTTTCTTTATGAATTGGCCATTAACGGTCTTTCCCCAAGGAGCAGGGCTAGGGTCTTAACCTCTATCAAGACCTTTTTTCGCTTTCTTATTTATAGTGGCAAGTTGGATAAAAATCCAGCTAGTTTAATAGAGGCGCCCCGTTTTCCTAAAAAGCTACCTCAGGTATTAAACCTTACCGAAGTAGAACGCCTCCTCAAGACTCCAGACACTAGTAATCCTAAAGGTTTACGAGATAAGGCGATGCTAGAATTGCTTTATGCCACTGGTCTCAGGGTCTCAGAACTTGTGAAGATAAAACTCAACCAAATTAATTTAGAAGCTGGTTATGTTTTAATTATGGGTAAAGGAAGCAAAGAACGACTGATTCCCATAAGTAGACATGCCCAAGAAGCTATTGAAGACTATCTCAAAAAAGGAAGGCCTTATCTCCTAGGTCAAAAGCATTCTCCTTATGTGTTTTTGGGTTATAAGGGCAAACCATTAACACGTCAAGGCTTTTGGGAAATTATTAAACGATATGCCCTTAAAGCAGGAATTAACAAATCAATCAGCCCCCATACCCTTCGCCACTCTTTTGCTACTCATCTTCTGGAAAGAGGAGCCGACTTGAGGTCAGTCCAAACAATGCTTGGGCATGCTTCTGTCATTACTACCCAAATTTACACTCATATCACAAGGGAATTTCTTAAAAGAAATTATGAAAAATTCCATCCCAGAGCAAAATAAAAGCGGGCTAATCGTTATCGCTACCCATGAAAACGCCGATTTTGATGGAATTGCCTCTATGCTTGGGGCCCAAAAGCTTTATCCTAATGCCATTCCTATTGCACCTTCCAGTCAAGAAAAGGGGGTAAGAGAATTCATTTTAACGACAGCAACTGAGTATTTTCGTCTTGTTAAACTTAAAGAAATTGATTTATCAAAAATCGCTCAGGTCGTCCTTGTAGATACAAGTCAATTAAGCCGCATTGGCAAGCTGGCAGAGGTAGTAAAAAGACCTAATGTAAAAGTTCATGTGTATGATCATCATCTTCCACCTGATCCAGAAACTCCAATAGATTTTGGAATTATTAAACCTGTAGGGGCAACTGTAAGTATCCTAGTGCCTCTTTTGAAACAGCGGAGGATCAAGCTCAAGCCTGAAGAGGCAACCCTTATGGCCTTGGGATTGTATGAAGATACAGGTTCTTTTACCTTTCGTTCCACTACTAAAGAGGACTTCAAAGCTGCAGCTTATCTGCTTGAGTGTGGAGCCAATCTCAATGTTGTAGCCGAGATAATCAATCAACAATTTACTCCTAGCGATATCGCCATTTTAAATGAAATGATTAACGAAGCCAAAATACATCGCATTTATGATATTCCTGTAGTTATTACCAAGGTCTCCACAGATCATTATATAGAAGATTTTGCTGTTCTAGTCCACCGTCTTATGGAAATTGAGGGCATCCCTGTTTTGTTTGTTTTAGTTCAAATGGGAAACAAAATTTTTATCATTGCTAGAAGCAAACTCCCAGAAATAAATGTAGCTGAGATTCTTTCTACTTTTGGAGGTGGAGGACATAAGGCTGCTGCTTCGGCCAGTATAAGAGGCTTAACCCTTATTCAAGTAGAGAATCAATTACTTCAAACCCTTCATGAGTTGGAAACAAAACAAGGCAAAGCTGCCCCTATCAGGGCCAAAGACTTGATGTCTTATCCCGTAAAATGGATTCCCCCAGACACCACAGTAAGAGAGGCAGAATCTTGCCTAGTTAGATACGATGTAAATGCCTTGCCTGTACTAGAAAATGGCAAACTAATTGGCATCATCACTAGACCTGTTATTGACAGAGCCCTGTTTCATGGCCTAGACAATGAACCCATACGAAGGTTCATGACTACCGAGTTTCCTACCCTTACCCCCCAGTCTCCCTTAAGCGAAATCAAGGAGGCCTTGCTTCAACACAAACAGCGGCTGGTGCCTGTCTTAGAAGACGAAAGGCTTGTGGGAGTAATTACCAGAAAGGACCTGCTGCATTATATTCTCACAAATCCTTCGGCCTTCTTGGGCGGAATCAATATGGAAAGACATCCCCAACAGAAATATGTAAGTTTGCTTTTAAAAGAAAGACTTCCTGAAAACATCTTAAAATTGTTGAAAAAGGTGGGAGAAATAGGAGACAAACTAGGCTATAACGTGTATGTTGTTGGGGGATTTGTAAGAGATTTACTGCTACGCCAAGAAAATTACGATGTGGACATTGTTGTGGAAGGAAACGGAATTGAATTGGCCCAAGAATTAGGAAAATATCTAAAGGCCAGAGTCCACACCTATCAAAAATTTGGTACAGCGATAATTATTTTGTCAGATGGGTTCCGACTGGATGTAGCCACTGCCAGAACTGAATATTATGAATTCCCTGGGGCCTTGCCAAAGGTAGAAACGAGTTCCTTAAAGCTTGATCTCTACCGCCGTGATTTCACTATTAACACCCTGGCGATTAAATTAAATCCAGATGATTTTGGTCTCCTTATAGACTTTTTCGGTGGTCAAAGGGATTTAAAAGAAGGAATCATAAGGGTATTACATAATTTAAGTTTTGTAGAAGACCCTACAAGAATCTTAAGGGCCGTTCGATTTGAAAAAAGATTTGGTTTCAGAATTGGGAAGCAAACTCTGGATCTTATGAAACAATGTCTCAATTTAAACCTCCTAGAACACGTTAACGGCGCTCGTATTTGGCATGAACTCAAATCTATTTTCTTGGAAAAAGAACCAGCCGATATCTTGGCTCGATTGTCAAAACTGGGAGCCTTCCGCCTTATCCATCCCAATTTAAGCTGGGATAAGGGGTTGGAAAGGCTGTTCAGCGAGGTAGAGGCCGTAATTTCATGGTTCGAACTCCTTTTCCTAGAAGATGTCTATCAAAAAGAATGGGTATTTTTACTGGCCCTTTTCGATAAATTAGCTGTTTTGGATATAGAAAATTGTTTAAAAAAATTTGAATGGCCTGAAAGCAAAATAAAGGACCTTCTAAACTATCGGCAAAGGGTAATGGAAATCTATTACCTTTGGCGGCGAAGAAGAAAGATGAAACCCAGCGAGATTTATTTTTCTCTTCAAGAAATTCCTGTCTGCTTTCTACTTTACCTTATGGCCAAATTACCTTCTTTTCAAAAACGATTTATTTCTCAATATTTCACCAAATGGCGATATATAAAGCCTTCTCTCACAGGATATGACCTGAAAAAAATGGGGTTAAAACCCGGACCTATATTTAGGAAAATCTTAGACACCCTACTTACCGCCAAACTGGACGGAAAAATAAAGACAAAAGAAGAAGAAAAACAATTCGTAACCAAGCTCATAAAAAGCTCAGGGGGATTTAATTATGCTTAGAGAAAGTGAAAAAAGGATGTTACAGAAACTTGATAAAGAGGGCAATAAATTAAAAATTGAAATTATTAACAGTCACAATCAAGAACTATTTTTAAAATTTGAATTGTTTTGTAATGAGATAAAGAAGGTGCTTCCTGATTTGAACATAGCTTATATTCAAGAAGAACTACCTGCTTATCCCGCCATGAAATTAACTAGCGTAAGTTCTGATTTTAATCTTTATTACCTAGCTATACCTGAGGGTAAAGAGTGGCCTCCTTTTTTTAATGCCTTAACGGGCATTATTCACTCTGCTGCTAATGTGTGGCCAGAAGGTCATCTTAGCAAAACCCTTGAAGAGGAAATAAGACAAATCAACCACCCCTTAGAAGTTAAGGTCTTTATTGCCCCTCATTGCGTATTTTGTCCTTTAGTGGTTGACTTAGCTAACCAAATCAGTCTCTGTAATTCACTTATCAAAACTTATATTATTGACGCCACCCTTTACCCAAAGTTGGCTAAGCAGTATAAGATTACTGCCTCACCTACTGTTGTGATCAATGAAGACTTCATCCTGGTAGGAAATGAAGCCAGAGAAAACCTACCCTATTGGCTCAAAAAGGCCGCTCAATCACAATACGACACCACTGTCATCAAATCCCTTTTAAAACAGGCTCAAGCAGAGAGGGTTGTAACCCTTTGCCTTGAGGATGAAAGACATCTTGAGACACTTTTGAATCTTTTAACCGACAAGGAGCTTTTCCCCCGCATTGGTGCCATGAGAGTGCTTGAAGAACTGCGGGACAAGGCCCCTCAAAAAATAGAAAAAATCTTACCTAAACTGCTCAAAATGCTTCAGACTCAGGACACTAGAGATAAAGGGGATATCCTTTTTCTATTAGGCATTATAGGCACTCCAGAGGTGCTGGGAGAAATTGAATCCCTTGCTTCTAGAGAAGATGGAGAAATCAAAGAAATTGCGGTAGAGGCCATTGAGGAAATTAAACGCCGCTATCAGTTTTGCTAATTTTTCTTAACCACAATCTCATTTCAGTACCACTGCTTTTGGGACTAAGTACTCTAATCACATCAATTGCGTTTGTAGGGTCAGGCCAACACGGACGAAACGTGGAAAATGTGAAAGGGGGGTCAAAGCATTTTTTTTAATTTATGCAAAAGGTTTAAGGCTTCTAAGGGTGTAATTCGATTTACATCAATGGCCTTAATTTTTTTAATTATCTGCTGATGGCTCAAATCCTTGGGTTCAAAAAGTGACATTTGATAACAACTTACATTTTCTCTTTGGGTAGCTAACCGCCTTACTTCACTATTTTCCAAACTGTTCAATATTTGTTTTGCCCTTTTAATAACTGCTTGAGGCAACCCGGCTAATTTAGCAACTTCAATCCCATAGCTTTTATTGGCCCCTCCAGGCACAAGTTTGTGAAGAAAGATAATTTTTCCCTCCCATTCACGAATCGCAATATTATAGTTGCGCACTCTATGTTTAAGTTGACTCAGCTCTGTCAACTCATGATAGTGTGTAGCAAATAAGGTTTTAACCCCATTTTCATATATATCATGCAGATATTCAACTACGGCCCAAGCAATGCTCATTCCATCAAACGTACTTGTACCCCTGCCGATCTCATCTAGAATTACCAGGCTGTTGGGGGTTACTTGCCTTAAAATGCGGGCCGTTTCTTCCATCTCTACCATAAATGTACTTCTACCTTCAGGTAAGGCATCAGAGGCCCCTACTCTAGTAAAAATGCGATCGGTAATTCCAATTCTGGCTTGTTTTGCAGGTACAAAACTGCCTATCTGGGCCATAAGGACAATCAAAGCCACTTGTCTGATAATAGTAGATTTCCCAGCCATGTTGGGACCGGTAATGATAAGTATTTTTTGTCTTTCATCAAGACGAATATCGTTAGGCACAAAGGGAACATCCTTTATGGTCTTTTCTATTACTGGATGCCGACCATCTTTAATAAAAATCTCATCATTTTCCGTAATTTCAGGCCGCACATAGCGGTTTTCTACGGCCACTTGGGCCAAGGAACTCATGACATCAATCCAAGCAAGTTCCTTTGCCAAAGTAAGAAGGCGATTGCTTGAAAGGGCAATTTTATTTCTAATTTCTAAAAAGATCTCATATTCAAGGGCATTTCTTTTCTCCTCGGCCCCTAGAATTAAGCTTTCGTATTCCTTAAGGGCCGGGGTAATAAATCGCTCTGCATTAACAAGGGTCTGTTTGCGAATGTACTCAGAGGGAACTTTAGAAAGTTGGGCCTTTGAGACCTCAATATAATATCCAAAAACCTTATTATACCCAACTTTCAAATTGGAAATGCCTGTGCGTTCTCTTTCTTTGCTTTGAAGTTCAGCGATCCATCTTTTGGCCTCAGAGGATTTTTTGATAAGGTCATTAAGGATGGGGTTATATTCAGGTTTAATAATTCCTCCTTCTTTAAGACTCAAAGGTGGTTCTTCTATAATGGCCTGGTCTATAAGGTCATAAACATCAGTAAGAGGGTCCATGTCCTTAGCCCTCTGTTCAAGAATAGAGATTTTACTTGATAGAAGGAGATTTTTAATTTCAGGCACAGGTCTCAGTGATTGTTTTAAATTAATCAAATCTCTGGCATTGGCCCTTCCTAAGGCAATCCGACTATTGATTCTTTCTATATCTCCAATCTCTTTAAGTAATCTTCGAATCTCTGTTCTTAAAAGCCCCTTTTTCACCAAAACATCCACAAAATTAAGACGATCTTTTATAACCTTGGCATCCTTTAAGGGACGCAAAAGCATTTCCCGTAACAAGCGTCCCCCCATGGGGGTCAGGGTTTTATTCAACACACTCCAAAGAGTCCCTTCCTTTTGGCCATGCCAACGTTTGAAGATCTCTAAATGGGTAATCGTTATGGGATCTAAAAGCATGTATTGACCAATTGAGTAAGTGTGAATTTGATCAACATGTCTTAATACACTTTTCTGAGCACTGGCTGCATAATCAAGAAGCCAAGCCGCTGCTATAGTAGCTGCTGGCCAATCCGAAAGCCCTAATAGATTTAGGTCCTTGACTTCAAATTGCCTTTTCAGTATCTCTTCCGCCTTAGCCAAATCAGGCAGGGGATAGTCGGTCTTAATACTAAGATTCTTGAAATCAAACTGAAGGATTAAACCCTTATCCATCAATAACTCTTTAGGCTCTATTTTTGAAACCTCATCCCGTAACTCCTCAACCAAAAGGGTTTCTGTGGCCTTAAACTCACCTGTAGATATCTCAAGATAGGCCAATCCATACCTACCAGCCCAGTTTGTAAATGCTGCGACGTAATTCCCCTTCGTGGCTTCAAGATATTCGGGGTCCAAGATCATTCCAGGCGTTACAATCTGAACTACTTCCCTTTTGACAATACCCTTAGCCTGTTTGGGGTCCTCTACCTGTTCACAAATGGCAACTTTATAACCGTGCTCCACTAGCTTGGGCAAATAGGATGAAAGGGCATGATAAGGAATCCCACACATAGGAATAGGATTAGGGGTATCCTTTTGGCGAGAAGTAAGGGCAATCTCTAGAACTTTAGATCCAATTTCCGCATCTTCAAAAAACATCTCATAGAAATCACCCATACGGAAAAATAAAATTGCATCTGGGTATTGGCGCTTAATTTCCAAATACTGACGCATAGCAGGTGTAAGCGCATCCCGCCTTTCCATAAAGATAACAATCCCTCCTAAATATTGCATTTAATTTACCATAGCCAAGGAAACTTGTGAACGGTCATCAAGGATTTACTTGACGTTCTCAAAAACCCAATGTATTGTTTTTAATATGCATCGTTTGTCCACCCCGCTTTTAATATTTGCATTGTTTCTAACTACCGCAAGCATTATGGCAATCTTGTTTTTCCCCTCTTCTAGGGCGGCTTCAGCGGCCTGGGGGTACCTCCCCCAAACGGCCTTTAAAGGCATAAACATTTCGCAAGGGAAACCTGGTTTAACTCTTAATTTTAAAACCACAGGCTGGTTCAGGTATAAGGCATTTTATCTTAAACATAGCAACTCACATAAGCAATATTTGGTCGTAGACCTTTGGCCTGTCTATCTTCCTAAAGACTTTAAGACACCTACCTTCAATTATAGGGATTTAAAGGTAAAAGTGGCTCAATATAATCCTCGCACGGTACGGGTGGTCATCCACCTTCGAAAAAAGGTAATCTATCAAACTCAAAAAACAAAGACAAACTTAATAGTTACATTGCCCACCCTCAGTATGCCCGAACAAATTGTTTCATCTAAAAGGAATAGGGAAATTTCAAAAAAAGTATGTATTAAGGCCCTAAAGCTGAGTCAGGATGAAGATGGACTTCAAATTAAGATTTTTACTGATTCCAAACCCTATTACAAAGATTTTATTCTCCCTGCGTTAAATTCCAGAAGGATTTCTTCACGTTTGGTGATAGATATTTGGCCTGCCTACCTACCCAAAAATTTTTGGTCTCCCTCCAAAATCCAGCATCAAATAGTAAAAAAGGTCAAAATAGCCCAATTTAACAAACAAACAGTTCGACTGGTGCTAACCCTAGTGCCAAAGAAAGTTCCTTACAATATTCAATATTTAGAAAAAACTTTGCTTTTAAGGGTTGCTTCTGGGAATCACTCTGGTTTAAAACGGTCCCCTTCCAAGCTCACTTCTATTAGTAAAAAAACAAATATCGCCCCAGTTTCTTTACCAAAGGTCTTTAACCTTAAGATAAGAAAGATTGTTATTGATCCTGGACATGGTGGTAAAGACCCTGGCGCCATTGGCTATCGGGGGCTTAAAGAAAAGGAAGTTACCCTAAAAATTGCTAAATTATTGAAAGAAAAGCTTGAAAGAAGGCTTCATGCCACGGTTATTTTAACTCGAACTACGGACAGATTTATATCCTTAGAAAAAAGAGCTTCCTTGGCAAATAAAATGAAGGCAGATTTGTTTGTTTCCATTCATTGCAACGCCTGCCCCAGCCATCATCTTCATGGTGTAGAAACATTTTTTTTAGGATTCACCAATGATAAACGAGCCCTTGAAGTAGCTATGAGGGAAAACGCCACTGTCAACCGAAGAATAAGTGAACTGGATAAAATTCTTCAACAATTGCTTGTCCATGCCAAAATTAAGGAATCGGCCTACTTGGCCTCTGAAGTTCAAGAAAGTGTTGTCAGCACATTAAGAAGGCAATACAATCCTGTTTCAAACCTTGGAGTCAAACAAGCACCTTTTTATGTGCTTGTAGGCACCAAAATGCCTGCCATTTTGATAGAAACAAGCTTTATTGATAATCCCAAAGAGGGACGCAGACTCCGAGACCCTAAATATCTAAACCTTCTAGTCGACGGCATCTGCAAGGGGATAGTCAAGTATATCAAAAAAACTGAAGAGGCCTACCGCTATGCCCCTATAGAGATTGGCAAGGGCGGATGATGAGCTATCCTCCTAATTCTTGAGACCGCTGGGTAGCCCTTTCTATGGCCTCCATAAGAATTCCCCTTACACCACCTATTTCTATTATATGCAAACCAGCAATGGTAGTGCCCCCAGGAGAAGACACCATATCCTTCAGTTGGGCAGGATGCATCCCTGTTTCTAATAGCAATTTTGCAGTCCCCAACACCGTCTGCATTGCTAATTTGGAAGCAATAGGACGAGGAAGGCCCATCTTTACCCCTCCATCTGCCAAGGCCTCAATCATAACAGCCACATATGCCGGCCCGCTTCCACTCAGTCCAGTCACGGCATCCATCAACTTTTCAGGAACAATTACCGTTTTACCTATGGCCTTAAACAAAGATTCTGCTAATTCAAGGTGACGCTGAGTAGCATACCTTCCAGGCGTTAAGGCACTCATCCCTTCTAAAACCAAGGCTGGGGTATTTGGCATCACCCTTATTAGGGCAACCCCCTCAGGCAAAAAACTCTCAATATAAGTAGTGCTAATCCCAGCAGCAATAGAAATTAAAAGGTGGTTAGGGCCAAGTTTGTCTTTCATTTCTTCAAGTACTGAAGCAATATCTTGAGGCTTAACGGCCAGAATAATAACTTCCGAATCAGCAGTTAGATCCAATAAGTTTTCACTGATGTTAACATGGTAATGCTCATGCAAGTAAGCAGTTCGTTCCCTTCTTATGTCACAAACAAAGATTTGTTGTGGAGAAACCATCTTGGCCTGAATTAGGCCCTTTATAATGGCCTCTCCCATATTTCCACCACCAACAAATCCTATTTTTTTGTCCATTAGACCCCTCCTGTAATAAATTAACACATTTAACCATTCAACCCGCTGTCTTGGAAAATTAAAAAAAGGTTCCCATGGCAAATTCCCAATTGCTGGTCGACTCGCCAGGGCCTGCATCCAACGCCTTGGCCCATTCCAGTCTGATAGGCCCCATGGGAGAAAACCATCTAACACCAATGCCAACACTCTTTTTCAAATTGCCAAAATCCAAGGCTTGACCTACATCGTATACATTTCCAACGTCAAAAAAGAGCACCCCTATCAACCGCACCTTTTTTACCAAAGGAAAGCGATATTCCAAATTGCAAAGGACCATTTTATTTCCCCCAATCCTATCCCCTGTTTTAGGATCACGAGGGCTAATAGTGGCAAAATCATAACCCCTTATGGTATAGGGACCACCCAAATAGTATTTTTCGAACAAGGGCAAAATACCACCTGGCCTTTTATCAATATAACCCACCCGAGTTCGAATAAATCCCACTGTATCCCAAAAGAGAGGAATAAACACTGAAGCCGAACCCTCGTAACGGTTAAAGGTGCTATCCCCACCAAAAAGACCGCCGGCAAATTCTACTGTAGTCGAAAGCACTGTCCCCTTACTCGGATTAAAAAAACGGTTGCGGGTATCCCTTTTCCAAGTAAAGCTAAAACTACTTGTGGTAACCCCTTGGGCTAGCTCTTTAATATATTGAGAAGCATAATCGGGATTAAAATCTGCTGTTTTGGCATTTTCATAACGATATGTACCATAAACTCTAGAAAAATGTCCCAAGGGATAACTAAACCTCAACTCCCCTCCTGAACTCTGTTTTGTATAATCAATGTATTGAGTATCCCATTTAAAAAGGCTAAACCCAGTAGAAAGCCTGGTATCCATAAAATAGGGTTCAGTAAAATCAAAGGTGTATCTTTTAGTAATGCTTCCCAAATAGCCCTTTAAGGTTACTACTTGTCCCCTCCCTAAAAAATTTCGTTGAGTTACATCTGCCATCACAATGAATTTTTCCACAGAACTATATCCAGCCCCAAAGGAAAGAGAGCCTGTGGGCTGCTCTTTGACTTTAATTTTCAGGTTTACTTCATTGGGCTCCTTCCCCTTTAAGGTCTCTACCTGAACATTTTCAAAATATCCCAGACGACGCAAGGCATTCACACTCTCCTCTAATTTCTTCTTGCTAAAGACTTCACCTTCTTTAATCCAAAGCTCTCTCCTGATTACCTTATCTCTAGTCTTAGTATTTCCTACGATTTCTATCCGATTGATGTAGACCTTGGGACCTTTACTGATTTGATAAATAATGTCCATTGTCTTTTTGTCAGGATGGGGTATTACTTCTGGATTTACCTCTACATAGGCAAACCCCTCATTGGCATATATATCGGAGAGGGTAAAAATGTCTCTTTGTAACTTTTCACGGCTATAAACATCTCCTGGCTTTAATTGCAAGTTCTTTTTTAATTCAAGAGCTGGTTTTATTAAATCTCCTTTTATATCTACCTTGCTAACCCTATACTGCTCTCCTTCTTCAATGGGAAAGATAATAAATATTTCTCTTCCCTTTCTTTCAATCTTTGGCTCTCCTACTTTAGCATGAATGTAACCGTGATTATAATAGAAATTGGCGATGCGATTGACATCATTTTCCAACTCATCGGTCTTAAGTTTTCCAGAACCTGTCAGGAAAGATAAAAACCAGTGTTCTTTGTTCTTTAAAAGCTTTTTTAAGGTCTTATCAGAAAATGCCTTGTTGCCCTCAAATATGATCTTTTTAATATAAGCCTTTTTGCCTTCTTCAATTCGAAAAACCACTTTTACCGTTTGTTTATCAATGGAAACTACCTCATACTTTACCTTGGCATCATAATAACCCTCCTTCTCATACAAAGTTTTTATTTGGTTGACCGATTTAGTAAGAAGATCCTGTTTAAAAATAGAGTTTACCTTAAGGCTAATGGCCTCTTTTATCTTTTCATCTGAAATAACCTTATTGCCCTTAATAAGAATTTGTTTAACAATCGGTTTTTCCTTCACTATAAATCTCACTAATTTCCCTTGAGGCAAATCTTCTACCTCAACCTTGATATCCCTGAAATAACCTAATTTAAAGATAGACTTAATATCCTCTCTGATCGTCCGAGGATTAAACAAATCACCTTTTTTTGTCTTCACTACCGCCAGAATGGCATCTTTATCTATACCTTTATTCCCCATAATTTCTACCCTGGCTACCTTTTCCTTTTTTAACAGCTTTAACAATATTTCTTTGGCAAAATCAGAAATCGCTTGATTGAGCTGCTTTAAAGAGGCAAATTCTTTATATACTGAAAAGGCAGGTCTAATTCCCCCTGTTTCTATAACCACAGCATCAAGGCTCATTTTATTTCCAAGCTGGGTAATGGTACCCATAATTACATATTCTGCATGTAAAGCTAAGGCCATTTTTCGGGCTTCACTAATATCTTTAGGAGTTTTGCCCTTCCAAGAAATGGCCTTTATCTTATCAGGCGGGAAATTAGAAAGTAGTTTCTGAGGGATTTCATTGCTTAGATAAGAAAGGGGCTTAGAGGCATATATAGAGAAGGGGGCTACCGTCACCCTAATTGGCCCTTGTTCCTCTATCCCAAAGGCCATACCCAGTCCAATAAAATAACAAAAAAAACCGATCAAAATATAAGCGAAACATTTACGCATTTTATTTTCCTTCCTCTGCTCTTTCAACCTTATGAAGTTTGCCATGGCTTAGTTCATACCACAAAGGGAAAAAAGAAGCTAGATTCAAGTTGTGGGTAGCAACTATTAATGTCATTTGTTTTTTCTTCTGAAGGGAAAAAATCAACTCCCTTATGGTAGCGGCTGTATTTTCATCTAGACTGCCAGTAGGCTCATCTGCCAAGACAATTTCAGGCTCCAATATCAGTGCCCTAGCAATGCTTACTCGTTGTCTTTCGCCTCCTGAGAGTTCACCAATTTGATGGTAAAATCTATCTTTGAGACCTACTTCCAATAAAAGCTCCTCTGCTCGAAGCCTTGCCTTTTTCTTGGGCCATCCGGCAATTAAGGCAGGTAACATTACATTCTCTAGGGCATTAAATTCCGCTAAAAGATAATGAAATTGAAATACAAACCCAATTTTCCGATTGCGAAAGTGGGCTAGACTTTCTGAAGAAAAATGAAAAACATTTGTATTTTTGTATAATATTTCCCCCGACGAAGGTCTTTCCAATGTTCCTAAAATATGCAGGAATGTAGATTTGCCTACCCCTGAAGCCCCAGTAATAACAATCTTATCACCTGAATAAATGTCTAGGTCTATTCCCATTAAGATGTCAATAACTTCGTTTTTCTTTTGAAAAGATTTTTTAAGACCCCTAACCTTTATAAGTGGCAACTTATTCATATCTAATGGCCTCAACGGGATCAAGCTTGGCTGCCTGTTTAGCAGGATAGATGGTAGCCAAAAAACTCAATAGGATAGCCCCTAAAGAAACAAATAAAACATCTAAAAAATTTACCTGAACCGGCAAAGTAGAAATACAATATACGTCTTGGGGCAAATGGATAAAATGATAATGTTTAAGAAGAATACATAGGCCCAATCCACCAGCAACTCCTAGTAGAGTGCCCCAAAAACCAATCATCAGCCCCTGATACATAAAAATTTTCATAATATTTCTATCTGTAGCCCCCATAGCCTTGAGAATAGCAATATCTTTTTTCTTTTCCATAACAATCATAATAAGGCTACTAGCAATATTAAAGGCAGCTACTACCACAATCAAAGCGAGAATAACAAACATGGTAATCTTTTCTAATTTTAAGGCCGAAAAGAGATTTTTATTCATGTCCATCCAATCTCTTGTCCAAAACGGAAAACCGAGCCTTTGCTGAATCTTTTGAGCAATTTGTTTGGCCTTAAAGATATCATTTACCCTAATTTCTAAACCAGTTATAGCACTGCCTAAATCCAAAAACTTTTGGGCCTGTTTCAGCCCTACATAGGCCAAGGAAGAATCATATTCATACATACCTGAGCTAAAAATACCCACCACAGCAAATTTTTTCACTATGGGCATTTGTCCCATAGGAGTAATTCTACCAAACGGGAAAATTACTGAAACCACATCCCCCAACCAGACTCCCAAAGATTTAGCCAGTTCTTTACCCAAAATGATGCCTGGTAAATCTTTACTCATGCCCTCAAGATTCTTTAATTTCCCAAGTTTAACGATTTGATCTATATTGGATACCTTGGCCGAAGCCAAGGGGTCAATCCCTTTCAAAACCGCACCAGAAACCCTTTGGCCAGAACTAATCATCACTTGAGAATAGACAAAGGGAGCTACCCCTAAAACTCCTTTAACTCCCTTCACTTTGTGGCAAACATCTTGATATGAATCAAAGGGCCCTTTAAAATTCATGACAAAAATATGGGCGTTAATCCCTAAAATTTTATTTCTAATTTCCTTTTGAAATCCTGACATCACCCCCAAGACTACAATAAGGGTCATTACCCCTATAATAACGCCAAAAAGGGAAATCAGGCTAACTAGAGACACAAATTTGTGTTCGTATCTGCCTCTAAGATACCTGGAACCAATGAAAAATTCATAAGGGATATTCATTCTTGCTTCGCTTCTGAATCCTTTTCTGGTCTTAAGTGAGGGAATAAAATTACATCCCGAATAGAGGGGGCATCTGTAAAAATCATTACTAGGCGGTCAATTCCAATCCCCTCCCCTGCGGCTGGGGGCATACCATATTCCAAGGCCGTAATATAATCTTCATCGATGAGATGGGCCTCTTCGTCCCCCCCTTTGCGCATTTCCATCTGCTGCAAAAAGCGCCTTCGTTGGTCGTCAGGATCATTAAGTTCAGAAAAACCATTAGCTACTTCTTTACCCGCAATAAATAGCTCAAATCTATCGGTAATATCCGGATTTCTATCATTGCGTCTTGCCAAAGGCGAAACCTCTACTGGATACCCCACTACGAAGGTAGGTTGAATTAATCTAGGCTCAACCAACTTTTCAAACAATTTGGCCAGGGCCTTACCCACTCCCTCTCCAGGCCGCAATTTGGCCCCTAATTTCTTGGCATAATCTACTGTAGCTTGGGCATTAACCAACATCTGTTCAGAGAGCCCTCCAACCTCTATCAAACTTTTTCTAAAATCTAATTTCTTAAACGGGGGAGAAAAATCAATTTCTTGTCCTTGATATGTAACTTTAGTAGTCCCTAAAACAGTTCTGGCTAGTTCAGAAAACAACTTTTCGGTCAAATCCATTAAATCTTCATAAGTCGCATAGGCCTGATAAAATTCAAGCATGGTAAATTCGGGATTATGGTCAAGGTCTATTCCCTCGTTCCTAAAATTACGGTTAATTTCAAATACACGGTCAAATCCCCCTACTAGTAGTCTTTTTAAATAAAGCTCTGGGGCAATGCGCAAGAACAGTTTAATTCCTAAGGCATGATGATATGTATCAAAGGGTCTGGCCAGGGCCCCTCCTGGAATTACCTGCATCATGGGAGTTTCCACTTCCAAAAAATCTCTATCGATCAGAAATTGTCTCACGAACTGAATAATCTTGGTGCGTTTCAAAAAGCGTTCTCTGGACTCGGGATTAACAATCAAATCAAGGTAACGCTGCCGATACCTTAACTCTATATCCTTTAACCCGTGATACTTTTCTGGTAAAGGCCGCAGAGACTTCGTAAGGAGTTTAAAGTCTTTCACTAAGAGAGTAAGTTCTCCTGTTTTAGTGCAAAAAAGCTCCCCACACAATCCAATAATATCTCCAATGTCTAACAACTTAAATATTTCATACCTTTCCTTTCCTAAAACATCTTGTTTAAAATACGCTTGAAGTTTACCTGTGGCATCTTGAAAGTGAATAAAGGCCGCTCGACCAAACCGCCGTAAGGCAACTATCCGACCAGCCAAACAAAAATTCTTATTTAAAGATGCAAGCTCCTCTTCGCCCTTGTCTCCAAATTGAGATTTCACATCCCCAACTGTGTGGGTGGGCTTAAAATCATTAGGATATAACTTTACTCCCTTTTCAAGCAGTTTTTTCATCTTTTCCCGACGCTGTTTGATTAATACTTCTTCCACCTTTCCCTCCTTCATAATTGGCAAAATAACTACTTTATTTTTAGCACGGCGTCAAGCGCTAAACCCTAGCTGAGTAAGACCTTGTCTTGCTTCAGCAGATACCAACCACATTAGTTGATAGTTGATTGGGGATTGGATTATAGGTTTTGGGTTTGATGTTGGGTATCACCTAATACTTCAATCACTACAGGCTCTCCCACTTGGACCATTAGCTTTTGTTTGGCATTTCCCATACAACAAGCAATTTCTAGATAATCACTGCTGTCCCAAAGGGCCAAAAGGTTTCCAGGAGAAACTGCAAGATAATGAGAAGAAATACGGTTCAGACATATTCCTTTAATCCACACCCTAATTTCTTCTTGGAGAGATTTTTTACTCAAAAAAATAGCATAATCTTCTTTAGAAATATTGGTAATCAAATTACCAAAATGGTCAATATAGACCACCTCTCCTTCCAACTTTCCATTTTTCATTTTAGGATGTGGCCAAGGAAGCCGCAGATAATCGCTAATTTTTACCCCCATCTCTTGAGGACTGATGCCCTTAGCCAAATGAGCTGCTACCGGGGCAAAAATATCCCTCCCATGGAAGGTATGGCTTATAGTCGCCCTAAAAAAACAAGGATTGTTTAAATGATAGACTTTAATCTTTTGTTCTTGTTGATAAACGAGCTCCAACACCCCATTGTCAGGTGCTACAAAGAAGTAATCTGGGGTTTGGACTACAAGAGGCCTTCTTTCACTACCTACCCCTGGGTCCACCACCACTACATGAATAGTCCCCTTAGGGAAAAAATGATAGGCCCCTTTTATGACAAAAGCGGCCTTTTTAACATCCTGAGGTGGAATTTCATGGGTAAGGTCAATAATTTCCACCTGGGGACAAATTGAAAAGATTACCCCCTTCATGACCCCTACATAGGCATCTTCTAGCCCAAAATCAGTAGTAAGGGTAATGCAAATCATTTCCGGAAACGAATGTTGTGCAAGGTTTCAAGTCCATAGGCCATAAAAAGAATAAATATGGCCAAGATAGCCCACATAGCATAGCGTTTCCCCAAAAAAGGGAAAAAATGCAATAAAATACCGGCTCCGATTATACTAGCTACAAGTCTAATTAAAAATTTATTCAACGGCCGCATAACCACCTAAAAAGGCCAGTTCCACACACAGAACTGGCCTTTAAAAACATAAAGTTTGCTCGCTAGGCTCCTCATCTAGCCCGCCCTATAAGGACTAGGCCCCAATTCCTTCAACGTCTGGGTCATTTCTTCAACTACTTTAGCAAACTTCTCTCCTTCGGCTGCGGAAATCCATTCTAAACGGAATCTTTCTGGTTCGAGGCCAAAGTCTTCTAACATTAACTGAATGGCCTCGGCTCTATCTTGTGCCCTTTTATTACCTTCCAGGTAATGACATTCGCCAAGGTGTCAGCCAGCTACCAAAACTCCATCTGCCCCTTTAGTAAGGGCCTCAATAACCAGATTGGGATGAACCATTCCTGAACACATCACCCTAATAATTCGAATATTTGGTGGATACTGAATCCGAGAGGTGCCTGCCAAATCAGCACCGGCATAAGCACACCAATTGCAAAGAAAACCAATAATAATAGGTTCAAATTCTTCAGCCATTTATTCCACCTCCTTTCAAAATTCACATCCCAATTTAAGACGCTACCATTTATGACATATAAACTCTACTTCCGTCAAGAGTCAAAATGGCAAATGGTTAAAAGTTAGTGGTCAAAGGTTAGGGAAGAGAAATCTGCGATTTTATCTTTTCTGAAATAAAGGCAATTTCTTTAGCTAAGGGGGCATTTCTCCTAATTTCCTTCTCTGCTGAGTTAAGAATACTAATAATCGTGGCATGATGCCGATTAAAGTGTTTGCCAATTTCTGCTAAAGGCATATTTAAGAGATTTTTGGCCAAATAAATAGCCACCTTTCTGGGCTGGGCAATTTGTCTTTTCCTAGATTTTGAAATCAAGTCATCAGGGGTTAGATTGTAATAAGCACAAATAGTATTTTTTATCATGCTTAGGCTGAGGGGCGGATGTGTTTCTATAAAAAAAGAAAGAACTTCATCAGCCAAATCTAAGTCTATGGGCCTCTTTTGGACTATAGATCTGGCAATGACGTTTTTTAAGGCACTTTCAAGTCTTCTTACATCGCCTTCTATCTTGGCTGCTAAATGTTGAATGACCTTTTGGGGAATTTTTACCGCACTTTTCTGGGCCTTCTTTCGGAGAATATTAAAGCGGGTCTCTTCATCAGGCGGATTTATAAAGGCAAAAAGGCCGCTTTCAATTCTAGACCTCAGTTCCCTTTTAAGGGCAGGAATTTTCTGAGGGGGAGTAAGGCTAGTAAATACTACCTTCCTTTGAGCCTCTAATAAAATATCTAGGGTATAGGCCAGCTCAGTTTGAATCTTTTCCTTTCCACTTAAGAAATGGATATTTTCTAGAATAAGCACATCACATTCATCCCGATATTTTTTCTTAAATTCTTCTATATAATTTGTTTTTAAGGCCCTAACCATTTCGTTTGTAAATTCCTCAGTAGTAAGGTAGCAAATCCTCAAATTCCTGTTATTTGTCAATAAAAAGTTCCCTACTGCTTGGGAAAGGTGGCTTTTGCCCAACCCGGTATCAGAATAGAGGTAAAGAGGTTGATAGATTTCACCAGAGGCTAAATGCTTACTAGCAGAATAAGCATAGGCATTAGTTTTCCCTACCACAAACTCTTCAAAAGTAAATCGTTTACAAAAGCGAGGGCGAGGGAAAGATAAGGGAAGAGGAGGTTGAATCCAAACACCCCTTTTGAGTTTTTCGGAAGCCCTCTTCACTTTCCCTGACTGGTTATTATCTGAAATGACCTTTAATACTATTTGGGCACATTGAGGCCTAAATTTATGCCAAGCTTCTTTTAAATAGTGGATAAAATGTTCCTTAATCCAGTCTCGGATAAAGGTATTAGGACATCCCATGACCACCTGATTTTCTTTTATTTCTATTACTTTAAGCGGCTTTATCCAAAATTGGTAAAAATTGGAAGGTACCACGTCTGATAAATAATTGCACACCTTTTCCCATTCTTGTTCCAAACCACTCCCTCCTCTCATGGTCACCTCTTTTAGCTTGAACCATAGAAATTGTCAAAAGACGTTATCTGTCTTCACTTAGCTTATCAGGGTATCTAATCTTTTCCTATTTGCTTCAAATGAACGGCTATTGGCTCTAAGAGGCCTTAAAAACCACATTTCTAAACAGTTCAAAAGATTAGGTTTAACGAAACTTGTAATCAAATAATATTTCTTTCGTATCCTATTCTTTAAAGAACTTTTTTTTCCTCTTTTTTTCTTTTCATTTCAAACCAAAACAGCTTACCTGATGAAAACTTCCCTTTTCTTCTTAACTTATTTTGGGAAGAACCCAATTTTTTAAATAAAAATTCCCTAAAAGTTGGCAAACTTTAAAGCAAAGAGATGGAACAAGCCCCCAAAATGAACCTCAAAACCCATAGATATCATTTTGATTTTTAAGAAAAATCCTTTAGCAGGTAGCAGGTAGTAAAAAACAAGAAAAAATGGAACTTGCAGAATTTATAAGGGTAAAAAAAATGGTGCCGGAGGTGGGATTTGAACCCACACGGGCCTGATGCCCAGGGGATTTTGAGTCCCCCGTGTCTGCCATTCCACCACTCCGGCACTTAAATGAAGTAAAGTAATTATAAATGATATTTTTTTAACTGTCAAACCCCTGGTAATTTAGTTGATGGTGGATAGTGAAGGTGGACTTTGGGAAACAGTCTCATTTAGGGGAAACAACATTTGTCTATTGGGTTAAAACGGCTACAGTCTCTAGGTGGTGAGTCTGAGGAAACATATCTAAAGGCTGAATAGACTCAATTTTATACCCTTGATTTAAAATAAATCTTAGGTCTCGAGTCAGAGTAGCTGGATGACATGAGATGTAAACAATCTTTCTGGGTTGAAGCAAACCTAAACAGGTCTTAAGGGCCCGAATGCAACCTGTGCGAGGGGGATCAACCACAAGAAGTTCAAAAAGGTTATCTTCTTTTAAGAATTCTTCTAATTCAGTTTCCACATCCAATCGTTTAAAAACTGCCCTAGCTTTATTTCTTTGAGCATTATAATTGGCATTTTTCACCGCCAAGGCGTTCATTTCAAGTCCTACAAGCCTCTTTGCCTTCTTGGCCAAGGATAAAGAAAGATTGCCAATGCCTGCATAAAGTTCCAAGACTGAATCTTGAGAAGTAATATCAGCCAGTGCTGTAACTATCTTTATCAACTCCCTATTTTGGTCTGTATTTACTTGAAAAAAGGTCCCTGGATAACGCAAAAGGAGGTTCCCATCTATTTTGAAAATTAGTCCGCTCTGAGTATACCCCTTATCAAAAAGGGACCGGGGATAAACAAAGGCTGGATTTTCATAAAGAACATCTTTTAAGGATGGCAAAACGGTCATAATTGTCTCGGCCATTTTTACCAGATGTTTTTTGTTTACTTCTACTAAGGTTTTAAAAACAATGAACCCTCTGTTTTCATCTTTACTCGAAAAAAGCTCTATTGCAGTAAGTTGTTGGGCTATAGCTGCATGCTGAGTCAAAACCTCCTCTAAGGGGATTAACATCTCTTGAATGAGAGGCTCCGCTACTGGACAGGTTTTTATAGGGGTAAAGCTTCTGGTATTTTTTTTATATGTTCCAAGTTTGACGGTATACCCCTCCCTTTTAACACGGAGTTTTAAGCGATTTCGATAAGCAAATGGTTGGGAAGAAGGAATAATAGGACAAATGAGTGAATCTATGTTTATTTCAGGAAGACGCCGCAACTCTTCCCTTATTTGTTGCTGTTTAAATTCAAGCTGGAGGGTATAAGGAATATGTTGATAATCGCATCCCCCACAAGTTCCAAAATGGGGACATTTGGGTTCTTGTCTATCCGGAGAAGGAGAAACTATCCTTTTAAGCTTGGCAAAGGCATAATCCCTTTTGGTCAAAGACAATTCTATCTCTACCACTTCGCCGGGGAGTACATAGGGCACAAAGACGGCCTTGCCATTCAATCGGCCTAACCCCCATCCCCCAAAGACAATCTTTTCAACTTCTATTTGCATATGACAAAGATAACAATAATCTAACTTAAAGACAAGGCCTTTCTATTCTGTTCTGCTTCAAGCTGGAACTGGTTTAACTGGGTGGATAGCCCAAATGGGAATAAAGACAGAACTTATAAAGTTAATGTAAGGTCTCAGAACCTTTGGGTTTGGCCAATTGTTGGCCCTTTTCCTGGACGGCTTTAAGATATTCATCAACTTCGTTCTCCATGTATTGACTTAACTCATCCAATTCTTCGGTAGAAACCCTTATGTCACTCAAGATAGAGAATGCCTCTATAATTGCCTTTGTGGCCTTAGGGTTCTCTATTTGAACGGTATAAAAGGGAATTTCTCCCAAAAGACAAATACACTCAAATCCCATCTCTTTACCTACTCCCAGTAGAGAGCCATTCATTCCACTAATGGATCCCCTTTTCATGGGATGAAAGTCATATTGGTTTAGTAAATCAATCAATTCGCTGCTGGAGGCCACGGTCCAAACCGAAGGTTTATCTTTGTGGCTTATTTCCATGGGCATGGCTGCGGCAGTAAAGACCTTTTTTACCCCGTGTTTACGGGCAAAATCCAAAATAGCCTCTGCCAATACGTATTCTTTGCCTGGCACAGGCTGGGCTTCACCAATAAAAACAAGCATAGATTTGTCCTCTACCTGACAGTAATAAAATTCATTTTTGGGAACAAATATGGGTTCAATTAAACCTGCATTTACCGAAATTCCAGGTAACTGAAACAACTCATCTGAGGGAATTTGGGCCACTTTTCGCCCCCCTAGATGTTCTTTAAGATACTTCCCTACACTTAAGGCAACATATCCCATTCCAGGCCAACAAGCAAACAAGATCGGGGTGTCAAAACCTTCTTCAAATACCTCAACGCTTAAATGCATAATACCTCCTATTTGTAGTATTCGGCCACTTCTGAGGTATACTTTCCCTTCTCTTTATAAATGATAAGCGGAGGTAAAACAAGCGTCTCTGCTCCTCCTTCTTTTATGGCCTCTACTAAAACAAAATTTGCCTGACTATTTTGGAAGGGATAAACAAAGCGTAGCCTTTTGGGCACCATTTTAAAGGATTCAAGAATTGTTACTAACTTCCCTACCCGGGAAGCAGGATAAATGAGATATAGCCTCCCTCTCTTTTTTAATACCTTTTGGGAAACCTCTGTCACCTCAATCACCGAGGCCTTTATTTCATGCCTGGCAACAGCCCTTTCCCAAATTGGATTTATCCTTCCGGCACCCAAAGAATAATACGGCGGATTACTCACCACCACATCAAATTTCTTTTGGGGAAATAGCCAGGGAACATCCTTCATATCCGCCTGAATAACGTTTATTAAATCTTCAAGATGGTTTGCTCTAACGTTTTTTTGGGCCAATTGAGCCAAAGAAGTTTGAATTTCTATCCCAATTACCTTGGCTATATAAGCATGTTTTAGGGCTAGCAATAAGGCAACAATTCCGTTGCCTGTCCCCAATTCCAGCACCCATTCCTTTTTTTTTAACCTTACAAAATGAGCTAGGAGAAAGGCATCTATGGCACATCGATACCCCTTTAAGCTTTGAAAAAGTCTTATTTTACCCCCCGCCAAAATGTCCAGGGTATATTCCTTTTCCTCCATGATTATTCGCGAAGATCATTAATCACTAAACCTGTCAGTAGTTTTGGATAAAAACAGGTAGACTTACGAGGCATAAGATATGAAGAAAGCACCACTTGTTTTAGCTGTTGGGGAGTGGTAGGATTTAACAAAAAAGCCAGGCTAAACTGGCCTTGGCGTATCAAAGATGTGGCTTGTGCATCGTCATATACATAATGAATAAAGCCCTCTTCGTTCAACTTCTCTTCTTTGAGTCCCAAAATTTGTTTAAAGATAATTTTTGTCAAAACCTTAACATCCAATTTTTTTAAAACTTCAGGGAGATGAGAGTCCCAATTCATATCCTTCAACAGGAGAAGATAAAAATTCTCTTTATTATCACTACTATAGCAACCGATGGCCACCCTTTTATTGGTAAAGGACCTCAATTCCTGCCAAAATTCGGACTCATTGGCATATTTTTTAATATCAAAGTGTAATTTTATCATTTCAAGAAATTCAGGGAATGAAAACTGAGGCCAAGAATTATCTGGCAATAAACGATGAATTGGCAAAATCGTAAGTTGGTCATCATCCAAATTGGTTAAATACATGGAAACATAGTTAAATGGTGCCGTGGAAGGGGCATTAGGATACCTCTTTCTCATCTCTTCTTTATAAGCGAGGGCAGTACGGTAGCGGTGGTGCCCATCGGCGATGATTACTTTTTTAGATACCATCAATCGTCTTAGGTTTGAAATTATATCCTTGTCAGTCAGACGCCAAAGCTTATGAACTACCCCTTTGTATTCCACGCATATCAAGGGCTTTAGTTGACTTATAACTGGTTCCAAAAGGGAAAACACCTCATTTTGAGGGTCATCATAGGCCCCATAAACTTGGCTAAAATTTGCTTGGGAGGCCTTTAATAAGGAAAGCCTCTCAGAGACAGTTTTTGAGAAGGTTTTTTCATGAGGCAAAATAACCCCTTTGTCAAATGGTTCTACCTTTACCCTAGCAATGAAACCTCTCTGCTCTTTTTTTACCCCAAAGGTAGTGTAGGCCATGTAATAAGGGTAAATAGCCTCCCTATCATCTCGAATCAAAACCCCTTCCTGAAGCCAATTTTGATAAATGGAGGCTGCCTCCTGTGTCCAACCATCTTCTTTGCCCAAAATAAGGCGCACAATATTGTAAGGGTTTCTTTGGGCCAAGGCATTCCGTCCCTCTTCAGAAATAACATCATAAGGAGGACTAACAACCTCTTCAATTCTAACCTTCTTTGGATTATAAATAACTCCTCTAAATTCTCTAATTTCTACCATATCTTTGCCCCTTAAAAACAGTGGGCTAAATAACATATTAAAAGACTTTTAGCAAGGTGAGGATGGACTTTTCCTGGCTTTAATTAGAGGTCCAGTTTGCCAATTAAGCATCTAAAATTTCTCTAACCTTGCTTGCTAACAAGTGAAGACTAAAGGGCTTTTGGAAAAGTTCTATATTTGATTTTAAAACAAAATTTTCATGAACTTGTTTGGGGCTGTATCCACTGATAAAAAGACATTGTTTGTCTTTTGCGATTTTTTTATCTTTTCACATACTTTATATCCGTCCATCTTGGAGAGCTCCAAGTCCAAAATTACAAGGCTTATTTCTTTTTGATATTTTTTAAACATCTGAAATGTCTTTTCACCGTCTTCGGCGAGATATACTTTATACCCCAAATCGGTAAGCACGTCCTTCATAAGCTCCCTAAGGGTGTCCTCATCTTCAGCAATGAGAATGGTTTCCCTTCCTGAAGCAACCTTTTCTTGGGACTCTCCTCTTTAGTTTAAAATATGGACAAGTTGCAGTTTTGCACTCATTTTTTCTTTAAGGGAATAAAAACCTAAAGATGTTAAAATTAAGTCAAAAAAAAAAAAAAAAAAAAAAAAAATTTTTTTTTTTTTTCTTTTTTTTTAATTTTTTTTTTTTAATTTTTTTTATATTTTTATTTT
>JALWFG010000016.1 GCA_027038965.1 Candidatus Desulfofervidaceae bacterium | reverse complement strand
GCTTCAGCAAGAATTTGTATAATTTTATCTGGTGGATATTTTGTTGGTTTCATAACAATACCTCCTTTTTCAAAAATTTTACACAAAATTACCCTTTTTGACATTCCAAAAAATGGGGGGCAGGTCAGAATTAAAAGAACTAGTTGAACTAGACACGGACCACCTTATGGCAGTAAACAGGCAGACAACCGCTACAGGATTAGCGACTATTCTGGATAACAAAATCAAGCCTAATAAATTTACACAGATGCTGGCAAACGGAACAGGCGCAAAATACTTAAGTGCGATGAGCGAATTGAAAAAACTGTGTTGGGCGTAAAGTCAGATTTTAAATTAAACCTTAGCCAACAGACAAAAATTTAGAGGAGCACTCTTATGACCCACATTTGGCCTTACAAACTTCCTTGCTTTCTTCACGATCCCATTCATAAGCCATTTATTTTGATGGCTTTAAAAAAATCCCATGAAGAAATGGCTAAAGAATTGGCTCAGTTCTTTGATATAGATTTGCAAAAACTGGTTACCCCTGATGAAATTGCCTCGGCGATGGAAAGAGGATTTTTACCTAAAGGGGCAGATAAAAATAAAGAGCTTCAAATAAGGTTTTTAGAAAAGGGACAAATTATTCATCCTTTTTCAGGAGAGCCTCTGGATTTAAATCTCAACATTTTACCTTCTGCCGCAGAAATAGATGAAACAGTGAGAAAAGTCCTAAAGGAAACTCAGGTGCCTAAAGAAGACAAAAAGAAATTTTTCTTTTTGTGGCGTAATTTTATCCCAATTTTGGAAAACCAAACCAATGGAGCACTAAAAAAACTCTGGCGAGTTGTTCCAGCAGACACGCGCCTGCCCGACCACAGTATCTTTGAACATCTAAAAATTACAAGCGCCTTCTGGAAAACAGAAAAAGGATTTATTAACCATTCACTTTTCCTTTTTACCATTTGTCCAGTGCAATCCTTTATTGCTCAGGCAAGAAAAACACAGGACCTTTATTGGGGAAGCTTTATTCTCTCTTATCTTTGCTGGTGCGGGATTAAAGAGGTGGCTAAAAACTATGGTCCTGATTGTATTATTTTCCCTGACATTCATGGGCAGCCCCTTTGTGATTTCTGGCTGGAACAGGAAGAAAATATTAAACCAGAGGACTCTCAGGCACAAAAAATTTATACCCCCACTATTCCCAATAGATTTCTGGCCATCTTGCCTGAGAAAGAATTTAACCAGTTAAAAAAAATAGGGGAAAATATAGAAAATGCGGTGCGAGAAGAATGGTATAAGATAGGACACGCTATTCTTAAAGAATTAGAAAATAAAAGCCCAGTTTATAGGCCAAATATAATCACTGAATTTGACAAACAAATTAAGTCATTTTTTGAAATTTACTGGGTAGCAGTGCCCTTTGAAAACGATTTAGAAAAGGCTGTGGAAAAATTAAAACAGGTTTTATCCAGTCAACAGAGTGAAACCATAGAAGGCATAATCAGATTTGTTAAAGAAAAAGGCAATTATCCACCAAATATCGGGCATCTTTATAGCGGTTATTATGGCCTCACCGAAAAGGCCCTTGGGATGCGAAAAAATATTAGAAACTTTGACCAACTGGCTGAAAAGGGCAGGAAGTGCAGTATTTGTGGTGAAAGAAATGTGTTGTTTTATAGAAAAACTGAAACAGAAAAAGACTTAAAAAAATTAAAGGAGAGAAAACTTTTTACAGAAAAGGTATTTATTTTTAATGAAGGCCTTTCTCTTAAATACCTGCAACCCGGTGAAGGTTTATGTGGGGTATGTATGATAAAGCGACTGGCAGAGGTATATTTTAAAGCGCATTTTAAAAAAGAAGCACTGCAATTCCCATCCACCGCCAAGATAGCATTATCACACTGGCTTAAAGCATTAGGCAATGAGAAACAAGAGGAATACAAGAGGAAATTTAAGCAATATAGTAACGATAAAGAATATTTTGATGAACAGCTCTATTTTGAAACAAACTTAACTCCCAAATACTTACTAAAACAGGGCTATGTTAGAAGTGAACACGAGGCAGAACACCTTGCCACCGAGGCCAAGGAAATATTAAAAGGCTTTATCCAGAGTGTTAAAACCAAACAGACTCCCTATTATGCCTTGCTCATGCTTGATGGTGACAATATGGGCAAATGGCTTGCAGGTGAGTTTACACCAGGGATTAAAGAAATTTATCATTCAGATGTATGGGAAAAATTAAATAAGGAGTTTAAAGACGCCTTAAGGGAAATTACCACCACCCGTCCTTTGACACCGGCCTTACACGCTAGCTTAAGTCAAGCCTTAAAAAATTATGCCCTTGAGTTTGTAAAAGATATTGTAGAAAAAGATGGTCTTGGAAAGCTTGTTTATGCCGGCGGTGATGATGTTTTGGCGTTTGTGAATTTACACACCCTTTTTGATGTCATGATAAAACTGAGAGCGGCCTTTTCTGGACATATTAAATTTAAAGATAAGCAGCTGGAAGTTGACTTTGCAAATGAACCTTCTGGTTTTATAGAAAAAGATGGCAAAATTCTGACCCTGCTTGGGCCAAAGGCAACGGCTTCCTGCGGGGTAGTGATTGCCCATTATAAAACACCTTTACTTGAAGTAATAAAACAGGCCAAAGAGATGGAAAAATGGGCCAAGGAAATGGATGGAAAAGATGCCTTTGCTATAGCCGTATTAAAACATAGCGGGGAAATTCATAAAACCAGATGGAAATGGAGAATTGAAGAAAAACAGGAAAACACGCTTAACATTGCCAAAGAACTGCTTGAGTGTTTAAGAGAAGAAATTGTTTCACCCCATTTTGTAAAGGTGCTGAGGAATGAATTTGAACCCCTTTTGGGGAGAGAAAGGAAGTTAGCTCCTGAGGTAAAAATCCCTCCTCTGTTTGAAAAGGAAATTAACCGAACGCTCATGAGAAGTCTTAAAAAGAAAGGCAAGGAAAGTCTTATAAAAAGGCTTTCTAAAAAACTGGCAGGATTAAAGCCGCATAAAGAGCTTGACAATTTCTTAACATTTCTTGAAATAATTGCATTTTTATATAGAGAAATGGGAGTAAAAAATGCTTCTTGAAATAAAGTCCCTAGATACTTTGTTTTTTAGAGACGGAAAGCCCTTTTCCTGGGGAGAAGAAACATGGGCAGACGGAATTTTTCCGCCTTATCCAAGCACTATTTATGGCGCTATAAGGAGCCTGTGGTTTTCAGAAAACATTAAAGAATTAAGACAGGCCAACACTCCAGGTGATCCCACAAAAAGGATAAGAATAAACGGCATTTTTATAAAACGCCAAGACACACTATATTGTCCTTTACCTCTGGATCTGGTGAAGAATAAGGAAGAAAAAGAAGATAAGATTTTTCTTCTTAATCTCTTAAAACATTCTGTTTTTATCACTAATTTAAACAGAAACTTCCAATTTTTGACTACAAATGTTGACAAAGTAGAAAATCCTGAAGGTTTTATTCGGTTCTCCCATTTGAAAAAATATCTGTTAGGTATTTTACCTCAAAAAATTTCCTTTTTACCCAAAAAGGAGTTTTATCAATCTGAACCCAAGATAGGAATTGCCAGAAATAGCCAGACGCACACTTCTGAAGAGGGAAAACTTTATCGTGTCAATATGGTGCGTCTTAAGGAAGGAGTCACTCTGGTTGTAGATATAGAGCGAGACGGCCTTAAGTTACCTGAAAGTGGATTTAAAAAACTTGGCGCTGAGGGCAAGATTGTAGTGTTTAAATTCATTGCAAGAGATGAAATAAAAAAGTTAACAGGGGAAATCAAAGCAAAATTAAAAGAGGAGATAGAAAAAACAAAACGATTTAAACTGTATCTTCTCACCCCTGCCATTTTTAAAAAAGGTTATCTTCCTGAAGAAAGTTATGAGGGGTTAAAGTTGAAACTGGTAAGTTGCGCCTGTGGTAAACCTATTTATATAGGTGGCTTTGACATAAAACGCAAAGGGCCCAAAACAATGTACAGAGCCGTGCCTTCAGGCAGCGTTTATTACTTTATATTAGAGCAAGGTAGTCCGGAAGAACTCCTTGAAAAATTCCATTATAAGCATATTTCTGATTATAAAAAAGAAGAAGGTTTTGGCTTAAGTGTAGTGGGGGTATGGAAATGAAGAATGTTATTACCATGGTAGGCACTTCTATATTTGCAAATTATCATAATGACCAGCGAGATGATATTTATGAAGACTTAAAAGATACATCTCTTCGCTTTGCAGATATTGAAGATTATGAAGAAGAGTGCCAAGAATTGAAAAGAGAGGTGATTGAGTGGGCAAAGCATAAAGAAGACGCCTCAGCTGAAATAAAAAGCCTTTTAAAAATTAAAGAGGAATTAAAAGAAGACAGAATCTCTGTCCAGCTTTTGGCCACAGACACCATCCTTTCTCCTCTGGCGGCTGAGATTATAAAAGAATGGTTTGAAGGAAAAGAAGGTTTTGAGGTGCGTTTTGAAAAAGAATACGGACAAGATGTGATTAAAGGCTTACAGGTAAAAAATAGTAAGGAATTTGAGGAAGAAGGTTTAATAACGCTCTTTGAACGGATTAAAAGAATCATAGACCAAAATACTCAAGATGTAATTTTTAACATCACTGGTGGTTATAAAGCAGTAGTGCCATTTTTGACCTTTTATGCCCAGCTCTATGCGATTCCAGTTTATTATATCTTTGAAATGGAAAATGAACTAATCAAACTTCCTCAACTCCCTATCCAGATTGATTTGAGTTTTATAGAGGACCACTTTATGGCCTTTGAGGCCATTAAGCCTGATAAAGAGAAAAAAAGCAATTTCCCAGACAAAGAAAAATTTCTTGAATATTTGCATAATGAGAAGAATCAAGCTGAGAGGATATTTAAAGAATTACAACAGAACAAACTCATCACGATTGAAGATAATAAAGTAATTCTTACAATTTACGGGAGGTTAATTCACAATAAATTTTTTATGGAAAAAGCAACGGAATACCAAACACTTAAAGGCACATTTATGGAGTTAAAAGTATTTGATTATTTTTACCACAGATATTCACAGGCAAAAGATATTAACATCTATCACAGTAAAGAATTTAAGCCTTATGAAGCAGATATAGTCATAGAAAATAAGAAGAACAAACAATTAGAGATAATAGAAATAAAACCCGGTAATCGCATTCCTTTTAATGATATAAAAGATAAAAAGATTAAAGGTCTTCTGCCAGCAGTAAAAAAACAATATCCTGATTATCAACTTACATTTAAAGTGTATTTATATCACAAAGTAGAAATACTGAATCATTTAAAGGAACAAATGCGTGAATGTAATCAATTGGCCAAACAAATTATGGGAGACAATTTTAAAGTAGAGTGGTATTGGCTAAAAATTACAAATAAAATTTATCAAGCAAAGGAACTGATAAAAGATACAGACATAATTCTAATTTCTGTAGAATAGTTATGTCAATTTCTATTTTATATTTTAGAGGAAGTAAATTTTATGTTAGAAACTGCGTTAGAACAGGATATTAGAAAAATTGTCAGGGAGGAAATTAATAAAGGCCTAAGCGATTTTTTAGTTAAACTGAAATTGGAGCTGATACCTTTTGTGTCTGAAGAAGAACAAAGAGAAATAGAAAAAAATTATGGTGAAGAGCTGTTGGAGAATGATGAGAAGGATGTGGTTATTACGAGATTGGCAGATGAAATTAAAATAAGAGGAGGCAATTATGTTTAAAAGGGCCTTACCCTTCTTTATTTATGTCATTACCCCTCTCCACGCCGGTACAGGACAGGAGCTTGGTATCGTAGATTTACCCATTCAAAGGGAAAGACACACAGGATTCCCTAAAATAGAGGCATCTGGATTAAAGGGCAGTATAAGGGAGGTGTTTGAGGAATATGTCCAGGAAAAGAAGCAAAAAGAAGGAGATAAAGAAATTATAGAACATGTGCTTTCTCCTTATTTTTTGGGAAAAATTAACAAAATAGAAGTGGATCAAAAGGTAAAAGAGTGGCTTCAGTTATTAAAAAATTCCTGGCAGGAAAGAAAGGAAGACAAAAAAACTATCAAACGCATAAATATGGATGAAGCCATTGCTCTCACCTTTGGTCCTGAAGACGATGTCTCCCATGCGGGTGCCCTTGGTTTTACCGATGCAAGGCTTTTGCTCTTTCCGGTTAAGTCCATGAAAGGCGTCTTTGCCTATATTACTTGCCCCTATATCTTAAAAAGATTTGAACAAGAAATGACAATGGCAGGTGAGGCAATTGAGATAAATAAGCAGCGAATAAAAATAAGCGAAATCCCTGCAAACTCTTACCCCAAAAGCGGTTCAGAGGTATTAGTTTCAGGTAAAGTAGTTTTAGAAGAATACACTTTTGATGTTAAACCTAACGAAGAATTAAAGAAATTTGCTAACTGGCTTGCTGCAAAAACAGGTATTGAAGAAATTCCTCAAAAAATCATTGTGCTTTCAGATGAAGATTTTAAAGACTTTGTTCACCTCTCTACCGAAGTAATTACCCGCACCAAGATCAACAACGCCACAGGCACAGTCCAAACTGGTGCCCTTTTTACTGAAGAATTTTTGCCCTCTGAAACCCTGCTTTATTCTTTAGCTCTGGCCTCACCTATTTTTAAAGGAAAACCTGAAGAAAAGGGGATTTTTAATCAGCCTGACAGAGATGAAGCCGAGCTTGTGCTGGAATTCTTTAAAGCAGGACTACCAGACATCATGCAAATAGGCGGTGATGCTACTATTGGCAAGGGAATTGTCAGGATTAAACCGTGGGAGGATTAGTCATGGCCGAAGAAACCAGAATTCAGGGTATTGAAGGCGGCCGGGCAAAATTTGCCTGGAAGTGTGCTAAAGAGGCTATAAACAAATTAGACGAAAAAAAGCGGAAAGATTACAAATCTTATGTTAAGAAAATTCCAATGTATATAAAGACTAACGGGCTTGGAGCTACTCTGGCATTTATGTGCAGTAAAAAAGATATTTATTCTTATATTGGTAAACAAATTACAGCATGGTTACAAGAACATCCTACCAAGCTTATTCCCTTGGATGGAAAGGCCGATTTTGAAACACTGCTTGGGAAGGTTGTTTCTCTCAACTCTTCAACCTATCGGGCCCTTACCATAGAAGTCCTTGCCTTTTTAAACTGGCTGAGACGGTTTGCTGAAGGACTAATTGAGGACAAAGAGGAAGGAAAAGGCCATGAAACCGAAATTTAATAAACCTCACAAAAAGACCTCAAAGCCACAATTTTCATTAAAAAATACCAGATTGCCAAATGACACCAGACAAATAAAATTACCCTTGATTGATAACTTTGCCTTAAGACTAAACAAGGCCGTGCAATTTGATAACGAAGGCAAGCCTCGTTTTTTTCATAAAACAGAATATAACATTTTGAAAGAAGGAAATTTAATTGACAGGTTAAAAAACACCGCTCAAAAATATGCCCATCAGTATAAAGAATGGATAAAAAAATATGCTCATTTAGAAATTTCTCTTACTCTTTCCTGGCGTTTGGTAGTCGGCCTGGGCAATCCTTCAGTTTATGAAACCTCTATGACTTTACATCACATCTATGGCATTCCTTATCTCCCTGGGAGTGCCATTAAAGGCGTAACAAGAAGTTATGCGATATTAAGTCTGGCAGAAGGCCTACAAGAACCAGAAAACTATTACGATAGGGTGGCATTGTTAGAAAAGTTTTTAGAAACTTTTAATTTAATAGATGAATTAGATAAAGATAAATTTCCTCAATGGGAAGCTGTAAAAAAGACTATAATACCCAGTGTTGAAGATAATAAAAAGATTAGTTTTTCTGAACAGCTTTATAAAATATTAAAAGGCAAGCAAACTCAATTGCAAAAATTCCAGCTTATCTTTGGCACTCAAGACAGGCAAGGCTGCATTATCTTTTTTGATGCCTTCCCTGAAGATTTTGACATAGAATATGACATCATGAACCCTCATTATGGGCCTTACTATAGTGATAAACAGCCACCAGCCGACTATTATAATCCTACACCAATTCCCTTTCTGGTATTAAAAAATGCTCAATTTACTTTTCATCTTGGGGTAAAAAACAGACTTATTTCTTCAGAAAGAAAAGACAATTTGTTAAACACAGCCCTGAATTGGTTAAAAGAGGCCCTTACAAACTATGGTCTTGGTGCCAAGACGGCATTAGGCTATGGTCTCTTTAAAATTTAAACAGGCCATATCCATGCCACTACAAAAGGATTTCTGGTAAATAAGGAGCAAAACCGAAATTCTGCCCTTAACCAAAATCAAAGACCTGAAAGAGACATTTAGAGAAAAATACCTCAAAACTAAAAAAGTTACTTGCCTTCTAACCCCAAAATATGCTATAAAGGCCTTAAGTGAAGCTCTTTGGAAAATCGGGGTTTGGGAACGACTGGCAAGGCTGGCAGGTTTGGAAGCAACAGTTTAGAATAATTCTAAACTGCGGAGACCTAGCCCCTTAACCTAAGTGCCCAAAAAATCATGGCGGTTCCCGCATAGAAATTTAGTTGGTTTTTAGGTGGTTTGCAATTTTTAACAAAAATGTAAAGTGCAAAAAAGAGGGGTTAAAGAGGAGGTCTCCGAAAATGGCCTTCCAACTGCCCTAAAAATCAAAGCAAAAAAGGGGTACTGTTGGAAACATTGACCCGATTTGAGGGGATTGCAACATGGAGCACTTCCACCCGCAAACAGGCAGACACTCCTTGAAATGTTGGAAACATTGACCCGATTTGAGGGGATTGCAACTTTTCGTATTCCCCACCCACTCAACGTTTTCCTCTACACTTATGTTGGAAACATTGACCCGATTTGAGGGGATTGCGACTGTTACCTGGCTTTCTACTTCCCAGCTCATGATACCCTCCTGTGTTGGAAACATTGACCCGATTTGAGGGGATTGCGACTTTTGAGCCATTCAATCTTTTTCTGAAGTTGCTTTTTATCAGTTGGAAACATTGACCCGATTTGAGGGGATTGCGACACTTCCCAGCTCATAAAAACTCCTCCTGTGCGATTTTAAGGTTGGAAACATTGACCCGATTTGAGGGGATTGCGACCCGCTCGGCACGGCCCTGCGGCCCTACTCTCACCCGCCGCAGGCCGTTGGAAACATTGACCCGATTTGAGGGGATTGCGACGAAGTTAGTGCTTTAGTTCCTGGTCCTTAGTCTCTGTTTTTTAAGTAAAAAAGCTTCACCTACTCAACCAATCTACCATCAACTGTTCACCTTTCACCATCAACCTATCAACTCAATATCAACCCTCTATGTTTTTTTAATATCTGGCATTTTCTTGCCAAACAAATTTTTGACTTGCATTTTTTCAAGAATATTTTTAGAATGTTTTTAATAGGAGGTCTGGATATAGAAGGTTTAGTGTCCGGGTCTGGATTCTGTGAGCCGATATGAATAAATTGGAGGCCAAATGGTTAAAAAGAGCATCATAGGCCTTGCAGTCATAATGTTTCTTTTCTCAGTTGGCCTTTCACAGGCCTTTTCTTACCAAAAGACCATGGGTCTAACAGATAAAGAGATCGTGGAAAGGTTAACAAAATTGGAAGAGGGTCAAAAGGCCTTAAGAAAGGAGATGAATAAGCGGTTTGAGGACATGAATAAGAGATTTGACTCATTAGATAAGCGCATTGGTGATTTAACTCGCATAATAAATACTATGATGATGGTTTTTGGCGGTTTAGTGGTGGCCATGATGGGTCTGGTCTTTTGGGACAGAAAAACCCTGATAGAGAAGGCCAAAGATTCAGCCGTTAAAAAGATAGAAACAGATAGTCGTTTGATTAATGCCTTAAGAGAACTGGCCAAAACAGATAAGAAATTGGCTGAAGTTATGAAGTCATTTGGGCTATTGTAGGGTCCCTAGTGCTTAGTCCTTAGTTATTAAGTTTTAAGGAAAGTCCTTTTCCTCTATAACCTCTACAGCTTTTATAACCTTTGCAACCTTCGCCTTTTTTGCCTTTTGCCTTTCGCCTCTAGCCCTGTTTGACATTGAGCGACCTAATCCAAAATTCAAAATCTAACTGGTCTTTAGTCCCTAGTGCCTAGTTCTTAATGCTTTAGTCCTTAGTGCGTAGTGCCTAGTTTGTAGGTTTTAAGGAAGTCTTTTCCCTCTACCACCTTTCCTTCTCCATCAACTATCACAATTTTTTCTTGCCCTCAGTTGGTCTTGGGTGCTAAAATTGGTTTAAAGTAGGGCAGGGAGGGGCCGATGAGTTCATTAATTATCCCAGAGAGTAGGGCTCAGGATATCCATTATCCGGAAGTCCTTGAGACTGCCGATTTAATCCTTTTTATGGCAGGCAATCAGTTTATGGTAATGGAAGAACTTCTGGGACAGTTTAAGAGGAGATATCCAGAGGTAAGAAGTGTTTTTTACGAAACCCTGCCCCCGGGGCTTGAGCTGAAGCAGATTCTATCCGGGGGAGCCAGGTTTGGGAATTGGTTGTTACCCTCTATCCCTGATGTCTATACTGCCGTAAAAGAAGAGGCCATGCAGAAGCTTGAAGGGGCCGGCTTAATAGAAAAGGGACATTATAAAGTCTATCTTCACAACCGCATTGTTTTGATGGTAGCCCAAGGCAATCCTCTTGGGATTCGGTCAGTTCAGGATTTGGCCAGAGATGAAGTACGGATTTCTCAACCCAATCCAGAGTTAGAGGATATTGGCCTTCATATTTTAAATATGTATAGACAGGCCGGCGGAGAAGAGCTTGTCTATCGGATTATGGAAGAAAAAAGGGCTGAAGGCACTACCATCTATACGGTCGTGCATCATCGGGAGACCCCTCTGCGGTTCCAAAAGGGCACGGTTGACGTAGGACCTGTATGGGCAACCGAGGTGATAGAGGCCCAAGGCAAGGGATTAAAGGTAGAGGCAGTAGAGGTAGGCAGAGATTTGGACCAGAGAGATAGGGTAAATTATTATATTACTACCTTCAAAAAGTCTCCGCATCCTGAAAATGCCCGAAAGTTTCTTGATTTTATTGTATCCCCTGAGGCCCAAGGAATTTACCAAAAATATGGTTTTATTCCCCACCTTGATAGAGTCTGATAAGGGTGCTGATCGGACGTCCTAAATAAAAATCCATTTCTTGAGGGTTAATTTGAAAGTTTTCTTTTAAAAAATGCCTCGTCTGGAGGTCATAATAGGCCATTTCCTGAAGTCTTTCTTTGTCATTCCGTTTGAGGAGCGTTCTCATCTGGGTAACAGCACATCGCCTCTCATGCCTGGCAATAATCTCCCATAAGGGATATTTGACAGGGATGATATCTTTACGCTGGAGAGGCCGTTTTTTCCTCAGGGTCTTGAAGCCCTCTGGGTCCCAGCAGGCCATAACTCGGCATTGCAGGGGGCGAAATTTATAAATGGTGCAACTTCGGTTTTTTTCGTCAAAGAAGATGCAACATCTTCCGTTAATTTCTTTGATTTTTATAGCCTCCTTTTTAACCACTACTAGCCTGCCTTCTTCATTGGAATAGGCCAGCTCCCCTACCCGAAGGGTAAATAAGTCCCTTTTAGAAAGGGTTTCAGAGTGAAGTAAAAAGGCATCTTCTTGGTAAAGGGTAGGGCTTCCTTGGCGACAGCAGGCGCCGCATCTGATGCAATATGGTCTTGTGGCATAACCCACCTTGGTGATTAGGGCTCCCAATTGTTCCCAGGCCTTACGGCGTCGGCGTGAAGAAAGCCTTTCCCACTGTCGGGAATACCGCTTGAACAGGGAGTGGGTCTCAATCTGGGGCCAAACCTCTTCTGGCCTGGCTGGAGACGAAATCTGGCAGAGAAAGTCCTTCAAGGCGATAAATAACATTGTCTTCAAGTCCTTCATGGCTATCATGCTAGCGATAAAGGGAATTAAAGTCAAGATTTACCCTTGTCTTTTCAATAAAAAGTTTTAAACTCGGACAATACCAAAAGGATTTATGAGGAGGGAATGGCAATGAAACGGAGTCGCAAGATGGTAGAAGGGCTTGAAAAGGCACCTCATCGTTCACTTTTTAAGGCCATGGGGTATATAGATGAAGAGTTACAAAGACCTATTATTGGGGTTGTTAACGCCGGTAATGAGCTTATTCCAGGACATATCCATCTAGACCGCATTACAGAGGCCGTCAAGGCCGGAGTGCGGATGGGCGGAGGCACTCCAATGGAATTTCGGGTGATTGGCATGTGTGATGGCACGGCCATGCATCACGAAGGGATGAAGTATTCCCTTATGAGTCGTGAAATTATCGCCGATTCTATTGAAGTTATGGCCATGGGACAGCCATTTGACGGTTTGGTGCTGGTCACCAATTGCGATAAGATTATCCCCGGCATGCTCATGGCCGCTATGCGTTTAAACATCCCCAGCATCATTGTAAGCGGTGGTCCTATGTTGGCTGGAGAGTGGCGTGGTCAAGCGGTAGATTTGATTTCGGTGTTTGAAGGGGTAGGCGCTGTTAAGGCTGGTAAGATGACCGAAGAGGAATTGGCAGAGTTAGAAAATGTGGCCTGTCCTGGATGTGGTTCGTGTGCCGGGATGTTTACTGCCAATTCCATGAATTGTCTGAGTGAGGCCATTGGGATGGCCTTGCCTGGGAATGGCACTATCCCAGCGGTTTCGGCCGCCAGGGTGCGACTGGCTAAAAAGGCAGGTATGCAAATTGTAAAATTGGTTGAAAGTAATATAAAACCTCGCGATATTGCTACTTTAAACTCATTTATGAATGCCATTGCGGTGGATATGGCCTTGGGGTGTTCCACCAATACCGTCCTGCATCTGCTGGCCATTGCCAAGGAGGCAGAAGTAGAGCTTTCTCTAAAGGTTTTTGATGAAATGAGCCGCAAAGTTCCTCATATTTGCAGTCTAAGGCCAGGGGGACCCCACTTTCTCCAGGATTTAAACCAGGCTGGCGGAATCCCCGCCGTAATGAAGGAGCTTTCTAAGAAGGAACTTTTAACGCTTAACTGCCTTACAGTAACGGGCCAGACCATAGGCGAAAATATTGCTCAGGCTCAAAATAAGGATGAAACCGTGATTCGCCCCATTGACAATCCCTATGAACCCGAAGGAGGATTGGCCATTCTTTATGGCAATCTGGCCCCAGAAGGAGCCGTGATTAAACAATCGGCAGTCAATAAAGAGATGAAGCAGTTTTCAGGAAGAGCCCGGGTATTTGAAAGCGAAGAAGATGCCACCAAGGCCATTTTGGGCGGGGAGATTAAACCCGGCGATGTAGTGGTGATTCGCTATGAGGGACCCAAAGGCGGTCCAGGTATGAGGGAAATGCTCACACCCACCTCGGCCATTGTGGGTATGGGATTAGATAAAGAGGTGGCCCTTATTACTGATGGTCGCTTTAGCGGAGGCACCAGAGGGGCAGCCATCGGGCATGTCTCCCCTGAGGCCGCAGCCGGAGGCCCGATTGGATTGATAAAAGAAGGGGATATTATTGAAATCAATCTGCCTGAAAGGAGATTAGAACTGAAGGTCTCTGAAGAGGAGTTGAACCAAAGAAGGGCCAGTTTTAAACCCCTTCCACCCAAAATTACCAAGGGATATGCCGTTAAATATGCCAAGATGGTAAGCTCGGCCAGCGAAGGGGCTATACTAAAATACTAACCAATTGCACACCAATTACACAAGGGGGTGGACAGATAAAAGGCTGTTCACCCCTTTATTTTTACCCTTCCTCTCAAATAGGGTAAGGGATTAACCCGCCTTTTATGTTTCCAAACTTCATAATGAACGTGGGAACCTGTGGCCAATCCTGTGTGCCCCACATATCCTATAATCTGTCCCCTCTTAACCCATTGCCCGATTCTGACGATGTAACGCCTTAAGTGGGCATAAAAGGTGGTATATCCATAACCGTGTTTGATAACCACAAAGTTGCCACAGCCTTTTGTCCTGCCAGCATACACAACAATTCCATTGGCAGTGCTTTTTACAGGTGTGCCCTCCATGGCCGCAATATCCACTCCATGATGAAATTCCCTTCGATGGGTAATGGGATTGATTCTCCATCCATATCCCGATGAGATATAACCTGCAGTAGGAAATCCCTTAGGGGTAGCCAGATAAATAGAGCGTTGTCTTTTGAGGTAATCATGCAATCTGGCAATGCTTTCTAGGCTTTTTTCCACCTTTTTTCTGATTATATCTATATCCTCAACTTCACCCATACCCTCTTCAAACTGACTTAGGTCTGCTTCCTCAAGGATTTTCTCTTTAGAACCCATTTTTAACAGACATTGCAACCTCTTTTCTGTCTGTTGAAGTTGGTTCAAGGTAGTTTTTAAAACTTCTATTTGTTCACTATATTGCTGTCTTATAGCCTTAGTCCCATTTTCCATAGCAACCAACTTGTGCTTCAGTGCAAAATAGTCCTGAAGCTTTAGAATTGAAAACACAGAAATACAAAGCCAAATAGTCAAAAATAAAAATAGGCCTACCACGATCGGGATGGGAATTTGAAGACAGTAACCCTTTTCTCCCTTTTGAAAGGCAATTTTTATCTTTTCTCGCATGAATACCCCCTTGCTACTCTCAAACATGATGCCAAGAAAAATAACGATTTTTTAAAAGAATGTCAAGGAAATTAGTTGATGTTGAGTCAAAAGCCTTCCTTAATACAACTTAAAACTTATTCAGGAACAAATATTTGAACTGGAAAGGTAACAACCCTTTCCATTAGGTTCAAAATTCCCTTTCCAATGGTTTTGACACTTAAAATATGCACCTCCGGGTCCTGGAGTGGTCCTTTTATCTTTACAGGGACAGATATAAAAGTCCCACTTTTGCCTGTTAATATCTTTCCTAAAATAGGGATGTTTTTTAAAATAATGTCTATTGTCCTCAATGGGGCTACCAAAATGGTTAAGTTGGCCGTAAATTCCGGAATTTTAATTTTGCCCTGCCCTACAATCTTCATGGAGGGACTGTCTATAATCAGGGAGTTTATTTTAAGGTCTCCATTTCTAAGCTCCCCTTTTATTTCAAAGTCTTGGTAGGCAAATCCTTCTTTTCCCAAATCAGGCAGATGGCCTTTAAAGATTCCTATAACATTAAGCACTGAGAAGAGCTTAGCCATCAGGGTCAATTTATAAATTCGGCCTTGGGAAGAATGGAAGAAAATCTTTCCTTTTGATTTTTCTTTAAGGGGATGGCTGTATCCTTCAGCCGTAAAATATCCAGCCAAGTTATAGGTCCCTTCTAAAAGATGATTTTTCTTGATTAAGCATTTCATCAGCGTTTCTAATTGGGCCTTATGGGCCCTAAAGCTTGAGCTAATCCTAAGTTTTCCATGGTTTAATTCAACCCTACCCTTCAGGCTCAAATCGCAGTAATGTGCCTTTTGAACATCAACTTTTATGTTTGAGGGACCGTTAAATAATAGCATTCCGCTCAAATCATTTAAGTTTAAACCTCTATACTTAAGACCATCTACCATAAAATTCATCTTGCCTTTTAAAGCCCATTGGGAAAATAAAGGCATTTTAGATGCCTGCCCTTCGCTTTTATGAGTGGAGAATAAAGATTCTAACTCTTCTATATCTAGAAAGGGGGAATAGCAGTCTCCTAAAATAAAAACGGCCAAAGGTTTAAATTCTACCCTGCCTTCGGCCACAACCTGATTATGTTTATAAACGGCCTCTATTTTTTGAACCTTTATTACCTTATCATCTGCAAATAACTTAACTTCTTTAAGATTTAGCTCAGGATTTAGAGTTGAAAGCCAAGAGGACATTATATTTTTCAGTCCCTTGGCCCAAAGCCGTCCTTTAATGTGACTCTTGTTAAGATTCGTCAAATTTATAACGCCTTTCATATCACCACTCACTCTAAAGTAAGGATAGGGATTTTTCACCAAAATTTTATTTAGCAACCCTTCTGTTATCTCTCCTTTAATGAAGAATTTAATTTTTTGTTCTGTCTCCAAAAAGGGATTAAAATAATCAAAAGAAACAACTCCTCTCTGAAAAGGGTCTTTAATTTCAAACTTTTGCAAGAAAAGGCCCCTTGCAGTTTTATAGACATTCACTTTCAACCCTACATCTTGATAGATCAAATTGCCTTCAAAAGAGGCCTTTTTAGGGCCTAAATGAAGCCTAAATGCCCTTATTTTAAGGGGAATCTTGATTTTTAACTCAGACGGAAGATGGGCAATTTTATAAATCCAATTTCTAAAAAGCGTCGTTTTTATCTCTGCCCTGCCTGCAAGATTAACAACTGGCCTTTTAGAAAATAGACCAATAACCTCGCCATTTAAATGAAAGGGCTCTTGGCCGGTTTGGGTTTTTCCTCTTACCTCGCTGAATTTAATTTTATTGGTCAAAAACTCCCCTTCGCCTGTTTTAAGGTATAAGGCCTCAGGCAAAAATGAAAAGGCAATTATTCCCTTTTTGAAATCAAAGGGTAACTGATAGGTCAAATTATCAATCTGGAGTCTCCCCTCCTTTTTGCAAACCGAAAGGGAAAGCTGGCCGTTATCTATTGCCAAGAGCCCTTGGCCTATTTCTAAGACATGGCCTATGGATCGGCCGAAACTTTGTCTTTTTAGCCAGGGGTAGATTTCTTTAAGGTTGAACAGGGCAAAGAGATGGCTTACCCTAATATGAATATCCTTGGGATTAGAAAAATCTATCTCCCCTTGCGCATCGTTTATAAATGAATGGTTTAAACCTAAATTTAAGGATTGGAAGCCAATGTGTGAAGATTTATAGCAAAAATCTGCCTTCTTTATTTTGAGATCATAAGGAAGTCGCTTATAGGTGATTTTGGCCCCTTGAATCTGTCCCTTTATTTCTACCCTTACATGATGGTGGGTACCCCTAAGAAGCAAATTGCCTTTTACCATTCCTCTGGCTGAGGTAATAAGCTGAAACTCTTGATTTAGTCCTTCATCTTTTACAAAGTGTTTAATCAAGCCCAAACCTGTTTTTAAGGGACTTTCAAAGCCAGTTTCCACCCTCACCTGGCCTGGTTTTTTCTTCAAACATATAGTCACCTGTCCATTTTTTATCTTGGCATTTTCAACCCGGCCTTGAATCCCCTGGCCATAAAGTGTCAAATTTTTAACCGCAACTTTCCCTTTGGCCTGAGATAAAATGAGATTTGCTCCTGGGATATTTACGGTTACACCATCTGCTACAGCATTTATTTTTAATGTCTTTGCCTTTTTAAAGGTAGCTATATCCCTGGCGAAATGAGAGATAGAAAAGTGTCTTATCTGCCCTGCTACAAGGATTTGAAAAATTTTGGGCGTAATCTTTTTCTCTGGTAAGATTTTCAAGGCATAGGGTCTAATCTCGCTTATATTTAAGTGTTCGGCCCAAAATTTATATCCTATCTTTTCTCCATCTTGCCAAATAAAACAACCCCTTCCCTCAAGTTGGGGATGCTTAATCTCAACTCTGATTAACCTTAATTCTAACCGCTTGCCTCTCTTTGAAAATGTGCCTTGAACCATCCCATCATTCAAAACCAAATTTTGTGGCTTAAAACGGATATAAGGGAAAAAAAGGCTAAATCCCAAATTGGCCTCTTCTTTGGGAACATAATGAAAGGTAATGTCCAAATTGGCCCTACCTTCTATATCCCGTTTTTCTTCTAGGATAAGCCTCTTTGCAAACAAAAGTGGCCATTTGTCCCATTTAACCGCCTTCGCCTTTAATCTGCCCTCTATACCACCAGTTTGATGAGCCCTCAGGTCTAAATTTCCATATTCAAGAAATGAGCTATTAAAAGATGCAGTAAGCAAAATTTGTTTGCCCTCAAGGCTGGCATTGATTTCAAAAAAGTGAAAATCAACCCTATCTTTTTTCGCAACAACTTCCAAATGCCCATTTAAGGCCCTGATTTTTTTGATAAAAATGGGCTTAAACAACTTCTGACTGATTTTCTCCCAGTTTGCCGGAGGCCCCTTTTTTTCTTGAAAGGACAGAAATATTCTGGTCTTCCATCCTTGACAATAGAGATTGGCCTCAAATTTAGACCGTAATAAGGCAGCCCAATGGGGTAAGATGGTAACCTGATTGGCATAAAAGGAATTTTCACTTTTTTTTACCTGAACATCTTTCAAATTTACAATAAATCTAGGCACAAACTGAAGTTCAAGCCGGCCAACTTTTACCTCTATTTGATATCTTCTTTGCAACTGCTGACTTATCTGATTCTTAATGGCCTCCAGATTCAAAAAGGCTGGCAACAAATAGAGAAAAAAAAGGGCCATTGCCATAAAAATAGAAAAGACCAAAAAAATTCGTTTAAAGAAGCGGTTTTGCCAAAATTTAACCATCTTTGTTCAAATATTGGTTAAAATATCCAAATCGAAGCCCAGGAAATGTCTGTTTAAGCTCTTTTATTATTTGAGTCATTCCCAGACCCGGCGTCCAAGGCAAATCCATTTGTTGGATATACCAGTGCGGGTCAATGTTCAAGTTTTTGAGCTGGATGAAATCAAGCCCTGTCTCCGAAATCAGGTTTTTAAGGGCGTTTATTTCCCTTCTGGTATCAGAAAGTCCAGGGAAAACGAGGTAGTTTATCATAGTAAAAATACCCCTTTGCTTGGCCCGTTTAATGGTTTCTTTAACGTCTTTGAAACAATAGTTTTGAGGACGGTGATAACGGTTATAAAGCTCCTCTTGAGCACTATTAAGGCTTACCCTTATGCTATCAAGCCCAGAATCGATAATCTGCTCTACTACTTCAGGTAAACTGCCGTTAGTGTTGAGATTAATAGTGCCTCTGGTCGTAGCTTGGCGCATCTTTTTAACACTCTTGGCAATAACCTCACCTGCCAGAAGCGGCTCCCCCTCACATCCTTGCCCAAAGCTCACAATGGGCTCTTCGGCATAAAGAAGATGAGGAATGGTAAGTTCTGTAATTTCTTCTACCCTAGGCACAAACTTAATGCGATGGTGTGAAGCAGGGCATCCTTTTTCATCTTGCCAAGAAAGACAGCCTAAACACCTAGCATTGCAAGCCGTTGAAGTAGGCACAGGAAATTCCCACCTTTCATAAAAGGCATTCTTGGCTGCAAAACAGTGATATTCAGTAGCACAAACCTTAAGGTGTTTTAAAAGGCGATTATTGGGAAAGCGTTTCAGTTTTTCTTTCACTCTAGGTAAAAGGGTTCTATCATCATATTGAGAAGGGTGCCAGTGAGGATTGTCTTCTATCAAAAAGGCAGCCACCCAATATCTGCCTTCATACCAGCCCACGGCTGTATAGGCCCAAAGGGGTAAGTGATAGTCTTTTTGGCTATAATCCACTGCTGGCAAAAGACTTCTTACAAATCCAGGGCTCATAAAGGCCGCCACACCATAGCAAGGATGGCCTTTTTTAAAGGGTAGGTCTTCTAAAAGATAAAAATGGCCCTTTCTTTCATCATAGCCGACAGGTGGACACTGAGGCAAAAAGAAAAGCTTACTGTTTTCAGGTAGAGGGATAAAATCCTCAGGTTGAGGGATAACAACTTGTTCACCAGACTTGCCAGCAACCTTTAAATATGGATGGGAATAAATTTGTCCTTGCTCATCTGCATATACCAAATAAGGTAGTTCTTTCAACATCTTCAAATCTCCAATACGGCCCCTACAGGAAAATGGTCTGAGGGATACCTTCTTCTAGGGGTATCTTTTATAAGAACGGCCCTTTTTATGCCTATTTCAGGAGAAACCAGGATCCAATCAATCCTCCCTCTGATGTCCCTTCCTGTAAAGGCATGAAAGGTGCCAGATTCGGGTTGATGAAGCGCCTGCCAGACATCCACAAGATTACCTTTTACTCCCTCTATTTCCCTTTGTCCAGTAAGAAACTGATGGACTTCACTATCTGGAGAAGTATTAAAGTCCCCTACTAGGATTAAAGGCAAATGCCTGACATTTATCCGATTTATTTCTTGCCATAAAACCATAGCCTGATGGAGTCTGGCCTTAGTGGAAATATTATCCAAATGCGTGCAGACAAATAAAAAGGAAATGCCTTTTTTCTTAACCAGCACATAGGTAGCCGACCTGGGATAGGCACTTTCCCAATTGCGGCTAAAGGGTACTGAAGGGGTTAAAGAAAGCCAAAAGGTATTAAAATAACTCACTTCTAAGTCTTCTTTCACCCAAACACAAGGGAACATGCGCTTGTAATCCCATTCAGGGGCATGGACACAAAGGCGGTAGCTAGGGATCAATTTTTGAAGAGACTTTATTTGCCCTTCCCATCCTTCCTGGGTTCCAAATATGTCGGGAGAAAAATTTGCTATTATCTGAGCCACCACCCCTTTGCGGTTTTCCCAACGGTTTTCACCATCTTGAGGATTATCGTAGCGTAAATTAAAGGTCATCACCTTAACTTCGGTCATAAAGTGTATTAAAATATGAAAACAGGAAAAAGGCAAGTAAAACATGAAGGTTAATCTCGGATAAGCCTCCCTATGATTTTGACAAATTTTATTTTATAATGATTTTATGCCTAGTTGGATTACTGTTAAAGGTGCTTATGAGCACAATTTAAAACACATCTCTGTTAAGATTCCCAAGCACAAACTGGTGGCTATCACAGGAGTCAGTGGCTCTGGAAAATCCAGTTTGGTCTTTGATGTTCTTTACAAAGAGGCCCAAAGGCGTTATTTGAACATATTTCTGCCATCACCTTCGCTTTTCACTAATCCTAAAGTAGATTCTATTACCGGTCTTTCGCCCACCATTATGTTGTCCCAAACCCCAAGGGCAGTTTCAAAACGCTCTACTATAGGCACTTTAACAGACATTTATAGTTTATTGCGCATCCTTTACGCCAAAATTGGCCTGCCTCATTGCCCTCAGTGTCACAGACCCCTAAAGATGTCCACCGTTCCAGAAATGGTGAACACCATTATTTCCTTACCAGAAGGTACAAAATTGATGCTGCTTGCCCCAGTTGCAATTAAGTCTGAGAATTGGTGGAAGCCATACCTTAAAAATGGATTTACTAGAATAAAATTGGAAGATCAAATTATAGATTTGGCTGATGAAATTCCTTCAATCAAAGTTCAAGGAGTGGACCTTGTTGTTGATCGTCTGATAATGAAAGAAGGAATGAAACAACGAGTTTTGGATTCGGTGGAACTTGCGGTAAAGTTAGGTGAAGGCAAGGTTAAAGTCTATATCCCCCCTAATAAGGAATTCTTTTTTTCTCTAAAGCCCATTTGTCCTAACTGCAATGTAGCCTTCCCAGAGATTACCCCTTCCCTTTTTTCCTTCAATTCTCCCCTAGGGGCCTGTAGTTTCTGCAAGGGAACAGGGGTAATTAAAGACCAAATATGTCCTCAATGCCAAGGAAAGAGGTTATCCCATTTGGCCTTAAATGTAAAAGTTGGACATAAGGACATTTTTACCCTTGGGGAAATGCCCCTTAAAATACTGCAACAGTTTTTCAAAGACTTGGATCTGGACACAAGGCAAAGGACAATTGCCACGCCGATTATCTCTGCCCTTCAAGAAAAAATTGACAGTCTTGTCAATGTAGGTTTGGAATACTTGGAATTAAATCGCACCTTAGCAAACCTCTCCTTTGGGGAGTATAAACGCCTTTTGATTGCCCAATGTATTAACCAAAGGCTTACTGATATTGTTTTTATTTTTGACGAACCTACGGCTGGATTGCATTCTAAAGAAATTAAACGCCTTTTAGACAATCTCCAGCGCCTAAAAGAGGCAGGCAACACCGTGATTGTGGTAGAACACAATCTGGAGGTAATTCAAACAGCCGATTATATTATAGAGTTAGGACCGGGTGCGGGGCAACAAGGAGGCCGGGTAGTTTTTGAAGGCACCACAGAGGACTTTTTAAACTCCAATACACTTACCGCCCGATATTTATCAAACAAAAAGGGGCAAATAGAAATTCGGAAGAGACATAAACAAAATTCAAATTGGCTTGTGATTAAAAAGGCCTGCGTTAAAAATCTAAAGATAGAAAATCTTGTCTTTCCTCTAGGTTGCCTGAGCTGTGTTTATGGCGTAAGCGGTAGCGGCAAAACAACCCTGCTTATGGATGTGCTTTATGAAAGTTTAAGGAAAGGCCCCCAGGGGAAGAAAAAACTTGAAGGAATAGAAGTTCAAGTAATGGGGCAAATAAGTCATGTGGTTATCTTAGATACGAAGCCTATTCTAAAAACAAAGAGGGCTAATGTAGCTACATATACCGGCATTTTTAATCACATAAGAAATCTTTTTGCTCAACTTCCAGAGGCACGGGCTAGGGGATACAAGCCAGAAAGATTCAGCTTTAACTCTCGGAGTGGCTGTTGTGAAGTATGTCAGGGAGAAGGCGAAATAAAAATTCAGATGTCCCCCTTGCCCGAACTCTATCTTGTATGTGAGGCATGTAATGGCAAACGATTTAATCCTGCTACCTTAGAAATAAAATTCAGGGGAAAGAACATCGCCGAAATCCTTGAAATGAACATCAAAGAGGCATTGGGGTTCTTCAGACATATTCCAATATTGACCAAGAGACTTTCTTTGCTGATTGAAGTAGGGCTTGGCTACCTTTTGTTGGGCCAACCCCTGGCGGCACTTTCTGGAGGAGAAATTTCGCGTCTGAAGTTAGCAAAACAACTTTTAACCATTAATAAACCTTGTCTTTATCTATTTGATGAACCAACCCTAGGACTTCACTTTGAAGATGTTACCAAGTTGATTGTTTTATTGGAGCAACTAATTGAAAAAGGCCATACCATTATTCTGGCTACCAATCATCCCCTTTTAATCAAATCCTCAGATTATCTAGTGGAAATGGGACCTAAGGCAGGAATTGAAGGAGGACAGGTTTTAAATGTAGGTTGGAATGAAAACATAAGACCCCCTCTTTAAAAGAAGGGGTCTTTATTAAGATTAGAGTTTATTTTTTAAACTTCTAATCCGAGGAACTTGGCAATAGGCTTGGCCATTGGATAAGCATAGAGAAGAATCAAGTCGATAACCAAGGCGTAAATAACAAGAGACTCAATCATAGCCAGACCGATCAACATGGTAACGGTGATTTTACCAGAGGCCTCAGGATTCCGAGCGATACCTTCAACAGCACTCTTTACGGCCATACCCTGTCCAAAAGCGCCACCAAAGGCAGCGATTGCGATACCAAAACCAGCCGCAAAGACTGTAGTAATAAAGAAGCTCAGGTTTCCACCAGCACCTTCGGCAGCCATCGCCAAGCTAGCTAAGCTTAAAAGTCCAGCCGTTAAGAAACCAACCTTTCTCCACATAACCCTTTCACCTCCTTTTGTTTTTTTAATTTAATACTTACGCGGCCTTCTTCCGCTTAATGAGCTTCTTCAATAGCACCAGCAAAATACATCATGGTCAATAAGGTAAAAATAAATGCTTGCACAAAGTCGGCAAAGATGAACAAAAACATCATGGGCAATGGTGCCAAAAAGGCACCAGCCAAGAAGAAAAGAATGGCCAACACTAAGTCTTCAGCTAGAATGTTTCCAAACAAACGAAATGTCAGGGAAAGCACCCGTGCCAAATGGCCAATTACCTCAATTGGGAAAAATAAAGGAATCAACCAAGGAATTGGCCCTAAGAAGTGTTTGATATAACCAACTCCATGAAACTTAACACCTATATAGTGGGTCATAAAAAAGCTTACCAAGGCACAAGAAAGGGTCGTATTGAGATTGGCCGTGGGCGAATAAAGTCCTGGTATAAGCCCTGCAATATTGCACAAAAAGATGTACAGAAATAAAGTAGCAATAATAGGAAAGGCAAACCTTCCCTCCTCTCCCATAACATCTACCATAAAATTTTCAATACCTTCTATTACTGTTTCTAAGAAGCTCTGCAACCTACTTGGTTTAAATGGATTTACCTTCCCTTTTGCCAGCAGTGCTAGCCCTATCAACACGAGCATCACAAACCAACTGTAAACTACATGAGGATAATGTTCAGCAAAGCTTCCTAGGCCTATCTTTTCAAAAAGCAAATTAAGAAATAAGACAGGTTCCTTCATGTTTACCTCCTATCTAAAACTAAACTTTTTATCTCTGTTAAGGTAATCACAAAAAAATTTATTACCACTACCGAAAGGCCTAAAAGAAGACCAAAAACATCTAACCAATCTTGTTTTAGTAAAATGGCTAAAATAACGCCTAATACAAACAACCGAAGGATACTTCTTGGAACAAGACCCTTAGGCGCCCTTTGAGATATAAGGAGATTAATCAAGGTTTTATGCAAAAAATAGAAATTAACGTTGGCCAATACTCCCCCTACTAAAACTCCTAGTGTAAAACGCCAAGACATAAAAAACAAAGATGCCCCCACTAAACCCAACAATATAAGCCAGTTACGCCATTTAAGCTCCATTGGTATTTTTTGAAAATCCCTTTGGTCTAACACTAACCTAAAGCCCTTTCCTCTTTTCTTCTTTTTGAATCCTTTTCATAATAATAAAAACATTCCTAAATCCCGCAATAATACCAAAAATCAAAAAAATGACCGTTAGCCATGGGTAAGTTACCTTTATCCATTTATCCAAATAATATCCAATTGCCAACCCGATAAAAATAGCAAAAACCAAGGCCATCCCAATCTGGGTGGCCAAGGCAGTCAATCTAAAAAAATCACGTAAAAGCTCTTTTAGGTCTTTTAACATGAATATACATCGCTGCAATGAGTATCATAATGTTGAAAGAAAGTCAACCTTTTATTTTATCTCCCGTCTATTGTAAACCAAAAAATGGCCCTCTTCGCTTACAATCTTTGTATCAAAGCCATCTTCTGCATATCCCTCAGCCACCTTTTGGGCCTCTTCTTCAGAATCATAAACATTTCCATCCCACATATACTTCTTATCATCTATCACCTTGGACAAAGCTGGCATTGACTTCCTCCCCACAAAATTAAATACTATAAAACCTCTAAATCGGCATTTTGTCAAGAAAAAAATAGACTCTAACCTAACGGAATTTTGGTCCAACAAGAAAAACTTTGGGAGTTTGTTGTGGAACAGGGTAATGCTCTGCTTCAGTTGAAATTGGACAAACAGGCCATCTATGATAAAGTAGAAAAGGAGTAAGAGAGTGAAAAAGGCTAAGGCCGAGCACAGGATAAAAAATAGTTCTCAGGAAGAAAACAAATAAAGCTGAAGATTAATCGTGGATTGGGGACCTTTATTGTTTAAAAGGTGTTTTATCAATAGAAAACCTTTGGAGGTGCACTTATGAAAATCTTTGTTACTGGGGGGGCCGGTTATATCGGCTCACATATGGTAAAATTGTTGGGCAAGATGGGACATGAAGTCATTGTTTATGACAATCTTTCTACTGGGCATCAGGAATTGGTAAGTTATGGTAAGTTGGTGGTAGGAGACCTGGCAGACAAAGAATTTCTGAAGGATATTCTTGCTCATTTTAGGGCTGAGGCCATCATTCATTTTGCCGCCTCTATTGTGGTTTCTGAAAGTGTAGCCGAACCACTGCTATATTATCGCAACAACGTATCCAATACCTTAAACTTGCTGGAAGTCGTTAAAGAACTTGGTATTCCCTATTTCATTTTTTCGTCTTCAGCCGCAGTTTATGGCATTCCTGAAGAGGTTCCGGTTAAAGAAACCACTCCCTTAAAGCCTATTAATCCCTATGGTTACACCAAGGTTGTAGATGAGAAGATGCTTGAGGATATGACATTTGCGTATCCCCATTTCCATTATGTCGCTTTGCGGTATTTCAATGTCGCTGGAGCAGACCCCGAAGGAAAAACAGGACAAATATCTAAAAATCCCACTCATTTAATTCTAAGGGCTCTCAAGGCTGCCAAGGGAGAGCTAGAAGGACTTGAAATCTATGGGACTGATTATCCCACCCCAGATGGTACTTGTATTCGGGACTTTATTCATGTTATGGACCTGGCAGAAACTCACCTTCTCGCCTTAGAGTATCTTATCCAAGGTGGTAAAAGCGGGGTCTTTAACTGTGGATACGGACAGGGTTATTCTGTAAGAGAGGTAGTTGAAATGGTAAAGCAGGTAACAGGCAAGAATTTTCCTGTTTCTGAAGCCCCTAGAAGGCCTGGAGACCCACCAGTGCTTGTAGCAGACAATTCTAAAATAGTTCAAACCTTTAACTGGCACCCCCAATTTAATGATTTGGAGTTTATTATAAAAACTGCTTGGGAATGGGAAAAAAGACATTAAAGAATGCGTCAAGTAGTCTTATATCTCCTGCTATGGTTTTTGACAGCTACGGCCTTTGTCGCTTGGGATAGCCTTGATCAACCCCTGAATCAAAAAACTAAGATATGGATAAAACCGGGTTGGTCAGGGAAAAGAGTTGTCTGGGAGCTTTCCCAGAGAAATTTGCTCAAATGCCCTACCATTTTTTACCTCTGCCTTAAATTAACCCATTGTCGGGTAAAGGCAGGAGAGTATCAGATCACCCCTAGTTTGACTCAATGGAAGCTCTTAAATAATTTATGTCAGGGAAAAGGTCAGGTTAGATATAAAGTAACTATTCCAGAAGGGTCAACTCTGAGACACATTGCCCATATTCTTAAGCGAAAGGGGCTTATAAATCAAGCCATATTTTTAAAACTGGCTCATAACAAAGAATTTTGCCATGAACTTGGGGTCAGGGCATCTAGTTTAGAGGGATTTCTTTTCCCCACTACCTATTTTTTTGAAAAAAGACCGTCAGAAGAAAGGTATATCTTAAGGACCATGGTAAAAGAATTCTGGCAACATGACAAAAAATATATCCCCTTAGCTGCAAAAAAGGGATTGACTTTCTACCAAACACTCATTTTGGCCTCTATTATAGAGAAGGAAACAAGCCTACTCTCAGAGAAACCCCTTATTGCCTCTGTTTATTTGAATCGTCTTCGCCTAAAAATGCCTCTTCAAGCCGATCCTACTATCCTTTACATTCTGCCTGCAAAGAAGGAAATTACTCCCTCAGACCTAAAAATTCCTTCACCCTATAACACCTACCTCCACTTAGGATTACCTCCTACTCCTATTTGCAACCCCTCAGAAGAAAGTATTAAGGCCGTTGTAGAAGCTCCCCAAACACCCTATCTATATTTTGTCTCCATGGGAAATGGCCATCACTACTTCTCTAGAAATTTCAAAGAACACAAAAAGGCCATTCAAAGATTTCTCACAAAGAAGAAAATTCCAAATAGACGTAATTAACGTTGAATTTTTTCCAAGGCCTCAAGCTTCCTTTTGCATTCAATGCAATAAGACGCTACTGGCCTAGCCCGTAACCTCTCTTCTTCGATCTCATTGCCACATAGTTCACAGATGCCATAAGTGCCATTCTCAATCTTTTCTAAGGCTTCATCAATTTTGGCAAGCAATTTTCTTTCTCGATCCCGAATCCGAAGTAAAAAATTTCTATCGGCCTCAAGGGTAGCCCGATCGGCCGGATCCGCAGGCACTTCTTCTCCTTCTTGACTGAGGCTACTCACTGTCTTGCGCGCTTGTTCTAAAAGTTCTTTTTTTTGTTGTAAGAGAAGCTCTTTAAAAAACATCAATTTTTCTTTATCCATAAATCCATTTCCTCCCACGAGGATAGTTTGAGAGCCAAAGCTACACTATTTTTTAAAAAATGTCAATCAAAAAAACAAAGCCCCAACTTTGCCGTTATGGTAATAATCCACCTCCCTCCTAGGGGGTCAGGACAAATCATTTGTCTTTATCTCTTAAGTGCAAAAATACTATCAAATATGTTTTTTCTAACTCTAAAGCCTATTTCTATTAACTTTTCATAAAACTCCTTTATATCTTTGATTTCAATCTCCTTATCTTTCATAAGTTTTTTCACTATGCCTAAAGTTCCTTTAACTTCTACCCCTAACTCTATTGCAGTTTTTCTCGCAGCATAATCATCTAAAACCACTAAATCAGCGTTTTTCTCAATAGCTAACGATATTGCCTCGGCTTCACCCTTACCAAGCCGTTCTTGTAAAGCCTTATATAATTTTACCAATTCAGTTTCTAATCCAAATAGAACATTTTGCCGATTTTTGAGGTCAACAATATCCTCTTTCATTTTATCATCTTTAACATAAATTTCATCCAGGACTCCTTTAGGAATAATAATCGTTTGAAATAAGGTCAAAGACTTTTCTAAATAGCCTAATCTATCGAGAAAAATCAAAGGTGAAGTATTAAAAACTACTATCAAACCTTCCACTCCCTCTCCCTTACTACATCTTCATCTTCAAGATAAGAAAAGGAATATCCAAGATCATCTAAAATTTTTAATAAAACCTGTTCTTCCATATCAAGAATTTCAGCACCTTTCCTCAAGCTTATAATTCTTAAAACTAAAGCTCCAATCACTTCTAAAAACGCCCTTTTCTTCTCTTCATTTTTAAAATAAGGCACCTTATTAGATATATGGGATAACATTTGACTAGAAACCATTATCGCCTCCTCCCACGAGGATAATTTGAGAGCCAAAGCTACACTATTTTTTAAAAAATGTCAAACAAAAAACAAATGCTCTCTGATTTCATTTAATCTGTCTGTTGTCTGCTCAATTCTTCTAGGAGTTGAGCTGGCCCCTTAACAGGATAATTTAATTTATCCAATAGCAATTCTATTGGACTATCTTTAATCTTCACCCCCTTCAACCTTTCCTTTAGTAACTCTTTTTCTACCGGAAATTTCAGCCCTTTAATCCTTTGCAATATTTCTATGGGCCAGGTAATTCCAAGGGCCTTCGTTCCCTGAGCAACCAAATCAGCAAAAATGTTAAGATAGTCTCTTCCTTCTTTAATCTCTTGATAGGCCAATTTGGCCAATCCCCCGGCGGTATGAACCTTGACCTTATTTTCCTGAAGTTCCCCTTCTAATTTTTTTATAACCACATCAGGATCTGCTTTAAGAATATTCCTTACTGTTTGTCTCGTAAGACCTGTAAACTCCGCAATTTCTTCTTCTGTTTTAAAATATTCATTGGCCAAAACAACTGCATAAGCGGCCTCTAAAAGGCTAGGGATCCACGTCAGATTTCGATACAAAATCAACTTCCTTGGCCCCCCGATAACCTCAAGGGCCTTTAAAAAGACTCGAATGGCCAAGGTGTCAATATCTTGATTTTTAATCTCTTGGGGAGTAATCACAGACATCGCCCTCCCTCCTTATAAAGATTGTTTGCCTAAATGCTTCAAACTTGGGCCAATTTTTACAAGACCCGTCTCTCCAATTTCCATAAGATGTGTATCGATATCATGACCACATAGCCGACACCCATCAATTCTAAAAAGCCGAATTAGCTCACCAATAGGGCGTTTAAATAATCGTTCGTCATGAGTAGAAGCAATTACCTTTTTGGAAAGAACTATTGCTCCATCCAAAATATGGGATACTGCATATCCGCCAGCTGCTTCTGCAGAAAGTTCCTCATGACCTGAACGTTTCTGGGAAACAAAAAGGGCTGTTTGATACCACTTCTTCATGAAATTAAATACCTGTCTTACTATACTTCTAGCAAACATTTCTTTGGCCTCAAATAGACCAGTTATTGAATCGATGATTGTAACCTTGATATGATATCTTTTAATGCTGTGTGCTAAGGTAGCCAAAAGGGTAGGAATCTCTTCCCTCAAAATAGAATAGGAAGCAGCATCAATAATGATTATTCGTTCTTCCACCCTTTCATAATCAATTCCCATGGCCTGCGCTCTATTTTTAAGAGAAACTGCCAAAAAGGTAGCTGGCGTTTCCACAGTAATAAAGGCTACAGGTAAACCATTATTGGCTTGGGTAATGGCAAATTGTTCCACCATCAGACTCTTGCCAGTATCTGAAATGCCTGTCAAATTCATAACGGCATATTGCGGAAAGCCTCCCAAAGGCGTTTTTTGAGGGCCTTTGGGAGTTAACTTGGTGGTAAAAAATAACTCATCTAACCCTTCTATACCACTAGGTAATCCCTTTATTTCAGGGGCATTTTCCCCAGCTGCCTTAAGTAAGAAGATGGCATCTTTAATTATTTCTGCCTTTTTCCCTTCCATAGCTTACTCTCTTGCTCAAACTTCTAGATAAAAAATAAGTATTGCAAGAAGACAAGGCAAGAAAAAACATTCTCCTGAGGAATTAGAGCAAAGAACGCTCAATTTAGGAAAGAATTAATCTTTAAGGAACAAAACCCAGTAAGAGTTTTTTAAGCCTTTCTTGCAAAAAAAAGAGGACATCCATTTCTTTACAGGCGATTTTTTGCAAAGAAACAATTTCATTATGGGGAATCTTTGCTGTAATTTTCTCACAGAGGTAGTTTATGCAAATCACCTCTCTGGCCCACAACCGACACCCTGTAGGCCCTAGAAAAAAGCACGCCCCTTGATATAAGGCCCGATGAGGAAGCTGGACTCCCAATAACTTGTTAATAAGAAGCATCACGGCATCATAATGTCTATCTATTCTTTTCCGACAACAACTCCCACCGGTCTTATCGCACTCACTACAAATTTGAGGAATGCCAAGGGCCTTCATTTTGTCCCAAGTGGCTTTATTTGCCTCTTTAAAGAGCTCAAGGTCCCTTACAATACCTTTATCCTTTAATAAAATAGGGCCTATCTTTTCAAAGGTCCTTTCGGCCCAAAGAATCTTTTCCTCGGTCGGGCTATCTATGCTTATGACATTCATCTGAACCGAACACCTTTTTATCAACCGATGTTACGCCCATGGTAATATACACTATCACCTTATATAAAAAAAGAGATATAAAAAAAGAGGGCCAGCCTTACGCCAACCCTCTTTTTAAGCTTATTTTACCATTTAATTTGTTTCTTTGTATTCAGCATCTATGACATCGTCTCCGCCCTTTTCTGAACCACTAGCACTTCCGCCTGCACCGGGTGGAGGTGTACCCGCTCCAGGCGTGCCTGTAGCCTGTTGATAGGCCTGAGAACTCAGATTATAGGCCGCCTGCTGAAGTTCATTCATCAGGTTCTTAATCCTATCCACTGGGGCATTGGATTTAATGGCTTCTCTTATATCTTGAATTAGCTGTTCACACCGGGCTTTATCTGCTGCCGGGGCCTTATCTCCCAAATCCTTAAGGGTCTTCTCCACTTGATAGGCCAAATTGTCGGCCTGATTTCTTACCTCAGCCTCTTCCTTCCTTCTTCTATCTTCTTCAGCATGCATTTCGGCTTCTTTAACCATGCGTTCCACTTCACTCCTATCAAGGGTAGAGGCACCAGTAATCGTAATTTTTTGCTCTTTTCCTGTATCTAGGTCCTTAGCGGTAACGTTGAGAATACCATTTACATCAATATCAAAGGTTACCTCTATGCGAGGTACACCCCTGGGTGCGGGCCTAATTCCTTCAAGCCTAAATTGGCCTAAAATACGATTGTCTCTAGCAATAGGCCTTTCGCCCTGACAGACTACAATATCCACTGCACTCTGGTTGTCTTCAGCCGTTGTAAAAATCTGACTCCGTTTTACTGGAATCGTAGTATTTCTCTCAATAATTTTAGTCATCACACCACCCAGGGTTTCCACCCCAAGAGAAAGAGGCGTTACATCAAGCAAAACAACCTCTTTTACCTCTCCTTGAATAATGCCGGCCTGAATAGCAGCCCCTATAGCTACGGCTTCGTCGGGGTTAATTCCCTTATTGGGTTCCTTGCCAAAGAAATCTTTAATTAACTGCTGAACAGCCGGAATACGCGTACTACCACCAACCAACAAAATCTCATTGATGTCCTGCGGTGAAAGCTTGGCATCAGAAAGAGCTTGTTTTACTGGACCAAGACACCTTTTAACCAAATCATCTACCAGCTGCTCAAACTTGGCCCGTGTAAGAGTCATTTGAAGATGTTTAGGGCCATTGGCGTCCGCGGTAATAAATGGCAGGTTAATTTCTGTTTCCAAAGTGCTTGAGAGTTCACACTTTGCCTTCTCAGCCGCTTCATAAAGTCTTTGAAGGGCCTGTCTGTCTTGTCTTAAATCAATGCCGTGTTCCTTTTTAAATTCATCGGCTAGCCAATCTACAATGCGTTTATCAAAATCATCCCCACCCAAATGGGTATCTCCAGAGGTGGACAAAACCTCACACACACCCTCACCTACTTCCAAAATAGAAACATCAAAGGTCCCACCACCTAAGTCAAATACTAACACCTTTTCGTTTTTCTCCCTGTCAACGCCATAGGCCAAAGCGGCCGCGGTAGGCTCATTAATAATGCGCAAGACATTCAAACCGGCAATAGTGCCAGCATCCTTAGTGGCCTGTCTTTGGGCATCATTAAAATAGGCAGGTACCGTAATCACCACATCCTTAACCTTTTCTCCTAAATAGGCAGAGGCATCGTCTACCAACTTCCTAAGCACCATAGCGGAAATTTCTTCTGGGGCATATAACTTGCCATCAATATCAAACCGCACTGTATCGTTAGGGCCCCTAACCACCTTATAAGATACCATTTTACTTTCCTCATCTACTTCACCCCAGCGCCTACCGATAAAACGCTTGGCCGAATAGATAGTGCGCTCTGGATTCAAAATGGCTTGTCTCTTGGCTACTTGTCCTACAAGGCGCTTTCCATCTTTTGTGAAGGCAACCACAGAAGGTGTAAGCCTTGCCCCCTCTGCGTTATGAATCACCTTTGGTTTACCACCCTCAATGACGGCGATGACCGAATTCGTCGTGCCCAGATCAATTCCTACTGCCTTTGCCATTTCCTCTTTCCTCCTTGGCTTTCTGTTTTTTATCTACATAAAAGTAAGCATAGAACCCCTTATTGGCAAGAGGAACTTTTAAAATTTTCTATTTCACAAAATGAGAACCTCAGAAACAACTCGCCAAACAAGTAAGGAGATTTGAAAAAAAGGCTTTTCAAACTCTACCCTTATATGATAGAATTATAAAAAATGAATTTACCCTTTCCCAATTCGCAAAAAAATATAACCATCCAGAAAGTTCTTGCTCGACAACCTATTTTGGATAGACATCAAAAGACCTTTGCCTATGAACTCCTATTTCGAACTGAAAAGACCGAAAAGGCATTTCCATCTCAAATAAGTGGAGAGGCAGCCACCCTAAATGTTATAAACTCTCTATTGTCTTTTGGATTAGAAAACATTGTAGGAAACAAAAAGGCATTTATAAATTTTACAACTGAGCTTTTAGTCGAAGAATACTTCAATTTTCTTCCTCAAGAAATAGTTGTCATAGAAATTTTAGAAAATGTAGACTTAAATAGCCGGACAATTGAAGCGTGTAAAAAGGCCAAAAAACAGGGCTTTCAATTGGCCCTAGACGACTTTTTCTTCAGAGAGGGTATAAAACCCCTGATTCAACTATCAGATATTATCAAAATTGATTTTCAAGAAACATCTAAGGACCAAATAAGAAGATTGACCAGATATTTCAAGGCAATGAAAAAGTCAACTTTGGCAGAAAAAGTAGAAACAACCGCAGAATTCAATGAAGCTCTAAGCCTTAATTTTGATTATTTTCAGGGGTTCTTTTTTAGTCGGCCCCAGATCGTGTCCCAAAGGGATATCCCAGCATATAAGGCAAGTTTATTGAGAATCATCCGTGAAACCCAACAAGAGACCAACCTTGAAAAAATGAGCTCTTTGATTGCCCAAGATTTAGCATTATCGTGGAAACTTCTTAAATTTATAAACTCTGCCTTCTTCTCACTTAGAGCTCCAGTCTCATCCATTTCGCGTGCCGCTGCCATGCTAGGAGAAAGGGAATTAAAACGCTGGATAATGTTAATTGCAATTTCAGAAATAGCTACTGACAGGCCCTCGGAGCTAGTAGTTCAAGCAACTTTGAGGGCAAAATTTGCAGAACTCATTGGTCAAAAGCTAGGGGGTGAGTCTTTGGGGCTAAAGGCGTTTACAGCCGGAATCTTCTCTCTAATGGACGTAATTTTACAACGTCCAATGAAAGAAATTTTGGAAAAGGTACCTCTAGAAGACCCAATTAAAAGAGCCATTGTAGACAAAAGCGGCAAAATTGGAAAGATTATCCAATTAATAATCAGTTGTGAGAATATGGATATCGAAAAAATCGATATATTAAAAAGTGACTTGGGAATTTCCTCCAACGACCTAGAACAAATATATCTACAGGCCTTAAAATGGACCAACAAGTTTTTCTCCTTTTATATGACAGCGCTTAAGTAAGACATTTATCCTTAAGCTAAAGGCAAAAATCCCACTAAAAATTTAAGGTAGTAACCAGCACTTGCGTTGGTCCACAGGAGTATTAAAATGTTTTAAAAACCCTTCAGTGTAGAATATAGTCTTATGTTCAAACTTGTTTCGGAATACCAACCCACTGGCGACCAGCCCCAAGCGATAGAGGCCTTGGTTAAAGGTGTTAAAGAAGGCCTTAAGCATCAAGTGCTTTTAGGGGTAACTGGCTCTGGGAAGACTTTCACTATGGCCAATGTGATTGCCCAGGTTAATAAGCCCACTCTTATCATTGCCCCTAACAAGGCCCTAGCTGCTCAGCTTTATGGAGAGTTTAAACGGCTTTTTCCGGAAAACGCCGTTGAGTTTTTCATTAGCTACTATGACTACTATCAGCCCGAAGCCTATCTTCCAGAAACCGACACCTACATTGCCAAGGACGCCTCCATTAACGATACCATTGACCGCTTGCGCCATCGGGCTACCCATGCCTTATTGACTCGAGATGACGTTGTTATTGTGGCTAGCGTGTCCTGCATCTACGGTTTGGGCTCCCCTAAGGCCTATCACGCCCATCACCTTGTCCTAATTGAAGGAGATTCAAGACAGAGAGATGAGGTCATTGGAGCTCTGGTAAACATGCAATATGAGCGAAACGATATTGACTTTAAACGGGGCAGTTTCCGAGTCCGAGGAGACAGAATAGAGATATTTCCAGCCTATGAAGAGGATGAGGCAGTAAGAATAGAATTTTGGGGAGAGAGAATAGAAGGCATTTATACCATTGACCCCCTTAGGGGAAGGGTCAAACAAAGGGTACCGGAAATGGTAATTCATCCAGCCACGCACTACCTCAGCGCCTCAGGCAGTTTAGACGACATTATCAATGCTATTAAAAAAGAAATGGAGGAGCGAATAAAATTCTTTCTTTCTCAAAACCGACAAATAGAAGCCCAGCGCATCAGGGAACGAACTCTTTTTGATCTCGAAATGCTGGCCGAAATGGGATATTGCCACGGAATTGAAAATTATGCTCGTTACTTAGATGGACGTGCCCCTGGAGAACCTCCTTACACCCTGCTTGATTATTTCCCTGAGGATTATCTCCTTTTTATCGATGAAAGCCATATTACCATACCCCAAATAAGGGGCATGTATCTGGGAGACTACTCTCGCAAGAAAAGCTTGGTTGAATACGGTTGGCGCCTCCCTTCGGCCCTTGATAATCGCCCTTTGAACTTTGAAGAATTTGAAAGGAGGGTCAACCAAGTTATTTACGTCTCAGCTACCCCTGGTCCTTATGAACTCCAGAAGTGTCAGGGGCAGGTGGTTGAACAAATCATTCGCCCTACAGGCCTCATGGACCCTAAAATCTATGTTCGTCCAGCCACCAATCAGGTAGATGACCTTTTGGCCGAGATAAAAAAACGGGTGGCTCGAGGAGAACGGGTATTAGTAACTACCCTAACCAAGCGTATGGCTGAGGACTTAACTGAGTATTACGCCAACTTGGGTGTAAAGGTAAAATACATGCATTCAGATATTGATTCCTTAGAAAGAGTGCGCATTATCCAAGGTTTAAGGACGGGGAAATTTGATGTCTTAATTGGCATCAATCTTTTAAGAGAGGGGCTTGACCTGCCAGAAGTGTCTCTGGTAGCCATTTTGGATGCCGATAAAGAGGGATTCTTGAGGTCAGAGCGCTCCCTCATTCAAACCTGTGGAAGGGCAGCTCGGAATGTGCATGGAGAGGTCATCTTTTATGCCAATACCATGACCGAATCTATGAAACGGGCCATCCTTGAAACCGAAAGAAGGAGAAAAATCCAAAAAGCATATAACAAAAAACACCACATTACCCCTCAAACCATAAAGAAACAAATTGATAATATTTTGGCCTCCATTTATGAAGCAGATTACTGTGAAGTAGGCCTAGTAAAAGAGCCAGAAATCAAATATCAAACCAAAGAGGAACTAGAGGCCGAAATTGAAAGGTTAAAAGGAGAAATGTTTGCGGCAGCCGAAAATCTCGAATTTGAGAAGGCCGCTGAATTGAGAGACAAAATTAAATTTTTAGAAGAAATGGCTTTAAAATGGGAATAAAGGCATTCATCTTCTTGTTTTGACCTTTCATTTAGTCCATTGTTGCCAAAGAGGCCTTCTTTATGTATAAACTTTGTTTATGAGAAACTATTTTAAATGGCTCTTTTCTTACAAATGGCACGCTGGTTCTATGGCGTGGCTACTAATGCGCCTCACTGGTATAGGACTGGTTATCTACTTGGGGCTCCATTTGATAGTAATTTCCTATTTTTCCCAAAATGAGCAGGTATTTAGGATATTTTTGGCTAGCAGAGAACATATTTTTATAAAAATTTTGGAATGCCTGCTTGTATTCAGTGCCTGTTACCATGCCTTAGGTGGACTAAGGCTCATATTGATGGATTTAGGTATTGGCCTGCCATGGCAAAAACAGCTCTTTGCAGGGGTGTTAATTCTAAGCCTATTCTTGACTACTGTTTTGATATTGGCATAAAGGGTAATATATGTTCAGTTGGCTTTGGCAAAGAATCAGCGGTATAGGATTAGAGGTTTTGCTTGCCATTCATTTGGTCGAAGGACACTTGAGACCCTTAACCTTTGAGGCCCTTCAATCGCGTCTAAACACACTCCAGTGGAGATTTATAGATGGAATCTTGCTTTTGTTAGCGGTATCGCACGGTTTAAATGGCCTTTGGCAAATTGCTAAGGATTATCTTCACAGTGAAACTTGGAAGCGTGTTCTAAAGGCATCCCTTTGGGTTATAGGAATCTTTATGGTCCTTTTAGGCCTTGAGGTATTTTTTAGATGATAGAGCATAAACACGAGATTGTCATTATTGGTGCAGGTATCGCGGGTCTAGCAGCCGCTCTGGAAGTGGCCATAGCAGGTAAAGACGTGGCAGTGGTTTCTAAGGTCTTTCCCACTCGTTCACATTCGGTAGCTGCTCAGGGTGGAACTGCAGCCGCCCTAGGAAATATGGAAGAAGACCACTGGCAATGGCATTTTTACGATACTGTCAAGGGAAGTGACTTTCTGGGGGATCAGGATGCTCAGGCCTTTTTTTGCCAAGAGGCCATAAAAACTGCCTATTTTTTAGAACATATTGGAGTGCCTTTTAGTCGGACCGAGGATGGGCGGATTCTCCAACGTTACTTTGGCGGACATTACAGCAATTTCGGTCAAGGCAAACCAGTGAGGCGGGCCTGTCTAGCGGCAGACCGCATTGGACATGCCATGCTTCACACGCTTTTTGGGCAATGTCTTCATTACAAGGTTGTCTTTTATAATGAGTTTTTGGCCACCCATTTAATTCTTCATGACGAAGGATGTGCCGGTTTTCTGGCCTGGTCTCTGGCGGAAGGTAAAATGCACATCTTCCAAGCCAAGGCTGTGCTTTTGGCTACTGGCGGTTACGCTCGGCTTTTTGAGATAAGCACCAATTCGGCCATTAATACCGGTGATGGTATGGGTATGGTCTTAGAAGCAGGATTGCCTCTAGAGGATATGGAATTTGTCCAATTTCATCCCACTGGCCTTTATCCTTGGGGCTTCTTAATTAGCGAGGGCGTAAGAGGAGAAGGGGGATGGCTTTTAAACAACGATGGAGAGAGATTTATGAGCCGCTATGCCCCTGAGAAAATAGAGCTTGCCCCTCGGGATGTGGTCTCTCGGGCTATTCAATCAGAGGTAAAGGCAGGCAGGGGTATTAATGGCAAACCTTATGTCCACTTAGACATTACCCACCTTCCGGATGAACTGATTAAAGAAAAGTTGCCTCAAATTCGGGAAATGTGTCTTAAGTTTGCTGGTATAGACCCCAAAAGGCATCCCATTCCAGTAGCCCCTGCAGCCCACTACAGTATGGGAGGCATCCCTGTAAATATAAATTGCGAGGTTCTTTGGAATGGAAAGGAAGAACCCTTACCAGGATTGTTTGCTGCTGGAGAATGTGCTTGTGTTTCTATTCATGGAGCCAACCGTTTGGGAACGAATTCTACTATGGAATGTGCGGTCTTTGGGCGAAGGGCAGGAAAACAAATGGCCAAAATGGTTGATAAGAGAGATTTTTTACCCTTGCCTAACAGGACCTTGAAAGAAAAAATGGAAGAGATAAAGGAGTTGTTAACCCGGCCCTCAAGGCAAAACATAACCGAGATTCGAGAAAGACTTCAAAAGAGCATGTCTCAAAACTGCGGCATTTTGAGAGAAAAATGGGGACTGATGAAGCAATTGGAAATTTTGCACCAACTCAAAATTGCCTTTAAAGAAGTTGGACTTAGAGGTGAATCCCTTGTGTTTAGCCTTGCCTTTCAGCAGGCATTGGAATTAAAGCACATGCTTAATTTGGCTGAGGCCATTGTTAGGGGGGCTTTGGCCCGAACCGAAAGCCGTGGGGCCCATTACCGCACTGATTTCCCTCAAAGGGATGATCAAAATTGGCTTAAACATACGCTTATTTTTAAAAAAGGTAACCAATTTGTCTTGGATTACAAGCCTGTAGTAATTACCCAATTTCAACCAGAGGAGCGGCGGTTTTGATGCTTAAAAGGTTCATCATTCAGCGCTTTTTGCCTGGAAGGGATGAAAAGCCATATTGGCAGGAGTATACCTTAAATTGTGATCCCAGTTGGGTTGTGCTTGATGCCTTAGAGGCAATACGGAGGCAAGACCCAAGTTTGGTATATAGACGCGCCTGCCGACACGGGATATGCGGTTCCTGTGCCATGAATATCAATGGCCACAATCGGCTTGCTTGTGAAACTAGAATCGCCGCCTTGCCTAATGTCATTAAGATAAGGCCCTTGCCCGGATTTCCTATAATTAGAGACCTGGCCGTAGATATGAAAAGGCTGTATGAAAATGTTGCCTATGTAAAACCGTATCTTATAATTCATTCTCCTTTACCAGAAAAAGAACGCCTGCAATCTCCAGATGAAAGAAAGAAGCTGGATGGTCTTTATGAATGTATTCTTTGCGGTTCTTGCACTTCGGCTTGCCCCACCTTTTGGGCCAATAAAGGCTTCCTTGGGCCTACGGCCTTGCTTAAGGCCTGCCTCTTTTTCATGGATAGTCGGGATGAAGGATTGAAGGAACGTAAAAGGCTTCTAAAGGCCAAAGAGGGATTATGGGAATGTCATAATATCGCCAATTGTGTGGAGGCCTGTCCCAAAGGACTCAATCCCCTAAGGGCCATCATCACCCTGAGAAAAAAGATGCTAAAAAAGCAAAATGATTAGATATTGCACCTCTCCCCACTAAAGAAATAATCATTTATAATTGGCGTTTTAGGTTATGAATGCTGAGTTTTGTCCTGCTTCCTAGGGGTGCAGGACGCGCCCCGAAGGTAGAGGTATAATAAAATTACTCTCCTGGGAGGGAAGTTAAATTCGGCAGAAGAAAAGATGGCCATTGTATTATGGGGCTTATTGGATTTTGGATTTTGAATTAGCTTGCTCAATGTCAAATAGGGCTAAAGGCGAAGGTTGCAAAGGCTGTAGAGGTTGTAGTTGATAGTTGATGGTGGAGTAAAAAAAACTTCACTTAAAACTTAACAACTAAGCACTAAGCACCAAGGACCAAGCACTAAGGACTAAGGACTAGGGACTAGGGACTAGAGGCCAAGGACTGCTTTATGTCTACCCTAGAGGGGGTCACTACATTTTTAAGTCTCAAAACAGAGTTAGAGTGAAGGATTATTTTTCTTTAAACAGATTGGTGATATTCTTGTAGGCATCTCACTTGTATTTTGCCATTTTTCAAGGCTTCAATTCCATCTACCATTGCCTTGGCTCCAGCAATGGTTGTGGCATAGGGAATACCATAAACAAGCACTGTCTTTCTAATTAAAGAGGCATCTTCGCTTGATTCTCTGCCAAGGCTTGCATTAATTACAAGGCCATATTCGTTATTCTTTATGTGATCCAGGACATGAGGTCTTTTTTCCCTTACCTTTCTAACCACTTCCACCTCAAGTCCTTTTTCCTTCAAATAGGCCCCTGTCCCCGAGGTAGCTGCAAGTTTAAATCCCAATTCAGCCAGTTTTTTGGCTACAGGATAAACAGATGGCTTCAATTTGTCGGCCACCGTGATCAAAACCTTTCCTTCTAAAGGCAATCTTTGACCGGCAGCAACTTGGGCCTTGGCATAGGCCAAGCCATAATCATAATCAATACCCATAACCTCACCTGTAGAACGCATCTCCGGACCAAGCACCGGATCCACGCCAGGAAAACGCAAAAAGGGCAAAACAACCTCTTTTACAGCCACATGCCTTACATCTACTTCCTTGGTAATCCCAAGCTCTTTAAGCCTTTTTCCTGTCATCACCTTGGTGGCCACCTTGGCCCAAGGGATGCCCGTAGCCTTGCTAACAAAAGGAACTGTCCTTGAGGCTCGAGGATTAACTTCAAGCACGTAAATTTCATTGTCTTTGACGGCGTATTGCACATTCATAAGCCCTACAACGTTTAATTCCATTGCCAAAGCCTTCGTCTGACGCTTGATTTCGGCTATGATTTCTTTAGACAAGGTGTGGGGAGGCAAAACACAGGCACTATCACCGGAATGAATACCGGCCTCTTCTATGTGTTCCATAATACCAGCCACTACGCAAATTTCGCTATCGGCCACTGCATCCACATCTACCTCTATGGCATCCTCTAAAAATTTATCAATCAAAATGGGATGTCCTGGAGCCGCCTCTACAGCCAAATATACGAACTTTTTTAAGTCTTCTTCATCATAGACAATCTCCATAGCTCGGCCACCAAGTACATAAGAAGGCCTTACCAATACTGGAAAACCAATTTGGTGGGCAATCACCATCGCCTCTTCTGGAGTCATAGCCGTACCGTTGGGGGGTTGCTTTAACCCGAGCTTTTTAAGCATCTCTTTAAAGCGTTCCCTATCCTCAGCCCGGTCAATACTGTCTGGAGTGGTCCCAATAATGGGGGCACCTTCTCGATAAAGGGGAACTGAAATATTGAGGGGCGTTTGTCCCCCAAACTGAACAATCACTCCCCATGGGTTTTCTTCACGAATAATATGTAAAACATCTTCTTCTGTTAAAGGCTCAAAATAAAGGCGGTCAGAGGTGTCATAGTCAGTACTCACAGTTTCAGGATTGCTATTGACCATGATGCTCTGAATACCTTCTTCCCGTAAGGCCAGGGAGGCATGAACACAACAATAGTCAAACTCAATTCCCTGACCAATGCGATTAGGACCTCCACCAAGGATCATGACCTTCTTTTCATCAGAAACCCTAGCTTCGTCTTCGGCTTCATAAGTAGAATAATAATAAGGTGTATAGGCCTCAAACTCGGCTGCACAGGTATCCACCAGTTTATATACTGGAAATAGGTTTCGGGCCTCCCTTTCCTGCCTGATTTTTTCCTCGGTGGTTTCCCACAAATGGGCCAGTTGTTTATCTGAAAAACCGTAGGTCTTGGCCTGAACAAACACTTCCTGGGGAATTTCATTTAAGGGATGTAAACGATACTTCTTAAGTTCATTCTCAAAGTCGCAAATCTGCTTGATATTGTTCAAGAACCAAGGGTCAATTCCTGTAAGTTGATATATCTCATCTATGCTAAATCCTTGTTGCAAGGCATATTTAACATAGAAAATCCGCTTGGAGTTGGGATTAATAAGATTGGCCTTAATCTCTTCTTTATCAAGGCCTTTAGGATCCTTGCCATCGGCACCCAGTCCATAACGTCCAATTTCTAAAGAGCGCAGGCCCTTTTGTAAGGCCTCTTTAAAGGTGCGACCAATGGCCATGACCTCGCCTACCGAACGCATGGAGGTAGTAAGTTCGTCTTTGGCCCCTGGGAATTTCTCAAAGGCAAATCTGGGAATTTTGACCACACAATAATCAATGGTGGGCTCAAAGGAAGCAAGTGTCTCTTTGGTGATGTCGTTTGGAATTTCGTCTAGGGTATAGCCTACTGCCAGCTTGGCAGCAATCTTGGCAATAGGGAAACCGGTCGCCTTAGAGGCCAAGGCCGAACTACGAGAAACTCGAGGATTCATCTCAATGACAACCATCTCTCCATTTTCCGGATTGACGGCGAACTGGATATTGCTTCCGCCGGTTTCGACCCCAATTTCTCGGATCACAGCAATGGCGGCATCACGCATGGTTTGATATTCTTTATCGCTTAGGGTTTGAGCCGGGGCCACGGTAATGCTGTCTCCAGTGTGAATGCCCATGGGGTCAACATTCTCAATAGAACAAATAATCACCACATTGTCATTCTTATCCCGCATGACTTCAAGTTCATATTCCTTCCAGCCAAGCACCGATTCTTCAAGCATTACTTCATGAATCATGCTGGCCGAGAGCCCTGCCTCAGCCAATTGGTCTAAGTCTTCCCAATTATAGGCTACCCCACCTCCAGTACCACCCAAGGTAAAACTGGGTCTAACAATAATAGGAAAGCCGATCTCTTTGGCAATCTTCCTTACCTCAGTCATGCTTCTAGCAATACCACTTTTAGGCACCTTAAGTCCAATTTTTTTCATGGCATCTCTGAAAAGCTCTCTATCCTCAGCCTTTTTGATAACCTCTAAAGAGGCTCCAATCATTTCTACCCCGTATTTATCCAATACCCCTGCTTCAGCTACGGCTACAGCCGTATTTAAGGCCGTTTGGCCACCAAGGGTAGGCAACAAGGCATCAGGTCTCTCTCTAGCAATGATTTTTTCCAATATCTCAGGGGTAATTGGTTCAACATAGGTTCTATCTGCCATCTCAGGGTCAGTCATGATAGTGGCAGGGTTACTATTTAGGAGCACAATTTCGTAACCCTCGCTCCTTAAGGCCTTACAGGCCTGGGTACCTGAATAATCAAACTCACAAGCCTGGCTAATCACAATTGGCCCAGAGCCAATAATAAGAATCTTTTTGAGATCAGTGCGCTTTGACATTTTATTTCACCTTATTCTAATATCGTTCTAAAAACATCCGCCAGAGCATACCGTTTTATAACAACTTTTTCAAGGGTTTTAACTCCTTATCATGAACCACATATGGAAGTCAAAATTCTCCCTCTTAAGGGATATTTGAAATGGTTAGCAAGAAATCCTGCAAAATGGGGTGTTAAGAAGTCCTTCAAGGCCAAACATTTACTGTAGATACTGTAGATTAGGCAGATTAAACACACATCATTTTTATAAATTCATCAAACAAATATCTGGCGTCATGAGGACCCGGACTGGCTTCAGGATGATATTGGACCGAAAAAAGGGGGATGCTTTTATGCTTCATTCCTTCTAAGGTATTATCATTTAAGTTAATGTGAGTAATTTCCATACCAGAACCAGTCAAGGAATCAATGTCCACGCAAAAGCCATGGTTTTGAGCCGTAATTTCCACTCGGCCTGTAGCCAGATTTTTGACCGGATGGTTGGCACCTCTGTGACCAAATTTAAGTTTAAAGGTCTTTCCCCCCATAGCCAAACCAATTAACTGATGCCCAAGACAAATGCCAAATATAGGCCTTTTGCCTATTAAAAGGCGCAACTGTTTAATAACATGCCTTACCGCTGCTGGGTCCCCAGGGCCATTAGAAACAAAAATGCCTGTGGGCTTCAACTCAAGGATTTCTTCGGCCGTGGCCTTAGCTGGCACCACCAAGACCTCACACCCTCTCTTTTCTAGTTCTCTCAATATATTAAATTTAATCCCACAGTCATAGGCCACAACCTTATAGGGTTTATCCCTTTCCTCCCAAACAGAAGGCCCTAACCTTTCTATCCTTTTTCTCTGTCCCCCTTGCCATAGGTAAGGACAGTCGCAGGAAATAGGTGTGGCCAAATCTCTACCTACCAGTCCTGGAAAGGCCCGCAGTTTTTCCATTAAAGAATCTGGATTTAAATCATCCGTAGAAATAATCCCATTCATGGCTCCTTGCAAACGAATGTGGCGGGTAAGGGCCCTGGTGTCCACACCCTCAATTCCCAAGACACCTGCTTCCTTTAAGTAGTCGGCTAACGTCCTCTGTGAACGCCAGTTGCTAGGAAAGGGACAATATTCTTTTACAATAAAGCCTTCTACCTGAACTCGGCAGGATTCCACATCCTCCTCATTCATTCCATAATTGCCAATCAGAGGGTAAGTCATGGTTACAATCTGCCCCTTATAAGAGGGATCCGTTAAGATTTCCTGATAACCCGTCATGCTAGTGTTAAAGACTACTTCTCCTACTGTTTCGCCAGGCCCAGTAAAGGACCTTCCCTCAAATGTGGTACCATCTTCTAAGACCAATATGGCTTTCATGATTTCTTCCCTCTCATACCTCTTATTTCCTCTTCTAATGCTATTAAGACTTTACTGGCCTTGCCTTGCAAGAAGATATCCGTAACGGCCTCGGTTAAAATAGTAGCTTCTAAGTTAATTTCTATAATTTTGGCGCCGTGCTGCTTGGCGTCATATGGTAAATAATTGGCCGGAGCCACCTCCCCAGAGGTGCCAATGATAAGCATCACATCACAAGCGGCAGTTAATACTTGAGCTTCTAAAAGAGCCCGTGTGGGAATGTTTTCTCCAAAAAAGACCACGTCGGGCTTTAATAAGCCCCCACAATGACATCTGGGTACATCTTGGATCAAATCAATTAGAGGTTGTTCAGATGACATATCTTCTTTTTTGTAAGCTCGCCCACAGCTCAAGCATCTCAAACAAAAGGCGTTTCCATGAAATTCAACTACCCTTTTGCTGCCGGCTGCTTGATGAAGATTATCTACATTTTGGGTAACAATGCCCTTTAGTAATCCCTCTGCCTCCATTAGGGCCAATACCTTGTGGGCAGGATTTGGTTTAGCGGCCCTCAGGATTCCATCCAGTTCTTTTAACATTTGCCAAACTTTCTTCGGGTTTTCTAAAAAGGCATTTATATGGGCATATTCAGCCGGATTATATTTTGCCCATAGACCACCTTCCCCTCTAAAGGCAGGAATGCCGCTCTCTTCCGAAATGCCTGCCCCTGTTAGAGCAATAGGAAAATGGGCAAAGGAAAGTATTCTAGCTGCTTCTTTTATTTTATGTTTATCCATACACTAAAAGGGGAATTCAAATATATAGCTTATACCAGCACTAACACCCCAGTCTTCACTTTCATCATTAAGGCCAACATGGATTCCAGCATCCAGTCGCCAATGTGGGTCCAATAAATACTGCCCTCCAACCGTCATGGTAGTATAGTTATTATTATAGGCGCTTATAGCCCAGCCACTTATTTCCCAAAGCAGGTTGAAACCAGGGGAAAAACTATATCTTAATCCACCTGCAAAGGTAAGAATATCATCTTGACTGTTGCAACTATTGGGCTTGCCAATAATCCCCATGCCACCGTTTAAGAAAATCTTTACCTTACCCCAGGACTTCGACAAAAGCCCTTCAGCAAAGAAGTCGGCCTCATTGGTACTAAACCGGTTATTGTAGTCCCCATTAGGCAGCTTCGTCTCCAAATTAAGGGTAAAGAAGGTAGATTTATCAGGACTATGTAAGATATTGAGCTTTACTCTTACTGAGAGGTCTCCTGAGTCCCACTTAGAATGAATCCGTTCTGAATCCAAATAGATATAAGGATATTCCATATCTAATTCTACATTCTCTGCCACTCCAATATTCAAACCCAAGTAGGGAAGCCAAAGCTCTTTACGATGGGTATTATGACCTTCAAAGGGAAACCATCTGTTTTGGGTATATTTCGTGCCTACCCTCAATTCCCATTTATTTTTGGGTAGAAGCTGGGCATCTAGTCCTGCTAAGGGATAAAACCCTTCGGCCCAAACAAGGTTTGGCAACAACATGAAAAGCAAGACTAATTTAATCTTTTTAAACACTTCACTCTTCCTCCAATTTTTGCCAAAACTCCTGAGGAGAATATGAGGCATATTCTCTTAGCATCTGACGATATAAATCATAATCATAGCGAATCTCCTTTACCACTTCCCAAAATTGCAGGGTCAAAATGGCACCAAGCATATGGACAATCTCGTGATGCGAGGTGCCAAATGTTTGTTGGATGGTGTAAAAATGACTTACCTCTGGAGGATCATTTTTTTCAATTAGTTCTTCTACTATCACATGAAGGCTAAGGTGTAAAAAAGGGTCAGGAAAGCTTTCAGGAAGGAAGGCTTGTTCTCCACTTAAATAGGGTTCAAATTCAGGATGCAACTTGATGGCCTCTGCTATATACAATTGTCTTTTATTTAACTGAAGTTGTTTGTCGCCTAAAGAATAACCAGACTTCATTTCTTTAAAGACTCGTTTGATCTCTTCTGGTGTGATATGAGAAAAAAGTGCCTTGGGCTGCATTTCAAATATTCCTTAATTGCATCAACTCTGTTCTGGTAAATAGGCCTTCAAAATCAGCATATTTCAAGATGTTTTCCTTACCACCTTCTTCTCTATCAATCAAGGCTATTACTTTTAATACATTTAAACCGCCTTCCCTTGCCCTTTGTATTGCTTTAATTGCTGAGCCACCGCTTGTTACTACATCCTCTACAATAACTACTCTTTCTCCTGACCGGATATCCCCTTCTATCCATTGATTGGTCCCATGGCCTTTCGGCTCTTTTCTAATAGTAAAGGCCTTTATAGGATAACCTTTAAGATAAGAAGTAAGGCAAATAGCATGACTAATGGGGTCAGCACCCAAGGTTAAACCACCTACCGCATCGGGTTTTAAAGACAAAAGCCGCTTTAAAAAAAGTTCTCCAATAAGATACATGCCTTCAGGACTCATGGTTACAGGTTTACAATTGAAATAATACTGGCTCATACGTCCTGAGGCCAATTTAAAAACAGGCTTTTTGTTATACCGAAAGGCCTTTTGGATAATTAATTCCGCCAGTCTTTTTTTAAGAATGTCCATAAAATCGCCTAACTTATGTTAATACCAAAGAGCTTACAGGCATTTTGAGTTGTGGTCCTAGCCACTTCGTTTAATTCACATTCTTTTATTTCAGCCACTTTTTGGGCAGTATAACGTAAGAAGGCCGGTTCGTTAGGTTTACCTCGCATTGGGACTGGGGCCAAAAAGGGGGCATCCGTTTCTATCAAAAGCCATTCTAAAGGTGTTTCCTTGACTACCCTTCTTAACCTCTCGGCCTTAGGAAAAGTCACTATTCCAGGAATAGAAATATAAAAACCCTTCTTCATACATCTTTGAGCCAGGTTGACATCGCCTGGGAAACAATGCCAAACTCCCCTACAACAAAAACCGTCTGTTTCTTCAAGAACGCTCCAGGTTTCGGGAATGGCCTCCCGACAGTGAATAATAATAGGCTTGGCCAGGGCTTTAGCCAGTTCGATTTGCCTTTTAAAGACCCTTATTTGCACTTCTTTAGGGCTTAAATTTCTATAAAAGTCAAGCCCAATCTCCCCAATGGCCACAACCTTGGGGTCTTGGGCTAGGGCCTCTAATTCTTTATAAGTTTGTTCTCTGACCGTTTTGGCTTCATGGGGATGAATCCCAACTGCCGCCCAAACATAATCATATTGATGGGCTATTTCTACTGCCTTTTGACTGCTCTCAAGGTCAATCCCAATAGTAATAATAAGGCCCACCCCTGCTGTCCTAGCCCGTTCTAAGGCTACCTCCATGTTTTTAAGCATATCTAAATGGCAATGAGTATCGGCAAGCATCTAAGGTAACACCCCAGTTTTTTTCATCTTGTCAAGAATATGTGTTTTTACCCAGTGTCCATCCCACCATTCCACAGGATTGACATAATAGCCTTGGACAAGCATGCTAAAATGCAGGTGGTCTCCTCCGGCCAAACCCGTAGCCCCGGTATAACCAATAATTTCTCCTTTAGTCACCTGCTGTCCCTCTTTAACCTTAAAGCTACTCAGATGTCCATAAAGGCTAAAAAGCCCTATCCCATGGTCGATAATTATGGCGTTTCCATATACACCTAAGAACCCCCTAAACACCACTACCCCATTATTGGCCGCTGGCACTGGAGCATGGGCAACAGAGGCCAAGTCTACACCCATGTGCACGGAGGTGCCAATCTTTTGGCCATGATAATAGTAGCTCCTTCTATCTCCAAAGGTGGCCCTTGTCGCCCCCTTCATTCTTACAAACGCCCCTTCAAATAGAGGATAAGGATTGGAAATTTGACAAATTCGTTTTATCTCTTCATTGGTACGCTGGCGCAAGTCAGTATTTACTTTTAAAAAGGTCTCCAAATACTTTCCCTGAAGTTCAGGATAAACATTCCAAAAATCGGGCATTTTGGCGTGCAAGAAGCTATCAGTAATCCTTATTTTGTCTGGTTTAAACCGACGGCGAATAATGTGGTAATAAAACCCGCCTTCGCCCTTATTCCCGGCCTTGTCCAAACCAAAAACCCTCAAAAGCATATCTGGAGGGGCATTATAAGGATAGGCAAAGAGACACAAATAAAGGCCCTTCACTAGATAACCTTTGAAGAAGTATTTGTCTGCTTCTTTTACTCCCTGGCTCTCTAAAGGCTCTGAAGCCCGATAAATGGTCAAGGCACTGCCCCCAACTGCAACATTATGACTGCGGGTTAAAACTTCAATCGTTGGTGGCGTAGCGTCAATAATGACACTATACTTCCTTTCGGCACAATTTCCCTTGCCCCAATGCCACAAGGAACAATCTGAGGCTGAAATAATAAAGGTTGCTGTTCCGTCATGCAGGCCCAACTTGGCAGGAGCGATCGTCAATTTAACCGTTTCTTGCATTTGTTGAGATCCCTTTTGGAAGGTCCAGGGAAATGATTTTTTTAAAAGGTAATACCTCTTACCGTCTTGCACTAAATATATGTCAATCGCCCTAAGTCCCCTGCCTTTTTCGAAAAAAGAAATTTTGAATACCTTTTGGATAGGCAAATAGCCCTTGGGGTCTGGAAAAACACTGATTTGGGGTGGAACAGTTTCAAAAAAATTAAACATCAATAGCCCTACTACCCCCAAACCTACAAACAACAAAACTGCCACAAAGTGTTGTTTTTTTAGCTTCAAAACCATACCCCCTGCCTTTGATTAGGGCAGTCTATAAAGTTTAAAATAAAAAGTCAATTCCTGTCAAAAAATTTGCCAATTTCCTTCTTATCAAAAAGCTTATAAAAAGGACGACCATGAGGACAATGAAGTATTTTAAGCTCTAAAATTTGTTCTAAGAGATATTTGATTTCTTCTTCTGTTAAGGGATCGTGGGCCCTCACTGACATGTGGCAGGCCATGCTTTTCAAGAGTCCCTCTGCAATCTCCGCCATGTTGGGCATTTTAAGGCAGGCCTCCATATCTTTAATGATGCCCTCTAGAATACCCTTCACATCTTTGTGAGCCAGTAATACCGGCACCCGGCGAATCAGAAAACTTTTTTCTCCAAATCCTTCAATATAAAAACCCAATTTTTGAAGTTCTGGCATAATTTCTTTAAGCAATGTGGCCTCCACCACATTAAGCTCTAATACAATAGGGGTCAAAAGCTCCTGCCCTTTATCACATCCCTTATTATAAATCTGCTTTAGCCTCTCATAATTTAACCGCTCATGAGCGGCGTGTTGGTCTATAAGAATCATCGCCGTTTCTGCTTCACAGACAATGTAAGTCTGCCACAACTGGCCTAGAATGCGCCAAGGCCTTTTTTTCTTAAGCCTATAAGGAACCAAAGAATCTTCTACCCTAAAGGATGGTTTAGTAGAAAGGCATAAACCCTTATCTCCAAAGGATGGAAACTGCTCATTCTTTTTTGGCAGTGGGAGAGGTAATTCCAAAGGGACATCTTCTTCTAAAGGTGCGTCGCTTGGTTTGGTCTCTAATCCAGGCTCTAAAATCATATCAGCCAATTTTTGCTCTAATCCTTGCTTTATACCCTCCTCTATCATTGATTGAATTAGGAAGTGGTTTTTAAACTTTACTTCTTGCTTGGTAGGATGGACATTAACATCTACCTCCGAAGGTGGAAGCGTAATAAAAAACACCAAAAAGGGATAGCGGCCCTTAGGCCAAAGGTCTGTCAAGGCCTTATATACAGCTTGATTTAGAAAACTACTCCTTACCCACCTGCCGTTAACATAAAAGAACATCTCTCTGGTTGAAGGGCGGCTGTAATGAACAGGAGCCATAAATCCTTTAAGGACAATATTGTCCTTTTTTAAAGACACTTTCTTAAGCGATTTTGCCAATTCTAGGTTATAAATCTGGCCAACCCGTTCTCTTAAATCCCGGGCTTTAGAAAGCCTTAACAAATTGCGTTTTTCCGTCTCTAACATAAAGCTTTTATGAGGATAGCAAAGGCTTATTCTTATAACTGTTTCATAAATATGGGCCATCTCTGTGGTATCTCTTTTTAAAAATTTACCTCTGGCCGGGGTATTGAAAAATAAATCCCTTACCTCTATGATTGTGCCTACTGGCATCCCTATTTCCTGCTTTGACTTAATTTTCCCACCTTCTACAATAATTTCATATCCCCATTCTTTGTCTGCGACCCGACTGGCAATTTTCATCCTAGAAACCGCCGCCATGCTCGCCAGGGCCTCGCCCCGAAACCCCAAAGTATTTATGGCAGACAAGTCCTCCACCTTTTCAATTTTACTAGTGCTGTGCCGCTGAATGGCCAAAGGAAGGTCTTCTGGCCAAATGCCTACACCATCATCTATTACCCTTATGAGGCGTTTGCCACCCTTGGCAATCTTAATTTCAATATGCGTTGCTTGAGCATCAAGGGCGTTTTCAAGCAATTCTTTCACAACGGCCGCTGGACGTTCTATTACCTCACCAGCGGCAATGATATTGGCTAGGTTAGGAGGTAACACTTTGATCCGTTTCACCATGGATTTAGTCCTAAGATCCATAAGTTACATTTCTACTTTAAACTCAACGGTCTTATTTGTAGGGCAGAGCATAAGGTATTCTTACCTGTTTTTGACACTTTAGCAAGACCTTTAAAACCCCTAATCCAAAACCAATTTAACAAGAAAATTGCGGAACTTGAGAACTACTTCACTTCAAATGGATAAGGAGAGGTAGATAAAAAATCAAAGACCATTGTTTTCCCTCTAAAAGCAAAACGAATAAAATATCAAAGCCCATCCAATAGAAATACCCATAATTGCAAAATTATATGCAGGGAAAATAAATGATAAAAAAATGCCAGTAGATGGTAAAATTGCCCATAAGAAATCCAATTTTATTTGACGCACAATGCTTGAGAGACACAACCCTAAGGCTATAAAAAACATCCAAGCTCGAACTATTTGGACAGTTTGATATAAACCAAACAAACCAATCCAAAGAGGTGCACTCAACAAAACCAACAACCATACCGCCAGAATCTGTTTTTCCTCTAGTCTCTCTTCACCCTTAAACCATCCGGTTAGTTTAATAAGCGTATACCCAAAACCTACGGCTGTTGTAATGAAAAAGATTAAAGAAGTAAATCTAGCCCTTTGAAAATAAATCAAGACCTGATTAATAAATCCAGCAATAAAGACTAAAATCCCCCAGGCCCGGGCCAAAGGCGAAACAACTTTCCTTTTCATCTTTTTTACCCTTTTAAAGTTGATAAAACAAATCAAGACTTAAATGATCAGTTTCATTATGTCAAGACCCTAAATCTGCGATTAGGCTTAAAAATATTACTGCTTCAGTCGAAGCATAAATTTGGCTATTGGGCTACTCACCCACAGGCCTTGCCTTGTTAAGGCATCAATTCCTTTTTGCTAAAACAAAACAAAGTAGAATAAACCTGTAAGCAATTTGAAAAGATTTTTCTCATTTTTTTAGAAAATAACATAAAAACCTTGATTTTTCAGCAAAAAAAGGTATAATGGCTCCGTTTTAAGTTAACGCTTTCTTTTAAATTGTTAGCAAGATAAAAAGGGAGAATGGTCATGAACAATGATAACCACGAAGAAAAGAAAGCCTCAGAAATTTTTCATGAAGAATTTATCAAGATAATGGAAGAGTGGGCCGAAAAAAGAAAGGCCCTGGCTGAAGATCGGACCAAGCTGGCTCAATATCGAACCAAATTAGCCGAAGACCGGACAAAGTTGGCCAAGGGCAGAACCGAACTGGCTAATAAGAGAACGGAATTGGCCAATAAACGAACTGAGCTGGCCAATAAGAGAACAGAGCTAGCAAATAAACGAACTGAGCTGGCTAACAAACGAACTGAACTGGCTAATCAAAGAACCAATTTGGCCAATAAAAGAACAGAGCTATCTAGCCAACGAACTGATCTTGCCAAAGAACGGACAGACTTGGCCAACAAGCGAACTGAATGGGCTGAAATGCGCACCAAGCTTGCTGAAATTAGGACCCGTTTGGCGGGTGGAAGAACGGACTTGGCACGCAAACGAACCAATTTTGCTCAATACCGCACCATTATGGCCAAAATTCGGACAGAGCTTTCTTATTTAAGAACTGGTGTAGGGTTTATTGCCTTAGGATGCGGCTTTATCCGCTATTTTGGTTGGGGATGGTGGACTATTTTAGATTTTGGAATTATTCTCCTTGGAGCCTCTGTAATAGGGGTAGCTGCCCATATGTTTAAAGATACCCTTTTTCATGAGAGAAAAATTTTGAGACAACTGGAGGCAGATTTGACCTATGAGGCCTTAGACAAAAGAGAAAATGAAATTAAACAACTTTTGAGGTTTGGTTCCTTCAAAAAAGGCAAAAAACAAAATAATGAATAGAAGAAAACTCTCCATTAGACAAAAGATTAATGTTGCTATATTTATAGAAGCAACCCTTATCGCTGCCATTTCAGTCTTTATATTTTTGACATTCAAAACCGTCTTGTCTAAGCTTCGCTTTATTGAGGAATTTGATGACATCAACATTTCTTTTTTAGAAATGAGAAAGGCAGAAAAGAATTATTTTTTATATCATGACCCAGATGCCTTAACAGAAGCCTACCATAAAGGAAGCATTGCTTACCGAACCTTAAAGCGCTCTCAAGAGAAACTCACTTCTGTTTTGGGTAAAGATACATATAATTCTCTTATTCAAACGCTGGATAAATACCTTGCTACTATCCAAAACATCAAAAAACCCGCAGCCAGTCCTGAATTTGCATCTTATCTAAGGGATCTGGGACATAATTTGACTCAGCTTTCTACACACTTGATTAAAAGCGAACACCGTAAGATAAATGAAATTATCCACCAAAGCACAGTTATGTTAATTTTGTCCATTTTGGGAATCTTTTTTTCACAATTATTTAGATGGCACTATTTTTCCACCTTGCTTGCCAAAAAATTGGCAAAAATGGAATCCTTAACTCATACAGTTGCTAAAGGGCAGTTTCACGAGGTGGCTGTCCAAGAATCAGAGCCTGAAGATGAAATCGGGCTTGTCATCAATGCCATTGCAAAAATGGCCCAAGAATTAGAAAAACGGGAAGAACAGCTCCTCCAAGCAAAAAAGTTAGCTTCCTTAGGAGTTCTTATCTCAGGTGTAGCCCATGAATTAGGAAACCCATTGAACAATATCTCTATGTTGGCAGAAGGATACCTCTCTTATTTTGACAGTTTGAGCGACGAGGAAAAAAAACAGTTTATGAAAGATATCCAAATCCAAACAGAGAGAATTAGAAAGATTGTCCGTAATCTGCTGGATTTTGCCCGTCAGAAAAAACCAGAATTCAAGGTGTGTAATCCGAAAGAAATTGTAGAAAAAAGCATTTCTTTGGTAGAAAATCAATTGCGAGTATCTAAAATAAGGCTTCATAAAACATTTGCACCAAAGTTGCCTTCAATATACGTCGATGAGAATCAAATTCAGCAGGTGTTGATTAACCTTTTTACCAATGCCATTCATGCCATGTCTGGTGGAGGAGACCTTTTTGTTGATGTTTACAGCCCAGAGTTAAAAGATAAGGTAGTCATAAGAGTAAAAGATACAGGTAGCGGTATTAAACCTGAGATTCTGCCTCACATCTTTGATCCTTTCTTTACCACCAAAGGCACTAAAGGGACGGGTTTGGGATTATCTGTCAGTTATGGTATCATAAAACAGCACAATGGAAAGATATCTGTAGAAACCGAAGTGGGAAAAGGAACAACTTTTACGATAGAGTTACCTGCTTATCAGGAAAATAAGGAGGGGGCAAATGGCTAAAAGTATTATTGTAATAGATGATGAAGAAGTTGTTTGTAAAATGACCAAAATGGTTTTAAGTAAAGAGGGTTATGATGTAGAAACGTTTACAGACAGCAAAAAGGCTTTAGAAAGGATAAAAGAGAAAAAGTTTGATCTGGTAATCACGGATTTGAAGATGGAAGACATAGATGGAATGGAAATATTAAGGAGAGTCAACCACCTTTACCCAGGAACAAAAGTTATCATGATTACGGCCTATGCTACTTTGGACACCGCCATTGAGGCCTTAAGAGAACGTGTGTTTGACTTTTTCCCAAAACCTATAAAAATAGAAGAGCTAAAAAAATCTGTTAAAGAAGCCCTTAGTGATTGAAAGGAGTTACATCACTTATGAAAGTAATTACTCGCTTCCCGCCAAGTCCAACAGGACACTTGCATGTCGGAGGGGCCAGAACCGCCCTTTTTAATTGGCTTTTTGCTAGACATTATCATGGCAAGTTCATCTTAAGAATTGAAGATACTGATCGGCTACGCTCAAAGCAAGAATATGTAGAAGGTATCATTGAAGGACTTAAATGGCTTGGACTTCATTGGGACGAAGGGCCCTATTATCAATCTCAGAGAATGGAGATTTACAAAAGGCATATTGAAAGGCTTCTTGCCGAAGGCAAAGCCTATTATTGTTATTGCACTCCAGAAGAACTAGAAAAAAAGAGAAAAGAGGCAATGGCTAAGGGCCAAAAGCCTCGTTATGATGGCACCTGCCGCAACAGAAACTTACCCCCTAAACCTGGAGCAGTAATCCGTTTCAAAAGCAATTTGGTAGGGGAAACAGCGGTTAATGACCTGATTCATGGACCGATAATCTTCAACAACTCTGAACTGGATGACTGGATTATTCAGCGGAGCGATGGCACTCCTACATACAACTTTGTGGTAGTGGTAGACGATGCCACCATGGGAATAACCCATGTAATTAGAGGTGATGACCATATCAACAATACCCCCAAACAGATTCAACTTTATGAGGCTTTGGGTTATGCCCCCCCAGCATTTGCTCACGTTCCCATGATTTTAGGACCGGATAAAACCAAACTAAGTAAACGGCATGGGGCGGCTTCGGTACTTGAGTACAGGGAAATGGGTTTTTTACCAGAAGCCCTGATAAACTTTCTAGCCAGATTGGGCTGGTCTTACGGAGATCAAGAAATCTTTAGTCTTCAAGAGCTAATTGAGAAATTTGACATTAGTCGGATTGGGAAATCAGCCGCGGTTTTTAACCAAGAAAAATTACTTTGGTTAAATGCCCATTACATTAAACAAACACCTAATGAAAAACTAGCCGAGTTACTCAAACCATTTTTGGAAAGAAAGGGTTACCCTTCTACTTCCACCGATTACATCATTAAGGTGATTCAAACCTTAAAAACAAGGGCCAAGACCCTCCTAGAAATGGCTGAAATGGCCGATTTTTACTTTCTTGAAGAACCAATATATGATTCCAAGGCCGTTCAGAAGTTTTTGGTCCCTCAGATAAAACCGGCCTTAAAAGAAATGTTGCATACCATTAAAGGCATGTCTGCCCTTGATGAAGCCCAATTGGAGCAAGCCTTTAAAAGGATTGTAGAAAAATATGCTTTAAAACCGAGAAATTTTGCTCAGGCCATTAGAGTTACTTTAACTGGTCGAACAGTAAGCCCAGGGCTTTTTGAAGTAATGACCGTTTTGGGCAAGGAAAAAGTCACTAAAAGATTTGAAAGAATACTAGAGAAGATAAAGGAATAAAAGATAGCCTTAAATTAAACGTTCAAAGTAGTTCTGGATTATCTTAAAACAATGGAAGCTTTAAGAAAACAAATAATCACTCCTATAGGTCAAAAGCTGTTTGAGATTTATGAGTTGCTATATAACCACTTTGGCCCCCAGCACTGGTGGCCTGGGGAAACACCGTTTGAAATCGCGGTAGGTGCCATTTTGACTCAAAATACCGCCTGGAAAAACGTAGAAAAGGCCATAGCCAATCTTAAAAAGGCCAATTTACTAGATCCTTGGCAATTGTATAGTTTGCCTTTATCCGCTCTGGCAGAACTGATTCGGCCAGCGGGTTTTTTTAATCTTAAGGCGAAAAGACTTAAAAATTTTTTGGCCTTTTTGTGTGAAAAATATAACGGTTCTTTAGAAAGGATGTTTGAGGAAGAGACGGAAGCTTTACGTCAAAAGCTACTTGGAGTGCCAGGAATTGGGCCTGAAACGGCAGATAGCATCCTCCTTTATGCAGGCAATAAACCCACTTTTGTGGTAGATACCTATACAAAACGCATTTTTACAAGACATGGCCTCATCTCTGAAGAAGACGATTATGAACAAATAAGGCTCTTTTTTATGGAACATCTGCCCGAAGACATATCCCTCTTTAATGAATACCATGCCTTAATTGTAGCCTTGGGGAAAAATTATTGTCGCCCCAAGCCCCAATGCCACAAATGTGTATTAAAAGATATTTAGAAGAATGAACCCCTATTAGGTTATACGACCCTAAAAAACGGTTATTCCTCTGCCAAAAAGGAATTTGCCCACTGCTCATAGGCCAAATAAAGGTTTGAAAAATAAACCAGTTTATCTTTGCAAGTTTGATAAACCTCTTCGGGTGAAGGAAGCACTCCCTGCTCTATTTGCTCACAATACTGAATGACCTTTTCTAAAAGCTGGGCCTCGGGTTCAAGCATGACTTTTCTCAATACCAGTGCCTTGGGTATTTCTTGAAATTTGGTAACTGGAGTATCAAAAGCTTCCTTTAAAATATAGGCCCCCAATTCTACCAAGGCCTCAGCAGACCGCCTTAATGCCAAATCTGCCATCTGGACAAAACGCTTATTGGCCATAAAAACATCCTTATTGTCTAAGGGAAGCCCTTCTAGTTCCTGCAACCATTTTTTAATCCAAGCAAGTCTGTTTTTTAAAACTCGTTTATTTAAATTTCCCATCATGGCTCCTTAAAAATCTATTTAACAAAAGGCTACCTGGTTAAAAGGATTTTGTCAATAAAAATAACGGCTTAAATAGATTGTTCTGCTCCCGCATTGACACCAAATAATCTTATGCTACTGTGTGCTTACACAACAGGGCTTGGGGAATATCTTGCCAAGAAAGGCAAAATCTTTCAAAGAAATAACCAAATTTGGAGGCAGAGGAAGTTATTGTTGCTAAAAAATACCTATAACTCAGATTTTTTGTTATGGTTAAAAGAAAATACCACTAAAGAACAGTTTGAAGCCATTACTTATACTCAAGGCCCTCTTTTGATTGCTGCCGGGGCAGGCTCGGGCAAGACAAGGGTAATCACCTTCAAGATTGCCTATTTGATTAGCTGCGGCATGTCAGCAGATCGCATCTTGGCCGTCACTTTTACAAACAAGGCCGCTCGAGAGATGCAGGAGCGGGTTAAGGACTTAATTGGTCTTACTCCTAGTTGGATAAGGACATTCCACTCGGCAGGCGTGCGTATCCTTAGAAGCTATGGATCGCAAATAGGACTTAATTCCCGTTTTCAAATTGCTACTGAAAATGAGCAAGATTTAATCTTAAAAGAAATTTCATCAGAGTTTAACCAAGCCAAATCCAGAAGGCAAGCCAAGATGTTCATATCCAACCTCAAAAATAAATATTTCCAATCCTTCATAAACAAACAAGAGCTCAATTTTCATATTCCAAATTTTCGCTTTACGACTATAACCCCAGAAAGGCTTTTTTCTCAATACGAAAAGATAAAAACACAATATGGTTATCTTGACTTTGACGATCTTCTCATAAAAGTTATAGAACTGTTGGAAAATAGAAAACAGATCAAAGAAAGGCTTCAAGGTTATTTTCAATACATCTTGGTAGATGAATATCAGGATATAAATCCAGCTCAGGAAAGGATTTTAAGGCTATTAAGCACGGGGAGAAATATTACCGTTGTAGGGGATGATTATCAGAGCATTTATGGCTTTAGAGGGGCAGAAATTAAAAACTTTTTAAATTTTAAGCAAAATTACAAGGCTAGGATAATTGTCCTTGGTTGCAATTTCAGATCTACCCAAACCATTGTGGAGGCCTCAAGCAGGCTTATTCAAAACAATCCCCATCAAGTCCACAAGGGCCTCTATGCCTACAATCAAATTAGACAGCCAATTATTATAGTAACCTTTGACCACGAATATGAAGAGGCAGAATTCATCTCTCAAAAAGTTAAAGAGTTATCATCAAAGGGGTTAAAATACAAGGATATCGCCGTTCTTTACAGAAGCGCTTATATCTCTTATACCCTTCAACATGAACTTCTCAAGGCAGGTATCCCAGTAATAGTTGTAGGCGACACCTTTTTCTTTAGAAGGCAGGAAGTTAAAATTATTATCTTGTTTTTGCGTTCTACCTTCCAAAACGACCGCTTGGCCTTAATTCAGCTCTTAAGCGAACGATTTTTTAAGGGTTTTGGCAAAAAGGGATTAGAAAAAATAAGGCCTTTTTTGGAGGAAGGAAAAGACATTTTGGGAACATTGGAAGAATTGATTTCCTTCCCTAAAAAAGGAACAACCCTCCTCACTAGGCAGCAAAAGACAACCCTTGAAGTCCTCCTTCAAGGCATGAAAAAGATAAAAGCACACCCCATTCCTCAAGACAGTATTCACTCGCTTCTTTCTACATATGAAGGCATCTGGAATGAATTCCTAAAGAAAATTTCGGAAGATCCTAAACAACTTCAAGAGAGACTACGCAACATACATGAATTTATGGCCTTTGCCAATGCCTACAGCACTATGGATGAGTTTTTAGATGAAATCGCCCTTTTGGCAGATAAAACTACAGGGATAAACGAAAAAAATGCCGTGCAGTTGCTGACCATCCATAAGGCAAAGGGCCTGGAATGGGAGACCGTCTTTTTGTTGGGAGCAGACCAAGGGATCTTTCCCTCCCGCCATGCTCTTGAAAATAGCTCTGAATTTGAGGAAGAAAGGCGGCTTTTTTACGTAGCCATGACCAGGGCAAAGAGGTTTCTTTTTATCACTCATGCCGAGTCCCGCCATTCACAGGGCTATAATATTTCCTCGTTTGTTCATGAAATCCCTTCAGAGTGTACCAAATTCATTGAAAAATAGAATGGTCTAAGAAATTTAATTGGTTGAATAGCCCAAGTGGGTGAGCAGGAAAGGCCTTTTCATTTAACACTTAAAACTTATTGCAGTTCTGAACCTCGAAACCCTGCTTGATGAAACATAAAATCAAGCTTATAGTTAACGTTTCTTACCTATCAACATTTTTCTTGTCCTCTTGGAGTGGCTGTGGTATCTTTAAGACCGGGTTTCAGAAAGGAGGGAATAGCTTTGGGACCAGCGATTTTGATCATTCTTGATGGTTGGGGTTTAAATCCTAGAAAGGAAGGAAACGCCGTTGCCTTAGCCAACACTCCTGTAATGGATTATCTCATGACCCACTATCCATGGACGACGCTTCGGGCCCATGGAGAGGCCGTGGGACTACCTGAGGGAGTTATGGGTAACTCAGAGGTAGGACATTTAAATCTGGGGGCAGGCCGTATTGTTTATCAGGACGTTACCCGTATCAGTAAGGCCATTAAAGAAGGAAGCTTTTTTGAAAACCCTGTCTTACTTAAAGCCATGCACCAAGCCCAAAATTCTAGGTTACACCTGCTTGGACTCATTTCTAACGGACGCGTTCACAGCTCTATGGACCACATTTACGGCTTGCTTCAAATGGCTAAAAAGCATGGGTTAAAAAATGTTTTCATTCATGGATTTACCGATGGGCGGGATACTCCGCCTAAAAGTGCCTTGAAATATATTCAGGAAGTAGAAAATTATTTTGGGCAAATTGGGATAGGCCAGTTTGCTACCATTTCAGGACGTTACTATGCCATGGACAGGGATACCAGATGGGAAAGGACCAAATTGGCCTACGATGCCATGGTGCTGGGTAAAGGATTTCAAGCCACATCTGCCATAGAGGCCGTAAAAAAGGCTTATGAAAGGGGTGAAACCGATGAATTTATCAAACCTACGGTCATTGCAAAAGAAGGCAATATTAAAAACAAAGATGTGGTTATTGTCTTTAACTTCCGAGCTGACCGAGTAAGACAAATTACAAGGGCGCTGACTCAAAGGGATTTTTCGTTTTTTGAACGGTCCATCTGGCCAAGGCTGGGCTATTTCGTATGCATGACCGAATATGACAGGAACTTCAACCTCCCCGTAGCCTTTCCCCCTGAAAATTTAAAAAATATTCTGGGAGAGGTCATCAGCAATCTAGGTTGGCCTCAACTGCGGATTGCCGAAACCGAAAAATATGCTCATGTTACCTATTTCTTCAATGGTGGTAAAGAGGACCCTTTTCCTTTAGAAGATCGGTGTTTGGTGCCTTCTCCTAGGGAAGTGCCAACGTATGATTTAAAGCCAGAAATGAGCGCCCCTAAGATTACTGAAGAGCTTCTCAAAAGGCTTAAAACAGGTAAGTACCGCTTTATTGTACTCAATTTTGCCAATGGGGATATGGTAGGTCATACAGGGGTCCTTGAGGCCGCCATTAAGGCCTGTGAAACGGTAGATGCATGTCTTGGTAAAATTATCACCGCAATAAGGACCTTGGGTGGGATAGGCTTTGTAACCGCTGACCATGGGAATGCCGAGCAAATGATAGATTATGAAACAGGGGAACCTCATACCGCTCATACCCTGAATCCAGTCCCCTTTATTTATGTGAGGAATGGGGCAAAGGCCAAATTAAGGCCGGGCATTTTGGGTGATGTAGCCCCTACAATACTTACGGCTCTACAAGTACCCATTCCTAAAGAAATGACAGGCAAGAGTCTGTTTAAAGATGCCTAAAGAAATCGTCTTAGTGCCCTTTGAAGAAATAAGGAGTAATGTTCTAGATTTTTTAAAAAAAAATCTAGAACAAATCTTTAATCGGCCTGTGTCCATAGCCAATGCCTTGCCTCTACCTCCTTCAGCTTTTAATGTTCAAAGAAAGCAATATCTTTCCTATCCATTTTTGGACTCCTTACGCCTCAAGGGGCATCCTCAAACATTTACCCTAGGTATCATAAAGGTAGATTTATATGTCCCTGGCCTCAATTTCATCTTTGGCCAAGCGGCGTTGGGAAAGGGGGTAGCAGTAATTAGTCTCGCCCGTTTGCATCCCTCCTTCTATGGTCAAAAGGAAGATGAAAAGGTATTTCTAATTCGAGCTCTAAAAGAGGCTGTACATGAGTTGGGACACCTTTATGGTCTTAACCATTGTCCCAACTCTCATTGTGTAATGCATTTTTCAAACAGTATTTGGGATACGGATAAAAAAGGTATTTACTTTTGTAACCAATGCCAGACAAAGATAAAATAATTACAAAAAGGGCAGTCATTCGGCTCTCCCCACAGGGTGCTTTGACAGAAACAGATATAGTGGCGGTAGAATATCAGTTTGAGCTTTTTGTTAATGCAAGGTCTGTCTTTAAATTTGACTGTTCTCCTAAGCAATTAAAGGAATTAGTCACAGGCTTTCTTTTGGATGAAGGATTTATAGAAAGGCTGGATGAGATAAAATGTTTAGAATTTAAGCCCTCAAGTTGCACGGTTAATTTGAAAACCCATAAAAAGAGGTCTCTGGCCCCTGTCCGTCCTTTAAAAATGGCCTCCTGGCCATCATTATGGAACCTTATGGAAAAATTTGGGCAGAGGTCTTTATTCTTTAAACAAACGGGTTGTTTCCATGCCGCTGCCGTGGCTACAGAAAGAGACATTTTCTGTTTTGCCGAGGACATTGGCCGACATAACGCCATTGACAAGGTTATTGGAACGGCTATTTTGAAAAACATATCCCTAGAAGATAAAATCCTCCTTACCTCTTGTCGCATTTCTAGTAGTATTATAAAAAAGGCAATCTTTGCAGGCATTCCAACTATTGCCTCTAAATCTGCCGTTACAGAAGAGGCCGTCAAACTGGCTCTTCAATACAACATTGGACTAATAGGCTTTATAAGAAGTCATAAAATGAATATTTACACCGGTTGGGCTGGGATTAAAAATACTTAAAATAACAAAAAATAACCTAAAAATACTGTTTGACAAAATAAATCCCTTATGGTATCTTAAAATGGTAAGCAAATCATATCCACATCATCTTCCTTTACCCCCTTCTTTAACTAAAAGAAGGGGGTTATTTTGGGGGAACATGCGAAGCCATTTCTGGTATGTAAAATTGCCTAGAAATAAAATTGCCCTCTTTCAATGGATTGTTGGGTCATATGACGGCCTAGCCCAATTTCGGACCGTGGACCGTTTTCAGGCCATTGTGGAGCTTATGGTGCCGCCAGGAAATGAAGAGGATGTTAAGGCCCTTATCAAGGCCTTGCGGGAAGAATGGAACCTCCCTTTAAATTTGTATTTTGACCGTCTGGATGTAACTTAGTTGATAGTTAAACCACCTAAAACCCAATTCTTGACTAAATTTTTATCCTCAGACTAAGCTCCTCAAGTTGCCCTTTTTTAACCTCTGAAGGGGCGTCGGTTAGTAAACAAGTCCCTTTTTGGGTCTTGGGAAAGGCAATCACCCCCCTAATACTCTCACAGCCACACAGCAGCATAATCAGCCTGTCAAAGCCAAAGGCAATACCGCCATGAGGAGGGGCCCCATAGTTAAGGGCCTCTAAAAGGAAACCAAATTTCTCCCTCGCCTCTTCTTGAGGCAATTTAATCACTTCAAAGACAAGCTGTTGAATATCAGTCCGATGGATACGAATACTACCACCGCCAATTTCCACACCATTCAATACAATATCATAAGAATGAGATTTCACCTTCTCTGGGGCATCAGGTAAATACTTCAAGTCTTCTTCCTTGGGCATAGTAAAGGGATGATGGACAGTTTCCCAACGAGCTTCATCGGGGTCATACTCAAACATAGGAAAATCGGTTACCCAGCAAAAACAGAGTTTGTCTTTTATTAAACTGAGCTTCTTACCCAATTCTACCCTTAAATTGGCCAGGGCTTCATGAACTATTTCAGGTTCATCGGCCACAAAAAAGACAATGTCGCCATCTTCCATTTGCAACCGCTCAGCCAAGGCCGTTTTTTCCCCTTCAGTAAAAAACTTTACAATCGGCGATTGCCAATCACTACCCCGGACCTTAATCCAGGCCAGTCCTTTGGCCCCAAATTCGCCCACAAACTTGGTCAAATCATCAATCTCCTTACGGGAAAGCCCTGCTCCTCCTTTGGCATTAAGGGCCTTTACTAAGCCACCCTTTTGAGCCACACTAGCAAAGACCTTAAAATTTGATTCCTTCACAATTTCTGTGACATCTTTTAATTCCAGACCAAAGCGCAAGTCAGGCCTGTCAGTCCCATAGCGGGCCATGGCCTCGTCATAGCTTAAACGGCGAAAGGGAATATCAACTCGATAGCCAAAAACCCTTTGACATAACTCTTGGACCAGGGCTTCAGAAATGGCCATAACATCTTCTTCGGTCACAAAGGACATCTCCATATCTATCTGGGTAAATTCAGGCTGTCTATCGGCCCTTAAGTCCTCATCTCGAAAGCATTTAACAATTTGGAAATATCGGTCAAAGCCACTAATCATTAAAAGCTGTTTAAATAATTGGGGGGATTGGGGCAAGGCATAGAATTTTCCTGGATGCAAACGGCTAGGAACTAAGAAATCTCTAGCCCCTTCAGGCGTGCTTTTGGTCAAAAAAGGCGTTTCTATTTCCAAAAAACCATTTTGGGATAAAAATTGCCTTACGGCCTGAGCCGCCTGATGCCGCAGAATGAAATTTTTGGCCACAGATGGCCGCCTTAGGTCCAGATACCGATATTTTAATCTCGTAGCCTCACCTACATCTACATAATCCTCAATCTGAAAGGGCAAAGATAAGGACTTGTTTAAAACCTTAAGTTCAGTTACGGCCACTTCAATATAACCAGTCTTTAACTTTGGATTCTCCATGCCCTTAGGCCTAGGCCTGACCTTACCCTTGACTGCAATCACCCATTCAGCTCGGAGATGATCGGCCCTGGCGTGGCATTCCTCGCTAATTTTGGGGTCAAAGACCACCTGGACAACACCCGTACGGTCCCTTAAATCTACAAAGATAACCCCCCCATGGTCTCGGCGGCGCCCCACCCAGCCCATCAGCACCACCTCTTTGCCCATTTCTGCTTCAGTTACGGTAGCACAATAATGGGTGCGTTTTAAACTCCCTAGAATATCTAATGTCAAACTCAATTCTTTCCTCCCTTTAGTTTTTCAATGATCTCTGAATTAGGTTCAAGGGCTACATTCAGTTGTTCTTTGGTATCCATATCCCTCAAAATGGCCTTGCCCTTTTTAATCTCATCCTCACCAATAATGAGACAAAACTTTGCCTTAAGGTGATTGGCTCGGTTGAGTTGAGACTTAAGGCTTCCTAGGCGGTAATCAATCTCGGTCCAAATTCCCACCTTCCTTAAAAACTGCACCCACTTAAGTCCAATTTTTACAGCCTCTTCTCCTAAAAGAGCCAAAAAAATAGGTCTGGCTTCTTTATCAGGGTCAGGCACGCAGGGCAAAAGCCGGTCCATGCCAATGGCAAATCCAATGGCTGGGGTTGAACGGCCACCAAGCACCTCTATCAGATTGTCATAACGCCCCCCACCTGCCACGGCACTCTGAGCCCCAATCCCTGGGATGGTTACCTCAAAGATAGTGCGGGTATAATAATCAAGCCCCCTCACCAAATAGGGGTCAAGCAAATAGGCAATGCCAAAGGCCTCAAGATAGCCTTTTAAAGATTCAAAGTGTGTCTTACAATCTTGACAAAGATATTGGGTAATTAAAGGGGCCTCTTTGAGCACCTCTTTACAACCCTCACTTTTGCAATCAAACACCCGTAACGGATTTAAAAGCCGCCTTCTCTGGCAATCAGGACAGAGTTTTTGATGTTTATCTTCTAAAAATCTCTTTAAGGCCTCCTTAAACGCCTGTCGGCATTGGGGACACCCTAGTGAGTTAAGGTGCAGGTCATATTCGGCTACCTTAAGCTGATTTAAAATTGTCGTAAGCATAAATATCATTTCGGCATCGGCCAAGGGCCTTTCAAAACCAAACATTTCAGCATCTATTTGATAAAACTGGCGATAACGCCCCTTTTGGGGCCGTTCTCGTCGAAACATTGGGCCAATGGTAAAAAGTTTGGCCGCTAGGGGTTGCTGATAAAGGCTGTGTTGAATAAACATTCGCACGATTGAAGCCGTGGCCTCAGGACGAAGGCTCACATTATCCCCACCTTTGTCCTGAAAACTATACATTTCCTTCTCTACAATATCGGTGGTCTCGCCAATGCTGCGGGCAAAAAGGGCAGTTTGTTCCAAAATGGGCAGTTTTACTTCTCTAAAACCAAAGAGAGAAAAGACATCTCGAGCCGTACGCTCTACGTACCACCATTTTTGGGCCTCTTGAGGCAGAATATCCCGAAAACCTCTTATAGTTTGAATCCGCTTGGGCATCAAGTTATCTTCCTATTCCAAAGTAGGTAAAACCCTTTTTTTTCAAAAATTCCTTATCATACAGATTGCGGCCATCAAAAATGACCCACTCGGCCATAAGTTCCTTTATTTTATCAAAATCAGGATGCCTAAATTGATTCCATTCAGTTATTAAGGCCAAGGCATGTGCTCCCTTAAGGGCATCATAGGCATTTTCTACATAAAGCACCTTATCTCCAAATATCTTTTGGGCCTCAGGTACCGCTACCGGGTCAAAGGCCACCACCTTTGCTCCTTCTAAAAGCAAGCGTGAGATAACTTCAATAGAAGGGGCATCCCTCATATCATTGGTATTGGGCTTAAAAGAAAGCCCCCAAACAGCAACAATCTTATCTTTAACCCCGCCCTTATTGGAAAAGTAATTGATAATCTTCTGAGCCAAAAGTCCTTTTTGATGTTCATTTACGGCCTTAACGGCCTCTAAAAGCAGAGGTTTCCAGCCATTTTGGCTCGCCAGATGAATAAGGGCACTAATGTCTTTGGGAAAACATGAACCTCCAAATCCCACTCCTGGATAAATGAAGTGATAACCAATTCGGTGGTCAGAACCAATCCCTTTCCGCACCTGCATTACATCGGCCCCAACCTTTTCGCAAATATTGGCAATTTCGTTGATAAAGGAAATCTTGGTAGCTAACATGCAGTTAGCCGCGTATTTGGTCATTTCAGCGCTCCTAGGGTCCATGACCATGAGTTTGTCTCGGGTACGAGCAAATGGGGCATATAATTCCCGCATTAAGGCGGCCGTACGCACATTGTCGGTGCCAATAATAATCCGGTCCGGTTTCATAAAATCGTTAACCGCATCCCCTTCCTTTAAAAATTCTGGATTGGAAACGACGTCAAATTCAAGGTTTTCTCCCCTTTTTTTAAGCTCTGAAGCAATAATTTCTCTTACCTTCTCATTCGTCCCCACAGGCACAGTAGATTTGATGACCACAATTCGGTAGTCATCCATGTATTTGCCAATGTTCTGAGCCACTTCACAAACAGCACTCAAGTCACAACTGCCATCGTCATTTGGGGGCGTGCCCACCGCTACAAAAATAACAAGACTGTCTTCTACACCTTCCTTAAGGTCATCGCTAAACCGCAGCCGGGCATCCTTTAAGTTGCGTTTTACGAGCTCGTCAAGACCGGGTTCATAAATGTGAACAATGCCCTGATTGAGATTATCAATAGGGTCTTCTTTTCGCCCTATACAAATGACTTCATTGCCCATCTCCGCAAAACAGGCCGCTGTAACCAATCCAACATACCCCGGTCCAACCACACATAATTTCATAAATGGCTCCTATTTAATCAATTTGGCAATCTCTTTAAATTCTTTAGCCTCAGCAGTTTTTAACAGATCAAACAAAACGGCCTCTACATTTGTAATCCATGCCCCCATTTTATCCATTAATCTTAAGGCATTTTGGACATGAGCCGGATTTCTGGAAGAAACGCATTCATAGGGGACAAAAACCTTATAACCACTTTGAACCAAATCCCGACAGGTTTGATAAACACAAATATGGGCCTCTATACCAAGCAAAATGACATCCTTTTTGTCAACTTCTCTAAGGGCCTGCTTGATGACAGGATAGGCCGAAAAACTCATTTTGGCATAAGTATCCTTTTCATTTAAAAATTCCTTAATCTCAGGGAGCGTTGACCCAAGCCCCTTGGGATACTGCTCTGTAGCCACAATAGGAATACCTAAAATATGACAACCTTTAAGCAATTTCACCGCATTGTTTAACAACTCTTCCTTACGATCCATCACCTGAAAAAGCCTTGGCTGAAAATCAATTACCAAAACGCAAGCGCTTTCCTGAGTTAAAAACATAATTTCCCCCACTCTAAAAATCTGCCTGATTTTAATCATGAATAAAGGAATGTCAAGGGCAAAAAACTCAAGAAAAACCTACAACTGCACTAATTTATTACCCCTATTTTAAGCAAATGGTTCCTAACGATGCTGTTTTCAAAATAAATTTAGATTTTTCAACTTTTGGCCACATATATAGGAACTGGTTCTTGCTGTTGAAGTGTTATTAATCCCTTTTTGCTGAGGGCAGAAATAAACTTCTCCACCTCTGCTTCAGGGAAATTAAGTTTCTGAGCCAAATCAGAAACAGAATGAGGCCCTTGTTTAAGGTATAAACTTGAGAGATAAAAGGCAATCTCCTTTTTGATTGTATTTTTCAGACCTTCACTAACGGCAACTTCTAAGGCTTCTCCCCTTTCCCTCTTTTCTTTTAACTTTACGGCCTCTTTGGCAAAATTCATCCTCAATTTAGAGCCCTCTAAGGCCATTACTGCTGCCTTTAATTTGAGCTTTAACTCCTCAGGTGCTATCTTTTCGCTTGTACCAAGCCTCCCAACATCTTTTAGCCATTGGGTAAATTCCGTAATTACTTTTACAAAATAGGCACCTTCAGCGGCTGAGGCCCATTCAAGACGAAGCCTCTCAGGATTGATACCCAATTCCTTTAATATCTCATGGGCAAAGGCCACTACAAATTGGGCCTCATAATTGCCTGAGATGTAATGACATTCCCCTAAATGGCAACCACCTACAAAAACTCCATCAGCACCATTTAGGAATCCATCAATGAGAAAAACAGGGTCGATTCTTCCTGTGCACATCACCCTGATTACCCTTATGTTAGGAGGATATTGATACCGGGCCACACCTGCAGAATCCGCGGCTGTATAACAACACCAATTACAGAGAAATCCCAGAATCTTTGGTTCATAAGCTGTTTGAGCCACTTCTATTCCTCCTTACCAAAGGCCTCTATTTGAGCCCTTATCTGTTCATTCGTAAAGCGCCCCATAATAATTGCTTGTTGAGGACAATGAGCTGAACACACCCCACAACCCTTACACGAAGCAGAAATGGTCTCTGCCTTTCTCTTTTTCCCCATCTTTACAATTCTAATCGCCTTATATGGACACAACTTCTCACAAATTCCACAACCAATACACCGTTGCTCATCTACTGAAGAAACAATGGGTTCAACCTTGACTTCCCCTTTAGCCATTACTACGGTTGCTTTGGCTGCGGCGGCTAAGGCCTGAGAGATGGTTTCATCTACAGGCTTAGGGAAATGGGCAATGCCTGCATAAAAGATTCCATCTACGGCTGCCTCTACGGGTCGCAACTTCACATGAGCTTCAAGGAAAAATCCCTCTTTCGTAAGAGGGGTCTTAAGTTGTTTAGCCAACTCCCTTACATCATTAGGAACAATGGCTACACTTAAGGCTACTAGACTAGGCTCTATAACCAGGCCCTTCTGCAAAATGGGATCAAATACACTCACCCTTAATTTTCCATTATCTTTCTCTACTTTTGGCTTGTTTTCCTTGCTATAGCGGACAAAAATTATGCCCTTATCCCTGGCCTGGGAATAAAACTCTTCTTTAAATCCATATGCCCTCACTTCCCGACACAGAATATAAACATTGGCTTGAGGATTGATTTCCTTAATCTTTAAGGCATTCTTAAGGGCATGGCTACAACAGATTTTGCTACAGTAGGGTCTCTCTCCTTCCCGAGAACCTACACATTGAATCATCACTACATTTTTCAATGTATCCTTATCAATTTTGCCCGTAGCTATCTTTTCTTCCAGTTCCATTTGGGTCAAAACCCGTTCGTCTTTGCCATAAAGATATTCATCAGGCCGATATTGATGCCCCCCTGTAGCCACAATGATTACGCCATGGTCAAACTCTTGAGGACCACCTTTTTTAGAAACAACCTTGGTCTTAAAATTACCCACATAACCATTAATTTCCTCAATTTCAGCATTCACAAATACATCGATCAATGGGTGTTCTTGAACCCGAGTTATCAAGTCTTTTAAAAAGGCCTGAGGGTCATTACCTTCTAGGGTATAATATACATGCCTGAGGTTACCTCCAAGTTCAGCCTCCTTTTCCACCAAATAGCATTTAAAGCCCTGTTTGGCCAATTCCAAGGCTGCCGTCATCCCGGCTACACCACCACCTATAATCAACGCCTTGGGGATAACCTTTACTGTTTCCTCCTTTAAAGGCTGAAGCTTTCGCGCCTTAGCTACGGCCATCCGAACCAAATCCTTGGCCTTTTGTGTAGCTGCCTCTTTTTCGTGCATATGAACCCAAGAACATTGGTCACGGATATTGGCAAATTCAAAGAGACACCGATTCAAACCGGCCTCTCTAATGGTCTCTTGAAACAAAGGTTCATGAGTCCTCGGAGTACAGGCGGCCACAACAATCCGATTCAGGTCATACTTTTCGATCATCTCTTTTATGCGCTCCTGAGTGTCTTGGGAGCAGCTATAAAAGTTTTCATCCGCAAAAACAACGTTCTTTAACTTGGCGGCATATTTCCGCACCTCGGGCACATTTACAACCCCACCAATGTTGATACCACAATGGCATACAAACACCCCTATCCGAGGCTCGTCGCCAATTTCCTTTTCAGGAGGATACTCCTTGTGGGCAATCAGGGTATTTCTGGCAGGGAATAAAAGACTAGAAGCACAGGCCGCGGCCCCACTAGCTTGGGTTACACTCTCAGGAATGTCCTTGGGACCCTGAAAGGCCCCAGCCACAAAAATACCTTTTTTTGTAGTATGTACAGGAGAAAATTCATGCGTCAGGCAAAAACCATACTTGTTCTGTCCTATTTGTAAGGCTCTGGTTAATTCTCCAGCGCTTTTCGGAGGCTCCATTCCCACAGAAAGCACTACCATATCAAATTCTTCTTCCAATCTTCTTCCGTCTTCCAAGGCATAGGTAACAATTAAATTGTGATTCTCTGTCTCTCTTATTTTTCCTATCCGAGACCGCACAAATCTAATTTTATATTCATTCTTGGCTCGCTCAAAGAATTCATCAAACCCCTTACCTTGGGTCCTCATGTCCATATAAAAGATGGTAATATCCAAGTCGGAACTATGTTCTAAGGCCACCGTGGCCTCTTTGATGGCATACATACAGCATACGGCAGAACAGTAAGGGTGCTGCCTTTCTCTAGACCCAATACATTGGATAAAGGCAATGCGATGAGGATGGGTATAATCAGAAGGTCGCAAAATTTCACCCTTAAATGGGCCAGAGGCACACATAATTCGTTCAAATTCAACACTGGTAATCACATTGGGAAAATCTGCATATCCATAATCATTCCGCTTATATACATCTACCGGACTAAATCCAGGGGTTAAAATAATCGCACCCACTTCCAATTGTTTTTCTTCTGGTTGTTGAGAAAAATCTATTGCCCCGGCCTTACAGGTAGGAACACAGATCTGACACTCTTGTTTATTCAAATAGAGACATGCATCTGGATCAATCACATAAGAAGTAGGAACGGCTTGAGGGTAATCAATATGAATGGCCTTGGTAGTGCAAAGCTTGGCATTGTAAGTATCCCAAATCTGAGTTGGACAATAACTACTACAGATGCCACAAGCGGTGCATTTTGTTTCATCTACATACCGAGGGCGCTTCAAAACAGTAACCTTGTAATTTCCCGCCTCGCCTTCTATATGTTTGATCTTGGCTTGGGTGATAATCTTAATATTGGGGTGTCTTCCTGCTTCTACCAATTTTGGAGAGAGAATGCAGAGAGAACAATCATTCGTAGGAAACGTCTTATCCAACTCTGCCATTACACCACCAATAGAAGACTTCTCTTCTAATAGATAGACATAATAGCCCATTTCAGCCAAATCAAGGGAGGCTTGAACCCCAGCCACACCTCCCCCCACCACCATAACAGCTCCAATGATGTTTTCTTTGTTTTCAGAAAGCACTTTGTCTCCCTCTAAAGCAGAGATTTAACAAACTCTTTTATATCTACTTCTATGGGTTTATCCTTTCCTTCTAAAAGCTTAAATAAGGCTTTTTGCCGCAAATCAAGAAAAAATTTGTCCACATCCTTCATCGTATTCAATAGAGAAGGAGATACATGTCCATCATTAACCGCCATTTCTCTTAAAACTCCCATAACTTCGCTAAACTTCACATCCTGAGGACAAACAAAGGAACAGGTATTGCAAAGAAGGCAATACCAAATAAGATTAGAGGAAAGCACTTCTTCCTTTAGGCCCAATAGAATCATCCTGATAATTTTGCGAGGGTCAAATTCACCATTAACACCCTTTACTGGACAGGCCCCAGTACAGGCCCCACAAGCAAAACAGGCCTTCAAGCTTTCTCCACCCAATTTATTTGCTACTTCAAACTTAAAATTAGGATCTGTTTTGTTTAGATATATCTCTTTCAAGGTAACCCTCCTTTAAACTGTCTCTAAGGCCGCCTCTATCATGGCTGAAAATTGATCAAGTCTAAAATTCGCCACTTGGATACCATTTTTGGGACAGGTCGCCTGACAGACACCACATCCTTGACATAAAGCCACATTAACCTCAGCTACCTTCTTTACTTCGCCCTGATTCATATATTCCACTAAACGAAGTGCCTTAAAGGGACAAGCCTCCACACAATAACCGCAGCCATCGCAATTTTCATCAATCACCTCTGAAACAAACGGCGTAAGCTCAATTTGGTCTCCATATAATATCTGGGCTGCCTTACTAGCCGTTGCCATAGCTTGGGCAATACTTTCATCAATAAACTTGGGCCCTTGGGCCAGTCCACAGACAAAAACGCCCTCGGCCATAGAATTGACTGCACTCAAGGCCCTAACATCTTCTTTAAAGAATCCGTGTTCATCAATAGGAACATGAAAGATTTGGGCCAATCTTCGATTGTCTTCCCTAGATACAATGCCTGTTGCCAGGGCCACAATGTCGGCATCCAAAATCAATTTTTTCTTTAGAAGGGAATCGTTAACTTCAACCCTTAACTTGGGTAAAAACCCCCTTCCTGAAGGCCTTTTTAACATTTCTACCCTTGGGAGGTCATTCACGTCATAGCGCACAAAGACAATACCCTTCGCCCTAGCCTCCCGATAAAGGTCTTCTTTAAACCCATAAGTCCTAATATCCCGATAGAGGACATAGATATCGGCCTGAGGATTTCTTTCCTTAAGTAAGAGGGCATTTTTCATCGTTTGGGTACAACATATGCGGCTGCAATAAGGATGTTCATTGTTGCGAGACCCCACACATTGGATAAAAACAACTTTTTGGGCATTTATTACCTCAGGAGCCTGTTGAAAGATCTTTTGTTGAAGTTCTAAAGAAGTTAACACCCGGGAATGTTTCCCATAAAGATACTCCTTGGGCCGATAACCCTCTGCCCCAGAGGCCAAAATAATCGCTCCGTGTTCAATGTGTTTAATTCCTGAGGAAGTTTTAACTGAGGTCTTAAAATGTCCAATTTGCCCTGAAGAATCTACGACTTCAGCCTTGGTGTATATATGAATTCGAGGATGGTTAGTCACCTCTTCTAAAAGATTTTTTAAATACGCTTGGGCATCTTCTCCTTTCCAAGTAAGATGGATTTTGTTAACTATCCCACCAAGCTGCTCTGCCTTTTCTACCAGATAAACTTCAAAACCCAATTTGGCACTTTGTAAGGCCGCCACAAGTCCTGCTATGCCTCCCCCTACCACCAATATAGATTTAAAGGGAAGTGCTACCTGCCTTCTAATTGCCTTATCAAGCCTCAGTTTTGCTAGAGCCATTTTAACCAGTGCCTTCGCCTTTTGGGTAGCAAGCTCTCTTTGTTCTAAATGTGGCCAAGCACACTGCTCTCTCAAATTGGCCATTTCCATCAAATAAGGACATACACCCGCCTCTTTAACAAGGGCTTGGAAATGAAGTTCATATAGCTTTGGGCTACAGGCCCCAATTAATATCCGACTAAGTCCCAATTCCTTTATTTTCTCTTGAATAAATTTTCTTCCTTCCAAGCTACAAAGAGAAGGATAAATATCACAGAAAGCTATTTCTGGATCTGCCTGAAGCTCTTGGGAAATGGCCTCTAGGTCAATTACCTCGCTAATGGTGCCCAAACATTGGCAAAGAAATACACCTATTTTTGTCTCCTTCTCTTCCCAGGCTACTGGAGACTCCATCTTTTTGGAAGAAGATAAGGTATTCAAATTGGCCGTTACTTCGGCAACGGCTGCGCTGGATTGGGTGGTCGTATCCAAAATATCTTTGGGTTCTTGAAATACGCCACAAACGTAAACACCTGGCCTAGAGGTTTGGACAGGAGTAAAGGAAGTAGTTTCCACAAAATGATATTTATTTAAATTAACGCCCAACTTTTGAGCAATGGCAACCACATCCGCAGAAGGATGGAATCCTACTGAAAGGGAGACTAAGTCAAATTCCTCTTCAATCAAATCGCCATTTTCGTCAGCATATTTTACGATGACATTGCCTTCCTCTGGCGAAGGACTCAAGGCATGAACCCTTGACCTCACAAAACGAATACCCAAGTCTTTGGCCTTTTGATAATATTCTTCAAAATACTTTCCATAAGCCCTTAAATCCATAAAAAAAATAGTCGCCTCTACATCGCTAGTTTTTCTAGAAATTAAGGCCTCTTTTAGGGCATACATACAACAAACAGAAGAACAATATCCGCACTTATCTTTATTAAGTTCTCTAGAACCCACACACTGAAGCCACGCCACCTTTTTAACCCGTTTTTTATCTGAAGGTCGAACAAGATGGCCATATAATTTGATAGAATCCTTTAACAAACACTCCAGTTCCATGCCTGTAATCACATTTGGAAGAGAAAGGTAATGGTAACGTTCACAAATAGCAGGGTCAGAAAGGCTGGCCCCAGCTGCGAAAATAACAGAATCTACCTCCAATTCTAATTCTTCACTTTGGGTTCCAAGATTTATGGCCTGAACGGGACAGACCTCTTCGCACTTCCGACAGCTTTTATCTTTAAAGAAGAGACAGGCATTTTTGTCTATCACGTACTTATGGGGGATAGCCCAAGGATGAGGGAGATAAACGGCCTTTCTCTTTCTCAAACTTCCATTAAAGGGGTAATCTATCTCTTGAGGACATTGTTCAGCACATAAACCACAAGAGGTGCATTTGTTCATGTCTATGTATCTAGACTCTCTTATCGCCTTTACCTTAAATTGCCCTACTTGGCCTTCAATATCCTTTATTTGGGTCTGGGTTAAGGTTTGGATATTGAAATGATTTTCGCACTCTGAAAGTTTAGGGAAAAAATTGCAGTAAAAGCAAACGGGATAGGTTTTTAACAGGCTAGGTATCAACCCGCCAAGAAAGGGAGATTTTTCAACTAGATAAACATAATGACCTAAATTTGCTAATTCTAACGCCGCTTCAATACCTCCAACTCCACCACCAATCACTAATACTTTCTTCATTTCATTATAACCCTATTAATCTATCTTTATTTAATTAATAAAAGGAGATAAAAAGCATTTAATTGGATTTTCTCTTTTTGTCAAGCTTTTTTCTTTCAAAAATTTTTGGGCAGTAAAAGAAATAGATAATTGGCCTCTGAAAAGAAGCAAAAGGTCAAACCTCTACCTCCCTGCCATATTCTTTCTATAACCAAAATGCAAATTGATCTTTTACCTATTTTTATCAACCTGACCTTTAAAGTTATTAACGTAGTAAGTAAAGGACAAAAGAGTTAAAACAATAAATACTTATTAAAAAAACGCTTAAAAAACTAAAGATTGCCCTTTTAGCAGGTTTTAAATAAATATCCAAGATAAAGGTGGTTGTCATCAAAACGGCCGAAAAGATGTTTACAAATTGTTGCTGGTCTACAAAAGTGAGCAGGGGGCCTGAAAGGTATAAAAAATCATAAATTGAGATAAGAAAAAGATTTACGATATTACTACCCAAAATATTGGCCACTGCCATATCGGCACTTCCGAGTCTAAAGGCCGAAAGGGTAACTACGAATTCAGGCAAAGAAGTGCTAAAGGCAATCAAACTGCTGCCTATAAATGTTTGGCCAAGGCCTGTAACCAAGGCCAATTCCTTCCCTACCCTAGGCAACCACGTAGCGGCCAAAATAATAATTGCGGCATTTAATAAAAACTTTTTTATTGCTTGATCTAAAGCCACTTCTGGATGTACCAGTTCCGAAGCAATTATCTTGACCTCCTCTCTAAATACCAAACCCAAGGCTATGAAATATAGAAAAAATAAACCAAGACTGATCAGGCTAAACCATGCAAAATAAAAATGTTTACCTATAAGAATACCAAATCCTATAAGACAAATCATAATAATGCCAAAATTGGCAGATAAAAAATGGGAACCCTTCAATCTTTGACTTAAAGAAACCCTGCCGGAAATTAAATCAAGGATGGCTAGAAAAGATAGGTTACACACGCAACTCCCCAAAATGTCTCCTACAGCAATATTAGGGGCATTCAGCCATAAGACAGCACTTATTCCATTAAAAAACTCTGGTAAAGAGGTGACTGGTGCCAAAATCAGAAGACCAATCCAGCCCTTGCTTAAATTAAATCTTTCGGCAATAACATCCGCATAAAACGAAAGCTTTTGCCCAGACACAAGAATGAAAAAGGCACAAAACAAAAATTGTGCCCACAAGGTAAGAACAGGCATGAAAACCCCTGTTTAGAATCGCCTCTCAATTACAAAGTCGGCTATTTCTAACAAAGAGTCTTTAACAAATCCCCCTGGAAAGGGTGCTAAGGCCTGTTTGGCCTTATTAATCAACTCTTTAGCCCTAGAAATGGCCTTTTGAGGACCCCCTTTTGCTCTGACAAAATCTATAATAAAATCTATATCCTCTTTGTGTTTCCTGTTAAAGCATCTTCCTATCTGTTCTCTTTCCGAGCTGGTTGCCTCTCTCAGGGCATAAATAAGGGGTAAGGTTACTTTACCTTCCAATAAATCGTGTCCTACAGGCTTACCAAACTCCTCCTCATTGCCTATATAATCTAATACATCATCCATAATCTGAAAGGCCATCCCTAAGTTATAACCGTAATGTTGCAATCTATTCTCTCGCTCCGCAAAGGCATTAGCCAAAACGGCCCCTAATCTAGTAGCTGCCCCGATAAGTACTGCCGTCTTGCCCTTAATAATCTCATAATATTCCTCTTCGCTAAGTTCCAAATGATTGGCCTTTACAATTTCTTGGATCTCACCTTGGGCCAGAAAAGAGGTAGTTTGTGAAAGGACCTCCACCATCTTTAAATTTCCAGAAGAAGCGGCCAATTCCAAGGCACTGGCTAAGAGAAAGTCTCCAACCAAAATTGGGATCGTATTTCCCCAGACGGCATTTGCTGAAGGTTTTCCCCTCCTTAGACAGGCCCCATCAATAACATCATCATGGAGAAGCGTAGCCACATGGAGATATTCAAAGATGGGAGCAAGTTTAAGCTCCCTGCCACTCTGCTCCCCACACAACCGAGCCGATAAAACAAAAAGCAGTGGCCTTATCTTCTTGCCACCGCTTTTTAGAATATACTCACCCACTTCTTGGGCTAAAGGAGACCGAGCCCTTAAATGATTTCTTATCTCCTTGTCAATTGCCTCTATAATGGGAGCAAGCTCTTTTAAAGCCATTTTTAAAAATGGGCCGAAACACTTTTGTAAAAGCTCCCAAACTTCTCTAAGGCCCTTAACCTTGCCATCTCTTCATTGACCCGCTGTTGAATCTTCTCTATATATTCATCGGTAAGATGTCTAAACCTACCCTGAAGCTGGAGATACTCCCTTACTGGTTTGAGTCGCCGATGGGGATAGTTTATTTTGTATTGTCCGTTTATCACTTCATAAAGAGGGAAAACACCTGTTTCTACCGCCAGTCGCCCTATTTCAATAGCCAGATGGGGACTGACCCGCCAGCCAGTAGGACAGGGACATAAACAATGGACATAAGCCGGCCCAGGGGTATCTACTGCCCTTTTGACCTTATTCATCATATCCTGATAATAAGTAGGACATGCAGTAGCTACATAAGGAATGTGGTGCGCTACAGCAATTTCAGCTACATTCTTTTTCCAAGTCATTTGACCAATACCCTTTTTGCCTGCAGGGGAGGTAGTAGTCCTAGCCCCAAATGGAGTTGAAGAAGAACGCTGAATTCCTGTATTCATGTAAGCCTCATTATCAATGCAGAAATAAACAAAGTCATGCCCTCTTTCCAAGGCACCTGAAAGGGCTTGCAATCCAATGTCAGCTGTCCCACCGTCGCCAGCAATAGCAATGACATAAATTTTCTCTTGCTTTATTTTCCCCTTTCGCATCAACACCTTCAAGGCCGACTCAATTCCTGATGCCACAGCCGCTGCATTCTCAAAGGCCACATGAATCCAAGGCACCTTCCAAGCCGTTTGAGGATAGGGTGAAGAAATGATTTCCATACAACCAGTGGCAGCAGTCACAATTACCCTCTCTCCTATTGCCTTCAAAATTAACCGTAAAGCTAAGGCCCCGGCACATCCCTGGCAAGCCCGGTGACCCTGTGAAAAAAGCTCCTGTTTTGGCAATTCTCTTGCCTTCAAGCCCTTAAAAGCCTTTGCTTCTGGCATTTTCTTCCCCTTATCAAACTTTGTTTAATCACTATCCAATACCATGGTTATGGCCCCGACAGGACACTCCTGAGCACAAATTCCGCAACCCTTACAATAATTTAAGTCACAAACAAAAAAACCCTCTTCGTTTTCGCTGTAAGCAGCTTCTGGACAATATATCCAGCAACGGCCACACCTGATACATTTATCTTTGTCAAGGACCGGATGCTGAGTCCTCCAATCTCCAGTCAGAAACTCCCTTGCGTTCCCAGGCTGAGCAATAACACAGCCTAAGGGTAAATCTTTCCAGCTAGCAATAGCTTCTATCTTTTTGGCCATAGCCCTACTCCATCACTTTAGTTTCATTAAAGGCCCTCTCCATAGCGGCCCTGTTCCTTTCAGCCAATCGCCCAAATCTTTCTTCCAAGGCCTCAAACAAGGCCTCTAGTCCCACCAGGTTTGTGGCCTTTACAAGGGCCCCAAGCATAGTAGTATTAGTAATAGGGAGCCTTAATATATCTAGGGCAATCTTTGTCGCATCTACCGTAGCAACCCTTTGTTTAAAACCAAACTCCTTTTGTAAATCTTGAGGCAATTTATGATAATTGGCCACCACTAAACCCTTATCTTTCAATCCCTCTTTCACACTAGGCAAACTTAAAAGTGTAGGGTCAAGGACAACTACAACATCAGGCTCATATATCTTTTGCCTCATCCGAATAGGCCCTTCATCCACCCGCAGAAAGGCCATAACTGGGGCCCCTCTTCTCTCTGCTCCAAAACTAGGAAAGGCCTGAGCATATCTTCCTTCAGCAATGGCAGCCTTGGCTATTAGTTCTGTACAGGTAACAGCTCCTTGACCTCCACGCCCATGAAATCTTACCTCTAACATAACAAATTACCTCTTTATAGAATTTTTTTTGCCTTAAGCAAAGGACTTGGATTTACCAAGTGTCCCCTTGCCCAATTTTGGGTATCTCCTATTTTCATCGCTAAAGCCATCAACTCCGTAAAATAAAAGATGGGTAGATAGTAATTAGTATTAAACTTCTCATTAATCTCCTTTTGTCTCAGGTCCAAATTGGCATGACACAAAGGGCAAGCAGTTACAATACATTCGGCCCCTATTTCAAATGCCTTATCATATAGCCTTTTTACAAGGCGGTGAACAATATCTACCTTTGATACCACTAAACTCGCCCCGCAACAATCGGTCTTATATGACCAAGGCAGACACTCTACCCCCATAACCTTTAAAAGGTCATCCATCTCCATCGGATTTTCAGGCTGAGGGTGGTCAGTAATTTCTGGCGGTCGCGTCAGCAAACAACCATAATAAGCCACTGCCCTTAAACCCCTTAAAGGTCTCTTAATTTCCTGTTTAAAAACCTTTTTCCATCTGGGTTGGGCCAAGAAACTTAAAAGACTATAAATCTTTATTTTACCTTCAAAAGGAAAGTCTTCGTGCTTCCCTGCCAAAAGCCTTTTCTCGGCAGTCTTCAAACGGTTGAAACATGCGGCACAGGGCACCACAATGTCTAAGCCTAACTCTCTTTCTGCCTTTACCAAATTGCGTGCTGGTAAAGCAAGTGATAAATAAGTATTAGTCTCGTGAGCTGAACTCGCACCACAGCAATTCCAGTCGGGAATTTCTACCAAATCTATTCCCAAGGTCCTGCATACTTCACGACTGGTCAAATCAAATTCCTTGGCCGTTGTCTCTAAGGTACAACCTGGATAATAAGCAACTCTCATCTACTTTATGTACCTGCCCTATCAAAAATTTGCTTTATTTCACCCAAATCTTTCACTCTGTTGATTTTAAAAGAAAGCTTGCCCCGTTTAAACAGCTCTGGGGCTAGCCATAAATCATCAAAAAACCTCTTTGTCCTCAATTTATAAGTAAGCATCATCCCTACCTCATGGGCCTTACCCAAATAACGCACGGTTTCCATAAATGACTTATGGAAGGCCACTATATCAGGCTCAGATGTCTTATTTGTCTCCAATGACATTTGTCTTAAGGTGTCAATCACTCTAGCAATGTCTATATCATTAGGACAACGTGTTGTACAGGTTTCGCAGGCAGCACAAATCCAGATGGCATGACTGCCCAAAACCTTATCCCTTTCCCCTAGCTGAACCAGGCGGATGAGCTGATGAGGTAAATAATCCATATCAAAGGCCACTGGACAGCCTAGACTACACTTAAAACACTGAAAACAAAGCTGCACTTGCTGCCCGCTTCTTTGGTTAACTTCTTTAAGGAAATCCATCATACCTCTTCTTCAGTTTCCTCTTTTATTTTAACTAGACTTAAGGCTCCACTAGCGCAAACCTGAACACAAGCAGGTCCTTCCTCCCTAAAGGCGCAGAAGTCACATTTCAAAGGAATTCCACTGTCTGGCTCTTTAAAAATAGATTTATTAGGACAAGAGGCCCGACAGAGACAGCACTGATCATAAACCTTATCTCCAACCTTAACCAACTTTTTAGAAGCACATTCTTCGATTTCAGAAACATAGGGCCCTGCCATCAGGGGTAAAAATCTATCTCCTAGGTCAATAACCCGAATTCGGGCCCGATGATAATTAGCCTTATCTTGATTATGCACCATTGAGCAGGCCATTTCACAATGCCTACACCCAGTACATTTATTGGTATCTACCCGCATACGGTAATTTCTCGGATCCATTATTATCCTCTCTTCTAAGGCTATCTATATACTTACTTTTTTCCCTGTTGCCATTTCAAACAAGTCTATAATCTTGTCAAATGAGAAAATCATTAATACATAGGGGCAAAGTCCTAATCTTTCTATAACCTGCCTTTGCTCGTGGCTTACCCCTAAGCCTTTCCAAATTATCTCTCTCATATCTTCAATTTTTTTCACAATTCCTTGCAGGATGTCTTCGGCTCCATGTTCTTTGGCCAAACGAAAACTACCTTTATGTAAAACAGAATCTTTATTCCTCACAAGCTCTTTGATTCCTTGAACGTCCCCGATTTCTATGTCCACATCAAGAGCCTTTATCTCTTTCATCTCCATTAGCAATCTCAAGGTGATACTTAAGGCCACAGGGTCAATACCCTCTGCAACGCAAAAATCATATAAGTCCAGGGCCTTTTCTATTTCAGAAATTTCTAACAATTCTCCAAAACAAAAGCAAACTGTGCTATTAGGCAAAAATTTATCATTTTTCTGATGTAAACAAGCAATAGGACAAGCCATACATGCCCTTTTTTCTATATCTCCATGATGAATTTCAATAAACAGGGGAATATCCAAACGAGGAAAAATCTGATGGATAGAATTAAAAATTTCTTCTCTTTTGGCCCTAAACTCGGCTATCATGTCGGTAATTAAGGCCTGAAAACCAGCCGGTTTGGCCAACTTAAGATCAAAAGTGCCTCTAAGACCAATGGCCTTTAAACGCTTCTGGCCAAGGGCATTACCTAGACCTCCAGTCTGATTTAACAATAAACCATCAGTAGCAATAGCCCCTAAGGAAGAATCCGCTTCTCCTTCTGGACCAATACTCACAATCCGAATTTCATTTCCATACCATTTCCTATAAAAAGAGCGAATAAAACCCTCTGTCTCAGACGAAGTATAACCCTGAATTTCTCCTGCAGGAACAATTCTTACCTCGCCATCAACAATGAGCAGATAACACCACTCCGGGGCCTCTCCCTCTATTACCAACGCGTCATAGCCACAATATTTCAATTCAGGCCCAAAATGGAGCAACACAGGTGCGCACACTTCCTGACCTTCTCTCCAAACAGCCATATTACAAAAGGCCGCTGTTGGAGCACCTGTTCCTGTGAGGGGCCCACAAGCAAAGACCACCTTACTCTCTTCACCAGAAGCCCCTTCGGCACGTGCGATTTCTGTGGCCAAAGAACACCCACCTAAAAACTTCTCTAAAAACTCCTCAGCGAGGAGCTCCTCTCTCATAACCCCGTTGCTTAGGTTTACCCTTAGTAGTTTACCGTTCCAACCAAACATTTAATCTTCCTTTACATCAAGATGTAAATATTGTGTAGGCCCTTCGGGCATCTTACCAGACTTAATCACCTCAAACATTTCAAAAAATCGCTCGGCTGAAATGTCTCTTCCACCCAAACCAGCTACAAAACCATAAATTGCTGGCCGCTTTCGCCTATCATAAAGCGAAGAGCGTATTTCTGTATATACTGGCCCTGCGTTAGCACCATAAGAAATGGCCCTATCCAGAACCGCAATTGCCTTAGCCTGTTTGATGGCATTATAAAACTCATCGTGAGGGAAGGGACGCCATAAACGAATATAAACCAAGCCCACCCTCTCACCTTTATCCCTCAATTTATCTACAGCCTGCATAGCCGTTTCGGTAATAGAACCCATGGTTATAAAAATCACCTCGGCATCTTCGGTCCTGTATTTCTCAATGGGATGATATTCTCTTCCAAAAACCTTGGCAAAGTCCTTCCATGCCTCTATAACCACTGCCTTTGAGTTCAAAAGGGCAACTTCCAATTGCCTCCTGGCCTCGGTATATACCTCAGGGATCCCTACAGGCCCCATTGTAACGGGTTTGTCTGGATGAAGAGTTAAGATTGTTTTCCGAGGAGGTAGATATTTATCTACAAGCTCCTTTTCTGTTAACTCAATAGGCTCAATAACGTGACTTAGAGTAAATCCATCAATATTCACCACTACCGGTAGCTGCACCCTTTCATCTTCAGCCACCTTAAAGGCATGAAAAGTCAAATCATAGGCCTCTTGCCCGTTGATAGCAAAGGTCTGAATCCAAGCAATATCTCTCTCTGCCATAATATCACTGTGATCATTCCAGATACTAATAGGCGCCGATAAGGCCCGATTGGCTACAGTCATTACAATAGGCAAACGCATTGAGGAGGCAATAAATAGAATCTCATGCATAAGGGCCAAACCTTGGGCAGCGGTAGCTGTATATACCCTAGCGCCAGAAGCAGATGCCCCTACTGCCACACTCATAGCGGTATGTTCAGACTCCACCGGAATAAACTCCGCATCTAGCTCTCCATTGGCCACAAGCTCAGAGAGATGCTCTACAATGTGGGTCTGAGGTGTGATCGGATAAGCGGAAATGACATCCACATCACACAACTTCACTGCCTCTGCAATCGCGATGGAAACTTCCATGCCAACTCTTTTAGGCATTGCCTTTCCTCCTTAATTCACTCTCATGATTAGAGGATCATACCCTCTAACCATTAATCATTCATTCTCCTGCCAAAGCGGCATCTACCATGGCTGATAATATATCCAACGTAAAGTTTTTAACCATAATACCACGTTTAGGGCAAGTAGCCATACATACTCCACATCCCTTACATAACGATGTATTAACCTCAGCTACCTTTTTTATCTCACCCTTATGCATATACTCTATCAATTTTATGGCCCTAAAGGGACATACACCTACACAATATCCACATCCATCACAATTTTCATCGTAAACCTCAGAGGTAATTGCCTCCCCTTTCAAAGTAGGTTTGGCCAATATTGTCGCGGCTCGAGCGGCGGCTGCCCTGGCCTGAGCAATGCTTTCTGAAATAAACTTCGGCGCATGGGCCAATCCACACATAAAAAGACCGTCTGAGGCAAAATCTACTGGTCGTAGCTTCATGTGGGCCTCAAGGAAAAATTTATCCTGATTTATGGAAACTTTAAATAGCTGAGCCAGCTTTTCGTTCTCAGGGTTAGCCACTATGGCCGCACTCAGGGCGACAAAATCTGGAGTCAACACTATTTCCTTTTTAAGCGCAGGTTCATAGACCTTTACAAAAAGTCTTTCGCCCTGGATTAAGACCTCAGGAGGATTATTCTTTTCAAATCGGATAAACTTAACATTGGCTTCTCTAGCCTTGGCATAATAATCCTCTTTCAATCCGTAAGTGCGAATGTCTCTATAGAGCACATAAATATCCATCTCTGGATTAATTTTTTTAAGGGCTAGGGCGTTCTTTATGGCCAGAGTGCAGCAGGTTCGGCTACAATAAGGCCGGTGTTCATCTCTAGACCCTACGCATTGAATCATCACTAAAGAATTAACGCTTCGAAACTGCTCTCGGTTTTGAGCTATGGCCTCTGATAACTCTAAAGAGGTCAAAACACAAGGATGCTCGCCATATTTATACAACCCTTGCGGTTTAAATTCCTGCCCTCCTGTCGCTAAGATGACCACTCCATGCTCAATTTCCTTGGTCTCGTTGTTAGTATGGTCTTGAATTTGGGTAACAAAGTTACCTATAAACCCGTTTACATCTAAAACTTCAGTATTCAAATATACATGAATGTAGGCATTCTTTTCTATCTTATTAATAAGTTCCTTTAAAAACCGCTGGACGTCCATTCCCTCAATGGTCCAATAGATCCGTTTGGCATTACCACCAAGTTGAGAGGTCTTCTCTACTAAATACACCTCAAAGCCTTGCTCGGCCAATTCCAAGGCCGCCGTCATGCCTGCCACTCCTCCACCTACAACCAAGGCCTTATGCCTTACAGGATATTCACTTTGATAAAGAGGTTTCAACATGGCAGCCTTGGCCACCGCCATACGGATAGTGTCCCTCGCCTTTTGCATGGCTAGTTCTCCAGCCCGAGCGTGAACCCAAGCATCGTGTTCTCTGATATTGGCCATTTCTACCAAATAGGGATTTAATCCTGCCTCTTGAGCCACTTCTTGGAACAAAGGCAAATGAGACCTCGGGGTGCAGGCACAAACTACAAGGCGGTTGAGGCCATATTCCTTTATGGCCTGTTTGATTATTTCTTGGGTATCAGCAGAACAGGCATACAAGACGTTAGTAGCATAGGTTACATGAGGTAAGGTTTTGGCGTATTTAGCAAGTTCAGGGACATTGAGTACCCCCCCTATGTTCGTTCCACAATGACAGACAAAAACCCCAATTCGGGGTTCTTCTTGAGAAACATCCTTCTCAGGAGGTATCTCTTTGGTCCGAGTAAGGGAAAAACGCGCCCTTGAAAGCAAGGATTCAGCAGCAGCTGCCGCCCCGCTGGCCTCCATGACCGAGTCGGGAATATCTTTAGGGGCACTAGCCGCTCCACAGACAAAAATTCCAGGACGGTTGGTTTCTACAGGAGTAAAGGGAGTCGTATGACAGAAATTATAATGGTCTAGCTCAATCCCCAACACCTTGGCCAATTCCTTCATCTCTGATGTAGGCCCAATGCCTATTGAAAGCACAACTAGGTCAAATTCCTCTTCCTTCCGTTCACCAGTCTCGTCTAAATAGCTAATAAAAAGATTTTTGGTTCTGGGGTCTTCTTTCACGCAAGAAATGTGGCTCTTGATGTATCTTACCCCATATTGTTTCTGAGCCCGCTCATAGTAGGCCTCATATCCCTTGCCAAACGCCCTTATATCAATAAAAAAGACTGTAGCCTCAAGGTCAGGAATGTGTTCCTTAGCTAAAATGGCCTCCTTTGTGGCATACATACAACAGACCGAGGAGCAATAACCTCGGTTATTTTTTCTATCTCTGGAACCTACACATTGAATCCAAGCAATACGCTTGGGCTCTTTTTTATCAGAAGGTCTTTTAATATGGCCAAAATAGGGCCCACTAGCCGATATTAAACGTTCAAATTCCAGGGCTGTAATCACATTCTCATAGCGGCCGTATCCAAATTCTCCTCTAATTTTGGCATCAAAGGGCTCATATCCAGGGGCCAAAATCACCGCCCCAACTTCCAGCTCTATATCCTGCGGTTTTTGAGTAAAGTCAATGGCCCCATAATTACAGGCCAAGGTGCAAATCTGACACATCTGATCTTGGATATAAAGACAGGCATCTGCCTCAACATAGGGAACTGCTGGAATAGCTTGAGAAAACGGCAAATGGATGCATTTGGTATAAGAAAGTCCCTCATTATATTTATCTGGCACTAAAGTAGGACAATACTTGGCACATAGACCACAATTAGTACACTTTGTTTCATCAACATAACGGGGTTTTTTATGTAAAACCACCTTAAAGCGGCCAGGATAACCCGAAAGGGACTTTACCGTCGCCAAGGTAATAATATCAATATTGACATTCCGCCCGCATTCCGAAAGTTTGGGAGAAAGAATACACATAGAACAGTCGTTAGTAGGAAAGGTTTTATCCAGTTGGGCCATTCTGCCACCAATTGAAGGACCCTTCTCCACCAAATAAACTTTAAAACCGGCTTCGGCCAAATCAAGTGAGGCCTGAATTCCAGCAATCCCTGCCCCAACTACCATTACAGAACCAACAGGAGGCATAAATTCGTTTATTTGAGTCATCATTCCCCGCCAACCACACTTCTATTTCAATTCTAATTTATATGTAAGAAGGCACTTCTTCTATACTCAAGGCACCTGTAGGACACCACTTCACACAAGCAGGTCCTGGAGCATCTATTCCACAAAAATCGCATTGGACTGCGCTTCCAGTGTTAGGGTCTTTGAAAATATCTTTAAACGGACACGCTGCCCTGCAGATGTCGCAAAAGTCGTAAACCTTTTCACCAATTACAAGATCAATTTTGATATTACATGCGGCCTGAGTAGAAGGTCCTGAAATTACTGGAAAAAACCTGTTATTTTCCTTCAAAACCCTAATCCGAGCCTTTTTAGGGTTCAAGGCCGTGGTAAGATGGTTTAAAGAGCAGGCCAGTTCACAATACCGACATCCTACGCACTTTGTATGATCAACCTTTATTTTATACATCCTAACTCCATCCTCTTAATTGATAATATGCACTTAACAAACCTTCAAAACCACTTATGGCAACCTTTGAGGAAAGATTGTCTGCATCGCCTTCCCCACCAGCCTTTTGGTTAAACTCATGTTCTATCTTAAGAGTGGTTTCCCCAACTCCTAACAGTCTCTCTTCGTCCCATTCAAGGCCTGTAACTGCCTTAAGCATAAACAAAAGTGTGCTTAAATTTCCACCCAGAGACAAGAAGGCACAAACACCTAAGGACTCCAAAGCCGCCTTTGTATCTTGATATCCTTTAACTACAGCAGGAACATCTTTAACCTTCGGGTCCTTCTTTGAATAGGCAAAGATATCAAAGGAAGAGGTTGGCCAACTATGTGTAATGGCATTTAGGGCTAAAACAGGACAGTAGTTCAAATTGAAGGGAATGGTCTTTCCCCTGACTCCAATAAAATTTTGAGCATATCCCACCCCTTCCCAAAGAGAAATCACATCTTTTGCCAAACCAACAATTTCTTTTTTTCCCTGGCCCAAGGCCTCAATGAGTTCAAAATAGGAGGACTCTTCTCCAAATACTGGCCTAAAGGCACCTTGCTCCAAAACATTCATTTCGTTCAAACGCATCAAACTTGCTATAAAGGCACCCGTTTCTACTGGATCAATGCCGTGTAAAAGGCATCTGTGGTAAGCCTTTTTAATCAAAGCAGGGTCTTCAAATCCACACAAGGGCCCCAAGGCAATAAAGGCATCCAGTTCAGGAAAGGACTCTCCTTCATTGTCCAATTTAAAACAGGCAATGGGACATGCAAAGCATCCCCTTTCCCTAGCCCAATGGGCACTTATATCTTTAAGCCCATTAGATGGCTCATAGGGCTTAGAAAAGTAAAGACTAGGTATCACTTTTTTGGAAATGAGATTATCATAAACAAAATAACTAGAAAAAGAAGAAAGGGAAGATAAGGTCTGATTGGTAGAAATTTCCTTAACCCCTTCAGCTATACTCTTTATAAAACTTTTTCCATCATTAAATAAAATATCCTTTGTGCCTCTAACGGCAATGGCTTTCAAATTTTTACTTCCAAAGACGGCTCCAATACCTCCACTATCGGCCACCAAAATTCCATCCGTAACAAGACAAGCCAAGGGCAATCTTCTTTCTCCTGCAGCTCCAATACAAAGCACCCTTACCTCTCGGGCCACCCAAGGATCATTAAATCCAGAGCGAATCAAGAAGGTGGTGGCTTCTGTGTCTTGACCTTCCAAAAAATCTGCTGGCAAAATTTCTACTTGATCATCCCTTATATCTAAATAAACCGGACTTTTTGCCTTCCCCTCTATAACTAAACCATCATATCCAGCCGCTTTAAGTTCAGCGCCAAAATAGAGTTTTGAAGAGGCACTGACAATGGTCTTGGTCAAAGCAGATTTAGTAACCACGGCGCACACAGAACCACTATTAGCCCCAGTGCCGGTTAGAGGCCCTGTCATCAATACAATTTTATTTTCACGCCCAAGCGGCTCCACTCCAGGATCCACCTCAGAAGCAAGTATTTTAGCGCCTAAACCCCGCCCTCCAAGAACATCTAAATGCTCTTCTGGCTTCAAGTCCTCTACAAAAACCTTCTCTTCACTAAGATTCACTCTTAATATTTTACCTGTCCAACCAAACATTCTACCTTCTCCCCAAAAGATAAGAAAGCTTTTACAAAAAATAAATTCATTTGTCAACCTTAAAACAAACCAGGAATTTTTAATCCTCCCGTAAGCTTAGCCATTTCTTCCGAAACCATTTCCTTTGATTTTCGTAAGGCATCATTTACAGCACTCAAAATAAGGTCTTCAAGCATTTCCACATCTTCGGGATTGACCACTTCGGGGTCAATTTTAACAGAAAGGATTTCCTGTTTTCCATTAGCCACTACCTTTACCATCCCTCCTCCTACTGAAGATTCAATGGTTTTCTTACCCAATTGCTCTTGCATTTCAGCCATCTTGGCCTGCATTTTTTTTGCCTGCTTCATTATCTGGTTAATATTCATCTTTTCCTCCTCCCAATTATTTTCCGCCAATTCTTAAACCCAAAGGATTCTCTGTTACTATTTCCCCTCCAAATATTTGCAATACTTCCTTTAAAAAATCAAATTCTTCTGAAGGCTTCTCCAAGGACTTTTTCAGACTCTGTCCATTAGAAACATCTATCTTTATCTGGCAATCCTTCAATAAATCTTGACACCCTTCTTTTAAAATCTTAAAAAATTTTTCTTCCTGCAATAAATCGGCGTGAAATTGGGGCAGATTTAAAGTTACTACATTTCCATTTATTCTAATGTTTGCATTTTCCAATGCCGCCGCTAAAATAGGGCATTCTCTTTTCATAATATTCAAAAGCCTATCTTTAAAGGTCGTATTTTTATCCCTCCGAGACTTCTCCTCAAGGGATTCCCTTTTACTTCTTATCTGCTCTGTTTCTAAACGAGGTGCTCCAACTTGAGTTTCCTCCCCGCTTTCCAAGCCAGATTGAACATTTGTTGGTTTATCTCTAAGGCAATCTGTTTGTATCTGACTTAAACCTTTTAGTCTCTGCAAAACCTCTTCCAAGGGCATAAGTCTTGAAAAGTCAGCCAGTTTAATTAAAATGGCCTCTAAAACAAAGCGAGGCTGGGTGCTAAAACGAATATTGCCCTCCTCACTTAAAAGAATGCCAAAAAACTGTTCTAGCCGAGATAGGGGCTGGGTTTGACTTAGCTGCCTAAGGGTTTTAATCTCATTATCTGGCAAATCCACTAGAGAGGCCTTCGGGTCAATTTTTATCATCAACAGATGTCGCCAATAAGAAATAAGTTGAGAATAAAGTTCTTTAATATCCCCTCCCTCTTCAACTACATCTGTCACAAGAGACATTGTCTTTTTTAAATCTTGTTCAAGAATGGCTTCCATAAGCCCAAAGATTATTTGAGTATCAAAAAGGCCAAGAATGGCCTTAACGTCTTCAGCCTTAATAGGAAAGGATGAAAACGATATAACCTGATCAAGCAAACTAAGGGCATCTCTTAATCCACCTCCAGCTACTCGGGCCAAAAGCCATAAGGCATCGTCTTCTATTTCTATTTTTTCCTGTTCAGCAATGTATTTAAGATGCTCATGCAATATCCGTGAGCCAATTCTTCTAAATGGGAACCGCTGACACCGGGAAACAATTGTATCTGGAATTTTGTGTGGTTCGGTGGTTGCAAAGATAAAGATCACATAACTTGGAGGTTCCTCTAAAGTTTTCAATAAGGCATTAAACGCATCTTTGGTAAGCATGTGCACTTCATCAACGATGTAAACCTTATATCGCCCCTTTGATGGAAGATAACGCACATTCTCTCTTATTTCCCTTATCTCATCAATGCCCCGATTTGAGGCCGCATCCAATTCATAAACGTCAAGAGAGCGCCCTTGGGTAATTTCTTGGCATATAAGGCATTTATTGCATGGTTCCACAGCAGGTCCATGCTCACAATTGAGGGACTTTGCCAAAATCCGGGCCACTGTAGTCTTGCCCACACCCCTAGGTCCAGAGAAGAGAAGGGCATGGGGAATACGGTTATACTTGATGGCATTCTGTAACGTACGGGTAACGTGAGGTTGACCAACAACCTCAGCAAAGGTTTGAGGACGCCACTTTCGTGCTAGAACTAAGTAAGACATAATTTATTTGGATATTACATATGGAACAGTTACCAAAAAAGCAAAAGGCAGCCAGGCTACCTGCAACACACGGGAGGATCTGCTTACCGTTGCTCCCTTCCGGGCCTGGCGGGGTTCACAGGCTCCCGTTGCACAGGGCCCAGCTACCAACTTATATTCAAATATTTATGGCGGAGAGGGTGGGATTCGAACCCACGGTGCGCCTTTTAAGCGCACACACGATTTCCAGTCGTGCCCCTTCGGCCACTCGGGCACCTCTCCGAAACAATGTTATTACCTATCTCGCCCTTGGCGGAGAGGGTGGGATTCGAACCCACGTGCCCCGCTCATCACGGGACAAGGCGATTTCGAGTCGCCCCCGTTACGGCCTCTTCGGTACCTCTCCGCTCTTTAAAAAAACGCTGGATTAGATATTGGGCCTCTTCGGCCAATAGCCCGCTTTCCACCTCTATCTGATGATTTAGCCTCTTATCTTTGCTCAAATCGTATACCGATCCAAAAGCACCCATTTTGGGCTCTGGGGCTCCAAAAAACACCTTTTTCACGCGGGCATGCAACATAGCGCCAGCGCACATCAAACACGGTTCAATAGTAACATAAAGTTTTGTATCAAGCAAGCGGTAGTTGCCAACCACCTGGGCCGCCTTTCTGAGAACCAATATCTCTGCATGGGCTGTAGGATCGTTTTCTTGAATAACCCTATTATGTGCCTTAGCAATAACTTCCTGGTCTTTAACCAATATCGCCCCTATGGGCACCTCCCCCTCTTGTTCTGCCCTTAAGGCCTCTTCTAGGGCAAGTTGCATAAAATATTTGTCCTTTTCGTCCATATTCCCTTCATACCACGTCGCTTCCCAGATAGCAACTTCTCCTCAACTAAAATAAAGGCGGCTAAAGGCGGCGTGGATTTTGAGTTAAGGTCTTTATTTTGGGGCAGGTTTGTGTTATTAACCTTTTAGGGAGTCTAAAATGCTTAGTGCCAAACTTGGGGGAAAGTTTGATAGGTATATTGTAAAGTGCCTTCCAAAAGGGGCCTCGCCCAATGCTTGGACAGCAGTTGGACTAATAATTACTATTGTAGCCAGCATCTTTCTGGCCATAGGGCATTTTTTTTTAGGAGGCATATTTATATTTCTGGCTGGTCTATGCGATATGGCCGATGGGGCCATTGCCAGAACCACTGGCAGGGTCTCTCTTTTTGGAGGTTTTTTAGACTCTGTAATTGACCGCTATGCAGATCTTTTCTTTTTCTTTGGTTTGTGTCTCTATTATTATTCTAAACGGAATTTATTTTTATTTCTATGTACTCTTTTTGTGATTGCTGGTAGCATTTTAACCTCTTATGTAAGGGCAAGGGCCGAGGTCTTTTTAAAGGAAAAATGTAATGTGGGAATCATAGAAAGACCAGAACGGGTCATTTTGTTAGGAATAGGGGCCTTATTTTATAAGCTTTCTTATATCATTCCCCTTTTAGCGGTTTTAAGCAATTTTACAGTCTTCCAACGCATTTATTTTGTTTGGAGAAAGACCAAAACAAAGGAGAAAGAACTAGCCGATGTCTAGTTTGGATATAGAAAAACTAAAAGAAGATGTTTTGTTTGTAGGAAGGCTTCTATTTGAAAGGGGGTTATTGAGCGGGAGTACGGGCAATCTGAGTGTTAGGCTTGGTGGAGGCAAATACCTTGTTACTCCTACCAGAAAAAACAAGATTTTTCTAAAAAAAGAAGACTTGTTAATCGTGAATCAGGAAGGTAAGGTGATAGAAGGGGAAGGAAAACCTACCTCTGAAATTCCAATGCACATTAGTGTTTATGAGCGAAGACCTAACATTAACGCCATTGTTCACGCCCATCCTCCGTATGTAGTAGCCCTTTCTATGGTAAATTTTCCTATTAACTATCCCTACCTACCCGAGTCCATCCCTCTCAAGATTGGAATTGCCCCCTATAGCACACCTGGGACAAGAGAAGTCCCAGAAAGTTTACTTAAACTTTTGTCTAATTGTCGGGTGATTGTATTAGAAAGGCATGGAGCAGTAGCCCTGGGGAAAAGTTTATTTGAGGCCTTTGACCTGATGGACAACCTAGAACACATTGCCAAGACATATTGGACGGCCCGATGTCTAGGCTCGTTTATGCCACTGAGCCTTGTCCAAATTAATAAATTTATGGCCGTATGGAATGAGCAAGATTGAAATACTCCCTTTAGGGGTTATCGAATCTCCTTTGAAGTCTAGGGCCGAGGCCCCACGCCAAGGTCAGGAAGCAAGAGTTAAGGGCAAAATCATAATTAAAGAAGAATTCAAAAAGGCTGTTAAAGGGCTTAAAAAGGGAGATTATATCTGGGTGTTATGCTGGTTCCAATTTGCCAAGCGAGACATTTTAGAAGTTCATCCCCGAATGGCCAAGGATAGAGGTTTGACAGGGGTATTTTGTAGCCGCAGTCCAGACCGTCCCAATCCTATCGGGTTAGATTTGGTAAAAATTTTGGATATAGAAGATAACGTTATCCTTGTTGAAGGTCTGGACGCCCTCAATGGCACACCCGTTTTGGACATCAAACTCCATTTCCCTAGTATAGATTGCCCTAAAAAGGAATCGCCTTTAACTTTAACAAATAAATTTTCAAGCCTAAACCGCATCACCCAATTGTTTCTATTTTTGTTCCACCGTGTGGGCCTCAATTTCGGCCAGGCTTTTGATGCGGGTGGCCAGCGAGAAATTTAGGGTGCGATTCCAAGGTTGGTCATATAAAAACAGCTTTATTTGAGGCTTGATTTGAGCAATATGGAAAAGCACATCGGGCCTATCCTCTACCAAAAAACAAAGGGCGTGATTTTGACAATGGTTCACTTTATCAAAGGGACTACTCATAATGAGACTGTCAAATGCAAAACCGTGTCGGCGCAACCAATATAAGGTAACCTCATAAAGGTGAGGTGGCCTAGCAGTAACAAATATGACTTGCCATCCCTTCTGTTTCCATAACCTAGTTGTCTGAGCCGCTTGAGGCATAGGCGGGATAAAATAGTAAAATTCAGGGTCATTAAAACGTAACAGGAGGGTTTCCACTTCCTTGGAAGTAAGCCATGGCAGCTTGGGAATCTCATATTCCTTTATGTCTTCTATACTAACATCGGATTTGTGAAATTCCTTTTTTACCAAATCAATAACGGCCTGCCCAGTATTGGCCACTACCCCATCAATATCTAAATAGGCAATTTTTCTACCTTTGTTCTGGTTCATGATGCCGTTTCTCTCTTTAGGGCCTCAAGCTTGGCCTTGGCCTTTCCTTTCTTAATTACATTTTGGGCCAAAGCAATTCCCTGCTGCCAAGTCTCTACTAGATTGCAGATTTTAAACACGGCCGCAGAGTTTAGCAAGACCATATCCTTCTTTGCCCTTAATGTAGAATCTGTATCTCCTTTGTCTGAAAGAATTTTTAAGATAATCTGGGCGTTGGTTTCTCTGTCTCCTCCAACAATATTCTCTTCCTGGGCCCTCTCTAAACCAAACATCTCTGGAGTGATTTCATACATCTCTATGTTACCATTTTTAAGTTCCGCCACAGTCGTCTTACCAGTCACTGTAATTTCATCATATCCACCTTCGCCATGCACTACCATGGCCCCCTTAAGCCCAAGTTCCTTTAAAACCTCTGCCATCGGATAGAGCCAATTGGGGCTATATACTCCTATAAGCTGATAAGCCGGCCCGGCAGGGTTAGTTAAGGGGCCTAAGAGATTAAAGATGGTGCGGATGCCAAGCTCGCGGCGAGGAGAAAGGGCATGCTTCATGGCCGGATGGAAGTTAGGGGCAAAAAGAAAACCTATTCCCACCTTTTCTATACATTCCTTTACCCTTTGAGGGGGGAGGTCAATTTTTACCCCTAGGGCCTCCAACACATCGGCACTACCACATCTTGAGGATATAGAACGATTGCCATGTTTGGCCACCTTTAACCCTGCCCCAGCGACCACAAAGGCGGTGGTTGTAGAAACATTAAAACTACCTTTTTTATCGCCCCCTGTCCCGCAGGTGTCCACTACCTCATCTTTAATGTAAATTTTGGCGGCCTTCTCCCTCATCGCCTTAGCCGCACCTGTAATCTCAGCCACTGTCTCTCCTTTCATTCTAAGGGCGACTAAAAAGGCCCCAATTTGAGTGGAGGAGAGCTCTCCTGACATGATTTTGCTCATGATTGAAAAACTTTCTGCCTCTGTTAAGTCCTTATGTTCCAAAAGCCTTTCTAAAATCTCCTTGAACATCCCTTTCTCCGTCTTACTGCCTTAATTTTTACTGGCAAGTTCCATTTAATTTACACACCCCATCTTCCTCCTGGGGCAAAAAATCCATTATATTCACGCCACCACCCTGTTTTGGGCGGATTTGTTCCATCACAAGCTTATTTATTTCAGACATGATGCAAGCATCTCCAACAAAAATTGTCTTTTTGACCCCTTCATCTATAAGCAATACAGGCACCTCACTTATACCAATGTCTTCCAAAAATTCTTTACATCTCTCGGCCTCACAAACAAATAAATCTATACCTCCTTGATTTAGTTGCTTCACTACGGGCCCCTTCAAAATATAGTTTAAAACCCTCTTGCAGTGCGGACAATCTTCAGAAACAAACAAGAACCACTTGATGCCGCTTGAGACTTTCATCCCTCCTTGATAATGCCCCTGGGCTCGCACCAGCTTTGCGGGAGGAGGCCATTTTGGCTTACCTCTAACCGCATAGGCAGGAGAAACAAGATAAGAAATAGCCCAAAGGGCACAAAAGAGGGACACGCCTAGGACAAAAAAATGCCCTTTTTTATAAGCCAGGGCATAAAAAAGGGCTATTAAAAGGACAAAGCCGAAGCAGGTAAGACAGAAATGACAAAACGTGTGTAAGACGAAGGTTTGCAGTCCTACCAGATAACCTTCTACGGCCAAGGCATCAAGAAGACATAATTCAATAAAATAGTAAATGGTTGACGGTTGGCGGTTGATAAAGAAGAAAAGAATGGCAAGGAGAACGAAAAACAAGGCCCCTATACAAAGAATTAAAAAGTCGTTTCCTGTAAGACTGGTGGCCAGTTTACACCCTGTAGAGTGGCATAGTGTCTTTCCTTGAAGCCGAAGAGTAATTTCAAAAAAAACAAACAAAAACCCCAAAAGGCTTAAGACGCTCCCGAAAAGGGCCAATCCTTGCTTCCGATCGTCTAAGAATCTTGGCTTCATTTTTCCTTTTTATAAAAATTTAAAAAGTTTTCAAGCAGATGCAATCCTTCTTTTGTCAAAATGGATTCAGGATGAAACTGAACCCCTTCAATAGGTAAATTCTTATGCCTTACGCCCATAATCTCACTATTAGGACCGAACCTCATATCATCAGCCCAGGCGCTAATCACAAAACAATTGGGAAGGCTCTCTTTCTCAGCCACTAGAGAATGATATCTGGTGGCCACAAAGGGATTTTTGAGCCCTTGAAAAATGGTCTGGCCGTCATGATAAATTTCTGAAGTCTTGCCATGCATAATCTGCTTGGCCTGAACAATTTTTCCCCCAAAGGCATAAACAATTGATTGGTGTCCTAAGCACACCCCTAAGATTGGTATCTTGCCTGCATAGTATCTAATGGCCTCTACTGAAATCCCAGCCTCTTTAGGGGTACATGGCCCTGGAGAGATAACCAGATAATCAGGGGCGAGGTCTAGAATCTCTTCCACCTTAATAGCATCATTCCTAAATACCTGCACCTCTTGCCCTAATATCTGAAAGTACTGCGCTAAATTATAGGTAAATGAATCATAATTATCTATCAACACAAGCATTATAGGCCCTCCTTAGTCCATTCTATGGCCTTGAGCATGGCCTTGGCCTTATTAATGGTCTCTTGATATTCCCTTTCAGGCACAGAATCGGCCACAATGCCTGCTCCAACCTGGACATAAAGTTTCTCCTTCCAGACTACTACGGTCCGAATGGTAATACAAAAATCCATATTGCCTGAAAGGCTAAAATATCCCACCGCTCCAGCATAAGGCCCGCGACGGGTAGGCTCAATTTCATCAATAATTTCCATAGCCCTTACCTTTGGGGCCCCACTTACAGTCCCGGCAGGAAAGGTAGCCTTTAACACAGAAAAGGCATCCTCTCCTTCCTTCAATTTTCCTACCACATTGGAGACAATATGCATCACATGAGAATAACGTTCAATCACCATCAAATCGGTTACCTTTACGCTGCCTGGCTTGCTTATCCGACCCACATCATTTCTTCCCAAATCCACAAGCATGATGTGTTCAGCCCGCTCTTTGGGGTCAGAAAGCAAATCTTCTTCGGCCGCCTTGTCCTCAGAGGGGGTTTTTCCTCTAGGACGTGTCCCGGCAATGGGACGGAGTGTAATTAAATCACCTTCAAGCCTCACCAGAATCTCAGGTGAGGCACCTATCAGTTTAAGGGGATCAAAGTCAATGTAAAACATATACGGCGAAGGATTCAAACTTCGTAAGGTTCGGTAAATACCAAAGTCATTCCCTTGATAAGCAGCCTCCAACCGTTGGGAAATCACTACCTGAATGGCATCTCCAGCCCAAATATACTCCCTCACTTTGTCCACAGCCCCTTCAAATAACTTCTTTGCGTCTAAGTCTGTCTCAGCAAAATTTGACCTTACCTTAGAAAGGCTAAGGTCAAAAGATAAGGTGGGAAGCGGGCCTTTGAGCCGAGAGACCAATCGGAGAATCCTATCTTTGGCCTCCTTATAAAGACTTTCTATTCTCTGAGATTCATTAACATACACAAAGCTCACTATCTGCATTCGGTGTTTAAAATGATCAAACACCACCAAATCCTGAGGCAATACAAACATGGCCTCAGGAATAGGAAGATCCTTTTTAGCCATATTGGGCAGACGTTCCCAACATCTAACCACATCATAAGAAAAATATCCCACAAACCCTCCTTGAAATCGAGGCAGTTCTGGGTGAGGAACCAATTTAAATTCCCGAGCAACCTCACTCATCAAGGGCAGGGGATCATGAACATCTTTGTATGTATAATTCTTAAAGGGGCCATTAGAAACAGAACTAAAGATGCACAGCTCAGGGAATTGATATCTGATAGTCAAAAGGGGATTAAATCCCAAAAAGCTATATCGGCCCCAGCGTTCACCCCCTTCAGCGCTCTCTAAAAGAAAAGACGGCCCCCTGCTAGAAGCAGAGCCAACGTTCCTCAACTTTAAATAAGCGGTAACCGGTGTTTCCATATCGGCTAAAAGTTCGGTAAACACGGGAATAAAATTGCCCCTCTGAGCCCATTGTTTAAAGGTAGCCAAATCTGGTTTTATCATTACAAGCCTCCAATTAAAAGCAGAGTAACTAATTAAAAAGCCGTGGAAAATCCACGGCCTAAAAAATAAAGGCCGTGGGCTTACGCTATGGAGCTAACCCACGGCCCCTTCATCCTATCTCTTTTCTCTTTTGGTGGGCTCACTCCATAGCCATTTGGAGGGCCCACCACCAACATAGCCCAAACATGTTTCTTTTATATCAAGAAAACAATTAAAGTCAAGGCCGCATCCCCAAATCCGTGATTAATCTTGAGGCAAAAGCAATCTGAGCAGAAAACGCTTTCAGGTGTTAATGTTTTTAAATTATATCAAAACAGCAGACGCAGCCTTGCTCGGATTTTGGATGCCACTGGCCAAATCTAAAGTTGAGAGAACCACCTTTCTATTTCTTCATTAAGAAACCTTTTAAACGAAGCGTACCCACCAATACCTTTAATGCCAAATTTATAATTTATTTCCAAAAAAAGTGGCTTTTTGTCCTTGGCTTTAAACATTATATCAATGGCAGCCAAGTTAATGCCTGTTTTGAAACAAAGTTGTCTGGTAAGCCTTACTCCCTCTTTCTCTAGCTCAGGATAAAGATGCCTATATATTCTTGCCCCTTGTCCTACATTATTCCGAAATTCATGATGGTTCTCTTGAACTCTCCAATAGGTGAGAAATCTTTCTCCAATCACGACTACCCTTAAATCGTAAGGTTCGTGTTCAATATAGGGCTGAATGACAAATACAGGACTGCTGTTCTCGTATTGCCTGATTTTCCGTAATGTATCCCAAAGCTCGCTTTCCTTTTCTATGCGATAGACAAATGCCCCACCACCACCCTTAGTCCATTTGAGAATAAAGGGAAAGGGATAAAGGGTTTCTCCTCCTTCTAACCGCTTTTCAAGGTCATTTTCCCCTGTAAATATTTTTGTCGGAGGACAAGGAACCCCTGCAAATTGAAAGACAAAAAGGTCTCCTGCCTTACCTGGACAATGAAAATAGGTATCTAGAAAGGGAAAAACTGGGGCCACCTGTTTACAAAACCAATAATGGAAAGATTTACAGGAGGGAGGAAGCACAATGGCCTTGGCCCTTTTTAAAATTTCTATTTGTTTGGGCTTAAAAAAACCTGAGGGAAGGACAAAATTATAATCGGCCTTAACGGCACTCCAAAAAGAAACCTTCATTTTCTCTCTTTAGAAATCATTTTTTCAAGCCTTGAATCATGAGTTAAGCTGATGGCCTTTTTGAAATGATATTGGGCCATGGATATTTCTCCTTTCAGTTTAAAATACATTCCCAAATAATAATGTGCCCAATCCAGCCTCTTTTCTGAAGCATAGTTTTGCCCAAGGTAATAATAAATACGCTCATAAACTTCTTTATCCAAACATTGCTCAAAATTTAAATTTTTAACCACCATCTCCCAAATACGGGTGGCCTTTTTTGCTTGCCCCAATCCCTGAAACGCCCAACCCAGGTGCAAGCCCACTTCAACATCCATAGGAACACCTTCAAGATAAAAAATGGCCTTTTTAAAACGAGCCGCCTTCGCATAACAAATACCAATTTCGCGTTTCAAAAATATATTATTGGGGGCATAAAGAAGGGCACGATTAAACTCACTAAGGGCATTTTTGTAATCTCCCTCCTGCATCAAGCATAACCCTAATCCATAATAGGGCACAGGACTTTTAGGATGGGTCTTTTGTAAAAGTTGAAAGTAATCTGTAGCGGCCTCTCTATCGGTATATAGGGCTCGGAGGCGAGCCTGCATAAGTTTAAACCTCATTTGATTTCTAGATTTATGTCTTATACCCATGTTCTTTAAGGCACTGGAAACATAAACAATCCTATCCTCAACCCCGGGATGGGTCTTTAAATAAGCAGGAATTGTTCCTCCGCTGCTAAGACTGAAGCGGGCCAATTTTTTAAAGGCGCTAACCATGGCCCAAGCATCGTATCCGCTCTTTATAAGCAAATTTACACCAGTTCTATCGGCTTGTTCTTCATCTTGACGACTATACTTAAGCTCCATAGCCATGGTGGCAGCCATAGAAGTAGTCATTACACCTGTGGCCAAACTGGGATTAACTCCTCCAAGAAATCCTCCAGCTAGCATCCCTACCATAGCGGCCAGGCTTAGCCTTTTGTTCCTCTCTAAACGTTTAGCAATATGGCGATTAACCACATGTCCAATTTCATGGGCCGTGACGGCTGCCAACTCATCCTCTCTGTCAAAAATCAAGAACAGTCCGCGATACATAAAGACATATCCCCCTGGGCCAGAAAAGGCATTCAGAGTGGGATCATCAATAATAAAGAAGTGATAGGGGTAATATATCTTCTCTAAGTGTTTCACCAAGGACTGACCGATATTATTATAATACCTGTTTAATACGGGGTCGGCAATTAAGGGTAACTGTTTACGAACAGTCAGAAAAAATCTCTCTCCCATCTTTTTTTCTTGAGAGATAGTAAGGGCACTGCCTGGCCTAGGCACTAAGACCATATAAAACAAAGCGAGAAAAATATACAAAATAATTGATATTTTTCGCATTTACTCTACCGTGACACTTTTGGCCAGATTGCGAGGTTGGTCCACATCAGTGCCCTTAAAGACGGCCATGTAATAGGCTAGAAGTTGAAGAGGTATGGTATAAAGAATGGTTTTTAAAAAGGGATTTGCTATCTCTGGCACCTTTATTACATCCTCTGCCTTCTCAGCAATTTCACGACAATCAGGCTCGGTTACGGCAATCACCTTACCTTGGCGGGAAAGGACCTCTTCCATGTTACTTCTTATCTTTTCATAGGTATCACCTTTGGGTGCCAAAACCACTACAGGCATATTTTCATCAATAAGGGCAATGGGTCCATGCTTCATTTCTCCAGCCGCATAGGCCTCAGCATGAATATAGGAAATTTCCTTTAACTTTAAGGCCCCCTCTAAGGCAATCGGATAGTAAAGACCGCGTCCCAAATATAAAAAATCCTTGAATTTAGCATACTTAGGGGCTAAGGCCTCTATTTCCTCAGCCGCACTCAAAGCTGCCTCTATTTTGCTGGACAACTCCATCAAATCATAAAGATACTGTTTTACTTCAGAAGAAGACAGCCTCTGGAGCCAAGCGGCAAAATAAAGGGACAATAAATACAATACTGTCAGTTGGGTGGTAAAGGCCTTGGTAGAGGCCACCCCTATTTCGGGACCGGCATGGGTATAAATAACAAAGTCACATTCTCGGGCCAACGTGCTGCCCAAAACATTGCAAATCCCTAAGGTTTTAACCCCTTTCTTTTGACCCTCTCTCATAGCAGCCAAGGTATCGGCCGTTTCTCCAGACTGAGAAATTAAGATTAGAAGCATATCTCTATCTATAATAGGTTTCCGGTAGCGAAATTCAGAACCCAAGTCTACCTCTACTGGCAGGCGGCAGAGTCTCTCCAACATATATTTGCCTACCAAGCCAGCATGATAAGAGGTACCACATGCCACAATCCAAATCTTTTTTAAGTCTCCTATTTGTCCCAAATCAAACTCTTCAAAATTTATCTCCCCAGTTTCTGGATCAAAACGCCCCCTAAAGGTATCGGTAATCACCCGAGGTTGCTCAAAGATTTCCTTTTGCATGAAATGTTTATATCCGGCCTTTTCTGCCAAAAGGGGTGTCCAGGGTATTTCGGTAGTCTTGAAAGGAAGAATATTCCCCTTAAAGTCCACCAATTCCATTCCATCTGGGCTAAGGATCGCCATTTCCCCATCATTCATGAAATAAACCCTTTTGGTATAAGGCAGCAAGGCTGGGGCATCAGAGGCAATAAAATACTCCCCATCCCCAATGCCAATGATTAAAGGGCTTTCCTTTCTAACGGCAATAAGTTTATGGGGTTGCTGGGCACAAATAATGCCCAGGGCAAAGGACCCCTTGAGCCTAGAAATTGCCTTCCTTACGGCATCTTCAAATCTATTTCCTTCCTTTATAAACAAGGCAATAAGGTGAGCAATGACTTCGGTATCGGTTTGAGAAGAAAAAACAATACCTTTTTGCTGTATTTCTTGTTTTAAGGCCACGTAATTTTCAATGATGCCATTGTGGACTACCGCAATATCATCTACTACATGAGGATGAGCGTTCAGCTCCGAGGGTTTGCCATGAGTGGCCCAGCGGGTATGGCCAATTCCAATGGTGCCTTTTAGAGGATGCTTTAGAAGGTGGTGTTCCAAGTTTATCAATTTTCCTACGGCACGATGGAAGAGGATCTTTTTATCATGCACGACTGCAATTCCAGCCGAGTCATAGCCCCGATATTCCAACCTTTTCAAGGCATCAAGTAAAATAAGAGGGCATTCTTGAAAACCTACATATCCCACAATTCCGCACATTTTTAAGCCTTCCTCTTCTTTTGTTTATGAACCTCCCTAGCTCGGGCAATGGCAAGGGTATTTGGGGGAACGTCTTTGGTAATCACCGATCCAGCCCCAATTAGGGCATTCTCTCCAACTTTTACTGGAGCCACTAAGGCAGTATTACTCCCAATAAAGGCCTTATCTCCTATTATGGTCTTATGCTTCTGTCTTCCATCATAATTGCAAGTAATTGTCCCAGCCCCTATATTCACCCCAGACCCAACTTCGGCATCTCCCAAGTAAGTAAGATGACTGGCCTTACTCCCTTTCCCCACATAACTCTTTTTAACCTCCACAAAATTGCCAATTCTGGCATCCTCGCCAATGTGAGCACCGGGCCTGAGATGGGCAAATGGTCCAATAGAAACTCCATCTTCTATTTTACTATTGGCAATTACCGAATAGGCCTTAATATGAACCTTATCCCCTATCTCACTATCGGTGATTATTACCCCTGGCTCTAAAATGCAATCTTCCCCAAGGCAAACCTTTCCCCTTAAACAAACGCCTGGGAACAAAATACTATCAAGACCTATCTCTACATCCATTTCAATATACACACTCTCAGGGTCTATAATAGTTATCCCTTCAAGCATAAGCCTTTCTACCAAATGTCTTTCAAGCACTTTGGTAGCCAAGGCCAAATCTTTACGAGTATTAATTCCAATTGCCTCCTCAAACGGCACCTCACAACCTCCAACCAATTCCCCGCGCTCCACCGCAATTTTTATGAGATCTGTCAAATAATACTCACCCTTTTGGGGATGCCTTTGGAGATACTTTAGGTTTTCCCTTAAGAACGCCGCCTTAAAGGCATAGATGCCGACATTGATTTCGGCAGCCTTCATCCTGTTCCTATCGGTAATCTCAGCAATGCCTATAATCCTTCCCTGCCTGTCTCTAAGAACCACTCCATATTCCTGGCTATCTTTAACCTTGGCCGTAACCAAGGTAACGGCCGCCTGAGTTTCTATATGAGTTTCTAAAAGTCGTTTTAAGGATTCTTCCCTAAACAAAGGCACGTCGCCATTGAGCACCAGCACTGTTCCTTCAAAGTGATTTAAAAACCCTTGGCAACACATAAGGGCATGACCTGTACCTAATTGTTCTCTTTGTTCCACAAACACAATATCTCTACTCTCAATATGCCTTTTTACGTCTTCAGCCTTATAACCTACTACTGTAATAATTTGATTGAAACGAAAATGGCGCAAAGTAGTTAAGACATGGGAAATAAGTGGCCAGCCAAGGAGTTTATGCAACACCTTTGGTAGCTTGGATCGCATTCGAGTGCCTTTGCCAGCCGCCAAAACCACAGGTAAGACGTCACTTTCAAACATTAAACACTCTCCCTTAAACAGCTAGAATAAATAATTAGCTGTGTCCTGTCAATTACCAACTAGCACCCAACTCTGCCCTTAAAATCAGAACGGTCCAAGTGGGTGAGTGGGTATGGGGCAATAGTGGATGTTGCGATGTGTGCGTAATGTCGGTTAACAAACTGGACATTAATAATGTTTACGAAAATTAATCAGATAAAGTTGGCTGGCAACTCTCAAGTCTAAATCAATGTCAAGATGCCCTTGCCATTATCCAAATTTATTTGGATTTTGATGATGGCTGTGTCATTTTTGCTAGCTCGGTCTTGGCCATTTTTGCCTGCCTAGTATTAGGAAATCTTTTGATGAGTTGCTCATAGAGAATCTTGGCAGTCGGCTTGTCTCCCAGAATGGCAAAGGCCTTGGCCTGTTTAAAAAGGGCACTAGGTACTTTTTCGTGCTTGGGATACTCTTTGATAACCTTTTGATATGCCAAAATGGCCTCTTCATAGTGGCCTTTGGCAAAATAGATATCTCCAATCCAATATTGAGCATTGGCAGCCAAGGGGGAATTGGGGTAAAATTTTAAGAAATCGTTAAAGGCCTTCTGGGCCTCTTTATATTTTTTCTGCCGCAGAAGTCTAAATGCCTTATTATATAGCCCCTTAGGACCTTGTTTTATCTTTGGGGTATAAAAAGAAAGAACCTTTTTCCTTAGTTCCTTGAGTTGAGACTCTAGCTCGGCTATTTTCTCTGTTTGTGTTTTAGTAGTCTGTTCTAGTTTGGTTTCCAATTCCGAAATTTGTTCTTTATATCCTTTGGTTTCCTGCTTTTGATCTTGAATATCTCCTTGCAGTCGTTCTATAGCATAACCATTCTGTTCCATTGTATTTCGAAGCTGCTTAATTTCGTCCTCTATTTCCCCCAGTCTCACCAAAAGATTCCCTTGAGTTGAAGGAAGTTTCCCAATGCTCTTTTCCAAATTGGCCATCTTTGCAGAGATAAGTTCTAATTTTTGCCCTTGCTTTCGTTGATTCGTTTGAAGGGTATCCACCCTGCGGCTTAGTGTGACAATATGGCCTTCTAGAACCTGTAAATCTTGCTGAGATACACAGCCCTGAAATAAAAACAAAACTAAAAGAAACGATAGCCACCGCATGAGAGATTCACCTCTTGGCTTTAATAAGAAGACAGGCCGATGTCTTTACACCGGCCTTTAGGTCAAAGGCTAATATTGAATCACTACAAAATGACATCTTCTGTTCTTGGCCCAGGCCTTTTGACAGGCATCAACCATACAAAGGGTAATGTTAGGACCTAAATACACACTAGGCACTTCATGGTTGGGTCTTATCCCGTGACTATGCATAATCTTCTGCACATCTTTACAATATGCTGGAGGAACAACCGCTGGCTTTTCTTCACCATAGCTAATTATAGAAATTTGACTAGGGTCTACACCAAGGTTTACCAAGAATTCCTTAGCACTATTAGCTCTTCTTTCTCCTAAGGCAAGGTTATACTCCTCACTACCCCATTCATCACAATGACCTTCAATCAAAACCCGAACATTGGGGTGGACCTTCAACCACTGAGCCTTTTTTTCCAGTACAGAAGCGGCATCGGGACGGATATTGTATTTATCGAAATCAAAATAAATGTCCTCCCCTTCAAACTGTCTAATTTCTTGCTTAAAAGACCTTTCTTTAGCCATCTGTTTTTGTTTCGCTAGCTCCTCTTCGGATAGTTGCTCCCCTTCTACCTTGGCTACCTTACCCTCCTCAGGGGCCTTAACCACTTGCTCAGGTATAGCCGCCTCTTTGGCCGGAGCCTTTTCTTTAGGGGTTACGGCTTGTGGAACCTCTAAAGCAGGTTTTTTATGGGCACAGGCCAAGGGAAAGATAAGCACCAGGGCCACAAACAATGCCAATAAATGATTTTTCCTCATCTTTTACCCCTCCTTTTTCTTAAGATTATAATCTCACTTTAGCCAAGGAGACCAGTTAGGTTGGGACTGTTCTCCCGGCAATGTCTTTAATAGTGGGAAGACCTTTCCATCGCAAAGCCTAAGTACAAAAAGCCTTTTATCCCGACTGAAAACAATAAACCTAGCATCTGGTGACCAACTGGGGCTTTGACAATCACTATCACCATCTGTCAATTGTTTTATCACACTTCCATCAGACCTTATCATAAATAGCTGAAAATGTCCATCCTTAATTCCAGCGTATACAATATAATCTCCCTTTGGGGACCAAGCAGGAGAAACATTATAATTCCCTTCATAAGTAAGACGAGAAATTTTATTTGTTGTCAAGTCTAAAATATAAATTTGAGGGCATCCACTTCTGTCAGAAACAAATGCTAGTTTCTTCCCATCTGGAGACCAAGTGGGGGAGACGTTGATTCCTGAAGAACGAACAAGACACCTTTCAATCCTTCCTTTATTATTTACAAGATAGATGCCTTGTCTGCCTTTGATACTCAACGTTACGGCAATCCTTTTGGCATCCGGTGACCATGTAGCCCCGATGTTAAGGCCTGGATAGTGAATAATCCTCTTGGCAATGCCTTTCTTAATGTCCAGCAGGTAAACATCGGGATTACCCCTTTTATAACTAGTAAAAAGGAGTTTATCCCCTAGAGGTGACCATTTGGGACTGAGACAAATGTTGTGAAATTGGGTTAAGGACCTGGGTCTATATCCGTCAAAATCCGTGATATAAATCTCCTTTCCCCTTTTTGTTTTATATACAAAGGCAATCATTGTTTGGAAAACGCTGGGTTCCCCTGAAAGGACCTGCATAAGATTGTCCATAAAGCGATGGACTGCGTATCTAAGGGCGTTTTCCGCTCCTGTATACCTTTTGGCAAGCAATTCTAGGCCTTTGTTTACATCATAAAGTCGAAGATCCAGTTGAAACCTATTCCCACTTTTTTCTACCCTTCCTTTTATTAAAAGATAGGCTCCTATCAACTGCCACCTCTTAAAATCTACTTCGGCCGACGGTTTTTCTCCTAAAAAGGTGTCTTCCTTTAAAACATTAAAAAAACCTGTATATTCCAAATCAGATTTTAAAATTTGTCTTGCCTTAGTCCCTAATACTGGATTTCCCATAAAGGGGGCTACCGCAATAGGAAGGGTTTTATGACCCGGGGCCTCAATATCTATATAAACAATGCCCCAACACAATGTTGGTAATAATAGAATTAAAAGACCTAACAAAAATGCCCTTTTCATAAAATCTCCTGTCCTCCTTTTGTCCAGCGAAATCGAATCCCAATTTGATGGTAAGGTTGAATATAATCTGGAGGTAGGGGCGGCAAGGGATTGGCTTTATCTAGTGCCTCCATCACCGATTGATCAAAAAGCTTATTGCCAGACCTTTTCTCAAAATCTTTTTCTACAATATGACCATCCTTTTTGACCTTTATAACCACAACGGCCTCAAGTTCCTTTGGTTCTTTTAAAAGAAATGTGGGGAGAACCCAATTAGACTTTATTTTTTCCCACACCTCAGCATAATAAATCTTAAAAACAAGTCCAACCTTTGTGTCTGGAGAGCCTTCAGAAGGAGCACTAGTAGAATACCCCTCAATAACCCCACCCTGAAGACCTTCTTTTATCTCTGATGCAATTTGAGCTACCTCTTGCTTTAGTCTCTTCTCCTTCTGTCTTCGCTCCAATTCTCTAGCAATCTCTTCAATCCTTTTTTGAACTACTTTTGGTTGAATAACATCTGTATTTGGCCTTTGAGGCTTTGTCTGACTTACCTTTCTCTTTGACTTTTTTAAAGGAATTGCCCTTTTAGGGGCCTTAGATTGGAGCCGGGATTTCACTTCAGATTTAGGCTTAGGTGTAGGTGTGAGTGTGGGTTTGGGCTGAGGCTTGGGTAAATTGATCGGTTTGGGGGCCAATTTTGCTGGTTGTTTTGTCTTTACTTTCGTTTTTTGAGTGGGTTTAGGAACTGCAGGAACAGGCGATTTCGGTAACTCCATCAATTTGACCTGATATACAGATGAAAAGGAAATGTAATGTTTTGGCTCTACCGAGACAAAGAGGACGCTAGAAAATAAGATGAGGTGAAGCAATACAGAAAAAACAAAGGAAATTTTTAAATAGCCATTCATTTCTTTTCTTCTGGCCTTGTAACTAAACCAAGGTCTTCTATGCCTGCGGCCTTAAGCCTGCCCATCACTTCCATTACATAACCATAAGCTACCTTTTTATCCGCTTGTAAAAGCACCTTGCGTTTGAGATTGCTCTTTATTATAGAAGCCATCTTTTTTCCTAAATCCTTCAGCGATACCTTGTATCGATCAATAAACACCTCCCCTTTGGAATTTACCGTAATAACAAGAGGTTCCTTTTTTACAGGCATAGGCTTTGCGGTAGTAGTAGGTAAGTTTACCTTAACCCCATAAGTAAGCATTGGAGCCGTAATCATGAAAATAATTAGCAGGACGAGCATCACATCCACTAAGGGCGTGACGTTGATCTCGGCCATAAACCCCTGATCTTCTTCAAATAATTTCATCGGAAACCTCTTTTTCAGAGTAAATTAGGTATTTCCGTTTAAGGCGGTTTTGCAAATCAGTTGCAAAATTATCCATTTCCGTCTTTTGTTCTATCAAACACTGAGTGAAATAATTGTATCCTATTACTGCGGGTATCGCTGCTGCTAGGCCAAAGGCCGTGGCAATCAGGGCCTCTGAGATGCCTGGAGCTACATCGGCCAAGGAGGCAGAGCCTTTCAAGCCAATATCATGAAAGGCCCTCATGATCCCCCAAACGGTTCCAAAAAGACCTATAAAGGGGGCTATATTGCCTACCGTAGCCAAAAAGGCCAAGCCCTTACGCAAATGGGAATATTCGGTATACGCCGCCTTGCGCATGGCCTCGTTAACACTATTTAAAAAGGCCTTTCTATCCCGTTTAAATGCATTTTTATCCTTTAACCACCTTTTTAACTCCAAAAAGGCCTCTTGGAAGATTAGAGAAAGGGGAGAAGCAGCATAATTTCTGGCCTCCGCTAAAACGATTTTCAGGTCCCCTGTACGCCAAAATGTTTCGCGGAAGGCCTCAGTCTGTCTCTTAACCTTGCGAAAGATTAACCATTTATTGACCATAATTGCCCAAGAGAATATAGACATCAGGGTTAAAATAAAAAGAACCAGTTTGGCCATCGGCCCGGCATGAATAATCATCTGGTAAAATAGACTTCCCTGCGGGTTAAAGTTAAGCATAGAAGACTCCTTTTAAGGGTTTGATTAATATTACAAAAAAAGTGGTAAAAGTCAAATGTTATTGAATGAGTGGGTGGGTAAAGGTAGAAGGAAGAAAAGATTGACCCCTTTAGGGATTTATGATACAAAAAAAAACAATGCTTACCGCCATTTTTCGGATAAAAAATCATCTTGGAATCCATGCCCGTCCGGCCGCTAAACTGGCAAAACTGGCTCAGTCATTTTGTTCAGAAGTTAATCTGATCAAGGCCAATAGACAAGCCGATGTGAAAAGCGTTTTGGACATCCTGAGTTTGGGGTGCGGTTTTAACGATGAGGTTGCTTTAGTTATCAATGGAAAAGACGAGAAAAAGGCCTTTAATGCCATTTTAGACTTGATAGAAACAGAGATAGGAGAAAGGATAAATGGAACGCAGATTTAAAGGAATTGCGGCCTCTCCAGGTATTGAAATTGGTAAGGCCGTTTTTAGAAAAAGTCCTAAGCCCCGCTTTACATATCAATTTTTGCTCAATAAATCAGACGTTAAAAAGGAATTAGACCGTTTTAAAAGGGCTGTAGACCAAGTAAAAAAGGAAATTAAGGATGTAAAGAGTGGTTTAGGCCATAACCCGCCACTAAAGGAAATAAAGCCAATCTTAGACACCTATTTAATCGTCCTTTCAGATCCCATCTTCTTTAAAGCCACATTAAGAAGGATAAAAGAAGAAAAGATCAATGCCGAATGGGCGTTAATGAAAACGGTAGAAGACATTGAAGGAATCTTTGGAAAGATAGAGGATGAGTATATAAAACAGCGGGTTCAAGACATTCGCTATATTGCTAAAAAGATCTTTGGTTTTTTGGGCTCTACCACAAATACAACCATTTCTTCAAGTGGAAACATTCTTATTGCCGATGAGCTTTCCCCTACCGAGGCCACTAAATTACCTACAAAACAGATAGGTGCCTTCGTAACCGAAACAGGCGGGCTCACCTCCCATACTGCCATTGTGGCTCAGGCCTTAAAATTGCCTGCCGTAGTGGGGGTTAAGGGGATTAGCCAAGAGGTAAAAAATGGGGATATGGTTATTGTAGATGGCCAAAGAGGAATAGTCATTGTTAATCCTAATCCCGATACCCTAAGGCAATATAAACAGAGGCAAAGGCATTATAGCCTTCTTTGTAAGGAATTGGAACATTATATAAATATCACGGCCCACACCTTAGACGGCAAAATCTTAAGGGTAATGGCCAATGTGGAATTATTTGAAGAAATTCCCTCTGTTTTAGAAATGGGTGCCGAAGGAATTGGACTTTTTAGAACCGAGTTTTTTTACCTCCAGCATAACGAATTGCCAAACGAAGAGGCCCTTTATAATTATTTCAAAAAGGTAGTAAAGGCCATTTACCCTTATCCAGTAACCTTTCGCACCTTGGACTTTGGTGGAGATAAATTGAGCTCCTACCTCCATTCTGGTAAGGAAATTAATCCTGCCTTGGGGCTTCGGGCCATTCGTCTTTGCCTGACACAAAGGGATATCTTTTGCACCCAATTGCGAGCCATTTTAAGGGCCTCTCAACATGGCAATGTACGCTTACTTTTCCCCTTAATTTCCAGCCTTGAGGAAATTCAGGAAACAAAGCAAATATTGATTTCATTAAAAGAAGGGTTGGAAAAAGAGGCCTGTAAACCCTTCACCCCTATTCCCCTTGGAATAATGGTAGAGGTCCCTTCGGCAGTGGCTATCATTGACCTTCTCGTTCAAGAAGTGGACTTTATCAGTATTGGCACTAACGACCTCATTCAATATGCTCTAGCCATTGACCGCAACAATGAGCAAGTAGCTTATCTTTACCAACCCTTACACCCCGCTGTGCTTAGGATGCTGAAGCAAATCACAGACACTGCCCATCAGAGGGGAATTACTGTAAGCGTTTGTGGAGAGATGGCCCGCGATCCGATTTACACTCCCCTCTTGGTGGGCTTAGGAATAGATGAAATAAGTCTCAATGTTCAGAATATACCTATTATCAAAAAGTTAATTTGTTCTTTGAGTTTCAAAGAAGCTCAAGTACTGGTCAAGGAGCTATTGACGTTTAAGACGGTTCAGGAAATAAAAAGGTTCTATCTTCAGCATATTAAGTTTTGGTTTAAAAATCTGGAAGAACTCTTCAGTCAAGATGAATTTGAGAATTTAGAGGAAAAATATGGAAAGACAATCGAAGAAAGTTGTTTGCACGAATAAAAAGGCCCTTTTCAACTACCACATTGAAGAGACCTATGAAGCCGGACTAGTACTGAAGGGCACTGAGGTAAAATCCCTTCGTTTAGGTCGGGCCAGTTTAGGAGACAGCTATGCTGAGGTCAGGGGCAAAGAGATATTTTTAGTTAATTGCCATATTTCCCCTTATCCTTACGCCACTCATGATCAACATGATCCCCTGCGGCCCAAAAAGCTACTTTTACATAAAAGGGAAATAAGGCGGCTTATTGGTAAGCTTAAAGAGCGAGGATTAACCCTTATCCCTTTACGCATCTACTTTGTAGGGGGAAAGGCCAAAGTAGAACTTGGATTAGGACGGGGGAAAAAGAAAATAGATAAAAGAGAACAAATCAAAAAAAGGGACGAAGAAAGGACTATCTTGAGGAATTATAAGATTAGATGAGTGAAAAAAGAAATTTCCTCCAGCCATTAAGAGAAAAATCACCCCCTTTTAAGTTTACGGGGGTAGGTTAAAGGTAAACAGGGAACTGATATAAGGCTCGATCTTCAAGGATGTAGCGGCCAGCCCACCAAGAAGGTACTCTTGGGTCTTGCGATGCTCAGCAACAAGTTTTTTGAGTTCAGTTTCAGTTTTTTCTGGGCCTCGGCCAGCTCTTTCACGACCCGACTGAGGTCTTTAACGATGTCCTTTAGCTCATTGAATTCCCTCTTGGTAACCGTGGCTTCTCGTTGACGCTCAATTTCCTCCAGGACAGCGATGAGGACTTCCCTTATGGAGGGCTCAATTTTCTGGAGAAGTCTTATAACATTATACTGTAAGGCATAAGTCCTTTATATCAAAAGCAGGCAGAGATGGCAAGGTGAAAACATCTGCCCCCAGAGTAACTTAATTTCCTATATTAAATTTTACACTGCCCAACATTTGCTATAAAAGTAAGACAATCTTTACCAAAGTTTGCAATTTTTAACAATTACCAATAAAAAACGAGCTGCTTAACGGAGTAACTAAACTCTTGAGTTCAGAGGCAGGCTGTGGTAGAACTTAAGCATGGAAGAACTTTCAGTATTCCCTCTCCCTGAGCCTAAGGTTTATACTGTTAGTGAGCTTACCGAGGCCATTAAGGAGATCCTTGAGGCTGAGTTCCCTACGGTATGGGTAGAAGGAGAGGTTTCTAACGCCCGGAGGCCCCTCTCAGGGCACCTTTATTTCACCCTTAAAGACGAAGGGGCCCAACTTGGGGCTATTTTGTTTAAAAATTCACAGAGATGGCTAAAGTTTGAAGTCCAAGATGGCATCAAGGTAATCTGTCAAGGCAGGCTTAGCGTCTACCCCCCTCATGGTAACTATCGGCTTATTGTAGAATATATTGAACCTAAAGGATATGGAGCCCTTCAGTTGGCCTTTGAGCAACTGAAACAAAAGTTGAGTCAAGAAGGCCTCTTTGCCAAAGAGGCCAAAAAGCCCCTACCCCTTTTGCCTCGTCGCATTGCAGTAGTCACTTCTCCCTCAGGGGCCGCTATCAGAGATTTCTTAAGGGTTTTGCTCAAAAAGTTTCCTAACGTTAATGTCAGAATTTATCCGGTAAAGGTGCAAGGAAACGGAGCGGCTGCAGAAATTGCTCGAGCCCTTTATGAACTAAATCGGATCGGCTGGGCTGAGGTCATCGTAGTTACCCGAGGAGGGGGGTCTTTAGAAGACCTTTGGGCCTTTAATGAGGAAATAGTAGCCCGGGCTATTTATGCCTCAAAGATTCCTGTGGTCTCTGCCGTAGGACATGAAGTAGACTTTACCATATCTGACATGGTAGCCGACCTAAGGGCCCCTACTCCAACCGCGGCCGCCGAAATGATTATCCAAAAAAGGGAAGATATTGAAACCTTTTTAAGCGATGCCTTAGCCCGTATACCTTTATCGCTTAAAAAACAGATTAACACCCATATCCTACACCTTGAGCATCTCTTCAAACGACTTCAAGGAACCAAACAGAGACTAACTTATGCCCAATTAAAACTAGATGACCTTTGGCAAGCCCTTGTCAAAAGCTTTAATTATAAAAAACAGGCCCACTTAGTAAGGCTGGAAAACTTAACTCAAAGGCTCCTCTTGAATCATCCCGCCCGCCGGTTTAAGCAGTTAAGGGAAACCCTCATTCAAAGACAACAGGCATTAACCATCACCTTGCAACATTTACTTCAAACCCAAAGACAGAGGCTAGAGCAAATGCAATCTTCGCTTCAAGCCTTAAATCCTCGGAATGTCTTAAAAAGGGGTTATGCCCTGGTTTTTACATATCCTGATGAAAAAAGGCTTATTAAATCGGTCAAAGCGGCTCACATACAGGCTCCAATATCCATTCAGTTGGCTGATGGAACGATAAAGGCAAGGGTGGAGGAAAAATATGAGCAAAAACAAGAACAATAAGGAAGAAACCCTTAATTTCGAAACCGCTATAAAACGCATTGAGGCCATTGTTCAGGAATTGGAAAATGGCAATACACCCCTTGAAGATTCCTTAAAACTCTTTGAAGATGGAATGAAACTTATTCGCTACTGTCAGCAAAAATTGGATGAGGTGGAAAAGCGGGTTGAATTGTTAATCAAAAATGAAAATGGTGAATTTGAAACCAAACCTTTTGATCCCAATATAGCCCGCACCAATACCCAGGTATAAAAATGCCTTGTGAAACCTTTAATTTAAAAGAGTATCTTAAAAAGCGGAGGGCCTTAATAGAACGGGCCTTAGAGACCTATTTGCCTGCTTCAAATGGCATTTATGCCACTATTTTAAAGGCCATGCGTTATAGCCTTTTTGCAGGTGGAAAACGGCTCCGACCTATATTGTGTCTGGCCGCGGCTGAGGCCGTGGGAGGACAGAAGGAAACGGCTTTGCCTGTAGCTTGTGCTTTAGAGATGATTCACACCTATTCATTGATTCATGATGACTTACCTGCTATGGACGATGACGACCTACGCCGAGGCAAACCTACCAACCATAAGGTATTTGGTGAAGCCATTGCTATCCTGGCCGGAGATGGCCTCCTAACAGAGGCATTTTCTCTTCTAAGCCACTCTGACTCTGAACAATTAGGAGTAAATATAAAGGTTCCTGCTGAAAGAAGGCTTAGGGTAATTCATCTCATTGCCCAAGCCGCAGGGTATCAAGGAATGGTGGGTGGCCAGGTCTTGGATTTAGAATGCACTGGCAGGGATGTTGATTTAGAGACCCTTAGCACCTTGCATCAACATAAAACAGGCGCCCTTATCAGGGCGGCAGTGAAAAGCGGTGCCATCCTAGGAGGAGGGACTGAGGAACAAATTGAGGCCTTGGATCAATATGCCCTTCAAATAGGACTTGCCTTTCAAATAAAGGACGACATCTTGGACATCGAAGGTTCAGTGGAAGAAATGGGGAAGGCACCAGGGGGTGATATAGCTCAACGTAAGTCTACTTATCCTCGCCTATTGGGGTTAGAAAAGGCCAAAGAAAAATTGAGAGAATGTATAAAAAAAGCCAAAGAAAAATTGGCTCCCTTTGGGGATAAGGCCCTACCCTTAAAGGCCATTGCGGAATACATTGAAAAGAGGAGGAAATAAGTTGTTAGAAAAGATTAATTCTCCTTCTGATTTAAAAAAGCTGGGCCTTGAAGAACTAGAAATATTGGCTCAAGAAATTAGACAAATCATTATTGAAACCGTTTCTCAAACCGGAGGACATTTGGCCCCTAGCTTAGGGGCAGTAGAACTGACCCTAGCCCTACACTATGTCTTTGATAGCCCTAAAGACAAGATTATCTGGGATGTGGGACATCAGGCCTATGCCCATAAATTGATTACAGGACGAAGGCACCTCTTTCATACCTTAAGACAAAATGGTGGCTTAAGTGGGTTTCCAAGACGTGAGGAAAGTCCTCATGATGCCTTTGGGACAGGACATGCGAGCACTTCCATTTCTGCCGCCTTGGGAATGGCCATTGCCAGAGACCTCCAAGAAAAAAAGAATAAGGTTGTAGCCGTGATCGGGGATGGGGCCATGACTGGAGGTCTTGCCCTTGAGGCCTTAAATCAGGCTGGAGAGCTTGATGAAGACCTTATTGTTGTCCTCAACGACAACAAAATGTCTATTTCTCCAAATGTGGGCGCCCTTTCTCGTTTTTTGAGTCGCAAGGTCACAAGTCGCACCTTCAGGCGGTTGAAAAAAGAGATAGAGCGCTTCTTGTCTTCTTTACCAGGGGGAGAAAATTTCATTCAACTAGCCAAACGGAGTGAAGACTCCTTCTTATCGTTGTTCACGCCTGGTATGCTCTTTCTTGCCCTTAGATTTGACTATATTGGACCTTGCGATGGTCACGATTTGAGAAAATTGATAGAGACATTTGAACATGTAAAGGAACTTGATGTGCCTGTTTTGGTGCATGTATTAACGATTAAAGGCAAAGGATACCCTCCGGCTGAAAAGAATCCTACCGCCTTTCATGGAGTAGGTAAACTCAAAACAGAGAAGAAAAATACTTCGGACAAAATTGAAGTTCCCACTTACACTGAAATATTTGCTCAAACTTTAGTAGAACTTGCCAGCCAAGACAAACGCATTGTAGGCATTACGGCAGCCATGCCTGAAGGAACAGGTCTGTCCTGCTTCCGAGATACCTTCCCAGAAAGGTTCTTTGATGTGGGCATCGCCGAAGAACATGCCGTAACCATGGCGGCGGGGATGGCGGCCGAGGGATTAAGGCCTGTAGTAGCCATTTATTCTACCTTTTTACAGCGTTCTTATGACCAAATCATTCACGATGTCTGTCTCCAAAAGTTGCCCGTGGTGTTTGTCCTTGATAGGGCAGGAATTGTGGGCGAAGACGGACCTACTCATCATGGCGTATTTGACCTCTCTTACTTGCGCATCATTCCAAACATGGTAGTTATGGCCCCTAAGGATGAAAACGAACTGAGACACATGTTAAAAACGGCCCTGAGTTATGAAGGCCCAATTGCCCTGCGTTATCCAAGGGGTAGGGCTGTGGGCGTGCCCTTAGACCCTTATTTGAAAGAACTGCCTATTGGAGCGGCCGAGGTCCTTATGGAAGGGGAAGATGTGCTTGTGCTGGCCATTGGATATATGGTTCAACCCACTCTTAGGGCTGCAAAACGACTCGAGGAAGAAGGATTTCATCCCTTTGTGGTTAATGCTCGTTTCGCAAAACCGTTAGATCACAATTTGATTAAACAAATCGCGCCGAAAATGAAGGCTATAGTGACAATAGAGGAAAATGTGCTTGCCGGAGGCTTTGGAAGTGCCGTTATGGAAACATTGCAGGATTTGGAAATCCACACTCCGGTCACCCGCATTGGCCTTCCTGATAAATTCATTCCCCACGGCTCCCAGCCAACCTTGAGGCAGAAATATGGGCTTAGTGAAGAAGGCATCTATCAAAAAATTAAACAGGTATTTTTAAGGCATGGCACAAAAGTTAAGGTTAGACCAATTACTTTTAGAAAAAGGTTTGGTGCGTAGTAGAGAAAGGGCCAAGGCCCTAATTCTTTCTGGAAATGTTTGGGTCAATGGAAAAAGAATTGATAAGGCTGGCACAAAGGTTAACCCAAATGCCAATATTGAACTCAAGACCAAAGACTTTCCTTATGTAAGTAGAGGAGGATTAAAGCTAGAAGCGGCCTTGCATTCCTTTCACATCGTGCTTACCAATAAAATTGCCATGGATGTAGGGGCCTCCACAGGCGGGTTCACCGACTGTTTACTTCAACACGGAATTCAAAAGGTCTATGCTATAGATGTGGGTTACGGACTACTTGACTGGAAATTACGTCAAGATAAAAGGGTGGTTGTTATAGAACGGCAAAATATCCGCTATCTCCCTAAAGAGGCCATTAAGGATGCCATTGATATTGCTACTATTGATGTTTCTTTTATCTCCTTAAAGAAGGTTATTCCAAGGGTAAAAGAGTTTTTAAACCAGGAGGCTGAACTGGTAGCACTTATCAAACCCCAGTTTGAGGTGGGTAAGGGGCAAGTGGGTAAAGGAGGCATTGTTCGGGACGAAGACCAAAGAAGGCAGGTAATTGAAGAGATAAGCCGTTTTTGTAAAGACTTGGGATTTCAAGTTAAAGGGATTGTTCCCTCTCCTATTTTAGGGGCCAAGGGAAATCAAGAGTATTTATTGTATGCCTGTCTAAAAATTCCCAAACAGGAGGGAAAGAATGCAAAAAAGGATGAATAAATTAATTCAGGAAAGAATTCATGACCCTTATTATGAAGATAAGAAGTACCCTGAAGGCACAGTCTGCCCTAGATGCGGAGCCATATGTGAAGAAGGCCGTTGGGTCTGGCCAGAAGATAAAAGTAAAAAAAGCAACAGCGAAGAAGAAATATTATGTCCTGCTTGTAAGCGGATTAGAGACAAGTATCCCGCTGGAATAGTTTCTCTTTCTGGAAGTTATCTTTGGTCTCATAAAGAAGAAATCTTAAACCTCGTCAACAACATTATAGAGGAAGAAAGAAAACGTTCGCCCTTAAAAAGGCTGATAAATATAGAAGAAAGGGATGGGGCCATCGTGTTAAGTTTTACCAACGATAAACTGGCCAGAAGGGTAGGGGAGTCTATCTATCGAGCTCACAAGGGAGAAATAGACATAAAGTATCCTGAAGAGGAAAAATTTGTCTCTGTATTTTGGCATCGGGATGAAGAAAGCAAAGAAGAAATAACCTAATAAAAAGGGCTGCCCCTAGAAAGGGGTAGCCCTTGACTTTTCTAATTAGACCAAGTTCTGCAACCAACCCATGGGATCAAACAACCGCTTCAAGGCCACTCTTCTGGTCGGTCCTACATTCTTGTTACTGGCTACGGCATATTTGTGATACAAGGCTGGGTCATCCAATACCAAATAAATTACCCGCACATCATCTGGATCACACAACCGGGCATTGGGAAATTCCTTTTTTACCTCTTTTAGCCTTTTCTTGGCCAAGGCCAGCATCTCGTCCCTATCCCCAAAGTTCATGGCCCCTGTAGGACAGGTCTTGACACACATGGGCAAGAGCCCAGCCCTAACCCTGTCTATGCACATATCGCATTTGGCAATCATGCCTGTTTTGGGATCCTGTCTGGGAATCCGATAGGGACAGGCTTCCAACAACTCATCAAACGGCACTTTTTTAAGCTTTTCTAGATCATAAATGACGGCCCCTGTTTCAGGATCCTTCACAATGGCTCCCTTCACATAGCCATCGGCTACATCTTTACACGGGGGCTCAAGACAATGACGACACTGGTCTGGGAAAAAGTACCAGACTACCTTCCCGTTTTTTTCGTGCTCACTAAAACGCACCAGTTTATAAGTATAAAAATTTAAATCCTTAGGATTCTGGTAATTACCCCAACCCACCTGCGTAGTCTTAGTGGCCGGCAGGCCATGCCATTCTTTACAGGCAATCTGGCAACCTCGGCAGGCTGTACACCGACTTGTATCTATAAAAAAGCTCTTTCCACCCATTTATATTGACCTCCTTTTTTTGTTGGGCAGGGGATGTATCCCCTGCCCTCACAAGCTATAACTTTCTAATGTTCACCATAAAGGCCTTGGTTTCGGGAATTAATGTATTCGGATCACCTACAGAAGGTGTAAGGACATTGGCGCTATCGCCACCATCCTTTGGCCATCTCCATCCATAACACCATGGTAACCCCACTTCATGAACGGTTTTACCCAAAATCTTAAATGGTTTCAGTCTCTTAGTAACAATGGCTACCGCAATTAGCTTACCCCTTGGAGATTCCACGACCACCCTTTCTCCGTTTTTAATTCCTTTCAACCTGGCCAACTCTTCGCTCATTTCCACAAAAAGCTGAGGCTGAGCTTCAAGTAACCAAGGCAACCATCTGGTCAGGACACCTGTCTGCCAGTGTTCGGTAACGCGATAAGTAGAACATACAAAAGGATACCTTGGATCACAACTTCTGAATTTATCTGCATCTGTATGAAAGAGCTTGACGGTAGGATTAATCCGTTGAGAGCTAAATAGATTCCGCTCTACAGGACACTCCAGCGGTTCATAGTGCTCTGGGAATGGGCCATCAGCTCGACCAGGACCAAATATTTGTCCTGCCCCCCATTTCCTCATAATAAATGGGTAGCGAGATTTCTTCCCGTAAGAAAGAGGTGGCCAGCCACCATCAGGCACATCACCTACCCATTTTTTGCCATTCCAACGAATAACGGGCTTTTGAGGTGCCCAAGGACGGCCATATTTATCCACTGAAGCCCTATTGTAGAGGATCCTTCTATTTACAGGCCAACACCAAGCCCAGTTTGGAAAGAGACCAATCTTGGCCTGCATCTCTGTTTGAGATTTATCTCTTCTGGCTGCCATATTGCCTTGTTCGGTATAACTACCGCAATATAGCCAGTTACCGGAACAAGTAGAGCCATCATCTTGAAGATAAGCAAAACTCGGCACCTGCTCACCCTTCCTGAAATGTTTACCTTTAATAGTTACATCTCTCGTGAAATAGCCATTAATTAATTTAGCCACCCAGTGAGGATCATATTCTCTAGGCCAGTTTAAGTTTAGAATTGGCTCAGGAAATACCCCTCCTTCTTTACGATAGAGCTCCCGAATCTTGTTCATAAGCTCTACCATAATCTCGCCATCTCCCTTTACACCGCAAGGCGGTTTGGCCGCCTGGTAACGCCATTGCATCCAACGACCACTATTGGTAATACTTCCTTCTTTTTCCGCCGAAACGGCACAGGGTAAGAAGAAAACCTCGGTCTTTATCCTTCTGGGGTCCATACCTGGGCCCTTCCAGAAAGACCCAGTTTCATTATCAAATATATTCACATTCACCAGCCAATCCAGTTTGGCCAACGCTTCCCTATTCTTATTGGCATTGGCACCACTACAGCAAGGATTTTGCCCCCAGGCGAAAAACCCCTTAAACTTGCCCTTATACATTTCATCAAAAAGCACCAGCCAAGCATAACTCTTACCATCATCAAGTTTAGGCATCCAATTGTAACCAAAGTCATTTTCCTTAGTCGCCTTATCCCCAAACATGGCTTTCAGAAAACTGACTGAATATTTAGGATAATTCTGCCACCAGTTGGCGCTCATGGGATCAGGAGATTTGGGCGTAAATTTTTTATTGTATTCTGCCAATGTCTTTAAAGATGCCCTTGGGGTCTTCAGGTAACCAGGCCAGATATGGAACAAGATGCAGTGATCCGTGGATCCTTGAACATTGGATTCACCACGCAGGGCGTTCACACCACCACCTGAGACACCAATATTACCCAAAAGTAACTGAATAATACACATCGCCCGAATGTTTTGAACACCTACGGTATGCTGGGTCCAACCCATGGCATACATAATAGTGCCAGAATGATCCTTTTTCCCAGTAGAGGCATATATCTTATAAATTTCTTTCAGTTTGTCTTTAGGTGTTCCTGTTACAGCCGAGACCTTATCCAAGGTATAACGAGAATAATGCTTCTTTAGAAGCTGGAAGACGCAACGAGGATGTTTAAGGCTTTTATCCCTTTTAGGAACACCGTGTCTATCCAGTTCAAAGGCCCAGTATGACTTGTCGTAGCTTCTTGTCTCAGGATCATATCCTGAAAACAATCCGTCTTTGAAACCAAATTTTTTATTTACAATAAAGGAGGCATTGGTATATTCAGCCACATATTCCTTGAAGTAAAGGCGATTTTGGAGGATGTAATTAATTAAACCGCCTAAAAAGGCGATGTCCGTTCCGGAACGGATAGGGGCATAGATATCTGCCTTCGCCGAAGTTCTGGTGAAGCGAGGATCTACATGAATAAGGGTTGCGCCCTTTTCTTTGGCCCTTGTGACCCATTTGAAAGAAATAGGATGATTCTCAGCCGCATTGCTACCCATGATAAGGATGACATCTGAGTTTTTGATGTCAATCCAATGATTGGTCATTGCTCCACGTCCGAACGACTCTGCCAGAGCCGCTACCGTAGCGCTGTGTCAGATACGTGCCTGGTGCTCGATATACACGAGCCCCAGGGCCCTCATCATGGCCTGAATTAGCCAGCATTCTTCGTTATCCATGGCGGCACTGCCTATATGGGCAATGGCTTCAACCCTATTTACTATCTGACCCTTGCTGTTTTTGTGAATAAAATATTTGTCTCTAGTCTCTTTCACTCTCTTGGCAATTTGCTCTAAGGCCCATTCCCAAGTTACCTCTTCCCATTTGTCACTATATGGCCTTCGGTAGAGAGGTTTTGTCATCCGTTTAGGATTATTTATCATTTGATAAAGACTAGCACCTTTGGCGCATAAAGCTCCCTCATTAATAGGATGGTCCGGATCACCCTCCGTATTAATTACCTTCCCTGTAACCAAATCTGTATGACAGATAATGCCACAACCTACTGCACAATAAGGACAAATCGTCGTTGTTTCTTTAGCCATCCTAATTTTCAAAACTTGGGCATGGGCATAGGCGGGTTTAAGACTGAAACCCAAATTACCTAAGGCAACACTAGCGGTTGCCACACCTGTAATTCTAATGAAATCCCTTCTTGTCAATTTCATTTCCACATCACCTTCCTTTCTAATTTTTCAAAAGATTGAACCTTCCTTTACTAAACCTTTCCTTAGCTTTAATTTAAATCCACTTCCCACACATCACCTCCTACCTACTATGGATAATTCTTCACCTTAATTAAATGGCAATTAGAAGTGAGAAAAATAATTTCAAGGCCAAACATAAACAGACGCCAAAGATTAGCCATTCGAGCCTATCCACCTCGTTTCCCATCGTCCATCATTAACTATTCAACACATTTCTCTCATCTTTGCCCAGATACCACTTTACCCCATTATTGTCTTTAAGCCAAATTTGCAATACGACAAAACTTGCTTTTTAAACACTTTTGTCGTATACATCGTAATAAAAAGACAACTTTAATTAAAAGCTTTTTATTTAGTCTAGTAAAATCAAAGAAAAAAGTCAATATTTTTTTGTCCTCTAATCTTCACTTTTCATCCTTTTATTTTATTCTATTCATCTCTCTTTAACAATGTTATTAAAATTCCGTCAGAGTTTTCAGGACAGTCATAAGGGGTCAAAACAACCAATGGTAAAGGGCAAAAACTTTGGGCATAAGAGGCGAAGGGCGAAAGGCGCAAGAAAATAGGATAAAACCATATTGGAATTGTGGCTTAAAACCTTAGTATTAAGACACCTAAGGCTTGATGAATTATAGGATTATGAGGCTAATACTCTAAAAACAAAAACGGCCTGCTTTAAAAAAGCAGACCGTTTAATTTCGTCCTTCTTTATTTAAGCAAATTTCTTCACTCACCTATTTGCTCTTTGACCGAAAGGGCCACTTTATAAAGGATAGTAAGGATCAAAAATCCCAAGGCCCAAACGCCGAGACTAATCATAAATTCAGGAAAGGTAGGCCAATATTCAGTAACTTTATCAAAGGCGTTAGGAATAAAACCTCCACAAATTAAACCTAAACCTTTATCAATCCAACAGCCAAAAATTACAAGCAGACAAGCAATGGCCAATACCCCCTCATCCCGACGCAGGCTAGGAATAACCAGTAAAACAATTGCAATAAAGAGACTGAAGAAAAAGGCCCACATCCAGGGCACCAATTTGGCGTGGCCCTCAAGTCCAAAGAAAAGATATTTTAAATGATTTAAATGGCCGGGGATGTTGCTATATACCGCCGTAAAGACCTCAAAAAGGAAGAAACAAAAGGTAATAATTGTGCAATAGGCCACAATCTTAGCCAAGGTTTGAATGGCCTCTTTGCCAGGGTCAAACTTAGTATATTTCCTAATAATGAGGCAGAATAGAATTAAATAGGCAGGTCCTGTAGCAAAGGCACCCGCTAGGAATTTTGGTGCCATAAGAGGCGTCAGCCAGAATTCCCTACCAGGTAAGCCTGAATATAAAAAGGCAGTTACGATATGGATACATGGTGCCCACACGATGGAAAAATATGCCAGAAATTTCACCCACTTTGGAGGTGCAATTTCATTTCTTTCACAATCAAGGGCCTTCCAACCAATTAAAATATTAATTATTAAATAAACATTCAAGACCACCATATCCCAAAACATGACCGAATGAGGAGTAGGATGAAGTAAGACATTCAAAACCCGCATTGGGCGACCTAAATCTACTAAAATAAAAGACAAACACATAATCACAGCCGCTACGGCTAGAAATTCACCCAATACAGTAATCCGAGCAAATTTTTTATAATTGTGCAAGTAGCACGGCAAGGCTACCATAACACCTCCAGCAGCTACTCCAACAAGAAAGGTAAAATTGGCGATATAAAAACCCCATGAGACATCCCGACTCATGCCGGTCAATTTCAGACCGACCTTGAGCTGCCAAAGATAGAAAAGGAAACCTATTACTACAAATACTGACCAAAATAGGACCAAACCCCAGTATCTTTTGCCTCCAACAAATGCCTTCTCAAACATAGCCACCTCATCCTAAGAAAAAATTTTTAAATTATATAGTAAACTTGTGGGCCGGTGCCCAACTCTGCTTTACGTCTTAAAGTAAAATGTTCTTTTAAAATCCTATTAACTTCTGAATTTGGGTCTCCCAAATCGCCAAAAATTAAGGCCTTTGACTTACAGGCCTCTACACAAATAGGCAATAATCCTTGGTCGATTCTCTCGGCACAAAAGTCACACTTTTCCACCACACCTTTTGTCCTCGTGGGATATTCAGGGTTCTCCTTTTTAATATATGGCCGCGGATCCATCCAGTTAAAACTCCTAGATCCATAAGGACAGGCTGCCATACAAAAACGACATCCAATACAGCGGTGCATATCCATCATTACAATCCCATCCTCACGTTGAAACGTAGCCTGGGTAGGACACACTCGGACACACGGAGGGTGTTCGCAATGATTACACATAAGAATAAAAGGACGTTTCTTAATATTTTCAGAAAGTTGTTCCTCTCCCCTTGTTGCCAACTCTGGAAAGGCATGTTCAAAGGAATCTTCCCAAATCCATTTAATTTCCCTTTTAGGATCAGGGATTTGGGGCACATTGTGAAAATGATGGCAGGCCTCAATAGCAGTACACCTCTTACACTGGGCACACTTCCTTGTATCCACAATCATAGCCCATCTTTTCCCTTTTAGGGCCTTTGGATTATGCAACACTCTAACTTCAGAGGCATCTAGTTTATCTACTAGATCCACTGCTGGCTTTAAACTCAATCCCATAATGGACACGCCAGCTATTTTGATAAATCTTCTTCTATCCATGCCCATTTATTTTCCCTCCTTCGCTTCCTTGGGCTCAAGATGACATTCCCAGCAATAGGGTTTTACATCTACAAAATTATGACATTGATCACAAAATTCCTTTTTACTTGTGTGACACTTCATGCATTCATTTTGTAAACTCATATTGAATTCTTTTCCATTTAATCCAATATAAATCCGATATCTTTTTCTCACTACGTCGTCCCGCCATTTGTTTAAAATCTGCATATGGTGAGCGGCCATGTATTCCTTTGATTCCACACACTGCTTTGCCTTTTGTGCCTCCGGCGCCAATTTGGGCTCAGGCAATTTAGCGGCCTTACCCAGATTATACCAGAAAGGGAAAGTCAACAATACTAAACCTATAAGCAACCCTGCAATAATTTTTCCGCCATCATACATTATTCTTCCTCCACTAAGTCCTCATATCCTTTAAGGGGATTACCCCTTAAATCCTTTGTTCTTTTTCTCACACCCCTTTCTTCATCCGGTAACACCAAGGCATTTGCTACCAATTCATGGATTCCACAACAGTCAACTCCAGGCACCCAATAATCAAGAAGAGGTGGAAAACTTGCCCTGTCAATGGCACAAATACAACAAAGAACATTTACACCATATTTTTCATGGACATACTTTACAGCATTTGCCCTAGGTAACCCACCCCTCATTCGGGTAATAATGTTTTCATCGGAACCAAGACCAGCGCCACTACCACAACAGAAGGTCTTTTCACGAATGGTATTCTCTGGCATTTCATAAAAATTATTACATACACTCTTAATCACATACCTCGGCTCTTCAAAGAAGCCCATACCTCTAGCAGGATTACAAGAATCGTGAAAAGTGACTACCCAATGATCATTACGGCTTTTATCCAATGGCAATTTTCCGTGTTTAATAAGGTCAGCGGTAAATTCACAAATATGAACCATCTTAGTTTCCTTAGCATGCTCAAATACCGTCCCTGTAATGGGGTTTCTTGGCACTTCTAGAAAATCTGCTGGACCATTGAAGGTAGCCATATATTGGTGAACGACGCGCCACATGTGACCACATTCACCACCCAAAATCCATTTCACCCCTAGCCTTTTGGCCTCAGCATACATTTTGGCATTTAGACGTTTAGCTACCTCATTAGAGGTAAATAAACCAAAGTTACCACCTTCTGAGGCATAAGTACTAAAAGTATATGTCAGGCCATACTTCTCTTTAAGATAATGCAACAATAACAATTCTCCTGACATGGTATATGTTCCAGGGTCAGCAAAATAGCTCCCTGAAGGCACAATTACCAAAATATCAGCTCCTTTTTGATTAAAAGGAAGATCCACTTTAACCCCTGTAATTTCTTCCAGCTCATCTCTTAAAAACTCGAAAATAGATGTGATACCTTGAGGTTCAATTCCTAAATGATTACCAGTCCGATAACAATTGGCTACAGGTTCCCCAATCCAGTTAAGGTTACATCCAAGGAGATTCATCAACTCTCTACCCATCATGGTAATTTCGCAGGTATCAATTCCATAGGGACAAAAGACTGAACAGCGTCGACATTCACTACATTGATATACATAATACCAAATTTCTTTTAAAACATCATAGGTAAGGTCTCTAGCCCCAGCCAACTTCCCAAACACCTTACCTGAAGTAGTAAAATATCTTTTGTAAATCGAACGAAGAAGCTCTCCCCTTAAAACAGGCATATTTTTAGGATCGCCACCACCAATAAAGTAATGACATTTATCAGCACAGGCACCACAACGAACACAAATATCCATAAAGAGACGGAAACTCCTGAACCGATTCAGCCTGTCTTCCATTCCTTCCAAAAAAATTTCTTTCCAATTATCAGGAAGCTGCCAATCCTCTTCACTTGGATAAAAATCCCTTTGATTTGGCAGACCAAGCACCTTAAGGTTTTTTGCCTTTACACCATAACCATAAGTCCCTGGCTTAAACTCTGGCCGAGTTTCCATCCAGGGCCCTTCTGGAGGAGTGTAATCTATTTCTTCTACCAACTCCTTGGGTTTTGGTAATTTTGCCATATTCTTACTCCTTCTCTTCTAGTGGCTTTTCTACTGGTAAACCAGCTTCTACCATTTTTTCTCTAAATTCTTCTTCATATTCTTCATAAGTGTGAACTTTTACTACAGGATTCCAAGGATTAATATGCCTTACAGCCCGGCTGTTGTTAGGTAGATTTCTGGTGGGGCTAAGGAAAATACCTGCCATGTGCACCAGCTTACTAAATGGAAAATAAGCAAACAAGACACATACCAAAAAGAGATGTACATAAAAGATCCAGCCAATACCTTCTTGAGGAATTTTAGGATGAAGGTGAACTAAACTTAAAGTCAACTTCTTTACTGCTACCACATCTACTTTAAACCAATACCGCATCAAGATACCAGAAAGGGCAATACCTATAATCAAGAAAAGAGGAAAATAATCCGCCGGTAAAGAGATATAGCGAACCTGAGGAACAACAATCCTTCTGATTAATAGATAAGTAACCGCTATTAAGAGGAGAAATCCACTAATTTGAACCTGAGGCAAACCTACTTCCAAAAAACCATCTATTTGATCCAACAAATGGACAAAACCAGGGACAGGCTGAGTAAAAAATCTTAAATGCCTCAATAAAACCACTAAAAAAGAATAATGAAAGGCAATCGCTCCAAGCCACAACCATTTACTTGAAAAATAAGAAATTTTAGGACCATCCTTGGTAAGATTAACCTTTAAATTTCTAAATAAACTCCTGAAAAATAAAACTTCTGTCGCCACCCTTAGGGCAGCCCACCAATTATTAGAAGGACTTTCTATCTTATCGGCCAAAGTTCTCTTGACCCAGGGTAAAGAGGTCATCTGCTGACCAGAAGTGGTTGGGATTCTAAAAGGCACAGGACATTTTCCCCATATAACCACCCGACGAATCATCCCCACAAAAAATAAGATAACCGCTACATAAGGAATTATCACTCCAAAAACTAACTGCAAATGTGCCCCTAGTCCTATAAGGGCAATCCCCACAAGTCCAAGCACTCCAAATAATGCGCTATAAAAAGCCAGATTAAAACTCATAGATCCCACCTCTCTTTATTTCAAATAAAAGCTTTATCTCCTTTAAATTTCATTTCCTCTTGGGTAATTTCGTGAACTAACCCTGTTGCCTTTAATAACCCCATAATCTTATTTTTAATATCCTTTATTCTCACCTCATATAACTGTTCCCGACAACGTAAATAAATATCAAATGCAAAAAGGGCAATTTTATCTATCTTTTCTTCCAAAATTAACAACTCTTTTTCAAGTCCCTTCTTCTCTAATTCTTTCCCTAATTCATTTCTTATAGCTTGTTTCAACAAAAATATAAATCCAACTGCCTGTGATGGTGTAAAGTCTTGAACCGCCCGAACTCTAATGATGCGATCTAAAGAAGTGTATAACTCTTCTTCTTCATCAACATCATCTATAAGAGATTGATATATTCCCCCTATACTTTCCCTAAATTCATAAGTGACGGGATTCAAAAATCTATCTTTTTGAGACCGAAAATATCTAGCTGTAGCTTCTGGATAGGTACCTAATATATAATTTAACCACTTGTCTAAGATAGCTGATCTCTTTTCCAATAGAAAATCTCTAAGAATATCGCCCAATTTGGACTCCTTTTGTTGCTACGATTGGGTTTCTTATAAACTAAGTGATTATTTTTGTCAAGAGAAAAATCGTGATAACTATCTTCTCACCTTCCCGCTTTTATTCGCTAATAACCAATAACTATTTACCCAAATAACCACTTCATTAAGGTGCAGGCAAATTAAATATCTAATCTCTCTGCCTCTAAGGCATGGGTTTGAATGAATTCCCGGCGTGGTTCTACTTGCTCTCCCATCAGCACACTAAAAAGTTCATCGGCTAAGGCGGCGTCTTCTATTGTTACCTTTAAAAGCACCCTCTTTTCAGGGTTCATGGTAGTTTCCCAAAGTTGTTCCGGATTCATCTCACCCAGACCTTTATATCTTTGAATTGTATAACCCTTCTTTACCTCATTTAAGATTGTATCCCACAATTTCTTCTCATCATTAACGATTACTTCATGTTCATTCACCTTGACTATATATGGCTTCCCAAATGGTAACTTTACCCTGTCTTTTAAATTTAAACTTTTTTGGTAAGAAAAGGAATTTACAAGCTGGCGATTAATTTTGCAAAGATGTCCTTCAACGCTTACCTCTATTTCGTAAAAATCTGTTTCTTCTTCCTTTTGATATCCCTTAACCTTAATTCCCACACCTTCCAGATATTCCTTTAAACTCAAAATCTTATTTTCTTCCAACAATTGATTCTTTTCTTTTAAACCAAATTCAAAGAGGGCCTCAATTAGTCTTTCTGGATAGCCTTGCTTATTCAATTCTTCTATTAAAGACTTAAAAATAAAGGCATTTCTAAGATATTCTTCCAAGTTCTTTCCCTCTATATAGCTGTGGTTATTTTCTCCTTTAATTTTTACCCTTTCGGATGCCTTTTCAATCAAAAGTCGGTTCATTTCCATTTCATTTTCTACGTAAAATTCCTCTTTTTTCCCTTTAGCAACTCGGAAAAGGGGGGGTTGAGCAATATAAAGACATCCTCTTTCTATAACCTCTGGCATCTGGCGGTAAAAGAATGTCAAAAGGAGGGTTCTGATATGTAAACCATCTACATCCGCATCGGTCATAATAATAATTTTGTGATAACGCAATTTATTGATATCAAAATCCTCTCCGATGCCTGTTCCTAAAGCAGAAATAATGGTTCTAATTTCCTGGCTATTTAACATTTTATCAAAACGAGTCTTTTCTACATTTAAAATCTTTCCCCTTAAAGGCAAAATGGCTTGAAATCTCCTATCTCTACCCTGTTTGGCAGAACCTCCGGCCGATTCCCCTTCAACCAAAAAAAGCTCTGTCTTGGACGGATCTCTTTCTTGACAATCTGCCAACTTGCCAGGAAGGGTAGTATCCCCTAAGGCCCCTTTTCTCCTTACCAATTCCTTGGCCTTGCGGGCTGCCTCTCTAGCCCTAGCGGCTTCTACTACTTTTTCTATAATCTTTTTGGCCATAGCCGGATGTTCATCTAAATAGGCAGACAAAGCCGCACTTGTTAATGATTCCACAATCCCCTTAATCTCACTGTTACCCAGTTTTGTCTTTGTTTGGCCTTCAAATTGAGGATCGGGAATCTTTAAGGCAATGATGGTTGTAAGTCCTTCACGAACATCATCACCTGAAAGTCTCTCTTTCTTTATCAAATTGTTTTGGGCAGCATATTGGTTAAGACACTTCGTCAAGGCCGATTTAAAACCTACTACATGAGTCCCCCCCTCTTTAGTATGAATATTATTCACATAGCTTAAAATTTTTTCGGTATAACCATCGTTGTACTGAATGGCAATTTCCACCTCCACCATACCCTTCTTTCCAGAAATATAAATAGGCTCGTGAAGCACATTTTTGGTCCGGTTCACATATTCTACAAATCCTACAATACCTGTTTCATATTTGTGAACAACCCTTTTATTGGTCCTTTCATCTACGAGCTCTATGGTAATTTGAGGATTCAAAAAGGCCAATTCTCTCATGCGTTGATTTAAAATATCAAAGTCGTACTTGATATTTTTAAAAATTTCTACATCTGGCAAAAAGGTAATTTTCGTTCCTGTTTTTTGAGTTTCTCCAATTATCTCCAAGCAAGATACTGTCTTGCCCCTTTCATAACGCTGAAAATAAACTTTACCATTTCTTTTAATTTCAACTTCAAGATAGGCAGAAAGGGCATTCACTACTGAAACACCAACCCCATGCAGGCCACCAGAAATCTTATAAGTCTTTTGGTCAAATTTTCCCCCCGCATGTAATTTGGTCATCACAACTTCCACAGCAGGAATACCTTCTATCTCATGAATATCTACGGGTATCCCCCTTCCATTATCTTCTACTGTAACACTATTATCAGGATGAATGGTTACCCTAATGTGGTTGCAGTATCCAGCCAAAGCCTCATCAATACTATTGTCCACTACCTCATATACTAAGTGGTGAAGGCCCTCAGAACCCGTGCTTCCAATATACATGGCCGGCCTTTTCCTAACGGCCTCAAGTCCCTGGAGGACCTTTATTGCCTTAGCATTATACTCTTCCATCGGTAAAACCTCTCACATTTTTGCACATTTTGCTTCTAAAAAAGCTAGAAATTACTACATCTCCTCTGACATTCTCTCAACTATAGGAGCAATCAAGGCCTTAAATCCCATATCTTTGTCTTCAGAGATTAAACACGGATAATCCTTTACATTTAATCCAAAGAAAAACTCTTCGCTGTCCAGGGCATTGATTATATCAAGAAGTAAAGGAATATTAAACACCATTCTTACCTTATCATTCACAATTATTCTTTCTTCTGTTCTTTCATCTACTTCCAGCTTGCCCTTAGAAAATTTTATTTCTATTTCCTCTTCAGCCTCTCCTGTGTTTCTATCCTCTATTTGAACTAAAAGACCGTTTTTGCCAAAGTAGAAGGTCCCAATTTTCATTTCTTCGGTCATAATGGCATTCATTCTCTTTAGACAACTCTTAAATTCATCTCTGGGAATTATGGCCTCGTAATTGAACTGCGAAGGAATAAGGGCTGAGTAGTCAGGAAATTTGTTCTCCATTAAACGGGTATAAAACAAATATGAGAGCAAAGCAGTTTTGTCTTCATCTGAACCCCCTTCAGCCTCTTCAGACATATTTTCGTCAGGCGTTGTCTTTAAAACAAAGGCTTGATGGTCAGCCCCGATAAGAATAGATTTATGGCCTGATTCTGCCTCTAATCCTGTTAAACGAAGAATCTCCATAACTGCCTTTCTAGGAATCATAATACCCTTATCAAACTGAAGACTCTGAACCTCGGGAAAGGGAATTTCCTTATATGTAAGCCTAAAGGTATCTGTAGAGACCAAGCACAGCTTTTTTTCCTCCACGTTCTTTTCCATATATAAACCGGCATAGGAGGAATTTTCGTCTTCTCTGGCCATAGAAAAATACGTCTTTAAAATTCCTTTACGAAGGATATCTGAGGAGGCAGATAGCAGGGTAAATCCTTCTGTTTCGGGAAAGATAGGAAATTCTTCTGTAGGCATCGTTACAAGGGAAAAATGCGACCTTCGGGACCGAATTTCAAGCCGACCATTTTCACTTGCTTTGAGTCTTACCTCTTCAGAACTCAAATTTCTCAAGATGTCATAAAGTGGCTTCGCAGGAACAAGTACTTCGCCTTGAACAATTATATTGGCAATAATTTCTCCTTTAAAGGCCACTTCCAGGTCAGTGGCCATAGCAATAATTCTGTTATCCTTCGTCTTCAAAAGTGTGTGTGAAAGAACAGGCATAGTGGACTTTTTCTCTATGATGCTTTGCACCTTTTGAAGTAGATTTAATAATGATCTTTGTAAGACTACTGCTTCCATAAAAGTCTCCTTCTAACTTATATTTATTTATGTTTTTCAAAGTTGTAAAAGCATAAAAACAATAATAAGACTTTAAAAAACGTTCAAAAAACTTTTTTACTTTAATAACCTTCCTAAAAAATGGCTTTTTAAATCAACAAAAAATCAACATTTTATACAATTTTATACAACCAACCTTCTACCCCTTGCATTTTTTCAGTTCAACCATTGCAGTCAAATTGGTCTTAATAACCGTCTTTGCTTTAAGTCCAAACGATTCATGTAATGCTTAGTTTTCAAAGACTTTATTGCTATGAGATAATCTGGAGATAGTTCAATCAATTCTTTTGGCTTTTCCATAGTTTAATATTAGCACCTTTTTGGGATTTGCGTAATATCAGTTGTATAAACTCAATCGTTCACTGTCAACTCTATCTTTACTTTGCCTTATCTATTCCAGCTACCATTTCGCCATCTTCAAGATTTATAAGTTTTACACCCCTTGCTTGCCTGCCTAAAACTGAGATGGTGTTCACATGAATCCTTATAATCTTTCCGCCTGTAGTAATCAACAGAATTTCATCAGGGTTTTCAACATATTTCATACCTACGACTAAACCTGTCTTTTCTGTGGTTTTTATGGCAATTATTCCCTTTCCACCCCGACTTTGAGTTCTAAAGTTTTCAACAAGGCATCTTTTACCATATCCGTTTTCAGTCACAATCAAGATAAATCCTTGTTTATCCCTTCTTAAAATTTCCATCCCGATTACTTCATCCTGAGGTTTAAGCCTTATTCCTATAACGCCTCTAGCAGTCCTTCCCATAGGCCGGACTTGGTTAGCATCAAATCTGATACTCAGACCGTGTTTGGTAAGTAAAAAGACATCATTGGAAGCGGAATCAGGGCCTTCTTCAGTTATTCCTCCGGCAACCAGTTTATCATTCCCATTTAAATTGGCTACCCTGATACCCCTGGTGGTAGAGGCCAAGTAGCTTAGGTCAGAGATCTTGACCTTTTTGATATATCCCCTTTGGGTAGCCATAAAGATATAACCCTCATCTTTAAACTCAGAGATGGTCAACACAAAGGCAATTTTTTCATTAAGTGGCAGAGAAAGAAGGTTTACAAGGGGCCTTCCTGCCGCCGTTCTTCCCGCCGCAGGTATCTCATGGACCTTTAAGGAATAACAAAGCCCACTTTTGGTAAAGATTAACAGATAGCTGTGGGTAGAGGCAATAAAGACATCTTGAACGTAGTCGCCTTGCTTCAAGTCTGTGCCTATAATGCCCTTTCCACCCCGTCTTTGGCTACGATAGACATCAAGGGGAATTCTCTTTACATATCCCTTATATGTCAGGGTTACTACCACCTCTTCTTCTGGAATCAAATCTTCTACGGTTAAACTGTTCCTTTTTAATTCAATGACCGTCCTTCGCTCATCGGCATAACTTTCCTTGATTTCTATCAACTCTTGCTTGATAATTTGCTTTATCAAATCTTCACTCTTTAATATGGCTTCATATCTGGCAATATCTTGAAGGACTTGTCTATATTCTTGAATAATTTTATCTCTCTCCAATTGAGTTAGTCTTTGGAGTTTCATATCAAGAATGGCCTGAGATTGCCTTTCACTCAATCCAAAGGTGTTCATCAGCCCTCTTTTGGCCTCAAGTGGACTTTGGGCCTTCCTTATAAGTCGGATGACCTCATCTAGATGGTCTAGGGCAATCTTAAGGCCCTCCAATATGTGGGCCCGCTGTTTGGCCTTATTGAGTTCATATCTAGTGCGTCTGATGACCACTTCGCGACGGTGGGCCAAAAATTCCCTTAAAATGTCCTTTAGGCCTAAAAGTACCGGGCGATTATTTACCAAGGCCAGGAAGATGATGCCGTAGCTTGTTTCTAAGGGGGTAAAACGATACAACTTATTTAGGATAATGTGCGCATTTTCTCCTTTTTTTATCTCAATGACGACTCTCATTCCCTCCCTGTCTGATTCATCCCTGATTTCAGAAATGCCCTCTATCCTCTTTTCTTTGGCCAGAGAGGCGATCTTTTCAATTAACTTGGCCTTACATACTTGAAAGGGAATTTCTTTAATTACTAGAAGGGTTTTGCCTTTTTTTTCTTCAAAATCTACCTTACCTCTAACACAAATGATGCCCTTTCCCTTAGCATAGGCCTCTTCAATACCCTCTGTGCCACAAATGATGCCTCCAGTGGGGAAATCGGGCCCTGGAATAACCTTCATTAACTCCTTTAAGGAAATCTGGGGATTTTCCAGATAGGCTACGAGGGCGTCTACCACTTCTCCTAGGTTATGAGGAGGAATATTGGTGGCCATGCCTACGGCAATCCCGGCCGAGCCATTGATAAGGAGATTGGGCAAACGAGAAGGCAATACCATGGGTTCTTTCAAGGTCTCATCATAATTGGGCATCCAATTGATAGTATCCTTTTCAATGTCCTTAAGAAGCTCCGCTGCGATTTTGCTCATGCGCACTTCGGTATAACGCATGGCGGCTGGGGGATCCCCATCAATAGAACCAAAATTTCCCTGCCCATCTACCAGGGGATAACGCATGGAAAAGGGTTGAGCCATGCGCACTAGGGCATCATACACCGCCGCATCTCCATGGGGATGATACTTACCAATGACATCACCCACGATTCGGGCGGACTTTTTATAGGGCTTGTCCCATTCATTTCCCAGATTTCTCATCGCATAAAGAATGCGCCGATGAACGGGCTTAAGCCCATCTCGGACATCTGGTAAGGCCCTGCCAATAATGACGCTCATGGCATAATCAAGATAGGACCGCTTAAGCTCTTCCTCTAAATTGACCGGACGAATTGTTGGCTTTGCTTCTAACTCCAGAGACATAAAAACCCCTCTATAGGCTTTAATTGATTTAAGAACCGCTAAAGGATAGAACAAATATAGAGACTTGTCTAGAGATAGGGCTAGAAAATGGCTAAACTTAAAAAACTTCCTACAGCTAAAATAGCTGGTGATGTTTAAAAATTAATCTGAACGGTATCTTAACTCAAGATTTGGCCTCTTTTTTATCATGAAGCCTAAAAGATATTAAGAAGCCTATGCCTGTTATGGCAGCTATTCCAAGCATAATAAGAAGATATATTGCCATCACCGTTCTCCTTATTCATCACACCTTATTTCTAGCACTTTATCACCAAAAAACCAACAATAAATTAGCCAAAACAAAAACCCCTGGGATGGGGAAGTCCCAGGGGTAAGTAATGGCTTGGATTTAGACCAACTTAGAAGTTGATCTGAATCTGATGCAAGAGGGCATAGGCATCATCAGATTTAGTGTGTTGAGTTATAACACCATTGGTTGCTGAATAGCCATCATAGTAATTGCCCGCGGTGAAATAGGCACCAACCACTGTGTAGGAAAGATTACTGGTAATCTTGTAAGTACCAATCAAGTCAAATTCCCAGCCCATGTTGTCAGCGCCAGTGTTAACGTATGTACCAGTGTTATCTTTAACAGCCCTTGGTTCGTCGGCCTGAATATAACCAATAGCACCGGTAACTTCTAGATTTTCAATTGGAGAGGCCGTGGCATAGACCTTGAAGAAGTAACAATTGGCAAGTTCGTGGGACCAACCGCTAATGCCGCTGTGTTGTCCATCAGGTGCAATAAGATCAGGACCAAGCGGAACTTCACCAAAGATGACAAAAGGTGCATACCAATAGGAGCTGTGGAAGACCTTGGATTTTCTATTTGCATTTAAATCTTGGGCACTGGCACCAGAGAAAAAGGCAAATTCAGCCCCAACTTTGGCAATATCTAAGTCATAGTTGGCATCAACACCAAAGGCATATTGACGTACTTTGATTTCCGGATTTTGCTGAGTATTGCCCCACTTATAGTCAAACTCAGCGTTTAAAGCCAACTTGTCTTTTACAAACTTCAAGGCCTGAGAGGTGTAATAGATATCCTCATCATTTAAACCACTGCCAGGACCATGAATATAACCAAACCATGGGGACCAGGTCAGGCCCTCTACCAGATTGCTGAAGCTGGCAAAGACAAAATAGTGGTCTTCGTCATCATGGTCCACAGTAATATTTCCTTCATCCCATTTATCCAATCCACAACCCAAGAAATAACCGGGCTGGCTGTAAACATACTTAATCCGATTTCTGTTCATAGAAATCATCATACCTTTGCCCCAGAAGGCCCACTGCCGGCCAATCTGGAAGGTGCCAATTGGAGAATTGTACTTGAAATAGGCCCGCTGGAAGACAATGTCATGAGCATTGCCGCTAGAATCTCTATCTGCACCATAGTGCTGGCTCAAAATACCATCATAGCTATCCTGATTTGCCAAGGGATTGGCATTCTCATGACCGTTATACCCTAAGCCGCTATCTGCTTGGATATACATGGTCAAGTCATCAGATACCTTGGCGGTGATGTCAAACCGCAGTCTGTTGTCATAAAATGACAAATTGGTGGCAGGTTTACCAGGTTCAAGATAGGCACCTCTTAACCGATAGCTACCACTGATGTTCACATCGGCCAAAGCCGGCATAGCCATGGCCACAATCAAAAATGCGGCTATTAGCCACATCCAACCTTTCTTCATCTTCTCCCTCCTCTTTTTACAATTTTTTTTGCAATTTCTTATCTTTAACTCTCCACTTAACCGTTGCCACTCCCATTCTTTACCCTACCTTTCCCCTCTCATCACCTCCTTTTTTCAAGGATTTATACAAACTACGCCCTTCCTAACCATTCTCTATTAACATCACGCCTTGAAAAAGTCAAGTAGTTTTTTGCCCTTACTTGACATCTTAACTAAGGTTTCTTAAAAAGGCCTTGTGTCTTTGAATAAAGGTGAAACAAAAAAAGTTTATCTCATAGATGGCAGTTCTTACATCTATCGGGCTTACCATGCCCTGACCCCCCTTTCCAATTCTAAAGGGATGCCTACCCAGGCCATTTATGGCGTCACTAATATGCTTTTAAAGATTTTGCGGGAAAAGAATCCCGAATATATGGCTGTCATTTGGGATGCCAAAGGCCCTACCTTCAGGCATAAGGAAAGCCCTGATTACAAGGCCAATCGCCCCCCTATGCCCGATGACCTCTCTAGGCAGATTCCTTTCATTAAAAAAATAGTGGATGCCTTGGGAATTGCCAGTTTGGAAAGGGAGGGTTATGAGGCAGATGATATCATTGCGACCCTGTGTAAAAAATTGCCTCAAGAAGTAGAAATTGTCATCGTTTCTGGGGATAAAGACCTGCAGCAACTGCTTTGTGAAAGGATCGTTATGTGGGATTCTATGCGAAATAGGATTATTACCGAGGCCGATATCAGAAACAGGTATGGCTTAGCCCCATCTCGCCTAAGAGAGGTGATGGCCCTAACAGGTGATAAAATTGATAATGTGGCTGGGGTGCCTGGGATTGGAGAAAAAACGGCCCTGAAGCTTTTGAGGCAATTTGGCTCTTTGGATAATCTTTTAAGACATTTAGAAGAGGTGAAACCGGAGCGGATTAAGAAAAATCTCCTGGCGTTTAAAGAGCAGGTCTGGCTTAATCTTAGACTTGTTTCCTTGGAAGAGAATGTGCCCTTGGAAATCTCTTTATCTGATTTGAGATTAAGGCCCCAAAAAAGAGAAACGCTCAGAGGGTTATTTGAGGAATTGGATTTTAATAAATTGCTTAAAGACCTTTCTTTGTATAGCCCTCTGCCCCAGGGCCGTTATGAGACAATTTTGAGCCAGAATGCTTTAGTCTCCTTGACAGATAGGCTTTTACAGGCCAAGGAATTTTCTTTAGTGGTCAAGGATAGCCAAAAAAGTCCTCGGGAAGCAGATATTATAGGCATTGCCTTTTGCCTTAGTCCAGGTCAGGCCTGGTATATCCCTCTTGGGCACTTTTACTTAGGAATGCCAAAAATTCTTAATCCTCATGAGGTGATAAATGCCCTTAGGCCCATTTTGGAGAATGAGAACCAATTGAAAATTGGTCATGACCTCAAGCGGTCTCTGATTGTCTTACGGCGGTATGGTGTAGAATTAAAGGGCCCCTTCTTTGATACCCTTATAGGAAGCTATACCCTTGACCCCCATCAGGGGGAATTGAGCGTAGAGGGACTTGCCCAGAAATATTTGAAGGTAAAATCAAGATATCATTTGGAAGATAAGACTCCCCTAGAGCAATGCCCTGTTTCAAGGTTGGCAAACCAGGCCTGTGAAGAGGCAGACTTAATCTTACGCGCCGTTCCAATCATAAAAGAGCAGATAAATAAAGGAAATTTTGACACCCTCTTTGCCCAGATAGAAATTCCCCTTATTCGGGTCCTAGCCGATATGGAATATTGGGGGGTAGGGATAGACAAGGAATATCTGGGGTTATTAGAAAGGGAGTTTTTAATCCTCTTACGACAGTTAGAAAGAGAAATCTTTGATTTGGCTGGAGAGGAATTTAACATCAATTCCCCTCAAAAACTGAGACATATTCTATTTGAAAGGCTAAAGTTGCCAGTGATTAAAAAGACAAGGGCTAAAACAGGCTATTCCACTGACGCCGAGGTCCTCAAGGCCCTGGCCCTTTTGCACCCCTTACCCAAGGCCATTTTGAGATACCGGATGTTGATGAAGCTTTATTCAGGCTATATAACCTCCTTGCCCAAAATGATTAATCCCTCTACGGGCCGAATTCACACTTCCTATAATCAAACCGTCACCATAACAGGGCGGCTTAGCAGCAGCAACCCCAATCTCCAAAACATCCCTGCTAGAGGTGAAGAAGGCTTAAAAATTCGCCGCGCCTTTGTTCCAGAGACGGGTTGGTATTACCTGGCGGCTGATTATTCCCAAATAGAACTGCGGCTCTTGGCCCATTTCTCAAGGGATGAAGGACTACTTGAGGCCTTTAAACAGGGAGCAGACATTCATACTCGCACTGCCGCAGAAATATTTAATGTGTCACCACAGCAGGTTACCCCTGACATGAGACGTCAGGCCAAGGTGATCAATTTTGGCATCATTTATGGAATGAGTGCCTATGGGTTGTCCAAGGAGTTGGGAATTACGGTGAAAATGGCCCAAAATTACATTGACTCTTATTTTGAGCGTTATCCGGGGGTGAAAAAATACATCCTTGAGCTCCTTAACCAGGCAAGGGAAAGGGGATATGTGGAGACGCTTTTTAAACATAAGCGTTATTTGCCTGAAATTCATTCTTCCAACCAGAATGTCCGCAAGGCCGCAGAGAGAATGGCCATTAATACGCCCATTCAAGGAACGGCGGCGGAGATTATTAAAAAGGCCATGATATCCCTGTGGGAAAAAATAAGGCAGAAAGGGCTACAATCAAAGATGATTATGCAAGTCCATGATGAATTGATCTTTGAGGCCCCACCAGAAGAATTATCCCTCTTGGAATCGATGGTCAAGGTAGTTATGGAGGGGGTGGTGGATTTAGAGGTGCCCTTGAGGGTAAATATCAAGACCGGAAAAAATTGGGCTGAGGTAAGTTAGACCTTAGGCCAAAATGACGGCCAAAATGCCTGTAAAAAATATGCCGTCAAATGTTCCAGCCCCACCAATAGAGGCCACAGGGGCACCCAAGTCCTTTAATTTGTCAAGGTTCATCAAATCAGCTCCAATTAGAGTTCCCAGAGTACCTGCAATATAGGCCAGGGCCGGGGCGTGGTCAGGGCTTAATATCAAGGCTACAATGGCCGAGACCAAAGGAGGGATAAATAAGGGTACCGTAATACCTATGCCAGGGACTGGGCGAGAAAAGCGGTGCGTAACAAGGCTTACAATGGTGATGGCAATTGCCGCCCAAAGGAGATGGTCAAATTGCAAAAGAAGATATATGGAGATCAAGGAAGGAATAACAGCCCCTCCAACATTGACCGCAATTATGGTATAGCCAGGCCGATATTTGGGCACCCGAAATCGAATTCCCCAATAGCTTACAATCTCTTCCAAAACCAATTGGGGCTGGGAACGAGGAATCTTCTTTATGGGAATATTTATAAAACTTCCAAATAGACACAGAAAAAGTAAAGTGAACATCTGCTCTGGGGGAATGCCTATTTTGGCAAAGGCATAGCCTATTAAGCCCCAGTGAATAAATCCAAACAACAAGATGAGGATGAAAAAGAAGGCAAGCACAAATAAAATGATAAAGGGTGGAAAGATCATGCTTTTACCACCTGGCTTATCCAATTAAGATAGGGTTTGTAGCCTTCCGCAATGGGTAGGGCAATAATTTCAGGCACTTCATAACTGTGAATGAACCTTACTTCTTCTTTTAACCTTTCAAAAAGGATTGACTCGGTTTTGACAATAAGAAGGGCTTCTTTATCATCGCAAATTTCATTTTTCCAGTAATAAATGGAGCGAACTTCAGGGATGATGTTTACACAAGCGGCCACATGCCTTTCTATTAAGTGCTTGGCAATTGCAGAGGCGTCTTGAATTGGGGCAGTAATCAAGATAATGATATACTTAGAAGCAACCATAAATATAAATTATATATCAAAAATGTGTCTATAGGTCAACGTTTAACTATTTTAACCAGTTTTTTACACTGAAGCGATTTTGGTCAATTAAGGTCTGGGCTCAAGTTTCTCTTGCCGTGGGCTTGCGTTTTTGATAAAACGGGACTAACCTAAAAACTGAGTAGAGATATTGAGATAGCGTTTATAAAACATACTTTATGAAACATACTTTTAGGAGGTTTTTATGTCCAAAATAGGCACCAATGGCTTTGAAAGGCGTCTTGAGGTTCTCAGACAGAGATATCCTGATTACAAGCCTTACTTTGACCTCTATACCAAAGTGATATTGCAAAGGAAGAAGTATAAAGAACAACCGCAGATAAATCCCATATCCTTTTCTGAAGAGATGGCCCAATTCAAGTTAAAAGGAGGGTTTTCTGTGTTGGGAAAAGAGGCATTAGAAATTGATTTAAGCCATGCCCAAGGGCTCTTCTTTTTTCTATGTGAATCTCTCAAGGAAATACCTGAATTAAAGGAAAAAACAGAAAAGATTGCCTTTTACTTTCAAAAAAGGCCTTCTGAACTAGAAATGTTATTAAAGGATTTCTTAAAGGAAAAGTCCCTGCCCATGACAGGAGATTTAGATGTTGGCATAAGGGATTTTTTGGTATTTCATAGCATTAAGCCCTCCATTGAGGCCAATTTGGAACAGATTGCCCCTAAAATAAAGGATTTTTCTTGGTCAAAGGGCTACTGTCCTGTTTGTGGAGAACATCCTTTTATAGCTGCTTTGAGAGAGAACGGGAAAAGGTTTGCCAAGTGTTCCCTTTGTGGCTATGAATGGCAGATTGAAAGGATATTTTGTCCCTTCTGTGGCAACAGAGATCACCAGAGAATCAAGTATTTTGAGGCCGAGGGGGAAAAAGAATACCGAGTTTATTTATGCGAAAACTGCAAGGCTTATTTGAAGACTATAGATGAAAGAGAGATTGAAGGGGAAGTGGATTTGGAGTTGGAGGATATTGTTACCGTCCATTTAGATGTTTTGGCCGAAAGGCAAGGATATAAAAAAATGGGGGTCTAGAGCAATGTTTGGTATTGGGATGCAGGAATTATTAGTGGTCCTTGTAATTGCCCTGCTTGTTTTAGGGCCCAAGAGATTGCCTGAGATTGCAAGGGCCTTAGGTAAAGGGGTGCGCGAATTCCGCAAGGCGACTACCGAAATTAAAGAGAGCATTGATTTAGAAGGCAATTTGAAAAAGATAGAAGAGGAAATTCTTATTGACGAGGTGCCTGATGAAAATCCGCCTCGGGGTAGAGATGCTAAGCTCAAAGAAGAAAAGAAATCGGTAGATAATGGGATTAATGATGAAAATGAAACTCATGAAGAAAAAGCAAATAATTAACATTTTCTAGTTGTGGAGGATAAATGAGCGAAGAAGAAATTAAGCTTCCCTTTACGGCCCATCTGGAAGAGTTGAGAAGGAGGTTGTTAATTTGCATTATTGCCATTGCCGTGGGGTCTGTTGTTTCATTTGCCTTTGCCAAGCAGCTATTTTATATCTTGGCCCAACCTTTAGTAAAAATTCTTCCTCCAGACCAACCCATGATTTTTACGGCCTTAACAGAGGCCTTTTTTACCTATTTCAAGGTGGCCTTGTTAAGCGGTTTTGTCTTGGCTTGTCCGGTGGTTTTTTACCAACTCTGGAAATTTATTGCCCCAGGACTCTACGAGCATGAAAAACGCTTTGTGCTACCCTTTGTCATCTCAGCCACGGTATTTTTTCTTTTAGGCGGTCTTTTTGCTTATTTTATCGTATTCCCTTTTGGTTTTAAATTTTTCTTAGGTTTTTCCACCGAATACCTCAAACTTTTGCCCAAGATGAGTGAATATTTTTCTCTCATCCTCAAGCTTCTATTTGCCTTTGGAATTGTTTTTGAAATGCCTGTTATAACCTTTTTCTTGGCCAAAATGGGCCTTGTTAATGGCCAAATGCTGGCCTCAAAACGCCGATATGCCATTGTCATTATCTTTTTGGTAGCCGCTATCTTGACCCCACCTGATGTGGGCACGCAGCTCTTAATGGCTGGTCCTTTGCTTGTGCTTTACGAAATAAGCGTTTGGGTAGCCCGCATCTTTGGACAAAAACCATCTAAGCAGGCAGGAGGCAACGGGAACAAAAAATGAATTTTTTAAGAGGAAATAAAATGACCTGTTTGTTGGTCATTATTGCCCTGGGATTTATTTTACTGGGGGTTTTTCTCTCTGAGCCCAGAGACTTTTGGAATAAGGGGATTCGGATCTGCTTAAGCTGTATAGGTATAGGGTAAATGAGACGCTTTGTCCAAATTATCTGGATTTTCTTGATAAACGGGCATATCTTTCCCTTTAAAAATAAGATTTACATAGGTCCTTTAAAGTCTATCTGTGCCCCAGGCTTAAATTGCTATTCCTGCCCTCTGGCCACCCTTGGTTGTCCTATTGGGGGATTGCAGCACTTCATGAGCCAGTTGAGGGCTCATCTTCACTACGGGATTTTTATGTTTGGTTTTTATATTTGGGGCAGTCTTATGTTGATCGGTGCCTTTGTGGGACGAATGGCCTGCGGTTGGGCCTGCCCCTTTGGATTGCTCCAAGAGATGATTTACAAACTTCCCACGCCCAAATACCGACTTCCCAAGGCCTTGGATTATGTGAAGTATGTCGTTTTGGTCCTTTTTGTTTTGATTTTGCCTGCCATTTGGATAGACAAATCAGGCTATGGCAGGCCCTGGTTCTGTCGCTTTATCTGCCCAGCAGGCACATTAGAGGCCGGTTTGCCCCTGCTTGGAATGATGCCCAATTTGAGGGTCCAAGTAGGGTGGTTGTTTTATAATAAACTTTTTATTCTCGTAGTGTTTCTAACTTTACCTGCCTTTTTCAAAAGGCCCTTCTGCCACATTTTATGTCCTTTAGGGGCCTTTTATGGTCTTTTTAATAAAATAAGCTTTTTAAGAATATATGTGGACCAAAAGGCTTGCCATAAATGCGACCTTTGTTACAAGCATTGCCCTATGGGGATAAGGATTTATGAAGACCCCAATCAGCTTGAGTGCATCCGCTGCCTTACCTGCCGCGAGGTTTGCCCTTATCAAGCGATTTCCCTTGGTTTTGGAAATAGGCGCACACAGATTGTAAAGGACAAATTTCACACCGCGGACGTCGAGACTTACAGATAGTGCGGCCATGAATAATCAATTGGAGCGAAAACTTTGTCCAATGCCTTTGAGGGATAAGTCTCATTAAGTCTCTTTCAATCTTTTCAGGAGCGGTGTTTTTTGTTAAACCCAATCGTTGGGAGACCCGCTTGACATGGGTATCAACTACAATGGCCGGGATGCCAAAGGCGGCCCCTAAGACCACATTGGCAGTCTTGCGGCCTACCCCAGGCAAGGCAGTCAACTTTTCCAAATCTGCCGGGACATTTCCATGATATTTCTCTACTAATTGCTGACAACATGCCTTGATGTTTTTGGCCTTGTTTTTATAAAAATTGATTTCTCTAATGTCATTTTCCAAAACAGAGAGTTCTGCCTCAGCGTAGTCCTTAGCAGTCTTATACCTTTTAAAAAGTTTCTTAGTAACCTCATTGACCTTTTTATCGGTGCATTGGGCGGAAAGGATAGTAGCAATAAGAAGTTCCAGGGGATTAGAGTAGTTTAAGGGGACCTTTACTTCAGGATAAGACCTCTCCAATAGTTCTAAAATGGTGTCCACTTTGCTTTTAAGAGATGACAAGGGTTCCATAAGATTAACCTACCTTTTACAAAAAGCATTCGTTGTTTTTATAATCCCTCACTCATATACCTAATCTAACGCTATTATGTCAACCAGGATTGATGGTAATTTAAAATGTTCTCTATTTCTGAATTTGGTTGATAAGAAGACAGGTTTGGTAGATTGATTTCTTCGCCCAGTAGGATTTTGATAATGGCCTCTACGGATTTGGCCATGCCTTCTAGGTGATAGCCACCTTCTAAGAACAAGGCCAAGCGGTTGTGTCCTAACTCCCTCGCCAAATTCCTTAAGACATAAGACATGGCCGCAAAGCCGTAAATGCTGACTTGCATTCCGCCTAAGGGGTCTTCTTCATAAGGGTCAAAACCGGCTGAGACCAAGATAATATCTGGCCTATATCGTCTGGCAATAGGGCAAAGCAAATTTAAGAGGATATAAAGGTAGTCTTTGTCACCATATCCTGATGACAGGGGCACATTGACCGTAACCCCCCTTCCCTTGCCAATACCTACCTCGTCAACCTTGCCAGTCATGGGATAGTGGGGATATTGATGGATGGAGAAGTAAAGCACCTCATCTGTATCATAGAACGCATGTTGGGTGCCATTTCCGTGATGAACATCCCAGTCTACAATCAAGATTCGTCTTGCCAAACCGCATTTAAGGGCATAGGCCGCAGAGATGGCAATGTTATTGAAGAGGCAAAAACCCATGGCCTTGTCTCTTTCGGCGTGATGCCCTGGCGGCCTTATCAAGGCAAAACCGTTGTTGATTTGGCCTTCAAAGATGGCCTTTATAAGCTTAATTCCACCCCCAACGGCCAGACAGGCCGTTTCATAAGAAAGGGTTGAGGTAAAGGTATCAGGGTCTAGCATTACTTCTTGGCCTTGGGTGGCCTCAATCCGATTTATAAAATCTGGGGTGTGAATGAGGGCAATTTCCTCTTTTGAGGCATAGTAGGGTTCAATTTCTTGATACACGCCCCCGATATCACTCATTTCAAGTCGCCTGTAAATGGCCTCAAGCCTGGCCGGGGATTCAGGGTGATAATCCCCAGGGTTATGGTTAAAAAAACGGATATCTTTAACAATTCCTGTGTCTAATTTAACCATTACTTTAAGCTTAACAGGGTTTAAATCTGAGGTCAACCATCAAGTTCACCAAATCCTCTCAAAGTCCATACCGGTTATTAATAATCCAACCCTTAGCAGGCTTAACATTTACGCTAAAACCGGACATTTTGGCAAAATCGTTCTGGATTTAGCCCTGAAAAATGGGAAAAGGAATTTCCTGTTTTACAAGAAAAAATATCTTTAATATACGAGAAATATGGATGTAAGCCCTTTATTTGGAGATAAATTTTTCTCTTAATATGAAAAAATATTCCCTTATCTTTCTTCCTTTGTATTACTATTTGCAGTAAATACGGCATTTTTTTGTTTGGCACATATATTGCTTAGTCAATAGTTGAGGCTAGGAGGCAAGTATGTTTTTCTTTAAAAGGTGGATAGGGGTTATACTGTTTCTTTTAATAAGCAATCCGATTTGGGCCATTCCCAATCTACAGCTTTATAGTCCTCAGGGAACATATGATTTTGATACTGAAAGCTGGGTTATCCCCGGTTATGAATATGACCTGTGGGTAATTGGAGCAAATAAAGAGCTTCATAATGTTACTTTGATAGCCGCAGTGCCTGAAGGCGAGGCCGGGGTAGTTTATATAGAAGATCCGAATGGGAATCTTTTAAATTGGGATATCTTTTGTAGCTCTGGGATTCCTGATCCTAACGATAAAAAAGAGTTTCCTCGCCATGGTATATATCCTACGGCTTATTATACTTATGACTTAGGTAAATTTGGCTGTAATGAAAATGTTTACAACATGGTTGATGGTGGTGGTCCTACCTGTGGTGAGATAAAGGAGTATCATATTGTTGTTTCTGGTTACACGTGGGTCCACTATGATGTTTATGGTTGGTACAAGGACAAAAAAGGATGTGATTGTTATTGTTTTTGCCCTTTTTCCCACGCTGCTGATGGTCCTAATCCCATTCCTGAACCAACCAGCTTATTGCTCCTTGGCTCAGGGTTGTTTGGGGTGGGAATTATTGGGAAAAAATGTTTAACTTTAAAGCACAATAAAATAGAAAGGAGGTGAGAAAGGATGAGGAAATGGATGATGGTGACAATAGCGAGTTTTATTCTGGTCATGTGGGGAACCTTTCTTTATGCTTATCCTACTTTGGTGCAGGGTGTAGATAACGATGCTTACTTCAACAACTATGAAAATTGGGTGGATGTTGATCAATCTGGGAGTATTTCGGCAGGAGACTACTTTTACGGCATTCTTTCTGTGCAAAACATAAATGTGGGTGGAACTACTGTTTGGTATCAAGGTGCAAACGACCAATTCAGTGGTTACTTTCTTATAGAAGTTGCTTCCGTAACAGATCCTGATAATGATCCAACGACGGCTGATAGTACTATTACCTTCAAACCCTACTCTGGTATTACTGACCCTTATGGAATACTTGATCCTACAGCTGGTGAGGTAATGGCCCTTTACACGGATACAACGACTCCTTTTGAGTATAATGGTATTACAGTGGCTGATGACATTGCGAAGGCTACAGACGGCACCTTGTGGGCCACTTTGACTACCAATGGTGGTTATTGGTATACCCCTAATGCCCCTCTTAAACCGCCTGGCGGAGGCAACAAGGTTGGTACCTCTTTTGCTGGACTATATTTTGTCCAAGACAATACAGGAGAACCTGGATGGAAGTTGATTAATGATCCTCTGGAAGGGATTGTCAATGCCAATGTTCAGGTGTATTTCCAATCTGAAATTGAAGACTACGGACCGAATGGCATAAATGGAACTTGGCAATTTGGGAGTAACGACCCGGCAACAATGCATCCGCTTCCCGAACCCACTACACTTCTCCTTCTAGGTACTGGTTTAATTGGACTGGCTGGCATCGGACGAAAAAAGAAGAAAAAGTAGGATTAAAAAATAGAAAGGCCGGCGTCTTAGAGCCGGCCTTTTTGTCTTTTCAATCTCTTTTATTTCCTCCCGGCTAACGATTTGGGATACATTTTTATTATGGTTTAACGTGTCTGTTTCCTTTCTCTTCTGTTCTGATTACATACTTCCCAACTTGACACTTGGCGTTAAAGTGATAACAATTGCCTAATTTTGCTAAAGGAGTTGTGAAGGATGCGGAAAAAGGTCTTACCAAAGGGATATGAACCTAAGGACGTAGAAGAAAGGTGGTATGCATTCTGGCTGGAAAGAAACCTGTTTCGAGCTCGGTTGGACAAGGAAGAAAAGGTGTTTTCTATGGTAGCTCCTCCACCCAATGTAACTGGTTCTCTGCACATGGGTCATGCCCTGAATAGCACCTTGCAGGACATCTTGGTGCGTTACAAAAAGATGCTTGGATACAATGTCCTTTGGGTGCCTGGGACAGACCATGCCGGCATTGCTACTCAAAATGTGGTAGAAAGGCAATTGGCCCAGGAAGGGATCAGTCGACAGGATTTGGGACGAGAGGAGTTTGTAAAACGGGTTTGGCAATGGAAGGAGGAGTACGGAAATCGCATTATTAATCAGCTCAAACGCCTGGGTTGCGCCTGTGATTGGAGTCGGCAACGGTTTACCATGGATGAAGGCTTTTCTAAGGCAGTAAAGGAGGTGTTTGTCCGGCTTTATAAAGAAGGGCTTATCTACCGAGGAGACTACATTATTAATTGGTGTCCTCGGTGTCAGACCGCCTTGGCGGATTTAGAGGTGGAACACGAGGAGGTGGAAGGTGCCCTTTATTATATTCGTTATCCTAGGGTGGACGGACAAGGAGATGTCATTGTGGCTACTACTCGTCCAGAAACCTTGCTTGGGGATACGGCCGTGGCCGTACATCCTGATGACGAGAGATATCAGGATTTAAAGGGCGTAAAGGTCTATGTCCCTGTGGTGAATCGGAAGGTACCTGTCATCTTTGATAGTTATGTAGACAGAGGATTTGGAACAGGGGCCCTCAAGGTTACTCCTGCCCATGACCCCAATGACTTTGAACTAGGACAGAAACACGGCCTGGCTCAGGTAAAGGTAATTGATGAAACTGGACGAATGACATCTGAAGCAGGCCCTTTTGCCGGAATGGACCGGTTTGAATGCCGCCAAAAGATTGTAGGCTGGCTTGAAAACAAGGGGCTTTTGGAAAAGGTGGAGCCCATTAAGCATAATGTGGGGCACTGTTACCGGTGTAAGACGGTGGTAGAACCCATGGTTTCTAAGCAGTGGTTTGTCAGGACCAAATCCTTGGCCGAACCTGCCCTTAGGGCCGTAAAGGAAGGTAAAACACGTCTTATTCCCTCTCATTGGGATAAGACCTACTATGAATGGATGGAAAATATAAGAGACTGGTGCATTTCACGGCAGATTTGGTGGGGACACCGCATTCCAGCCTGGTATTGCCAAGAGTGTGGTGAGGTAATTGTGGAGAAGGAGCCTCCAAAGGTTTGTCCTCATTGCGGGAGTGTCAAGCTTGAACCCGAGACCGATGTTCTAGACACCTGGTTTAGCTCGGCCCTTTGGCCATTTGGCACCTTGGGCTGGCCAGACGAGACTGAAGAACTAAGGATTTTTTATCCGACTTCAGTACTGGTTACAGGGTTTGACATCTTGTTCTTCTGGGTAGCCCGAATGATGATGATGGGGCTTCATTTCATGGGAGAAGTTCCCTTTTACGATGTTTATATTCATGCCCTGGTGCGAGATGAAAAGGGAGAGAAAATGAGTAAGACCAGGGGCAATGTCATCGACCCTCTGGATATGATTGTCAAGTATGGCACAGATGCCCTGCGATTTACCTTGGTGGCCCTGGCGGCCCAGGGAAGAGACATAAGGCTTTCTGAAAAGCGCATTGAGGGCTATCGGCATTTCATCAATAAGATTTGGAATGCCGCCCGCTTTGTGATTATGAATTTGGAAGAAGATACCAGGGCTGAATTTGACTTTGAAGGGGCTACAGTGGCAGATCGCTGGATTTTAAGTCGATTGCAACAGGTGATTTTTGAAACCCGAAAAAGCCTTGATGCCTATGAGTTTGATAAGGCAGCCTACACCTTATATCACTTTGTATGGCATGAATTTTGTGATTGGTATCTGGAATGGATTAAACCGATTCTTTATGGGGAGGATAAGCTTCAAAGGAAGAATACGCAGGGGATTTTGATTTATAGCCTTGAAGAGATTTTAAAATTGCTTCATCCCTTTATTCCCTTTGTTACTGAAGAGATCTGGCATCACTTGCCCCATACCGAAGGAAGCATTCTGGAGGCAGATTATCCTCAGGTCAACAAAGGATTGATAGATGAGTCCGCTATAAGTGAAATGGACAACGTCATTGGATTGGTAAAGACTATCAGGAACATGCGGGGCGAAATAGGGATTTCTCCTGGGATGAAGGTGGATATTATTGTTTCTTCGGAAAGGCAGGATGTGTTGGGTCAGATAAAACACCATACCGAGGCCGTTTGCCGCTTAGCGGGGGTAAGGGCCTTAAGTCTGAGTGTTCGGGCCGAAAGACCTTCTTATACCGCGGCGGCGGTCTGGCACGGTATGGATATTTACATGCCACTAAAGGATGTATTTGACCTAGAGGTAGAGGAAAAAAGGCTTACAAAGGAAATTCAGAAAATTGTTCATGAACTTGAGCTGGTGAAAAGTAAGCTTTCCAACCACGATTTTCTCACCAAGGCCCCCAGGGCCGTGGTGGAAAAGGAAGAAGGCAAAAGGGATCTATTGGAGGAAAAATTGGATAAATTAAAGGCAAATTTAGAGCGTGTTAAAAGGCTTAAAGAGGAAAAATAGGCTCAAACCCTTTTAAACTTGAAAAGGCGGGGGAACATCAGATTAGACTGAACAAAAAGGGGGACTTTAAGTCCCCCTTAATGATCTACGCTGTTTAGATGATGCTTCTTAAGCGCAGCCGCTGCAAGAAGAGCAGCCGCCGCCAGGGATGCAGATAGAGGATACCTCGGCAAGCTCTTCAGCCGTAGCAGGGCGAACATTGACAATTTTCACCTTAAAATGAAGATTTTCGCCGGCTAGGGGATGATTAAAGTCAAGGACGGCAGTCTCTTCCTTTTTTTCCTTTATTGTAAAGTACATTGGATTTCCCTTGTCATCCATGGTGCGATACATATGACCTTCTTCAATTTCAAGATCCGGGGGAAATTCTGAAAGAGAGACCTCTCTCATCAATTCTGGCTTGGGCTCTCCAAACCCCTCTTCAGGGCTTAAGGTAACCTCTGTCATTTCACCTGTTTCTAAACCCTTCAAGTTCTGCTCCAAGGCTGGAAAAATTTGACCTCGGCCAAAAATAAAGGAATACCGCGCAGGCTGGTCCTTTCCTTCTACTACCTCGCCAGAGTCAAGTGTCACCGTGTATTCAATTTCTACCACGGTATCATTGTCAACCTTCATAACTAAACCTCCTAAAAAATAAAGTTCCCCAAGTAAGGCCTTGAGTTAAAACAGCTTAAATCATATTGAGAATAATGTCAATAAAGAAAAGATGCCGAAAATCGGATAGGTTCAAGAGAATATCAGGCTCATTAGTCTAATTATGGTTGTTTTGACTATCCATTGCATATCTTTGCCCCTAAAATCTTCTCCATACGTTCTAGGGCAAACTTGTGGGCCTGAGGGTCAAAGTCAGCCACCCCCTTTGAGTGAACATAGACTTCGTAGCCTCGGTCACATAAATCGCTTACGGTTTCCATTACGCAGATAGAGGTGCATACCCCTACGACGTGAACAGTCTTTATAGCCTCTTTTTTTAAAATCTCTTCAAGGTTGGTTTCAAAAAATCCGCTGAAGCGCCTTTTAGGCACTATATAATCCTGTGAGGTTGGGGTTAGTTCAGGGATAATTTCTGCCCCTTTTGTTCCCTCAATACAATGAGGTCTAAAACGTTTAAACTCAATGTCATCTGGAAGATGGCGATCCGTTAAATAGATAATTACCGCCTTTTCCTCCCTTTTGCGCTTGATTAGTCCCTTTATATAAGGGATAATTTCTCTAGCTGATGGACCACAATAAAGGGCCCCATCAGGACTTACGAAATCATTAAGCATATCTATTACCAGAACGGCCTCTTTAGACATTTCCATCTCCTTTAAATGAAGGTATTTTTAACTTAAAACCTTACATTTGTTGGCTGTCAAGCCCCTGACCAATAGAGTCTTCAACTCAAGGGCATTTTTCACCGCATAACCAAGGGCATCATTATTAAAATACACAAACACATCTTTACCTTGATGATATTGCTCAAGAATTAACTGGGCATCTTTTTTGATCTCGGCCTCGGTATAGCAACCGCTATATAGCCCCTCTCCTATAGGGCCATGACGTCTGAGGTATATGAATGGAAAATCCAAGGGGATATGAACATCAAGTCCTGGCCAATCTGCTATACAGATGCTTGCCCTTGACTTTGAGACCATTTCAAAGACTTCATCGCAAAACCAAGATTGGTGCCGAAATTCAAAGGCTTGACGATAGGAGGCACATAGGCTCAAGACCTCAATAAAACTTTTCAGTCTTGAAATGTCCCTTTTAAAATTAGGCGGAAGTTGCCAGAGGACTACCCCCATTTTTTCTTTAAGGTGTCTAACTCGGCTAAAGAAATTTTTGAGGCCCTCCTTGACTTCTTTAAGCCTTTTAATGTGAGTGATGTATCGACTTCCCTTAACCGCAAAGACAAAGTCGTCAGGGGTGCGCTTGTACCATCCCACAAAGGTCTTTTCTTGAGGCAGACGATAAAAAGTGACATTTAATTCTACCGTATTGAAAAAATGAGCATAGTATTCAAGTTGCCTTGCCTTAGAAAGGTGAAGGGGATAGAATACCCCTTTTTCCCAATGGGGATAATAATATCCGCTTGTGCCAATATAAATCTTATTTTCTGCCAAAGGTAAGGCCCTTAATATCCCCAATTCCTGTTAAGTTAAAGATAATCATAAATTTACGGTCGTTGTAAAGGTCACTATAGGCAAACTCTACTCCCCAACACTGGGCCTGATATCGCAATCCCAAGCGTGTTTCAATGTTTTGGTGATATAAAAAAGAGCGTTTACTATACCATCTTACAGACCAATGGTAAGGCAACCTTAAAAAGGTCTCTAAGGCCAAATCTCTAGAAATATTAGGGAGATATTCATAATTCAGATTCAAATAATCTCCTCTTTTAGTCCGAATTATTGCATTGGCCTGAGCCTTTCTAATCCCTTCCCCATAAGGGGAGAGTTCGGCCTCGGTATCTAGATAAAATCCCCAAAGGGGATTTACCTGTATATCAATCGTCACATTGGAAAAAGGACGTTTTTTACCTCCAGAGGGTAAATGTCTTCGGGCCTCATTTAAGTCATAGCTTTGCCTTAACTCAAGCCTTATAAATTCCTGAAGCCTTTCATCCCTTTGAATTAAAAAGTAGTTGGTAAGGCTGTAAGTTATCAAATTTTTCTTATTTAATCTATCTAGGCCATCAAAATAGGGGATTTGACTTTGATCTACATCAGGGCGATAGGAGTATTGGATTCGGGGCTGGAGGTGATGGACAAAGGTCACAGGCCATTTGAATTGTTTCCAAAGGTCTGTTTTTGCCTCAAGGTTGGGTTCGTATGTAAAGCGAAAATAATTTCCCTCATTGGTAAAATAAGCCGTTTCTATCGGCTGAAAAGAGGGCCGGAGCTCAATATATTTATTTCGGTAAGGAAATGAGACTGTAGGTGCAAAGTGAAGTCTTTGGCCTTTAATGCCCTTTGGCCGCCAAAAATAGGTGTAAGAACTATCCCACTTTAAAAAGAGTCCTGAATTGAACAAAGGGGTATCGTTACGCAAAAAGCTAATCTGAGGCAGTCTTTGGAGGGTATATTCATCCTGGGATTTGTCTAAGTTCTGAGTATAATCAAATTCACCTATTAGACTATAATTTGTCCAGTTTTTAGTAAAACTTATGGAAGAATACCTTATAAGAGAATCTTCATCCGAACCTATCCCACGGTGGAAGTAGTTTAAAAATTCCCTATTGCAATGTCTATAATTATCAAATCCTTCGGTAAATTCCTTGAGGTAATACTGATCACTTACCAAGTCTAGGTCCATCTGGGTATAAACGTTTTCAGGCAAGAGATGGTTCATCTTGGCCCGAAGCCACCACCTCTTGCCAAGTTGGCTAATTTCTGGAAAATGGGGATCATTGTATGTATCATCCAAATAATCAAAGTAGAAAATACCCTTATCATCCGGATTTAAGGCATATCGAAATTCAACCCCTTGCATATAACCCCTCTTGCTCATATAGCGTTGATAGAAGGTAGCATCTATATTGGGTTTTATGGCCCAGAAAAATGGCAAGGTAACATCGGTGCCGTCCCGTTCCGAAAAACCAATGGCCGGAAAAAGAAATCCTGTTTGCCTTTTGGTCCTTATCGGGAGAATAAAATAAGGGGTGTATAAAAGGGGAACTGACTTTGCCCAAAAGACAATGTGCCTACCGCTGGCCCATCCCTCAAGTTGAACCCTTATTCTTTTGGCACTAAAATGCCAGGCAGGTGAAGCCCCATCGCAGGTGGTAATGTTTGCATCTTCAATCTCATAGGTATTTTTGCCTGTCTTCTTAATTCTTTTCCCAGAGACATAGAAGTGATTTTCAGCAAAAAAGGCATGGGCATTGAAGACCACACCTTGATAGGTGTTTAGATCCAACCTGGCCCTGTCTGCTTTAATCCAATCCTTACCTGCCTTTAAAAGGACATTTCCTTCTAGATATGCCCTTCTATTTTTCAAATCAACCTTCATATAGTCGGCCACGGCATGTCTCTGACCTTGGGTTAAAACTACATGACCCCAAGCCTCATAAATTTGAGTGTTCTTATTATAAGAGACACGGTCTGCAGTGAGATGCACCGGCAGATTGGAAAGTTTAGAGGTGTTTTTCGCTTGAGCCCATAAGAGGGAAGAGAAACAAAAGAAGACAACAATGGCAAAAATGACCCTTGACATCAATCCTTCTCAACCTTTAAAAACATTTCCCTAGCAGCGGCCACAGTATATAAGGAACCAGTAATTAAAACAAGGTCTCCTGGCCTAGCCAATTCAAGCCCCTTCTCAATGGCCTGGGCAAGAGGGAAGGTTGCCTCTGTCTGGGGGATATACTCAGCCACTATTTGCTCTAGTTTTTCAGGAGGCATGGCTCTAGGGATATTTGGGGCGGAGGCAATAACATGACTTGCTAAGGGAGTTATAATCTTTACCATTTGCCGTACCCTTTTATCATGCATAATTCCTAGAACCAAAAAAAGCCTTTTATAGTTCAGGAGCCTGAGGGAATCTTTTAAGGCCTGCATCCCATCGGGATTATGGGCCCCGTCAAGCACTATCATAAAAGGATAGGGTTTTACAATTTCAAATCTTCCCGGCCAAAAGGTATTGCTTAAACCCTCCCTTATATCTTTTTCCTCTATCCTGAATCCCCTCTGTCCCAAAAGCTCTAGTGTTGCTAAGGCCAAGCTTGCATTTTCAAACTGATGGACCCCCATAAGCCCTAAATGTAGCCCCTTCAAATTCTTAGTGAGTCCGTAATAATAAAGTTCATTCCTATATCTTCGGCCGGCAAAGTTCCTCCCAAAAAGATAAAGAGGGGCATTTTTAAACCTACAGACGTTTTTTATTATCCTTAAGAGTTCTTTTTGCTTTATACCGGTAACTAAAGGGCGACTTTGCTTAATGATGCCCGCCTTTTCTAGGGTAATCTTCTTCAAGGTATAGCCAAGCCAGTGTTCGTGTTCCAAACCAATATTTGTAATCACACTCACCTCAGGCATTATCAAGTTCGTGGCATCTAGCCTTCCTCCTAGGCCGGTTTCTATCACGGCTATATCCACACGTTGACTGGCAAAATAGACAAAGGCCATTAAGGTAAGAAATTCAAAGTAGGTAAGTGTGGTGGGCAAACGAGGTATGATTTCAGTGGCAATGGCGGCAAAGTCCTCTTTAGGAATGGGAATTCTACCTACTTGGATACGTTCTCTGACAGTATGAAGATGGGGGGAAATAAAAAGCCCTACCTTATATCCCGCCTGGATCAAAACCGAAGTTATAAAAGAGGCGGTAGAGCCTTTGCCATTAGTGCCTGCGAGGTGAACAGAGGGAAATTGAAACTGGGGGAAACCAAAGATTGCCAAGGCCTGAGCAATATTTCCCAATCCCGGTCTAATGCCTTTAGATTGCAGATTATTTAAAAAATTGAGTGCTTCCTGATAGGTCATGAGGGCATTTTACTCAAGGAAGGAGAAAAAATAAAGTGGTTACGTTTTAAGCCCCCTTGCCTTTAGGGCTATTGACATCCCTGTTAGATACCTCTATAAATCATAATTAATCATACGATTGATTAATGAGGAGAATGGTTTCAATGAAAGGTACCAAGGCCAAGATTTTAGATGCCGCTATCAAGCTTTTTGCTAGAAATGGTTATGATAGGGTAGGCATTAGGCAAATTGCCAAAGAGGCTGGGATAAACAGCTCTATGATCAGCTATTATTTTGCCAGCAAGGAGAATTTGTACAAAACAGTCCTCTCTCTCTATTTAGACGAATTTAAAGAGATGGTGCTTAATCTATCCATCGACGATGAAAAGGAGTTTATCAAGTCTTTTATTAAAGCCCACATTGCCATTTTAAAAAAAAGGGGCAAAGATGTAGCCTTAATTATGGCTAGGGAGCACATGGATGACCAAGGGCGTTTTAAGGAATTTTTTAGCGAATTATTGGGAGAAATTAGGGCAAGATTGGAACACGTCTTTCGCAAAGGTATTAAGCGGGGTATTTTCAAGCCTATTTCTGAAAAGGCCCTCACCAAAATTTTGATTGGGATTGATATTATCTTTGCCTTTAAAGTTGATATGCTTGATGAGGAGCAGTTGGCCAACCTTGCCTATGACATCTTTATGAATGGAATTAAGGAGAGCTGAGATGCCCGGTTGGTTAAAGGTTGGAGCAATTATAATCTTTGTCTTAACGCTTTCTCACAACCTGAGGGCCCTTAATCTGGATGAAGCCCTTTCCTTGGCCCAGGAGAATTGTCCTCTATTGAAGCAGCAGAGCAGGTGGCAAGAAAGGGCCCATTATCTTTATAAGTCAACTATAGATGCCTATCTGCCCACTCTGGCCACAAACCTAAGCTATCAAAGGACCTTTGAATCCTCCTTGTATTCACCAGGTAGGCTTTGGGATAATCAATACCAATGGGACTTAAGTTTGAAATATCGTTTGTTTGACGGAGGGTATCGATTTAGTCGGCGCAAGCAAGCCTTGTATGATTGGAAACAAAGCCAGAGTGATGTAGAAAAGATTAAAAACGAGCTTATGGCTGAGGTAAAAAAGGCCTTTTTTGAAGTCCTGGCCAGGAGAGAAATTTTAAAGGTGCGCCAGCAGGCTTGCCAAATTGCCCAAAGAAATTACAGACTTGCCTTAGCCCGAAAACAAGCTGGTATTGCCAAAATTTCTGATGTTACCCAGGCTCAAGTCCGTTATACCAATGCTCGAATGGACGTAATTAGTGCCCGTAAGGAACTGGAACAGGCCATGGCAGATCTTAATAGCCTTATAGGATGGCCTCTCAATAAAGAAGCTAAAGTTGAAGGGAGGCTATATACCGCTTGGCTGAAGATTTCCCTTCCTGCAATAGAAGACCTGGCCCTCAAAAGAAGACCTGAGGTAAAGAAGCAACTTTTAGAGGTAAAAAAGGCTGAGGCTGCCATTAAGGAATTCCGAAGTGCCTATTTCCCTAAAGTTGATTTGGAGGTTGATTATAATAGATTTGACTCCCAACCAGATTTGTCTCAAAGGGAGGCCGCCTTGTTAGTTGCCTTACATTATGACCTGTTTGATGGCCTAGGCAGGTATTATAAAGTCAAGGCCCAGAAGAAGGTCCTTGAATCTGTTCAGGCTGCCTTGGAGGAGACAAAACGGAGGACAAGGCTTGAGGTCTTTAAGGCCTATAAAGAAATGCAGAAGGCCTATGCCAATTTCAAGATTGCCCAAGAACTGGTTAAGGAAGCTCAAGTAAACTATGAACAGGTCTATGGAGAATATAAGGTAGGTAAAGGAGATGTTATTGCCCTGATTAATGCCGAAATGAATTTGGCTCAAAGTAAAATCTCCTTGGTAAACCAGAAGCTCAATTATACCTTATCTATTGTCAATCTTGAAAAGACGATTTTTGTGAAGTCGCTTATGGGGAGTATAAAATGAAAAAGATCCTTTTGATTGCCTTGCTGGCGGCTCTTGTTTTAACAGGAGGCATTCTTTTCTATACTAAAAGACACCATCGACCGCAAGCGCTTAAAACAGCCCAAGTAAAACGGGGTGCCATTACAGCCTTTGTAGAAGAGACCGGCATCGTCAGACCTCAAGTAGGGGCCTTGATAAAGGTAGGGACTAGGGCGACAGGACTTTTGACCTATTTGCCGTTCCAAGTAGGAGATTTTGTTAAAAAGGGGGAGCTTTTGGCCAAGATTGACGATAGGGAATTTTTATCTGCCCTTAATCAGGCCCAAGCCGAACTTGATAATACAAAGGCCGAGTTAAAATTAGTTGAAAAAACCTATCCTTTGAAGATAAAAGAACAACGGGCCAGAATTTTGGTGGCTCAGGCCAGTTATGAATATGCCCAAATCAACCTTAAACGAGAAAGGAAGCTTTTAAAACAAGGCTTTACAACCCAAGATGATGTTGATAGGGCCTATAAAGAATTTAAGGTGGCTAAGGCCAACTATGAATTGGAACAGAAGATTCTTAGCAGGCTTGAAGAAGAATATAAACAAAAGAAAAGGGCCTTAATGGCCCAAATGGCGGCTCAGAAGGCGAGAATAAAGACCATAAAAATCCAGCTTTCCTATACAAGGATTTATGCCCCTATCTCAGGTTATGTCTCTCAGGTTTCCACCCAGCAAGGTGAGACGGTCGTGGCAGGGCTTTCGGCCCCAAATTTAATTACCCTTATAGACCCTACCAAACTTGAGGTTTGGCTTTATGTAGATGAAACCGATATTGGCAAGGTAAAACCAGGTTGTAAGGTGCGGTATTATGTGGATGCCTATCCTAATAAATGGCTTCAAGGCAAGATTACCCATATCTATCCCGAGCCAGAGGTAAAGGAAAATATCGTTTATTATTTGGCCATCTTTAAAGTTACTCCAGCAGATGTCAAGTATGTTAAGCCTGAAATGACAGTCCATGCCCGCATTATTACTCAGACCAAGAAAGACGTCCTTTTAATCCCCAACGAGGCCTTAAAGTTTATCAAGGGGCGGCCTACGGTTTATCTCTTAAAAGGCAAAAAGGTTGTGCCTACGGAAGTGAAGTTGGGCATCCAAGGAGAAGACCAAACAGAAATAGTCTCAGGATTAAGCGAAGGGGATGTTGTGGCAATTAAATGAGTGTAAGGGATTATAATAAAAATGATTCGGCTTAAAGGAATAAAAAAGGCCTTTTCTATTGGGGAAAGAGATATAGAGGTCCTTAAAGGCATAGACCTTCATATTGAAAAGGGAGAGTTTGTGGCCATTATGGGCGTCTCGGGGTCAGGAAAGAGCACCCTGTTGAACATCATTGGGCTTATGGATAGGCCTACTTCAGGGGAATATTGGCTTAGGGGAGACAGGGTGGCCCATTTGGATGATGACAGACTTTCTCAATTGAGAAATGCCTATATTGGATTTGTTTTCCAGCAGTTTTATTTAATTGAGTATTTAAATGCCCTTGAAAATGTGCTTTTGCCCTTACTTTACACATCCAAAAATATCCCTAATCCCCAAAGGAAGGCCCTGGCCCTCTTAGAAAAAATGGGATTAAAAGGGCGATCCAAAAGCAGACCCTCTCAGCTTTCAGGTGGAGAGCAGCAACGCGTTGCTATTGCCAGGGCCCTTATCAACGACCCTGAGGTCATCTTAGCCGATGAGCCTACCGGCCAGCTTGATTCCAAGACGGCGTCTGAGATTATGAGCATCTTTGCCCAGCTCAATAAGGAGGGAAAAACAATCATCATGGTTACCCATGATCCTGATATGGCGGCCAAGGCAAAACGGATTATTAAAATTAAAGATGGGCTTATTGTAGGTTAAGCTATGCTTGTCAGACGCAGCTTTTTGATGTTCAAAGAAGTGTTTGCGGCGCTTTCTTTTTATCGCTTGCGGCTAATTTTCTCGGTATTAAGTATCGCCTTGGGGGTGGGGGCCATTGCCTTAATCATCGGCGGTATAGATGGTGCTACTAGAAGAGTAAACGAAATTTTTGAGATGTTTGGGCCAGATGCCCTTTTAATTGTTCCGGGGGGGGAGAAGTTCAGTATCAGAATGCGTACCAATACCCTTACTTGGAAGGACGTAAGGGATATAAGAGACCATGTCCCTGGGGTGTATGAAACCGTGCCCATGCACTTTACCAGAGACATTGTGAGATATAAAAGTAAAAAGTGGCAAACCTTTATTGTAGGTACCACCCCTCAATATTTTTTCTCTTGGAAATGGTATCCTGCTAGCGGTATCATCTTTAGTCATAAAGACGTAATTCAAAGGCGGGCCGTATGTCTGCTTGGAGCCAAGGTAAAGGAGGAGCTATTTCCAGACGAAAACCCTATTGGCAAGACTGTTTTAGTTGGGAGGTTGCCTTTAAAGGTGATTGGAGTAATGAGTGCTAGAGGTGGGGCCATTGGTCGTAAGCATATAGACGACCGCATTATTCTCCCCATCACCACCCTGATGACCCGCATTTTAAATGAAGACAGGTATGTAGCGGCCCTAAGGGTGCGAACTCATGCAGACCTAGGACAAACAAAGGAGGATATCCGCTTGCTTCTAAGACATAACCATAAATTAGGCCCTTTAGCTAAAGACGATTTTGACATGTTCACTTCATCTGAAGTAAGAAAGATTTTGCAAGTTATTTCTAGCAGCCTGATACTCTTTTTGGGCACAGCCGGTCTCATTGCCTTGGTTGTAGGTGGTTTTATCCTGGCCAATCTTACCTATTTAAGTATAAAGCAGAGAAAAAGGGAAATAGGGGTTCGTCGGGCCTATGGTGCCAGACAAAGAGAGATTGCCTTATTATTCCTCTCAGAAATTATCTTAACTACTGTTTTAGGAGGAATTGGGGGAATCGGGCTAGCCTTAATTGGGGGTATTTTTCTGGACAAATTTGGGCAAATTCCTATGATCTTTTCGGCCAAAATGTGTTTCTTGGCCTTATTTTTAAGCCTGAGCGTAGGGGTTGTCTTTGGACTACGTCCTGCCCTAAATGCCGCTCGTATTCATCCCATTGAGGCCATAAAATAAGGTGGATGATGAGGCACTATCACTTATTTTTTGAAAATGTATTTCAATTCCTTAGAACCCATAAAAAGGGAACCGTTCTCTCTATGCTTGGGGTGCTATTTGGTATCTTTTCATTAGTAGCTGTAGGTAATATCTCTTTGGCCCTCAAGCAAAAGGTAAAAGAAACACTAGACAGATTTGGTCCCAATTTAATTATTATTCGGGCCGGAGAAGTCCATATTACTGGACGGGGCATGAGGCAATTTGCCGTGGCTCAAACCCTTAAGCTGAAAGATGTTCAAGCTATTAAGCAATTTATCAGGGGAGTAAAGCAGGTCGTCCCAGTGGTGGAAGCTATGTATCCCTTACGCTACAGACAGAATGTTACGACAATGAAAGTCGTTGGGGCCCCAAACCAAATTGCTCAAGTGAGAAATCTAGCTCTTAGGCAAGGACGCTTTTACAGTCAGAGGGATGAAATTTATCTAAGAAAAGAGGTTGTCTTGGGATTTGAAGCCTATAAGCGTCTTTTTGGGCAGGGATCGGCCTTTGGTAAGTTTATCTTTATCAGGCGGGTTCCTTGTCGGGTCATAGGGGTATTAAAGAAAAAAGGAACTGACCTCGCCGGAGACAATCTGGATGAAGTGGTTTATTTACCCTTAAAAACGGTTATGAGGCGTTTTCTAAATCAAGACTACATTTCTGCCATTTATATCCAGGCCACTTCTGACAAAAATTTAGATATCCTGAAGGCAGACTTAAAAAGGCTCTTGCGGAGGCAGCATGGACTTACTCCTTTGGAAAAGGATGACTTTAGCATTTACACCCTTGAAGACGTGACCAAAACAAAGCAAAAAGGACTTAAGTTGGTTGCGGTCCTCAGCAAAATGGCAGCTACTATTTCCTTTGCCATTGGTGGTCTGGGTATATTTGCCATGATGCTTTTGGCGGTAACAGAAAGACAAAAAGAGATTGGCATCCGACGAGCAGTAGGGGCCAGAAAACGCGATATTATTTGGCAATTTTTGGGTGAGGCCTGTCTTATTTCCCTTTCAGGAGGGATTTTAGGGACCCTGGGAGGTGTAGCCATCGGCCTGATTGCCAGCCTTATAGCCTCGCTCCCCTTTGTCCTAAGCCTTAAATTGATATTTAGCGGTCTCTTTGTCAGTCTTTTTTTAGGCATTGGAGCTGGTGTCTACCCTGCCTATCTGGCCGCTAAGCTAATGCCCCTTGAGGTGCTGAAGAGATAACTGCTTGACAGCAAACCCAAGTAATCCAAAAATTAATGCTTGACCATAAAACTGGGCCATTAACCTATGGAAATGCTTTCTGGGCTTGTTATAAATGGTTGCTTTTAATTGGTTATGAGAGTTTTAACCGCTTGTCTTGACGGCCTTAATGAGTTTGGCTATCTCCACATAGTCATTTTTTATGGCATATTTCAAGGCCGTCATTCCATTTTTGTCCTTGATACTTACATCAGCTCCGTTTTCAAGCAAAAGCTTAACTACACTTTTATATCCAAGGGCCGAGGCTAGAATCAGGGCCGTCCAACCCATAACCTCATCTTGGGCGTTGACATCCGCCCCCTTTTCCAGCAAAAGCCTTACAATTTGGCTGCGGCCTTTTTTAGCCGCTAATATTAAAGGGGTCATTCCGTTTCTATCCCTAACGTCTACATCAGCCCCATTATCAAGCAGTTCTTTAACCTTATCCCCATCTCCTGCCATTACGGCCTGAATTAGGTCCATATTTCTCCCCCTGTCCATCGTTATTAAATTATCATTAGATTATCGTCTTTACTTTATCTTACGGTTTAACCTTTTTTAAACCAGGGTAGATAGCCCTTGCTCTGCCTCTTTCTTGGGCTTAAAATATCCTAAGCCACCTAACTTTTCCTCTATTTTCGCCAAAAGTGGCAAGATGGTCTTGGGATTAAGGGCCGAAATTCCTATGCAATTATACCGCTCGCACTGAATTTTAGCATATTCTGGGGAAACAAGATCAATTTTATTGAAGACCCTCAGCCTAGGAATATGTTGTAGTTGGAGTTTAATCAAGAGTTCCTCCACTACCTCTATATGCTCTGGGAAATTGGGATTGCTGATATCTATAAGGTGCAATAACAGATGGGCATCTTTTAATTCTTCAAGGGTAGCCGCAAAGGCCTCTAAAAGGTCTTTGGGCAAGTCCCGAATAAACCCTACCGTGTCTGTAATAATGGCTTCTTTTTCGCTTGGGAAACGCAGTTTCCTGGTAGTGGGATCAAGGGTAGCAAAGAGTTTGTTTTCAGCCAGGACATCACTTCGGGTAAGGACATTTAAGAGAGTGGACTTCCCGGCATTGGTATATCCAATAATAGAGATAATAGGTAATTCTGCCCTTTTTCTTTTTATACGCCTTTGAGCCCTCCTCCGCCGAATGGCCTTAAGTTCTTTTTGGAGATGAGAGAGTTTAGTCTTGATCCGACGGCGATCGATTTCAAGTTTTGTTTCACCAGGGCCCCTGCCTCCAATTCCGCCGGTAAGACGGGACATAGAGGCATCCTGTTTGACAAGTCGGGGTAAAAGGTATTTTAATTGAGCCATCTCCACTTGAATCTTTCCTTCTCTAGTTTTGGCCCGTTGAGCGAAGATGTCTAAAATTAGCTGAGTCCGGTCTATTACCCTCAGGTCTGTAAAACTGGTAATAGATTTTACCTGTGAGGGATTGAGTTCATGGTTGAAAATGAGCAGATTAGCACCGGCTTGCAAGGCCCGAATGGCAATTTCGGTAAGCTTTCCCTTTCCAATGAAAAACTTGGGATTAATCTGCCTTCTTTGTTGGATAATTATGTCTACCACCTCTACTCCAGCCGTCTTGGCCAACTCTGATAGCTCTATTATAGACTCTTCGGCTTCGGCCTTTCCTTTAACCGCCGCATGAATCAATATGGCCTTGTCTTTACTCTGGAAGGCAGTATGGGCCCGCTGTACCCGATAGAATTCGTCTTCAAGGGCATCAATAAGCTTCTTGAAGTTTAAATTCAATCTGCCATACCGAACAGGCTCTAAGATTTCCCATCCTGCCCCATTCTTGTTCTCTGGTAAAAGATAAGCCAAGTGGTAGAAAAGAGGAAGCCCCCTTTCATCTATGGTAATAGCACCCATCAAATCAAGGCGTAAAAGGGCCAAGTCAGTTAGGTCATCTTCACTAAGCCCCTCTTTGTTCAAATGGGTATGGACACAGCGTAAGCCACGCAAACGGGCCATTCCACTTCTATATTTGCTCAGGTCAGGAATTAAAATACTCTTGCTATCTCCTACAATGACAAAGGCTACTTGACCGGTCCGGTCAATTAAAAGTCCAATTTGGCGTCTGATTTCAAAGGAAAGTTCTGCCAGATAACGGGATAGCTCTAAGGTAATAACCTCATGTGAGGGTATACGCCGCCGATAAATTTTTTCTAGCCTTTTGATTTGGCTAGCCTTTAAGCCCTGCAAATTTCCAAAAACTTTTGGAATAAAAAACCTCCTTTGCCTAATTTTTAAGAATATTATAACCACTTTTTATCTAAAAGTCTATGTTTCTTTATAGCCAATTGCAATTTTAGGGATTGAAAACTTTGACATATTTAATTTTATGTGGTATCCGTTTTAAGATATGTGATGTTTTTCCCACTTGACATTAGTTGCCTGAATGTTTAAAAATTTTTTAGCACTTGGAGAAAAGGAGTGCTAAATTGCTTGCGTTGGATGGCTCCAAAATGGAACTTTCAAAAAGGGATAGACAGATTTTGCAAGCGGTAGTGGCTACCTATATTCAAACTGGTGAGCCTGTAGGTTCCAGGACGGTTTGGCGACGGTATAAATTGCCCATGAGCCCAGCTACGATTCGCAATATCATGGCAGACTTAGAGGAAATGGGTTTTTTTTTCCAACCTCATACCTCTGCAGGTCGGGTGCCCACGGAATTGGGCTTAAAATTCTACATTGAGTCTTTATTAAAAAAGAAGCCCCTGCCCTCTAAAAATAAAAGGGAAATTAAGGAAAATTTGAAGGAGCTTCGCTGTGAATATGATTTAGAAAAGGTTCTTCAAGAGAGTTCAAAACTTCTTTCTCAATATTCAAAGCAGGCAGGGATTGTTATCGCACCCAAGTTCTCTCGGATTGTATTAAAACAAATTGAATTTGTTTGGTTAAATAGACATACGGTCCTAGCTGTAATTGTAGGCTCTACAGGCATTGTTTATCATCGTCTTATTCCTAATATTAGCAAGATTTCTCAGCCAAACCTTAACAAATTTGCCAATTTTTTAAATGCTCATTTTTGCGGAATGACATTAGGAGAAGTAAAGAAAAGATTGATTGAAGATATGAAAAAGGACAAGGCAGAATTTGATGCCATCTGGCATCGGATTACAAAATTTAGTAAGCGTTTATTGGAGCCAGAAAAGGAGGATGTCTACATAGAAGGCACTACCAATATCCTCAATTATCCAGAGTTCTCAGATATAGAGAGGATGAAGGCCCTAGTCAAGGCCTTTGAAGAAAAGGGTATTATTACAAGATTGTTAGAAAGAACCATGGAAGACGCTAGAGTACAGGTATTTATTGGGGGAGAAATCTCGGTTGAAGGACTTGATAAGTGTGGTATCATTGCCTCTCCTTACATGCAAGGGGACACCATTCTGGGTTCTGTGGCCGTGATTGGTCCGATACGCATGAATTATGCCAAGGTTATTCCCTTGGTTGAATATACGGCCCAAGTCTTAAGCGAACTTTTATAAACCAGAGCTAAAGGAGACAATGGCTATGAAGCCCGAAAAGGAGAAAACCGCCAAAGGTAATGGGAGTAAAGAAAGAACTGAATTGGAAAAAAAGATAAAGGAATTAGAGCAAAAGCTAGAGGAGAAAACAAAAGAAGCCCAGGAATACTATGAAAAGTGGCTCCGGGCAATGGCCGAACTTGACAATTTACGCAAGAGGGTAGAAAAGGAACGTTCTGATTACTTTAAATTTGCCAATGAACAGCTTGTCAAAAACTTGTTACCCGTTATTGACAACCTAGAACGGGCCCTAACCCATGCAGAGGAGAAAACAGAGATAAATGCCCTTTTAGAGGGAGTAAAATTAACCCTAAAAATGATGCATGGATGTTTAGAAAAATTTGGAGTGAAGCCAGTAAAGGCTGAGGGAGAGAAATTTAATCCTCATTTTCATGAGGCAGTTCAAGTAGAAGAAAAAGATGATATTACCGAAGAAATTGTGATTAAAGAATTGCAGAAGGGTTACATGTTGCATGACAGGCTTCTTCGCCCTTCTTTAGTAGTGGTAGGTAAACCTAAAGAATAAGTATTCATGAAAAAGGTCCTTTTTTCTTTTACTTTCTTTTTTTTTTATAATCGTTTTGGTGCGGCCTGCATGGGCCTTTCTACCTTGGTTTGGCCCTCGTTATAAAATCGGGTGTCTCATTCCATTGGATGGTGAGGATGGGAGGTTGGGAATAGCAGTATTGAAGGGTTTATCTTTGGCATTAGAGGTCCTCTCTTCAAGTCCTGCCTTTAAACTGCGAGTGTATAATACAGCCTCAGATCCAAACTACGCCGCAATGCAACTAAAAAAGATGCAAAAGGATGGATGTAGCCTCGGAGTAGCCCTTTTAGGCCAAAAGACCGCTAAAGGTGTTGTCCATATGGCCCAAAAGATAAAGATGCCTTTGATAGTTATGACGAATGAGAGAAATTTGGAATTAGGCCAAGTTGTGTATCGGGATTTTGTGACTGACCAGATTCAGTTAATGAATCTTGCCTCCTTTGCCTTACAGGATTTGGGACTTCATTCGTTTATAATCTTATATCCCCAAAATAAATATGGACAAAGATATGCCCATCTATTCGCAAGTGCTGTGGTCCAAAATGGTGGAGAAATAAGAAAGATGTTTGGTTATCCTCCTCAAAAAACTGATTTTGGAGATATTATAAAAAAGATTATTGGATATCGAATTGCCGAATCTTCGCCCGAAATTCTTATAACTCATCCTCCCACCTTTCCCTTTGATGCCATTTTTATTGCTGATACCTCCCTTGAGGCCACGTTTATTATTTCCCAATTTGCATATTATAATGCCAGAAACTTAATCTTTTTAGGAACTGCTCTTTGGAATAATCCCAAATTCCTCTCCAATATCAAGCAATACTGTCGTGCCATTTACTTTCCGAGCCCCTTTAATCCCAAGGCCCAGAAGCCTTGGGTAAGGGCATTTGTCAAACGCTATCAAAGCGCCTATAAAGAACTGCCTAATTATCTTGCCGCTCAAGCCTATGAAATTGGGACTATCATTGGCTATCTGGAGAGTGTGGCCCATTTGGATATAAAGGGGTTGCCCCAATACGTCCAAAATTTTCCAGGAGTCACTGGTACCACTACTTTTTTAACAAACGGTGATGTTGACAAAAAAATATGGATAGTGGAGGTGAAATAAACTTACCCAACTTGCCACCTAAGCGATGAGTGAGAATAGTAAACAGTGTGAGTTATATTCCCTTGCAATCCTTAACGGTGAGCTGTTTTTCTTAATAATTTTGAATTATGGATTTTGGATTTTGAATTAGAAAAAGAAATTTGATTCAAAATCCAAAACATCAGATAGCCTTTCACCTTTAGCCTTTTGCCTTTCACTCTCACACTCATCACTCACACTCCAATAAAGGTAGCAAGTTGAGTTAATCTTTCTATTCCCCATAACATATAAGGCCACAATTGAGGCAGCGCTGGGCTTCGGCCAAGGCAATTTCTTCACTATAGCCGAGTTCTACTTCTTCAAAGTCCTTTATTCGTTCTAAAGGTGGTCTTTCGGGCATGGGATGCCTAGGAATTTTAGGAATTTTTGTTGAGTCAACTTCTGTTTCTGGCAATGAGGTTTTAAGCAAATTGGGAGGAGGAGCCACTTCTTTGCCTTTAAGGTAAAGGTGAATACTTCTAGCCGCCAATCTAGCCGTTCCAATGGCATCCACTACCCTTTTGGGCCCTAATACTACATCGCCGGCGGCAAAGACAAAAGGTATGTTGGTTTGCATGGTATCTTGATTAACAACAATAGTGCCCCGTCTAGAGACTTCTAAATCCTTTCCTATAGGGTCATCTTTAAAGATGGAACTATCTGGCGTTTGCCCAATGGCGGTAATTACATGGTCTGCTTCAAGCACAAATTCCGAACCCGAAATAGGTTCTGGCCGCCTGCGTCCACTAGCATCCGGCCTTCCTAATTGCATTTTAATACACTCAGCCGCGGTTAGCTGCCTATCTCCTAAAAATCGGGTTGGATTTGTTAAGAACATAAACTTTATACCCTCTTGCTGGGCCGCAAGGAATTCTTGTTTTGAGGCAGGCATAGCGTTCTGGTCTCGCCGATATACTACTGTCACCTCTTTTACCGAACTCAAGCGTATGGCCGTGCGAGCCGCATCCATAGCCACATTGCCGCCCCCAACTACAATCACCCGAGGTCCTATTTCAGGTCGTTCCCCCATGGCTACTCTTTTAAGAAATTCTAAGCCGGCAATTACTCCTTCCAGCCCTTCTCCTTCAATGTTCATCTTCCTTGCCTTCCAGGCCCCAATCGCCATAAAAATGGCCTCATATCCTTCTTCTTTTAAAGATTGCAGGGTAAAGTCTCTACCTAGCCTTACTCCTGTCTTTACTCCTACTCCTAAGGAAACAATTTCTTCGATTTCCCAATCTAAGACCTTTTGAGGGAGCCGATAATCAGGAATGCCATAACGGAGCATGCCCCCCAACTTAGGCATGGCTTCATAAATATCTGGTTTATGTCCTAAACGCCGTAAAAAATAGGCACAGGCAAGTCCACTAGGACCGCCACCAATAATAGCCACTTTATGACCACTTTCAGGGAGCAAGAAGGGTTTTAAATGTTCATTTTTATAATAATGATAATCAGCAATAAATCTTTTTAAGAAGTCTATTGCGACTGCCTCATCAACCTGTCTGCGACGACACCTGTCCTCACAAGGTCTAGGACAGACCCTGCCTAAGGTCAAAGGCATTGGCAAACGGTCTTTTACTATCATCAAGGCAGATTTATAGTCTTTTTCCTTTATCTTTTGGATAAATCTAGGGATATCAACTTGAGCAGGACAATTTTGTTGGCAAGGCGCTAGACAATCATCTTGACGGTTAAATCTTAAGATTGGAGTAATGGGCGAAAATAGTTCTAAGACACCTTGAGGACATGCCCTAACACACTTACCACATCCAATACAATTTTCCTCATCTATGACTGGCAATCCTCTTTCACCAATCTGAATAGCCTCTTGTGGGCAGGCCTGAACACAACTTCCTAAGCCTAAACAACCAATTTGACATACCAAATTAACGCCATATTTTTCTACCGCTTCTTTACAGTCTTTTACCCCTTGAGGATAATCAAATCTCCGGGGGGCCCTCTTTCCTCCCCTACATTTTACAAAGGGATGCCTTGGGATTTTTTTCTTTTTACCTTTGGCGGGCTGCATTTTTTACTCCTGAAAGACGGAAGTTTTCGGCATAACGAATGTAATTTTGGGCCGATTCTTTGATTAACTGGATTTCTTTTTCACCGAGTTCTCTCTTAACCTTTGCAGGCACTCCTACAACCAATGCTCCGGAGGGTATAACCATGCCTGGGGGAACTACCGCTCCGGCTCCAATAATAACGTTTTCATTTACCACGGCACCATCTAAAACTATGGCGCCCATACCGATTAATGCCTTGCCTTTAATAGTGCATCCATGCAGGATGACCCCATGGGCGACAGTAACTTCATCCCCAATGACCAAAGGGTGAGTGTCATGAGTTACATGCAGGAGGGCACCGTCTTGGACATTGGTCCGTGCTCCTATTTTGATGTAATGAACATCTCCCCGAATAACGGCCTTGAACCAAACGCTAGATTTGGCCCCGATGGTAACATCACCGATAATATCGGCGTCTTCTACAATAAAGGCGGTAGGATGAATTTGAGGTATTTTCCCCAAGTAGGGCAAAATCATGTTTGTCCTCTTATAAGCCCATTACCTCTTTGACTGTTTGTCCTAGGGTCCCTAAGTCTTCGGCTACAAAGATTCCGGCTGCCCTTAGGGCTGCCATTTTACTTTCGGCCGTTCCCTGTCCGCCTGAAATAATGGCCCCTGCATGCCCCATTCGCTTGCCAGGGGGGGCAGTACGTCCGGCAATAAAGGCTACTACAGGCTTCTTAAAATTGGCCTTAATCCACTCAGCCGCCTCTTCCTCGGCCGTGCCACCTATTTCTCCTACCATAACCACGCCTTTGGTTTCTTCATCTTCATTGAAAAGTTTGAGTAAGTCAATAAAGTTTGTCCCCGGGATTTGATCTCCTCCAATCCCAATACAGGTAGTTTGCCCAAGACCAGCTAGGGTTAGCTGATAATCTACTTCATAAGTCAGGGTGCCACTTCGGGAGATGACCCCAATAGGGCCAGGGGTATGAATGTGTCCTGGCATAATGCCCATCTTGCACTTAAATGGTGGACAAATAAGTCCAGGACAATTAGGCCCAATGACTACTACCTCCGGATGCCCTTCTAAATACCGCTTAACCTTCATCATGTCTAAAGTAGGGATCCCCTCTGTAATACACACAATAAGTTTAATGCCGGCATCAACGGCTTCATAAATGGCGTCACAGGCAAAGGGTGCTGGAACAAAAATGACCGAGGCATTGGCCCCTGTTTCCTTTACAGCCGCTTCCACAGTATTAAACACAGGCACATCTTCTACCCTTTGCCCACCCTTGCCAGGAGTTACTCCAGCCACTACCTTCGTGCCATAGGCAAGCATTTGTTTGGTGTGAAAGGCCCCTTCTTTACCCGTAATACCTTGGACCAAAACCCGCGTATTTTCATTGATTAATATAGCCATGGTTTTACTCCTTTGTTCCTAAAGTCTCTACGATCTTCTTGGCAGCCTCGCTTATGTCCTTGGCTACAATAAAGTTGAGGCCAGATTCATTTAACATCTGACGTCCCTTTTCTACATTTGTGCCCTCAAGTCTTACCAATACAGGGATATTAATTTCCACTTGTTTGGCGGCTTCTATTACCCCTTGAGCTAGGACATCGCAACGCAATATACCGCCGAAGATATTAATAAAGATTAACTTCACATTGGGGTCAGAAAGCAGAATTTTGAATCCTTGGGTAATCATTTCTACATTGGCTCCACCCCCAACATCCAAAAAGTTGGCTGGTTCGGCCCCGGCCAGTTTAATGACATCCATGGTGGCCATTGCCAGTCCGGCTCCATTCACCATAATACCCACATTACCATCTAGACGGACATAGTTTAAATGATATTTCATGGCCTCATATTCCAAGGGGTCTAGCTCTAACGGGTCAAGCATTTCCTTTACATCTGGATGGCGATAGAGGGCACTATCGTCAAAGTTTAGCTTGGCGTCAATGGCCAAAAGGTTACCTTCAGAGGTAAGAATAAGGGGATTGATCTCGGCTAGAGAGCAATCCTTGGCAATAAAGAGCTTATATAAGGAGGTAAGAATCTTAGCGGCCTCTCTCACAGGCATCTCAGCCTTAAAAGAAAGCTTCCTTGCCTGAAAGGGTAAAAGCCCCAAGAAGGGATCTATCGGTTCTTTAAAGATCAATTCTGGTTTTTCTTGGGCCAATTCCTCAATTTCCATACCCCCGGCTGGACTAACCATAATCACTGGCTTCCTCTGGGCCCTATCAATTACCATGCCTACATAATACTCCTTTTTTATATCAGCCGCCTTTTCTACCAAGACCTTTCTTACGATTTTCCCTTGTCCTCCAGTCTGGTGGGTTACCAACGGTTTGCCAAGCATATTTTTAGCAATTTCTTGGGCTTCTTCTTTCGTCTTGGCCAGCTTTACTCCCCCTGCCTTCCCTCGGCCACCAGCTTGAATTTGGGCCTTAATCACTACAGGCAATCCCAACTCTTCAATCGCAGCCATGACCTCCTCACAGGAATTGGCCAATTTGCCCTCTGGGATAGGAATCCCAAACTGCTCAAACAGTTCCTTTGCCTGGTATTCATGAACCTTCATTTGTTCTGCTCCCTTTACTAAATTTGGCCGTTTTCTTTGGCCGTTTATCTCTAGTCCAACGCCCCTTTGACCTTTACCTCGGGGTTGCGATAATCTGGCAAAATAATAGGTGTCTTTTGTTCTGGTTTGACCCCACTTTCCTCTAGGTTTTTGAGGTATTTTTCTAAGTGTCTTAAACTCAGGGCCTTTACCTTTTCCCGCTGTTTAGCAAACTCAGCGGCCTTTATTCCGGCTCGGCGACCAAAAACATTGACATCAAGGAGGGAATTGCCCATCAACCGATTGTCGCCATGCACCCCACCAGTAACCTCGCCTGCGGCAAAAAGCCCAGGCACGGTTGTTTCTCCCCATTCATTAATGGCCAATCCTCCATTTTGATAATGGAGGGTAGGAAACACAAGCATGGGTTCTTTGGCAATATCAATTCCGTACCGCTTGAATTGCAGATATTTACCTGCCAAGGCCTTGGCTACTGTGCCTTCCCCCCAAATCATATCTATCATTGGCGAATCAAGCCAAATCCCAAGCCTGCCTGTAGGCGTAATGACCCCCTTTTCTCGCTCCAAACACTCCCTGATTATTAAAGCCGCTTCAACATCTCGGGGTTCTAAAGGATGACAAAAACGCTCTCCATCACGGTTAATTGGCTCTGCTCCCAAAGTGCGCACCTTTTCGGTAATGAGCATTCCGGCACACTGTTCTGGAAAGGCCGCCCCAGTAGGATGGAACTGGGCGTATTTTAGATTTTGAAGCCTTACTCCTACTCGATAACCGAGCACTAGACCATCTCCAGTAGCCCCATAATGGTTGGTAGTGGCAAAGCCATGAAGATGTAAGCGACCATAACCACCTGTGGCTAAGATGACGGCCTTAGCCTGAACTACCAGAAATTCTTGATTGTCCATATTATATAAGATGGCTCCACCAATCTGTCCTTCTTCATCTAACAAAAGCTCAACTGCAGGACAAAATTCTAAAACCTTAATTTTGTCAGGATGATTTCTGACCTCATCTCTTAATACCCGCATAATTTCAGAGCCAGTCATATCGGCCGAAGAGTGCATGCGGCGCCGACACAAACCACCACCTTTCAATTCCTTCATGGTGCCATCAGGCTCTTTATCAAACATTACCCCCAAATCTTCCAGCCATTTAATCACAATAGGGGCGTCCATGACCAAGGCTCGGACAAGGTTTTTGTCGTTTGTAAAATGACCGCCCCCTATTGTATCTAAAAAATGGTAATAAGGAGAATCATAGGGTAAATCGGCTGCTTGAATCCCTCCTTCAGCCATAACTGTATTGGCATCCCCGTGACGCAGTTTGGTGGCCAAGATTACCTCACATCCCTGTTCAGAGGCCAAAAGGGCCGCGGCGCTTCCAGCCCCACCTCCACCGATTACAAGGATATCCGTGCTCATGTCAGGAGTTTTCAACCTGCCACAAAACTTGCCAGGGTCTATCCAAGGAGCACCCTGCAGAATTGCCACCAATTCTGTTTGGAGAAATTCTCCCTTATTAGGACCTACCTGTAAGGGTTTACGTCCCTCAGGCTGATAATCGGGATGATATTTTTGTAAAATGGCGTCATATTCATCTGGAGAAAGCTTGAGAAAATATCTTTGCTTTCTGGCCTCTTCTAACCTTTGAGGTCTGGTTTCTTCTACCTTGGCCAAACTTTCTTGAAGACTTTCTGGATATCCACTCATTTTTACTCCTCTATAATCAAATATTTTGTTTCTTTAGGTTTCCAATGGGGGTCATAAGGCTCAGGTTCCCATTCCCTTTCTTTATATCGTTTTTTTAGTTCCTCGGTTGACAAACCCATTAATTCATCCATCATCCAATCAAACTTACCGGCCTTGATCTGTTCTACCCGCTTTTCTAAGTGTCTTGCTTTAGGTTGAATATATTTTCCATATAGCCTTCTGGCCAACATGGCGACATGAAAGTGTTGAATTTCAGCGGGACACCGAAGCGTACACATACCACACATAATACAACTGTGTGATATTTCAGCGGCTGTTTTAATATCCCCTTGGATTAAGGCTTGAATATAATCCATCACTGGAATATCCATCGGACAAGCCTTAGTGCAGGTGTTGCAGGCGAGACAGCGAAAGGTTTCAGGATAAAGCCTTTCAATAGTGAAAACATCAGCAGTTAACTGGTTAATATCATAAACCGCCTTGTTGGCTGGCACAAAGGGAATTTGAGTCAGATACATACCTGGTTTTACGGTGGTCTGACAGGCCAGTCCAAAACGGAGGCGATAATCGTCCTTTAAACGATAGACTGTCGCACAGGCCCCACAAATACCCGCTCGGCAACCACATCCCCTAATTACCCGATAACCTGCGTATTCTAAGGCCTTGAGAATTGTCAATCCCTCTGGCACTTCATAGCGTTTACCCATAATATAAATAGGAATCATCTTTGTGCCTGGAGGGACAATCGTCTTGTCACCTACAGTATATTTACACTCTGCCACTTCTTTCCTCCTATGCAATTTCTCCCCTTTTTACCTTTTGTCCATATTCATAACCGGCGTTAAAGGCCTTTAAATTAAACTCCTCTGTCCCTTTAGGGACGGACATCTTCAAGGCCGATTGGACTGCCTTCAGACTGAAGAGGTCCGTCAAGGCCGAAATAAATCCCAACATCACTATATTGGCCACCAGCTTGCGGCCTACCTCTTCGGCAATCCGAGTAGCAGGAACGGCGTAGATGTTTACGCCTTCAGGCAAGTCGTAAGGCCTTACCAAATCCTTATCAATGAAAAGGGTGCTACCTGAACGAATTTCTTTTCGGTATTTTCTAAAGGCACCTTGGGCCATAATTACCATCACATCAGGCGATTTTATATAAGGGAAATCAATCTTCTCAGAGGAAATAATTACCGAAGAGGCAGAGGCTCCACCTCTGGCCTCGGCCCCATATTCTTGGGTGTAAACGGCCTCATTGCCGTCAAAAATAGAGGCTGCCCGCCCCATAATCAGCCCTAGAAGGGCAATTCCCTGCCCTCCAATGCCACCCATTTTAATCTTTACCTCTTCAATCTGTTTGGGTTTGGGAATTTTGAGTTCTGCCCTTGCTTCAGTTTCAGGCAGCTTGGCCTTACCATCTCCACGAAATTCTTCAATGCCCAGTTTGGGACTTAACACCTCTTTCATAGCCCGCAGATACCCTGGCTTGTCTTGATTAACAAAAACTCCACATAGAATAGGAGAATCCATTTGGATAAGGGCATCTTTGGGATCAGGATTTTCTTGAATGACCGTATGTTCTAAGAAGAATTTAACCATATCCTTTCCAGTTCTGAGTTTATTTCTTCTTCCCCAGTTAATAGGGCAGGCCGAAATCACCTCAATAAAGCAAAAGCCCTCCTTATTTAGAACCTCTAAAAACGATTTTTTGATGTAATGGGCATGGGCTGAGGTCCAACGAGCTACATAATTAGCCCCACAGGCATAAAGCAGTAGAGGCAGGTTAAAGGGGGTTTCATAGTTGCCATAGACAGAAGTTGTAGTCCAAGTTCTGGTAGGAGTAGTTCCCCCCATCTGCCCCCCAGTCATACCGTAATTAAAGTTGTTAATGCATATCACGGTTAAATCCATATTTCTTCGGGCGGCATGAATGAGGTGATTACCACCAATAGTACTCAAATCCCCATCGCCGCTAAAGACAATTACTTTTAAATCGGGATTGCCTAACTTCAATCCTGTGGCAAAGGCGATGGGACGGCCGTGAGTGGTATGAAAGCCGTCCAGCTTGAAATATCCAGCGGCCCGTCCTGAGCAACCAATTCCGGAAACAACGGCTACTTTATCTAGATCAATTTCTTTTTTTATCTCTGTTAACGCCTCAGCGATATTGCTAATAGTTGCTCCAATCCCACAACCCGAGCAAAAGATATGAGGCATTCTATCTTCTCTAATTAGTTCTCCCATTGGGTGTCTTTTACTTCCCATTGTTTACTCCCTTAAACAATTTGTTTAATTTCTTCAAATACCTTATCTGGATCATGGACCTCGCCACCTGCATTTGGAATGAGAAAGACCTTAGCACGCTCCTTTACTATGCGTTCAAGCTCTAAGAACACCTGTCCCAAATTAATTTCTACAGAAACAAGGGCCTTTACCTGCCCTGCCAATTCTGCAATTTTCTTTTCTGGAAATGGCCAGACAACGATTAGACGAAGCATACCCAGCTTTAGACCTGCTTTCCTGGCCCGTTTAACCACGGCCCTGCAGATCCGAGAAGAAACACCAAAGGTTACTAGAACCACCTCAGCATCTTCGGTCATAAATTCTTCATATTCTACAATTTGGTCGGCATTTTTGCGAATTTTATCTACCAGTCGCCTGACAAGTTTATCCTGGGCCTTAGGGCTTAAATCAGGATAACCCTTCTCGTTGTGGGTCAGGCCTGTGGTATGGAAACGATATCCCTCGCCGGCAATAGGCATCTCAGGGACCAAGTCCTGGCCGGGTTTATAGGGAAGAAACTTTTCCGGAGGCAAACTGGGCTTCTTTCGGGAAACCAGCCTTTTAATAATTTCTTCCCTTGGTGGGATAACGACCCGCTCAGACATGTGGGCTACGCTTTCATCGGTTAAAAATACAACAGGAACCCGCCATCTCTCGGCTAGATTAAAGGCCTTAATGATAAAGTCAAAACATTCTTGAGGCGAAGCAGGGGCAATGGCAATCACTTCATAATCCCCATGGCTTCCCCATCTGGCCTGCATAACATCGGCTTGGCCTACGGCTGTGGGCAGACCTGTAGAGGGACTCCCCCGTTGCACGTTGACTACTACACATGGGGCCTCCATCATGACGGCCAGCCCTAAATTTTCCTGCATTAGACTAAAGCCCGGGCCTGAAGTGGCAGTCATAGGTTTGGCCCCTGCCCAAGAGGCCCCTACTAAAGCGGCCATGGAACCCAATTCATCTTCCATCTGAATGTAGATCCCTCCTACTTGGGGGAGTCTTACCGAGGCCCTTTCAGCAACTTCGTTAGAAGGGGTAATTGGATAACCAGCGTAGAAACGGCATCCGGCCGCAATGGCCCCTTCTACACAAGCATGGTTGCCACTCAAAAAATGAATGCCTGTTAAAATATCCTTTCCCATCATTTACTCCTTGGCGTCATTGCTTTGAAGTTTTGGTTCTATTAGCTCCACATAAATAGCAAAATCAGGGCATACCTCCTGACAAAAGCCACACCCGACACATTCATCTTCTTTCCCTGGTTTTATAATAGGATAATGGTAGCCCTTTTCGTTAAATTCTGTTGAATATTCTAATATCTGCGTGGGGCAATATTCAATGCATAGACCACATTCCTTGCATCTTTCAGGTATAAATACCACTTTGCCCTTTGGCTTTGTAAGTTTATCTAGGTTTAACAATCGCCGTTTTGTCCTCATTTCCGCCTTCCTTTTTCTTAATCTCAACCTTTGTCGGTTTAGCATCTAAAATGGCATAAATCTGGGCCCTCAATTGGGGCAGTGTAAAGCCCTCTACTTGGATAGCCTCCTTGCGACAGGCAGCCATGCAACATCCACAGCCTTGACAAAGGGCCTTATTAACCTCTGCATATTTCCTTTTCTTTTTATCTAGTCGTTTCTTCATAGTAATAGCCCCAAATGGACAGACCTTGGCACATTCTCCACACCCTACACACTTTTCCAAATCCACCTCGGCCTTAATAGGGTCAAGGGCAAGTTGCTTGTTAGAAAATAAAGATAACACCTTGCTTGCAGCCGCACTGGCCTGAGAAACACTATCAGGAATGTCCTTAGGGGCCTGAACCGCCCCTGCCAGATATATTCCCATCATAGAAGATTCTACAGGTCTTAGTTTGGGATGAATTTCCGAAAGGAAGCCATATTCATCAGTAGGGGCCTTAAGCATTTGGGCCAATTCCTTTGTGCCTTGGCTTGGAACAATGGGCAAGGCCAACACTACCATATCGGCCTCTATTTCTACCGCCACGCCACTTAAGGTATCCACACCCCAAACCACTAGCTTATCATTTCTTTGAAAGACCTTGGATACCTTGCCTCGCAGGTATTTGATACCGTCTGTTCCCATTACCCGTTGGACGAACTCTTCGTAGCGCTTTCCAGCCGCACGCACATCTATAAAAAAGACATAGGCCTCTCCATCAGGCACGGCATGTTTATATAAAAGCGCATGTTTGGCCGTATACATGCAACAGATCTTGGAGCAATAGGCACAGCCGTGTTTCGGGTCCCGAGAGCCAGCACATTGGATAAAAACTACTCTTTTGGGAATTTTCCCATCTGAAGGACGCCTTACCACCCCACCTGTAGGTCCAGAGCTACAAAGTAATCTTTCAAACTCCAAGCCATTGATTACATCAGGATATTCGCCTCCTCCATATTCCCTTAAATTTTCTATGGGCCACAGATCGTATCCAGTGGCCAAAACGATGGCTCCAACCTCTATTTCTATTTCTTTGGGTCCCATCAGGTAGTTAATGGCCTTAGGCCCACATGCCTTGTAACATTGTTCGCAGACAATCAACTTCTCAGTATTCAAACAATGCTCTAGGTCTATGGTATAAACAGCCGGTACCGCTTGAGGAAATGGGATATAGATGGCCTTGCGCCCCCCCAACCCTTGATCAAACTCATTGGGCACAATTACTGGGCATACTTCAGCACAGTCACCACAACCCGTGCACTTTTCAGGATCAACATAGCGGGGCTTTTGTTCAATTGTTACCTTATAGCTTCCCACAACCCCTTCTACTTGTTTGACCTCGGCATAAGTATAAAGGTGAATATTGGGATGTCTTGCCGCTTCTACCATTCGAGGAGTAAGGATACAGGCCGAGCAATCCAAAGTAGGGAAGGTCTCATCTAGTTGAGCCATATGTCCACCTATAGTAGGACTCTTTTCTACCAAATAAACCTCAAATCCTCCATTGGCAATGTCCAGCGCTGCCTGTATTCCAGCTACGCCCCCTCCGATTATTAAGACCTTTCGAGTAAGAGGAACATAAACGGGCTCTAAAGGTTTGGCCAAGGCCACCTTGGCTACCGCAGCCTTAATAAGTTTAAATGCCTTTTCGGTGGCTATTTTTCGCAAATCTTGATGTACCCAAGAGCATTGCTCCCGGATGTTGGCAATTTCTATCAAGTAAGGGTTTAGCCCAGCCTCTTCAATGGCCCGAGCAAAGGTGGCCCCATGCATCTTAGGGCTACAAGCAGCTACTACCACCCGGTCAAGCTTAAATTCCTTGATTACTTCTTGAATCTTGCGCTGACCAGGGTCACTGCACAGGTACATTTCATTAGTAGCATAAACTACGTTTTCCAAGGTAGAAACCCGGTCTACCAAGGCCTTAATATCTACAACCCCAGCGATATTCCTGCCACAGTGGCAAATAAATACCCCAATCCGCATTAGCCGTTCTCCAATATTTTTGTCAAACCAAAGGCATCAGCCATAATTTCAGTAAAATATGATACCTTCATAGGCTTAAAACCAGAATAAATTTCTTTTATGTTTTTTTGTCTGTCCTTGAGGTTAAAATAACAAAGGGGACAACTTGTTACTACTATCTCTGCCCCATTTTCTCTAGCATTTTCCAAGATGCGATAGGCACGTCTGGCCACAATTTCCGGATGGACAGCCGTATGATAGCTCCCACAACACTCAACTTGGTATGGAAAATATACAGGTTCTGCCCCCAAGGCCTTCATAAGCCGCTCCATGATTTGAGGTTGTTCGCAATCATCTATGGCTATACTTTGTGGCCTCAAAAGCAGACAGCCGTAGTAACAGCCTACTTTCAATCCATTTAAATTGTGTTTTACCGCTTCCTTTATTTTTTCCTCACCCAATTCATCCAAAAGGGTAAGGAAATGTTTAACGGCTATTTGTCCCTCATAATTAGCCTCTTCTTCCATAAAGGTGTTAATCTTTTTTAGCCTTTTAGGGTCAGATTTAACAAACAAGTCCGCTTGTTTAAGGGTGTTGTAACAAACAGAGCACAAGGTAGTGATGACCGAATAGCCCAAACTAGCTGCCCTGGATAAAGTCCGAATAGGAGCAACTTGTTTCATTAAATTATCTTCAGCCAGAGAAAAACACGTTCCACAACATGTCCAGTTAGGCAGTTCTCTCAAATCCAAACCTAATAATTTGGCTACGCCCAGGGCCGAGGTTTCCAATCTTTTCGCCGTATTCTTTAAAGTACAGCCTGGAAAATAAGCAATCTCCATCGTCTGTTTTCCTTTTTCTGCCATAGTTCCCCTTAGTTTTGTAAAGTCTAAGTTGTAAACTTCCGTAGAGCCCCAATCAAAGCGATTGGTGGCAAGGGCTCTTTGACCATTTGTTGAGGAGAAAAGTGGTCCTCCTTTTGCGTTCGCAAAAGGAATAAACGTACTCCCTCCATCAGGCGGGCTAAATTGACTCCTTTGGGACAGCGAGCCGTACAGGTAAAACAGCTAGCACAAAGCCAAACTGTCCGACAATGAAGCACCTGCCTTTCTGCTCCTATCTGTAAAAGACGTATTACTTGGTTAGGCAAGAGGTCCATTTCCTGTCCCATTGGACAACCCGCGGAACACATGCCACACTGATAACATGCATAAATATCTTCACCGCTAATTGCCTTTATCTTTTTTAGAAGACCATCGTTTTTCTTAAGGACAAGACGCAATTTGAAACTCCTTTTTTCCTATTTCATAGATGTCATTTCCATATATATCATTACCTACGAACAATGGCAAATCTTTAACAACAAGCTTATAAACAGCTTCAGCGCCCAATTCAGGATAGGCAATTACCTCAGCTTGCCTAACACATAAAGCAAGTAAGGCCCCTGCTCCACCAGGGGCGATAAAGTAAATACCTTTAAACCTTTTGATAGCTTCTATTACTTCCCGACTCCTCTTGCCCTTTCCAATCATACCCTTAAGCCCATGGGCCAAGAGAATCGGGGCATAGGGGTCCATCCGAGAACTAGTCGTTGGCCCAGCCGCCCCAATAGGCCGACCAGGCGGGGCCGGTGCAGGACCTACATAATAGATAATTTGTCCCTCAATATCAAAAGGAAGGTTTTTCCCTTCTTTAATCAAGGTCACTAAGCGTTTATGGGCCGCGTCTCTGGCGGTATAAACCACTCCGCTTAACAACACCCTATCCCCTGTTTTTAAGCCCGCAATGACTTCCTCCGAAAGAGGAGTTTGCAAATGTTTCACTTCACTCATTAATTTACCCTCTAAACAATTATCTTCCATACACCTTATAACACCGCCTTCTTTACCCTATGGGCATGACATTGCACGTTTACTGCCACCGGCAAACTCGCAATGTGACAAGGAAAGATTTCTATGTGTACATCTAAACATGTCACCCTACCACCCAATCCCAAAGGGCCATAACCCAATTTATTGAGCATCTCAAGCCACTTCATTTCAAGGGCAGCCAATTTGTTATCTTTATGCCACTCTCCCAAAGGGCGCAAGATGGCCTTTTTGGCCAGAAGGGCTGCCTTATCTATTGTTCCTCCAATACCCACACCTACAATTAAAGGGCTACAGGTATTCACCGCAGCCTCTTCTACTGTTTTACAAAGAAACCTTTCAATACCTTCTAAGCCCTCGGCTGGGGTTAAGACCGTTGCCGTGCACTTGTTTTCACTGCCTGCACCCTTGGGCATCACAATCACTTCTACCTCGTTGCCGGGCACAATTTCGTAGTGAATGATGGCAGGAGTATTATCTTTAGTATTTTCTCTCGTAAGAGGATGACAAACAGATTTTCGCAAATATCCTTCCTCATAGCCCCTTCTTACACCCTCATTAATGGCCTCTTCTACATTCCCACCTACAAAATGCACATCCTGGCCAACTTTTAAAAAGACAATAGTTATTCCTGTGTCCTGACAAATGGGCAATCCTGTTTCCTTAGCCACATCTCTATTTTTGAGGAGCTGTTTGATTACCTCCCGCCCTATAGGAGATTTTTCTAGGATATAAGCCCTTTCTAAGGCCGCCTCAACGTCTTCATTGAGGTACACACACGCCTCTTGACATAGCCTTTTTACTGTATGAGTTAGTTCTTCTACCTTAATCTCTCTCATATTTTCATACACCCAATCATTTCTTTTATGACTTTGGCCCCTTCATTCATCCATCTTACTTCTTCTGGAGTCAAGTCTAACTCTATAATCTTTTCTACCCCTTCTCTACCCAAAACTACAGGGATACACAAGGCACAATCTTTAAGCCCATATTCTCCTTCTAGACATACCGAACAGGGAATGATTACCTTTTTGTCCCTTAAGATGGCTTCTACCATTTCGGTAATAGCCATGGCTGGGGCATAATAAGCACTTCCTGTTTGAAGAAGGCCTACAATCTCGGCCCCTGCCAGCCGAGTTCTCTTGGCAAGCTCCTCCATTTTATCTTGACCTAAGAACTTATTCAGAGGCACCCCATTAATATTGGCTAGGCGTAAAAGGGGGATCATATTGCTTTCTGTATGGGCTCCAATGACCATAGCCGTGATGTTTTGGGGAGAAATACCTACTTCCATTGCGATGAAACTACGCAAGCGACTAGAATCAAGCATGCCAGACATGCCTATAATCCGATTCCGAGGTATTTTCAGCTTCTTATAAACACCATAAGTTAAAGTGTCTACAGGATTAGTAACTACGATAATTATCGCTTCTGGAGAGTATTCAAGAATTTTTTGAGCCGCCCCAATGACAATATCCCCATTGATGCCGATTAAATCTTCCCTTTTCATACCGGGCTTTCTAGGAATGCCTGCAGTAATAACTGCCACATCTGAATCCGCAGTCAGGGCATAATCGCTTCCACCTTTAATATAGCCTTGAAAGCCATTTAAAGGAGAGGCCTCCCAAATGTCTAGGGCCTTACCTTGAGCAATACCCTCCTTTATGTCTATTAAAACCACATTTGCCAAATCTTTTTGAACAATACATTGGGCGGTAGTAGAACCTACCATCCCGGATCCGATAATACTTACTTTGTATCGTCTCATTTTACCTCTCCTCATCAGTCTATGTGTTTTTAAAATATCTCATTAGTCAATATCATCAAATAACCCTTTTGCCAATTCGCAACTTTATATATTCCGCATTACTTGAGCTTCCTTTACCCCCTTAAAGGCAAAGCATCAAATAGAATCAATGATTTCATTAAACGTCTTACTTGGCCTCATGGCCGCCTCGGCCTTGTCATCATCAGGGTAATAGTAACCACCAATGTCCTTTGAAGAACCCTGAGTTGCGTCAATTTCGGAAAGTATCTTTTGTTCATTATTAGCCAGGGCCTCTGCTATCGGGGTAAATTTTTCGGCCAGTTCTTTATCTTCAGTCTGGGCGGCCAGTTCTTCTGCCCAGTAACGAGCTAGGTAATAGTGGCTTCCCCGCGTATCAAGTTCACCTACTTTTCTCTTTGGTGTCCTGTCATTTTTAAGATACTTTCCAACTGCCTTTGAGAGGGCATTAGCAAGAATCAAAAGTTTTCTATCACCTGCCTGCTTATAAGCAAGGTTTAAGGCCTCTACCAGGGCAAGGAATTCACCAAGACTATCCCACCTCAGGTGTCCTTCTTTTAGAAACTGCTGAACATGTTTAGGGGCGCTTCCACCAGCTCCTGTTTCAAAAACTCCTCCACCTGTAATAAGGGGAACATTTGAAAGACACCTTGCGCTTGTCCCAACTTCAATGATTGGGAAGAGGTCTGTCAAGTAATCCCTTAAAACATTTCCTGTAACGGCGATGGTGTCCTTTCCTTCCCTGAACCGCTTAAGGGTGAACTTCATTGCATCTTGAGGTGGCTTGATATAGTAATCAACATCTGAGAGATCATGTTGGGAAAGCTCTTCTGTGACTTTCTTAAGAATTTCCCTATCGTGGGCCCTAAATTGGTCAAGCCAGAACACAATTGGGAGGCCTGTTTCCTTGGCCCTTCTCACGGCAAGCTTGATCCAGTCGCGAATGGCAATATCCCTTGTTATGCAACTTCGATAAATGTCTCCTTGAGAGACTTTATGCTCAACAAGAAGGTTTCCTTCTTCATCAACAATTCTCATTATGCCATTATCTGGTGCAAAAAATGTCTTGTCGTGGCTTCCGTATTCTTCGGCTTTCATTGCCATAAGTCCAATATTTTGGACAGTTCCAACCTTGGTCGGGTTAAACTGTCCGTTTACCTTCACATCTTCAACTACTTCCCTATACATTGTGGCATAGCACCTGTCAGGAATGGTAATTACGCAATCGTCTGTTTCACCACTTGGTCCCCAGCCCTGAAGGCCATTTTTGATGATTGTGGGGACAGAATTGTCAACGATGACATCGTTTGGCCGATGAAGGTTGGTTATACCCCTGTCTGAGTCAACCATATAGAGCCTGGGACGCTTTTTGTAGATTTCCTTAATTGTCTTTTTAATATCTTCTTGCTGTTCTTTTGGTAGTCTTTCAAGCTTTTTCTCAAGGTCTACAAGCCCAAAGTTGGGGTTAAATCCTATTTCCTCAAGCTCTTTAGCGTGCTTCTCAAAGAGGTCTTTAAAGTACACTCTGATAGCATCTCCAAAAATGACAGGATCTGAGACCTTCATCATCGTTGCTTTTACATGGAGAGAAAAAAGAATGTCCTTTCCCTTGGCGTCCTGGAGGACAAGTTCATAAAACTCCCTTAGTTTTTTCCTATTTATGAAGGTTCCATCTACTACATCACCCTTGCCAACTTCTGCCTCTTTTAAGACCGTTACATTTCCGTTTGGGTCAACAAATTCATACCTTATTTTGGTATCTTTCTCTAGAGTTACCGACTTTTCATTTTCGTAAAAGTCACTGCAAATCATGTGAGCCACATAACTTTGGCAAGAGGGCTTTACTTCCTTCATCCAATTCCGCGTTTGGGCAGTTTTTTGGGCATATTCCTTAACAGGTGGAGCAACTCTTCTGTCTGAATTCCCCTGCCTTAAAACAGGGTTTACGACGCTTCCAAGACACTTGGCGTATTTCTCTTTTATCTTTTTTTCTTCTTCCGTCTTTGGCTCTTCAGGATAGTCTGGAAGGCCAAGATTCTGTGACTGAAGTTCCTTGATTGTATCAACTAATTGTGGAACTGTAGCAGATATGTTTGGAAGTTTTACTATATTGGCCTCTGGTCTCCAGACAAGCTCTCCAAGGTATGCAAGGTCATCTTCTGCATAGCCAAATTGGGCAAGGACTCTTCCTGCAAGAGAAATATCCCTTAGTTCAACCTCAACGTCAGCGCACTTTGTAAAGGCCCTCACAATTGGGAAAAGGGAGTATGTTGCAAGACGTGGCGCTTCATCCGTTTTTGTCCAAACAATCTTTGCCTTATTAGGCATAATTTCCTCCTTACTTAATTTTTTGACTAAAAGCTGTTACTATTGCTACAAGCTCATCGGCAATTTCTTCCTTTAAGTCACAACTTTCCTTTTCACCAACTACTTCTACCTCTACCCCATAGGCCTCAAACAGCTTTAAAAGATAAGTCAATCCAAACCGAGCCAATCTTTCCCTGTTTTCCACAATTATCTTTTTTATTAATCCTTGTTTAGCTACGTTTATCAACCTTTGAATTCCCTTTCTATTTTCATTCAAGCCACTAGCAATCTCTGAAATCTCCAAAGCCACTTTATAATTACGCTTTCTACAATATTCTTCTAACTCTTCTGTCTGTTTCTCTAAGTAAGACAAATACTTTTTCCTTGCAATTCGAGTATAAATAGCCACCGGTATTTCTGTGTTTTCCTTTCCTCTCTCTTCAGCTAACAGACGCTCGATATCCTGCTTCGCATATCGCTCTTTACCTCTAGGGGTCAAATGCACTACCAACTTCTTTTGAGATTTCCATTTTGACAGTTGTTCATAGCTAACACCATATCTTTTTTCTACCTGTTTTGGTGTAAGTAGCATTTATTTCCCTACTGTCCTCGCTGGCTCAATGGCATATAAAACATCATCCCAAGGATGACGATAAAGCGGAGTCTTCAAACGTTTTTGATCTAAAATATGACCAATTAGGCCAATGCTTCGGCCAAGCACAAAAACGGCATTCAAGGTGCCGGCCTCTACAATTTCATCTACTTCCTCAGGACTAAAACCACAACTATTAAGCATGTCTACAAAAAGCACTCCAATGCAACCATCTACATTAAGAATTAAATTACCCCGTTTAGAAGTAGTAATTTTCTCTACTTCTAGGGCATAATTTAGGTATTTTGTCTGGGGGAAATTGTTTTTGGCATAGTTTTTAAGTAATTCCACTCTTTTATCTGGATTAGTAACACTTTTAATGCGATGTCCAATACCTGGAATGAGAATCCCTGCGGCCTTCATTTCATCTACCATCTGACGTGGGCTTTTTCCTTCGTTACAGAACTTGCGGAAGTAGTAGGCTGCTCCATCGATTGCCCCACCAAACCTGGGACCAATGGTCAAGAGTCCACTCACCAGAGAGGAAACGAGGTCTTTACCTGCTCTAGAGGCTACGATGGCATTGTGGGCTCCGGAAACACAAGGCCCGTGATCTGCCACAATCTTTAGGCACATTTCTATAAACTCACTGGCCCACTTGGGTAAACGGCATTTAAGCCATAAAAGACCAATAACATCACCCAGGGAATATCCTTTTTCTACCACTTCGCTAATAGGTACATTCACATAGGTTGCTTCTTCACCCCGATCATCACTAATGGTGCAAATAAAGTTAGTTGGTCTTCTTACCCTACCTTTGGCCCGAGCTGTGGCAAAATCTTCAGGCACAGGTGGCACTTTTGGTTCCTCTATTTCTGGAATTTCACCTTTGGCCTTCAACTCTTCAAAGGTTTCCCGGATAACCCTTCGCAGTTCATCAAAGGAATTGGGCACAATAGCGCCTGCTTCTTTAAAGGCATTGTTTTTGGCATCAGCGGTTTCTCTATCGCTTCCAGCTCGGGCACCCGCATGTCCAAACTGAACTTCACTGGCAAAGAGTTTGGCACAAGTTCCAATACACCAGGCCACTACTGGTTTGGTAATCTTACCGGCCTTGATGGCCTCAATTACCTCATATTCATCTGTTCCTCCTAATTCGCCCAAAAGCACAATCATCTTAATATCGGGATTGGCCTCATATCTTAAGCAATGATCAATAAAAGTTGTGCCCGGATAACGATCTCCTCCAATGGCTACACCTTCAAAAACACCATTTGTGGCCTGAGAAATGATATTGTTTAATTCGTTAAATAATCCGCCCGAAGTAGAAACAAACCCTACACTCCCAGGACGGTAAAGCTTACAGCGAATAATATTTTCTAAGGTTCCTGCAGCGTTACCGATTTTAAACGCCCCTGCTGCAATGGCACCCACCGTTGCTGGTCCAATGATCCATTTTTTCTTCTGTTTGGACAAAGCCACTAATTTACGGGCATATCTTTCAGGTACACCTTCAGCGATAATGGCAATGGTGCGAATGGTTTCAGCCTCTAATGCCTCTAAGGTAGTAGGATAGGCAGAGCGATAAGAGGAAAAATTAATCATCACATCTGCTGTAGGATGTTTAGTTACAGCCTCTTCAAAATGCCTATAAATAGGAATTAAAATTTCTTTATTGCCCCAAAAGCACTTATGATAGCCATTACTCCTTGTTGGCGCCACAATGGCCGCTACACTAGGTGTCTCTCTGCGACAAATGTAATCAAAATCCAACATCCGCTGGACTGCCTTAACTTGATATCCATAGACAATTGCTTGGGTATTTCTGTCAAACAAAAGATAATCTGGTTTTGGCTTTGCCATTTCCTCCTCCTTTTTACTTTTCTTCTAGGGCCAATTTGACAATCCTTGTCATATGGGTTTCTGGCCCATAAACCTCTATAGGTAAATCCAGCTTGCTACCCGCTTCTTTCATCTTCTCAAGCCCTTTTTCGTAGTTGGGACCACCCCGGCGCACATAGATTTTGGCGTTCACTTCTTTTAGTTTCTTTTTATAATCATCTAAGGCCTTAATGATACCATCAAAGGTCTTAGCCACATCAGTAAAATTGGCGATTCCACCTCCAATAATCAGTATTTTAGGCCTTCCCTGAGGGTCTTTTTCTCTGGTCATCAAATCCAAAATGGTCTTGGCATATTCATAAGTCTCATCAGTAGTAGGGTTGCCGCTATATTCACCATAATTGCCAAGTTCTTGGGCTCCACCAAGGTCGGAAATGGTATCGGTATAGACTACGCTAGCACCACCACCTGCTACCATTGTCCAAATTCTTCCTTTGGGGTTAAGTACAGTCAGTTTTAAAGAGGAGCCACTTTTGGCATCAAGTTGTTTAATATAGGCCTCTTCCTTGGTATACCTACGACCAAACGGGGTAGGGAATTCAATATCTCCCCACTTTTCAGCACATTCAAAATAGGCCGTATCATCCAAGCGAGCGACGGCATCTAGAGGATAAATAAGATTGTGCTTTATGGTAAAGGGATTGAATTCCAAATAAGTGAAGTGGTATTCCACAAAAAATTGGTAAATAAGCTCAACAAATTGGGCAAACTTTTCCCTTTCTTCAATGCCTTTAGGTATAGCCTTTTTAATAAGCTTAGGAACTTCTTTGTTGTCTCCCAAAATAGGAATAAAAACCTCATTGACCTTATCCCACATTTCCTCTATTTCCATACCACCTTCGGCAGACATATAAATCCTATCTCCTTCCCTTTCGGTAGTAATGGCCAAGTAATATTCCTTATCGTGAGGAATAAACGGTTCTATCAGAAAACAATTGAGGGCATCCGTAATTTTTCCAATCGTAACTTCTTTCCCCATTCTTTCGCCAATCCAACTTTTAACTTCATCCAAGGTAGCATTAACCAGAACAAGCCCATGTTTCCCTCTTTTGCCGAAAAGTTGGTCGGGCTTGGCTACAAGCTTGTTTTTCTTTAACCAAGGATTTTCCTTGACTAATAGGGCCCAATCTGTTTCCGGAGTAACTAGGGCTGCTTTAAAATCATAGCTTAAACCCTGCATATATTTTTTTAAATATTGGGCCAGAAGCCTTTTAGCATCATATTCCCTAATTCCTCTTTGCGCCATCCTTTCCTCCTATTATTCCTTATTTATTGCCGATTGGCCATATAGTTTAAGGTCCCGCCTGCCAACAAAATTTCCTTTTGACGGTCAGACAAGCTGTAGGTAACTTCAAAACTATTTCCCTTTGTCTTATTTATGACAGCAATATCCTTTCCAGCCTTCAATCTTTCCCTGATTTCTGGTATTTCTAGTTCATCTCCCTGTTCAATTTTTTCATAATCTGCCTCATTTTTAAAGATCAACGGGGCGATTCCAAAATTGACTAAGTTGGCTGCATGAATCCGCTCAAAGGATTTGGCAATGACGGCTTTTACACCTAAATACATTGGGCAAATAGCTGCATGTTCCCTTGAAGAACCCTGACCATAACTTAAACCGCCAACAATAACATTATGTTTCCCCTGCTCCTTATATGCCTTGGCCCGCTTATGGAACTCGGGGTCAAGCACCTCAAAGACAAACTCTGAATACTTGGGCACATTAGAACGGTACTTCATGCGACTTCCTGCAGGAATGATATGGTCAGTAGTAACTTCATCACCGACCTTTATGGTGACTACACCATCAATTTTTTCTGGCAAAGGTTCGTTCTTTGGTGGCTCACCAATATTGGGGCCTCGGTAAATCTCTATCTTTTCGGGTTCAGGAGACGGGGGGATAAACATGCTATCATCAATCAGAAATTGCTCTGGCAATTTGATTTCTGGATATGACAAATCCAAACTACGCGGATCAGTAATTTTACCTGTAATTACCGCTGCTGCTGCTGTTTCAGGACTTACCAAATAAACTTGAGCACTCTTTGTGCCACATCTTCCTAAGAAATTGCGGTTATTTGTGCGCAAAGAAATACCGTTACTCCTTGGGGCCTGACTGTTGCCAATACAAAAACCACAGGCACACTCTGCTATTCTCGCTCCGGCTGCGATTAATTTATCTAAAGCACCATTTTCGGCCAGCATCCGAAGCACCTGTCTGGACCCAGGGGCTACTACAAAACTTACATCAGGGTGGCATTTCTTGCCATCCAACATTTCTGCCACAATCATCAAATCCCTATAGGACGAATTGGTACAACTACCAATGCAAACTTGGTCTACAGGTATTCCAGCTACCTCTTCTACTCGTTTAACATTACCCGGGCTATGGGGACAGGCAATCATGGGTACAAGTTCACTAAGATTGATTTCCACCTCTTTATCGTAAGTGGCATCTTCGTCTGGCGTAAGCGGCACCCAATCCATCTCTCGGGCTTGAGCCCTTAGAAATGCCCTAGTAATTTCATCACTTGGAAAAATTGAAAAAGTTACCCCACATTCAGCCCCCATATTGGTAATCGTGGCCCTTTCAGGTACCGTAAGAGTTTTTACACCTTCACCTGTGTATTCAAAGACATAACCTACATTTCCTTTAGTACCGAAGATTTCAAGCACCTTTAAAATCACATCTTTGGCACTTACCCACGGCTGAAGTTTTCCAGTGAGATTAACCCGAATAACCTTGGGACAAGTGAGGTAAAATGGTCCTCCAGCCATGGCCACAGCGACATCCAAACCGCCTGCTCCAATGGCGACCATGCCCATTCCGCCAGCAGTAGGGGTGTGACTATCAGAGCCAAGCAGGGTTTTTCCTGGCTGAGCAAATCTTTCTAAATGGACCTGGTGGCAGATACCATTACCCGCACGGGAATAAATAATGCCATACTTAGCTGCGATGGTTTGGAGATATTTGTGGTCGTCAGGATTTTCAAATCCAGCTTGAATGGTATTATGATCCACATAACTTACTGAAACTTCCGTTTTTACTCTAGGGATTCCCATGGCTTCAAATTGGAGATAACACATCGTTCCTGTAGCATCCTGCGTCAGCGTCTGGTCAATTTTGATACCAATTTCCTCTCCTGGCACATACTTTCCTACAATAAGATGAGGTTCTAAGACCTTTTGGGTTAAAGTTTTACCCATTGCTTCCCTCCTTGCTCTATCTATTTGAGCCTAATACTTTGTCAAACTTGTTAAGCTTTGCCTAACACATCCTGTTTTAAATAGCTAGAGGCAAATCGGTGAAAGGAAACATCAAAAATATAAATGGCATCATGGGAATGATAAAAAGAGAAAAATAGGACAAAAAGGTATAAAAAGCCATAAAAATCGTCTAAAAATTTCTTATTTAAAATGGATTAATGGTTCATTTTAGGGGATAAGAAAAACATAATAGAGTTTAACGGTAAACATACTGATGGTCAACGCTTTTATAAAAGAGATAAACGGTCAAACGGTAGCTGTCTTAGACTGCAGCTTTACTTGCTTTTTTGCGTTTTTTTTGGTAATAGCTTCAAGTAAAAAACTTTGGAGAAAAGAGAATGGAAATGGAGCCTGTGTTAATAGCGCCTTGTCGTAATGCATGCCCGTTAGGAAGGCAAATCCAACGCCACAATGTTTTACTTCACTATATAGGTCAGTTAGTTAAAGGGAGAGTGGTTCCAGAAGAGGCCTTCATTAAGGTTTTTGATGAAATTTTTCTATTTAATCCCCTTTTTGGAATATGTGGCTATGTTTGTGGGCTATGTGAAAATTTTTGCAACCGAAAGGAAGTAGATGAGCGGGTGCATATCAGATTTATAGAGCGTTTTATTTTTGACTGGTATCGTGAGCATGTGGAAAGGGGACTATTGCCTCCATATCGCCCCATTGGCCCTCAAGGTGTTAGAAATAAAAGGGTTGCCATTGTAGGGGCTGGACCAGCGGGTCTTACAGCGGCCTTTTTCCTGGCTAGGGCTGGATACAAGGTTGAATTATATGAAAAACACCGTTTGGGAGGGGCATTGCGATTAATTCCTTCCTTTCGGCTACCAAAAAATGTAACTGATTTTGCCATTGACCAAATTATTACCCCTTTAAGTATAAAAATTTGTCTGGGATGTAGTCCTCCTCTGTTGGCCCTAAAATCAGAATATGATGCGGTATTGGTAGCCACTGGGACTCAATCTCCTCGACCTGTACCTCCTTTTGCCCAAGGGAAACAAGGGGTAGAAAACGCCATTGATATTCTGAAAGGCATTAGTAAGGGGACGTTAGATAGGAATAAATATGCTGGAAAAGAGGTAATAGTCATCGGCGGAAGTGGGGTGGCCATAGATACCGCCAGGTCCCTACGGCGGTTTGGGGCAAGGGTATCATTGGCTTGTTTAGAGTCTGAAGATAGAAATTCAAAAGATGGTATCTTGGCCAACATAGAAGACGAACAAAGGGGAAAGGAAGAAGGTATTAAATTTTATTACTCGCGAGGGCTTCAGAATGTAGAGCAAGTTGAGAATCGCTTATTGTTAACCTTTATAAAATGTACCTCTGTATATGACTTGGTTGATGGCCGAAAAATATTTAACCCTCAGTTTGATTCCAAGGATACTGTGGCCCTTTCGGCCGATTTTCTTGTGTTCGCCATTGGACAGCTTCCTGATAGGGAATACCTAAAGGATATCCTTGACGAAAACGGGCGCATTAGTGCCAATCCGCTTACCTTGGAGACTTCACATAAAGGTGTTTTTGTAGCTGGGGATGTCATGCGTATTGGTCGCGTCCCAGAGGCCATTAGGGCTGGAAAGGAAGCTGCCATTTCTATCGAACGATACTTAGAAGGCAAAGATTTAAGTGAAGGACGCGAGCAAGCCTTTATTCCTACTTCTCTGCCCTACGCTAAAGAAAAAATTCCCCTCAAGGCACCTGTAAAACCCCCTACCTTACCTGTCAAAGAACGACTTCGAGGTTTTGTTTTAGAAGAAGGGGGGCTGACTCTAGATGAGCTTATTCAAGAAACGGGTAGATGCTTACATTGTGGAGGATGTGAAAATTGCCGAGCTTGCGTTACTCTTGGTTTTAGAGAAGATATTTGCAAAATGCACGTTATAGAAGACAAATGTGATGGATGTGGGTATTGTGTTGAGGTATGTGTGGTTGAAGCCATTACCTTGAGAGAATATGAAAAAGATGGAGAAACGAAGAAAATTGCGGTAGTGGACACTCAAAAATGTCGTGGCTGTGGCTCTTGCCAAGCCACATGTCCAAAGGAAGCATGTGAGATTACAGGCTTTAGTTTGGCTGATTTAAGAAAACAAATAGATGCCTATTTAGGAAGATAGTTTGCCAACCTTATATGTAAAATGTATAACAACTTTGAATTTCAGTCCTTAATGCCTGCATTATTTATTGGTCTTTTGTTAAGTAAAGAAGGTTAGATTTATGTAGATTTTTCTTGACATCCAAAAGGAAGCAATGTTATATTTTGGGCCAGATTTCTTTTCACCAAATTCCTTGACTGGGAGGAGGCATAACCATGCGATTCCAGAGTTGGTTTAATAATTTGAGTCGTTTGTTAAATTTCGGTTTAATCTTAGCTCTTGTTGTCTCCCTTGGTGCCTGTGGACCTGAAATTAGCACTACTGTTCAAACTAGCGGTCCGACGGTACAGCAGGCCCTTACTTACCAAGGCCCGCGGGCCCGTATTGCAGTAGCCAGTTTCAAATGTAAAGCGGCTAAATGCAACGGTGAGATTGGTAGTGGGCTGGCAGATATGCTGTCTACTGCCCTTTTTCAAACAGGCCGTTTTGTAGTGTTAGAGAGGGGGGAGGGGCTAAAGGCCATTCAGGAAGAACTGAATTTGGGACAGTCTGGATATGTGCAGCAGGGCAAAGCCCCTCAAATTGGTCTTTTGGAAGGGGCTGATATATTGGTTATCGGAGCCATTACTGCCTTTGAACCCAATGCCTCTGGGATTGGTGGAGGCGGAGTGATTATCCCCTTCAATGTTCCCATATTGGGCGGGGCCGCAATAAAAAAGAAAGAGGCCTATATCGCGGCAGATATAAGGTTGGTAGATGTCAGAACAGGACGCGTCATCAACGCCACTAAGGTGGAAGGCAAGGCCAGCCAGTGGAAGGTGGGTGGTGGTGCAGGACTGGTCCTCGGCACCGTTGCCTTAGGTGGTGGATTGGGCGCGTATAAAAACACCCCAATGGAGAAGGCCATTAGGGTAATGCTTGAAAATGCAGTCAAGGCCATTGCTCAGATGGTGCCTGAGAATTATTATCGGTATTCGGCCACGGGTCAGGAGGTACACCCCACTTCTTATAACCAACAAACGCCATCTGCCTCCCCTGCGCCGACTGGAGGCATTGTGGGAGGACAGCTAACGTCTGGAGGGATAATCGGTGGAGGTGAGCGGTTTGTAGCTGGTAAAAAAGTGCTTTTTCAAGAGGATTTTTCCGAATACAACATCGGAGATATTCCTACTGGAATCCATCTTATGAAGGGCCAAGTTGAAGTAGCTAGTTTTAGTGGAAGGAAATGGTTACGGGCATTGAGTAAAAATGTAGATGTCCAAGCGAAATTAAGATTGCCTCAAAACTTTGCGGTGGAATGGGATGTTTATTTCAGCAAAAGTGTTTGGGGAATGGCACATGCTATGTTTTTGGGAGAGCCGAGAGATCCAAATAGCCCTGATGTCCTTCATTGGGCCTCAGACTGGGAGTACCCCCGCTGGAGTGGAAAGGAGATTAGGACTACAAAAATTCGGGCAGGGGAAATTCATCATTTTGCTGTGCAACAAAAAAATGGTATGATAAAAATCTTTGTAGATGGGCAGCGGATATACCAAGAACCAATTGGTGGTGGGATAGTAGGTGGCAATTTGCCTAATAGGAATGCTATTAGTTTCGGTCTTTGGGGAGCTAATCCATCAGAACATAAAGAAATTTTGATTACCAATATAAGGGTTACGGCCTATTAAAGACTTAAGTGAAGGAGCATTTTGAGAATGGGAAGAAACATAAAATGGTTTTCAGGAATTATAATAACAATCATTTTGTTTTTTTCGGTTAGCCTCATAGCTGGTCAGTGCCCTCCTTATCAAAAGCTAGGTGCTTTGCTCAAAAGTATTGCTGGTTGGCAGGCAGAAAAGTGTGAAGGAATGAATATGACAGGCAGTCCAATGGGGGAATTGGCTTCAGCTCATCGGGCTTATAGTAAAGGAGGCAAACACCTTGAAGCCCAGATTTTTTGTGGCATACAATGGGCAATGGGAACTTGGGCCCCTTTTGCTTCCAACTTTCAGATGGATTCAACAGAAGAATTCATAAAAACCACCACCATCAATGGTTTTCCTGTGGGCATTAACTATCACAAAAAGGACAGACATGGCGCCATTGTCGTTTGTCTGGATAAAGATTTGCAGGCATCTCAAATGGTTAGAGGTGTTTTTGTTTTAAGCTTTGAGAACATGAGTTGGCAAGAAGCTTTAGAAATAGCCAAAAAGTTTGACTGGGAAGGTATGAAAAAGCTACTCAAGCAATGAAATCTTTGGATCATTTTTTTATCTTTAGTTCAGTTTTTTCTATCCGAGGTGGGGGCCAACCGTAGTATTGGTGTTGATTGTAAGCCTAGACGAAGTGCTAGCAGTTTTTGCCTCAAATCTCTTGATAGTGTAGAAAGACAAGTAGGGTTTCCGTTTCTTTTAGAAAGTGGGAAATCAAACCCCCTTGGCAAGATTTTACTATAGATGGATAATAAGTAGCTTAAGCGCTACTCCATCTTGCGAGTATTCTTATATAGGGGTAAATTGCATTCAATGGGGATATTTAAAGTGGACTGTCAATATTTGAGAGGAAATCTCATTTATTGCTTCCTAAACTTCATTAACCTTTTCGTCTTTTTATGTCTTGTTTGTGGATGTGGGCCTTCTATCAAGGCCAATATTGAGAGCCAAGGGCCTAAGGCAGAGCAGGTAATTAAATATCATGGTCCAAAGGCCAGAATTGCTATTGCTGACATTTTGTGTAAGACCAAACAGTGTGATAATACCTTGGCCGATGCCGCTACAGATATGCTTGCTACCAGTCTTTTTCAAACTGGTAGATTCATCTTGCTTGAACGGGGTATTGGACTTCAATTCCTAAAGCAGGAAATAGACTTGAATCAAGGACAGTACGTAAATATCAAAAGGGCAGTTCCGCAAGGACTTTTAGAAGGAGCAGATGTGCTCATTTTAGGTGTCATTACAGCATTAAAGCCAAATGAATCCGGGCTTATTGTTCCTATCGTTGTGCCTTGGAAGCATCATGGTGACCAGAATGTAACCGGAGGAATCTTGGTAGAAAAAAAGGCCTATTTGGCTATGGAAATCAGATTAATTGATGTTCGTACGGGAAGAGTCATCAAGGCCGTTACTGTAGAGGGTAGGGCCAAGGACTGGAGGGTAATGGCTGGGGGAGGTAAAATTGGAAAGACCAAGGCTACAGGGACCGGGATTGATATCTACCAGAATACCCCTTTGGCGAAGGCATTGGATGTAATGATTAAAAACGCCGTTTCGGCTATTGTGAAAGACATTCCTCTATACTACTATCGCTATAGAGATTAAAAGGGCTGCTGATTCCCAATAGATAGAAGCACAGCGTAGTTATGGATTTGGACAAGCTTTGGGCGTATTTAAATCAGTATTCTACTGTTTGTCTAGGTGGTGTTCACAGGACCGCCCTAGGCTATGTGGTTTATAGGTTAAGTCAAAAGGTAAAGACGCCCTTAGTAATCATTTTGCCTTCTAGTGAAGACCTTCAAACCTGGTTTGAGACTATAAGTTTTTTCATTCAAACACCTCAGACCTTACCCCTTTCTCAAAGGGTTCAATTTTTGCCCACGGAGAATTTTTTACCCTTTTGTGGTTTAAGTCCTAGACCAGAAATCTTGGGAAAGCAATTTGCAGCCCTCTTTGGGCTTTTAAATGTCCCCAATTCCATTCTTATTACTACGCCTAAGGGAATAACTTCACGGTATCCTTCTAAAAATCACTTAAATAGATTTACCCAAATATATGAGAAAGGAGAAGAAATCCCTCGAGAGGGCTTAATTCGTTATCTTCAGAGGGCAGGATATGAAAGGGTTTCCCTGGTAGAAGGAATAGGGGAATTTAGCCTGAGAGGTGATATTGTAGATATTTTTTGCCCCCTTTATCATCTCCCATTGAGGCTTGAGTTTTTTGGTGATTTCCTTGAGTCTATTCGCCTTTTTAATCCTATTACTCAACGTTCAGAGGTCTCCCTTGATGAATTTATTCTCATACCTGCCAATCCCATCCCTCAAGAAGAAGAGGCTTATAGTCAAGCCCAGAACCGATTGAAAGATTTGGCGTTGCCAATCTGGGACAAAGAAAGGATCTCCGGTCTTCTTTCGCTGCCTATTCATCAGCCAGGAATAGAAGACTTCTTCCCCTTATTTTCAGATTCCGCCACTTTGTTTGATTATCTACCCCCAAAAACCATTTTTTTGTTGGTAGAAGATGAGGCTCTTCAAAAAGAGGCCTTGGGACAAGAAAAGGCAATTAAACTTCACTTAGAAGACCTCCAAGCAGAAAAAAGGCCATTTTTACCCTTTGATTATCTCTTTATCCCTTGGTCTGAGGCAAAACGGGCCTTTAAAAAGACAATTTTGGGCACCAGCCTTCCTGTTTTAGATGGCCATAAAAGTGTTATCTTCTCTTTTAAAAGGCCTTTTGAAGAAGGCATTGAACCTGAAAAAAAATCCCGCTTTCTTAAAGAAAGTCTTGGCACATGGGTGCAGATGAATTTATGCCTGGTGTTTGCTGCTTCCAGTTCATTTAACCAAAGGAAAATTAAGGGAATCTTGAACTCGTGGGGGTTTTCTGCTGAAGCCAAATCCCCTCCCCTAAAAATGGTTCCGGGCATCTGGATTTATAAAGGGAAGTTGGACACCGGTCTTTTGGATTTAGAGGATAAATTGATTATCCTTGGAGAGAAGGACTGGCAGATTGGACAATCCTTTGAACCACCAACCCTTAAGAAAGGGGACTATAAAGACCTTTTACCGATAAGTAGCTTTGAGGATTTAAATATAGGGGATTATTTGGTCCATCAAGAACATGGAATTGGACGTTACCTGGGGCTGCAAACCCTTACCACGGGTGGTATTACTACGGATTTTTTGGTTTTGGAATATGAAGAAGGGGCCAAGCTGTATTTGCCGGTAGATAAGCTTTATATGGTCCATAAATATAGGGGGGTTTCTGATGCCCCTCCATCCTTGGACCGATTGGGGGGCCAAACCTTTAGTCGCACCAAACGCCGAGTTAAGAAGGCGGTGGAAAGGGTTGCTAAAGAGTTACTTGAGCTTTATGCCAGGCGTATGTCTCAAGCAGGCTATTCTTTTTCTCCTCCTGATGACATGTTTTACCAATTTGAATGCAGTTTTCCTTACACCGAAACTCCAGACCAGCAGAAGGCCATTAATGATGTGCTGGCCGACATGATGCGTCCTGCCCCTATGGACAGGCTTGTGTGTGGAGATGTAGGTTTTGGAAAGACCGAGGTTGCTGTCAGGGCTGCCTTTAAGGCCGTGTTGGACGGCAAACAAGTGGCAGTTTTAGTGCCCACTACCATCTTGGCCGAACAGCACTTCTTGACCTTTAAATCTCGCCTTCAGGAATTTGGGTTAAATATTGCCTGTCTTAATCGCTTTCGCTCCCGCAAAGAACAGAAGGAAATTCTAGAAGGCCTTAAAACAGGCAAGATTGACATTGTGGTGGGGACCCACCGCCTTTTGCAAAAGGATGTCACTTTTAAGGATCTAGGCTTGATTATCATAGACGAAGAACATCGTTTTGGAGTAAGGCAGAAGGAACACCTTAAACAGCTTAAGACCACCGTAGATGTCTTAAGCCTAAGTGCTACCCCTATTCCCAGAACTTTGTATCTATCCCTTTTGGGCATTAGAGATATGAGTTTGATAGAAACACCTCCCCCAGGGAGAAGACCTGTAAAAACATATCTTGCCAAGTTCAACCCTGTTTTAATAAAAGAGGCTATTACTCAAGAATTAAAGCGAGGTGGACAGGTGTTCTTTATCCATCCCCGTATTAAAGGTTTGCCTAGCCTAGGCCGCTTTTTGGGAAAACTTTTGCCCCAGGTGAGAATAGGTATTGCCCATGGTCAAATGCCTGAAACAGAGCTTGAAAAGGTGATGTTTCAATTTTTGCACCATCAAATTGATGTTCTTTTATGTACGAGTATTGTTGAATCTGGGCTTGATGTTCCTAATGCCAATACCATTATTATCAATCGGGCCGATATGTTTGGGTTGGCACAGCTTTATCACCTTAGGGGCCGAGTAGGGAGGTGTCGGCGTCAAGCTTATACCTATCTCTTGGTTCCTGGCAGGCAAATTATTACCAAGCAAGCCCAAAGGCGTCTCAAGGCCCTCTTAGAACACACAGAGCTTTCCTCAGGATACAAATTGGCCATGCACGATCTCAAAATGAGAGGTGGAGGGAATATCTTAGGTATGGCCCAATCAGGGCATATTGCTGCTGTGGGATATGAAATGTATTTAGAACTGCTTCATAAAACCGTGCAAGAGCTTAAGGGGCAACCAGCCCGGGAGGAAATAGAGCCTGAAATTAGATTGAGAGTAGCGGCTTACATTCCTCCTGATTATATTCCTGATAAAAGGCAACGACTGGTCTTTTACCAGCGATTAAGCCAAATAAAGGAAAAAGACCAATTAGAAGATTTAAAGGAAGAGATGATAGATCGCTATGGGAGGTTTCCTAATCCGGTGGAAACGGCCTTTCAGCTCCTCAAACTAAAAATTTGGTGTCGGGATTTAGGTGTTGAGCGGTTGGATGTGAAAGACGGCTACTTGCGACTTTCCTTTTCTGCTAAAAGCCCTATTGAAGCCGAAAAAATGATTAAATTTCTGGCTGAACGACCAAGTTACCGCTTAACCCCCCAAGGGGAACTAACTGTGCCCTTAAAGAAGGAAACGCCCTTGGAAAAGGCAAGTCGAGTGATTAAGGCCTTGTTAGAGATAAAAGAGGCCTGAAAGACACCCCCAGGCCTCATATAATGTCTTAATTCCTATTAAGTTCTTTCTCTTGAGGGAAGAGAGGCAAATAGCGATATGAAAGAGAAATTACTAGTAGAGTTATTCCTAATACCATTCCGAAGGTTGCCCATTCCTGCCAACTGGGCATATAAGAGGGCCACTTGTCAAAAGGATAAGTAGGCACGGCTGAACTTTGAAGCACCATCACAAAACGATTGAGAGCAATACCCGTGCAATCCATCAATGCTCCAAGAATAAGCCAAAACTCCCTTTTTCTCAAGGCAGGACAGACGAGAATGAGAGCAGGAATTACTCCAAATACACCCAACTCAGCCACCAACAGCCAATAACCATAAGAGCCAAACCAACCCTTGTAACAATCGGCCAAAGTCATACCCTTGGAAGGAAGCACGTGTTCAATCCAATACCAAGTATCAATCAGTTTAAATATCATGTAAATAAAAAGAAGCGTTCCTGCAATCTTGCCCATTAATTCCAAAACATCGTAAGATACCAATTTTCTGCCAGTTACCTTTTGCATAAACCAAGTGATTAAGAGGGTCAAGGCTGGACCTGAAGCAATGGCCGAAAGAATAAAGAGGAAGAACGTCCATGGCCAAACGAAAAAACCAGTCCGATAGGCAAAAGGCCTAGTGAAAAGGACACCAAAGGTACCACCTAAAGACCCCTGATGAAAGAAGGAAAGAAAGGTTCCTAGGGCGGCAAAGATAAACATATACTCATGAAAATTATGGCTTAAGATGTGGATGAAACGATTCTTATCAAGCTGGGGATTTTCCAGAATGATAGGCAAGTACTCAACACAAAGCACTGTAAAGTAACAGGTAATGCAAAAGGACACCTCGGTAAGCATAGAATGGACATTGGGATACCAGAATATATGCCAAGCCCTCAAAGGTTGTCCTACATCAATGGCCAGGATTAAAAGGGCACCACCATAACAACACCATCCAATAATAACAGCGATGTTTATTATATTTTTGAGCTTATCAATACCAACAATGTAACGCAAAAACCCTGTGAAAAAGGCACCTGCGCCTAAAGCAATGACTCCGAGGTCAAGAAAGATCCACAGGGCAAATCCATAATAGTTATTCATGTGGGTTTGATTTAAGCCCTTAATTAGACATAAGGCGGTGCCGTATAGACCCCAGAGTAATAAAAGCAAAACAAAACCAATCCATACCATAAACTTCTTAAAGCTGCACCTTTGCACTCCGGGAGGAATCAAAGCAGCATCCATTTTACCTCTCCTTTATTTCATTGAGTTTTTATACTTTTTATGTTCTTCTTCTAACACCCAATCTAAACGAGGCCTGACCCAATCCTGACGGCTAATGTAATAAACACTAGGTTCCGAACCATATTTTTCCAAGAGCCGGAAAACATGGGGCCTTTCCTCTCTCAAAATTCTTGAAACTTGGCTATTGGGATCCTTTATATTACCAAAATAAATTGCCTTGGTAGGACAGGCCTCAGCACAAGCAGGGATATATTCTCCATCTTCCAGACAGACCCTTCCTTCAGCAATGGCCTTATCCCTAGCATGCTGATAGCGGTGATTGCAAAAGGAGCACTTTTCTACTACCCCTCTCATCCGGGTAGAAACATCGGGATTAAATCCCCTTTCTGTGCCTTTAGGATAAACCGGGTCATACCAATTGAACACCCTGGCATGATAGGGACAAGCGGCCATACAGTACCGACACCCAAAACAACGGGGATAAATTTGACTGACAATCCCTTTAGCATCTTTATCTGTGGCTGAGGCTGGACATACATGAACACAAATGGGATCATCGCAGTGCATGCAAGGCCTGGGAACATAAACTACCTTTGTCTTAGGAAAGGGTTGGGCATTGGTTACCCGATAAATCACCAACCAGTTCAGAGACATATACTTATCCGTTTCGTCTGTCCTAACAGGAATATTGTTTTCCTGTGAACAGGCGACCACACAGGCCCCACAGCCCGTGCATTTATCAATGTCAATTACCATGACATATTTCTCAGCATGACTCCAATTTTCCTTCTCTTCGTGTCCCATGGCTTACCTTTCTCCTTATATTTTTACCAAGTTTGCTTTATTCATAACATACGAAGCAACCCCTGTTGCTTCCTCATTGTAACCTAAAATTGTGTAAGCGTTTATACCCTTACCGGCCAAGTATTCATCGTATCCCTTATGTCCCAATCCTACAGGAATACCAATAATACCCGGACGGATACATTCATTGCAGAAAACCCTTACTCTGGCCTGCCCTAATGGAGTTTGAAGCAGGGCCAGCTCCCCATTTTTGACACCACATTGAGAAGCCGTCTCTGGATGAACCTCTACACATAAGTCAGACCCCTTTAAAACCGTATCTGGCAATTGCTTTACCAAGAAAGGTGCCGCTCCTAAATCTTGAGGCAAAATAAGATATTCACAGGGAATGAGGGTAAAGGGATAATCCTCCGATTTTCCTTCAACCGACCAAACAGGCCTCTTTATCCCTTCAGCAAAGACTGAGGGAGCGAAATCAAATTTCTTAATTCCTCCGCTTACAGCTTCTGGGTTAGCCCAAACACAGGTGGTTAGTTCACTCCACATCTGTCGGGGACTAGAGGGGAGAGCAACCTTTTTGTTGCCCTTCAAAAGACATCCCTTTCCCTTGGACCAAATTTTCTCAACTAGATATTGAAGCAAATTTCTATAATTGTCCCATGGGAGGCCTTTTAGTCCTAAGGTTTTACTTACAGCCAAAACAACATCGCCGGGGTGTTTAACCCCATAGGAAGATTTACAAACCGGACAGCTAAGGCCAAAGACAGGATATGAAAACCCCCGAGGGGTAGTTATAGCTTCCCATTTCTCCATATAAAACGGGGTAGGCAAGACCAAATCGGACACCAAGGCGGTGTCATTCATAAAAGGAGTGAAGGTTACTACGAAAGGCACATTTTGTAAGGCATTCCCAAAACTCACGGGATATTTGTAAGCGGGATTAGCCTCACAGACAAGAGCTATTTCGGCATAGACCTTTTTAGCACCCACACTTTCTATAAACTTTCCTAAATCTCTAGGTTGACGGGTAGAAATTTCAGGCCAAACTTCGTCAACAACATCCTTAAAGAAGGCAGTTCCACCCTTACGATTGATATTTCCAACTAGGGCGTTAAGGGAGTGAATTGCCAAGACTTCAAAGGCGCCTGTAGAATTGAATCCCTTTCCTCTACCCCAAACGGCTATTGGGTGTTTGGCGTTGCAAAATTCTCTTGCAACTCTGATGAAATCGTCCTTGCAGAGCCCTGTCTTTTCTTCAAGTTTGTCTGGATTAAATCCTTCTAAAACTGCCCGTTTGAATCTTTCAAAATCAGCATCTCCTGTAAAACGAGGGTTATATTTACCTTCCTTTAAGATTACCCATGCCAACCCCAAGGCTACTAGGGCTTCTGTTCCAGGCAAATTAGGTAACCATTCACTAGCTTTAGCAGCCGTATCCGACATGCGGGGTTCAATCTGAACAACTTTGACCTTTGGTTTAAGCGGATTTTCAAACCAATAATTATATAAAGCTTGCAAGTTGCCTGGTGCGCCCCAACCTTCTAACAATTGACTCCCAAAACTCAAAACATAATCGGCATTTTCTAAATCAAATCCCACACAGCCATTAAAATCCTGCATTTCTTTAATGGCTATACTAGCTCCCACATCTGCATTAACATGAAAGTAATTGGACGTTCCATAGGCATAACAGAACTTCTTCAACAAGCCAGACATCACCTTAGATACAGAGCCGTCTATACAAAGCAACCCTTCTGTGGCCCCAGAGCCTTTGAGATCGTTTAACTTACTTGTAAGCAAATTCAGGGCCTCGGCCCATTCAATTTCTTGCCACTTACCTTCTCCCCTCTTGCCTGTCCTTTTCAAAGGTTTTTTGATTCTTCTTTTATCTCCATAAAGATACTGAACGCTTGCTGCTCCTAATGGGCAAACGCCCCGATTGATAGGGCTTAAAGGATTGGCTTCTACTTGAACAACCCTCTCACTAATCTTCCTTACCTTTAATCCACATCCACCGGGACAAAGTTGACATATGGAGTAACACCAGCTTTCATCGCCAGGTGCCCCTTGAGGTGTCCATCGTTGGCTAAACAACACTAACTCATCTGCAATTCGCCAGGGCAATGGTGAAAAAACGGCTCCTAAGGCCCCTCCAACTACAAACTGTAGAAAACCTCTTCTTGTGAGCATTTCTCCCTCTCCTATTTATGGCAAGTAAAACAGTAGTTTGGCGCATCATACTTTTTATGACAATCCATACAGGCTTCCATGACAATCACTGTATGTTGGGGATATTTCGAAAGTCGCGAATAGACGTATACCGGGGGGGTATCATTATATCCCATCTTCCCATGACACACTTTACAATTAAATCTGGCAATTTTTAAATGGGCGGCATGAGAGAAAAAGACATTTTTAGGCTGACGGGAATAAACAAGCCATGGCACTTCTTTGTGTGGCTTGACATAATTTTTTATAAAATTTGCTTCTTCCTTGGTTTCCCCTTGAGGTTCCTGATGACACTCGGCACATTTATCAATCTTAGGAATTCCTGACCAGCGGCCATTTGCCTTTAAATAGTGGCAATCTTTACAGGCCATTCCTGCATCCTCTACATGCACCTTATGACTGAAGGCCACTGGTTGAATTTTTTTGCCATAAAGGGGTGGAACGGCAAAGTGATTTCCAAAAAAGAACCAACCTACAGCAAACATAAATGCAAAACCTAATAAAAAAGATCCCCATCCGCCCTTTTTTGTTTGTGACGCATTATGTTCAGCCATCCTTTCAACTCCTACAGTCCTAATTTTATTACCCAAAGACACATATAGATTTCAGGGGTTATTTAACCTTATTGACATTTTTTGTCAAGGAAAAAATGAATTTCAAAACGCACTGTTGTCCATTTTAGGAAGCTAATTTTCGTATAAACCAATATTTTTTAAAATAATGCTTTTCTAATATGCCTTTTCTTAGCCATTTTTTTATTTAGTTAGTTTCCGAATGGGAGGCAAATTCCCAAATTTGTAAGCTCTTGGTGTTCTTCCTTCTAAACCATCAACTAATTTTGACAAGGGAATGAGAAAAAGAAATAGGAGAGAAAAATAGAGATAAAGCCTTTTTACTTAACTAGGTACCAAGGAGTAAGAGCAAGGGATTAAGGAATAAGAACTTCCGTAAGTTCTTTTAGGGCAAGCGTAGATTTTGGGTTAATTGACAACCTTATCAGAAAATAATATCATTTGGCATGGAAGCGGACGGTCCCTGGTGGGGCCCCTGGACTTCAAATCCAGTGGCGGGCACGGAGAGGTGTCCGTGGTGGGTTCGATTCCCATGCGCTTCCGCCATTATTTTTTTCTTCTAATCGTTCGTAAGTTACATAAAATGCAATGTTTTGTCAAGGTTAATTAAAAATCTGTTTTTTATCTCTGGGACATTTTTAGGACATCTCTCTTGACTAAAATGGGTAAAAAGGTTTACCTTATATTTACCCTTTACCCGGGGTAAAAACGATGGATTTTCATCCAAATGTCTAAAAAGGGGGTAAAGAAAAATGCCGGTTTATATTAGGTGCCCTCACTGCAAAACCGATCAATCTGTGAAAAACACCACCTGCCGAAACTGCGGCAGGCCCCTGCCAAGGCAAGGCAGAATCTACAAAGTGGTGGTGGTCTATCAGGGCCGTCGGGTGCAGAAGATGGTCCCGGATTCTCTTTCCCTGGCAAAGAGGATTGAGGCCAAAATCAAAGCGGAGTTGGTGTCAGGAGATTTTTTTGACAGACGGAAGCAAAGCCATACCCTGAATGAGGTCTGGGCCCGATATCTACCATGGGCAAAAGAAAATAAAAAGTCATGGCGCACTGATGAAATCCGCTGGAATTATCTCTTGAAAGGAAGGTTTGGTAAAAAAAGCTTGATCAAATCAGTCCTCTTGAAATTGAGCGGTTCAAGCTGGAGTTAAAGAAAATACCAAATGCGATGGGCAAACCCTATGCAGAGGCCAGCATTTTACAATATCTCGCCCTTTTGAGAAGGCTCTTCAATCTGGCCATAAAGTGGGACATGTTTGAGGGAGAAAATCCTGTTTCTAAAGTTAGGTTACCCAGGCCCAATAATGAAGTAACCGAATACCTTGAGCCTGAGCAGTTGAAAGCCTTACTTGAAGTGTGCCAAAATTATCCTAATAGACAGGCAGGAAATATTGTTCTCTTTGCCCTGGCCACGGGCTTGAGGCGTGGGGAAATTTTTAAGCTTAAGTGGAACGACATTGACATGGAAAGGGGCTGGCTGAGGCTTCATGATCCCAAAGGCGGCAGGGATCAGATTTTACCCCTCAACAATACGGCCCTGTCTATCCTGCAAAACCACCCAAAGGTTGAAGGAAGCCCTTATGTGTTTCCGGGCAAAGATGGGCAGATGAGAAAAGACTTTAAATCTCCTTGGAAGCGGATCAAAAAGCTTGCAGGCTTACCCCCCGATTTCCGTTTTCATGGGTTAAGACACACCTACGCCTCACTGCTTGCCTCAAGCGGACAGGTCAACCCCTATGTCCTGCAAAGATTGATGACTCATAAGGATTTCAAAACCACCCAGCGGTATTCTCACCTCTGGGAAGGGGCCTTGAGAGAGGGAGCCGGGGTGATGGATAAAATTATAAGCAGCATTCAGGGGCAAAAACAAGAGGCTAAAAAGCAAGAGGCAAAGGGGTAAAGGCAAAAGGCCAAGGGTAGAAGCTTAAGGGGCGGTCAAGGGGCGGTTAAGGGGCAAATCCCGCCCCAACGGGACTATCACTGCAGGATGCCCCTTTTAAGTCTCTCAACCCTCTCTGCCTCTGCCCTGCTTTTCTCCCGGGCCTTTTCAACGAACTTTTCCCATGCCTCAGAATCCACAAACACCCGGCCGCCAACCTTGACGAAAATCTCAAGGTTTCTTTTGTCCTTTCTCCATCGGTAAAGCGTAGAGGCCTTGAAAGGAATTCCCGCCCGCCGTAATTCCTCATCCTCAATCCTGATAAGTGCCATCTTAAACCTCCTTTATTGGTTTTTTTTCTACTTTATAAGTGCAATCAGAACAAAACAGGGCAAAAGACATCCCGTTGAGACGGGACCAGTACGGTTTAGCTTGTATCCACCGCTGAGGTTCACCTGGGTTCATTCGGGTTATGATGGGTTGTCGGGTCCCGTTGAGACGGGATTTACCGCTTAGGTTTAAGCTATGGTTCATACAGTGGTTAAGTCTGCCTTTAGTCTGCCTTTGCACTATATAAAGTAGAGGTAAAACAATAAACCGCATTGGTGGGGTTAGTGGTTGGGCTGGTGGTAAATTAAAAGCAGTTCAAACAAAAGAGCTGTTTATATAAATTATATAGGTTTTTTCTTTTTATATTTATTTGTTTTTATACCTTATATGAGGGGAGGTGAGTTTAATGAAGATCGTCTTTAACTGTCAAGATGAGCTTTTAGAAACTATCTGGCGGACGTTTCCTGACAGGCTTAAGGCCAGGTTCCTGGAGAGCTTTATCCGGTGCTGTTTGATGCGTGGGTGTGGGGACATACTGCTGGGTCTTATTGGTGATGACAGGGCAAGGCAGGAGATCAGAGCTTTACTTGAGAGGAAGGGCTTTCCTCTTGTTATGTCTCCCTCTGCCATGCCTGCTGGTGTGCCTGCCCCTGCCGTGTCTCAGCCTCAACCTGTGCCCCGGCCTGAGTCTCAGCAGAAGAAGCCCATGTCCCGTCACAACGGGACGCAGGAGATAAAGCAGGCAGCAGATAACAGGCCAAAAGTTCAGGGCAGTTCTGCTTCTGCCAGTGCAAGGAGTGAAGGCAGCAAGAAAGAAGAAGTGCGTTTTGACTGGATGGAAGAAATGTATGCAAAGTTGAACAGGATGATGTCGGGGAAGTAAAGAAGCTGAGGACTAAGCTTTCTCTCTGCCCTGAAATGAGGCTATCCGCAAATCATCTGATGCCCAAAGCGGTTTTCAACAAATTTTTAATCTTGACAAAGTTAACATTTATGTTAACTTTTATGCAATGAGAGAAGTAATTTTTTATGAGACAGCTAACGGTAAAAAGCCTGTTAAAGAGTTTTTGGATTCTTTGTCAGCCAAAGAAGCTAAAAAAGTTGTATGGGTATTAAAGTTATTTGAAGATTTAAAGGAAGTTCCCAGGCAATTCTTTAAAAAATTAACAAACACAGATGATATCTGGGAAGTAAGAATAAATGTGGGAGGTAAAGCTATCAGAATTTTGGGCTTTTTAGACGGAGATCACCTAATTGTCCTTGCCCATGCCATAGTCAAGAAAACACAAAAGACACCAAAACAGGCTATTAAAATAGCCCAGGAAAGAAAAAAGGATTACTTCTCAAGAAAGGGGGTTAATAATGAGTGATCTGCAAAAATACATAGAAGAAAGAAAGGCAAGAGATAAAGAGTTTAGAGAGGGTTTTGACTCTGGCTATGAGGAGTTCAAGATAGGTATTTTACTAAAAATGGCCAGGCAAAATGCTGGCCTTACCCAGGAAGAGCTTGCTAAACTAATTAACACCAAAAAAACTTCAATATCAAGGATAGAAAACCACGCTGAAGACATTAAGCTCTCTACCCTCAAAAAGATAGCTAATGCTTTAGGGAAAAAACTGAGAATAGAGTTGATTTAAATACAACTGCATTGTGGTAAAAACTGTTTATGTCAATTCCAATATAGTTTTATCCTATAAGATGGAATATAATACTTGCCACTATAATAGTGAACAATGTAAAGTAAAACGTGAGATGTGAACTGAAGATTGGAAACTGCCAACCGAAGACTGACAACCGACAACTCCGTTTCACTTCTCACCTTTCACACCTTTTGCCCGGTGCCTTTTGCCTTTCACACTCACACTTAGATGAAGCTAGCAGGCTGAGTTAAAATATGTTGACAATCTTGTCAACGTTAGGCAAAGATAGGGTAGTGCTGAAATTGCTATAAGAAGAACAAGGAAATTTTTAAGGGAAGAAGCAAGGCCCCGTCAAAGTCCTCAGGGTAGTCATAAAGGCTTGAGATAATCAAGGGCAAATGCTAAATTTAGCTAAGGGACAAGGTAAAAGAGTTTTTAGCTTCCAATTACATGTATTACTGAATTTGCTTAAAAGTAGGGGTGTTAAGATTTTGGAAATTCCGACTTTGACGGAGGCCTGTTTGTTGTGTATATGAGGTTGTCTCTTGACTTTGAAGTGGGAATAGGGTTTAACTTAAAACAAGTATGAGGGTAGATATAATATATAAAAATAAGTTAGGCAACAGGAGGACATCGCAATGAAGACAATCCGAAAGCTATTAGTCATTCCATTACTCGCATTTGCGACCGCGGTGTTTGCGGGGGGCTACACGATCCAGACTCCCGGTGAGATGCCGTCGTATGCGACTCCGAATTGTGGTGGCGGCTACACAATCCAAACGCCGGGGCAAATGCCAACCTACGTAACACCGAATTATGGTGGTGGCGCGACAATCCAAACACCTGGTCAGATGCCATCCTATGTAACGCCTAGCTATGGTGGTGGGTATACGATTCAAACACCCGGAGAGATGCCAACTTACGTCACACCTAACTACAGTGGTGGCTATACGATTCAGACTCCTGGACAAATGCCTTCGTATGTCACGCCGAACTATGGCGAAGGCTATACTGTCCAGACACCCGGTCAGATGCCAACATACATTAATCCGCAATGAAGAAGTTTTGCCTAACAACGGGTCCCAAGCGATGTCGGCGCTAACGCGCCACCGCGCCTGAACCCGGGCGTCAGGTAATGGAATAAAGTTGTGCAAATTCGTAAAGTAAAAAAGTCATTTTTGCACAATACTAAAACGGATACAAAACCAAAAGTCTATTTCGATACAAATGCTTTAAATTTCTTTTGTGATAAATTTAAAGGGAGGTCAAAAAGATCATTCAGAAATTATGAAATTTTGCTTTCGTGGCCTTTGGTGGATGAAATAGAATGCAATTCTTCTTTCGCTCGCAGCAGCGATTTGGCCAAATTTGTCTGGGATGTCTCAAATAGAAAAATACTTCTGAACATTAAAGATTTAACTTTCCTGGAAGTTAATGCCTTGTTAAAAGGAAATACGTTATCAATTTCAGATTATTTCGATTCTGATCAATCGTATCTTGATGCTTTAAGAGAAGCAAAGAACGGAAGGACGCCCAATCAAACACGAGTTTTTCTGAGGGCTGCTATCACCAAGCAAAAGGAAAAAATTTTATTATGGGAACGTCAGCATAGAAGGGAGTGGTTTTCGAAATTTAAAGGGAGCAAAATGCTACCTACCGAATGGCAAGAATTCTATCCTTTATTGTTACAGAGAAAGTATTTCAATCAAATCCTTTACAAGATGGTAGTAACATACGGCTTATCCAGCCGGTTTACTTCTGAAGAAATAATGAATCTTGATTATAAGAATTTGACCTGTTTATCAGTAGGTATCGAGTTCTATGCTGCTTTACAGTTTCTTATCGATTCGCAATTCAAAAAGCTTGGAAAACCCGATAGAGGGGACTTGCCAGATATGCAGCATGTTTTCTACGTTGGGATTTCGGACTATTTTGTGACAAATGATTCTAGGGTTTACCATATATTGCACGACCTCATTGATACAAAAAACGCTAAGATCATCAGAACTGAAGAATTTTACAAAAAAACTAATTTTTCTTGATAGCTGACATTTTGCCTGACAAAAAAGTGAGGGGGGTTGATTCTTACTAGGTCGTTGAAAACCTCCTTTTAAAGTTGGCCTAAAATATAATATGTCAATTTGCCACCTTGATTCTGGTTGTTGGTGAACTTTCTTCCTACCAGTTCCACTGTTTTGGGGTGATAAATTTACCCACCCCAAAATTTCTATCAAGTCTTCAAAATGAAAACTGAATCTTCAAAGGGCCAAGTCAACTTTTTCCCATTTTGGAGAGAAGTTAATCAAGGGCTCATTTTGTGCCCTTGAAATTGAATTGAAAACGGCCCAAAACAATACCCGAAATGGGCCTATGGTAACCAGGGGCATATAAAACTATCTGTTTTCTTCTGAGGGTCAAAAAACGATTGGGAGAGGCCGTCCCGTTTACGGGACTCAATTCAGGGCGTTTGAGAGGTGGGGCTAAGGGCCAACCTGCCCTGTTTGAGCCTCCGGGCAATCTGCTCTTTCTGCTGGGCTGTTAGCTTCTTCTGGGGTGGATGCTCCTTAAGCCATTTCTTAAGCTGCTCTTCTCTGCCCCTGTCAGGGTCAAGGCCTTTTATGCCTTTTCTTATCACGCAGTCCCTCTTAAGCATTTGTATCGTGAAATATCCCTGTTGTGCCCTTTTAGCAATCTTCTTTTGTCTCCTAATCCAGTCAAGGTTGGCAAAGTCTCTTCTGCGGCAGATTTCCTCGCCTGGATACCAAACGCCGTCTAAGCTTTCCCTGTCCAGAGGGCAAAAAGGGGCGTTACATTTAACGAAATATCGGCAGTTCATCTTTTGCCTCCTGTCTTTTTTATTCATCATTTTAAGTGCATTGAGGACAGGTGGTTTTGAATGAAAAGCCCCTTTATCCCTTGTTTTAAAAACAGGAAGTGAAAAACAAGGATGAGAGGCTTGCCCCGTAAAAGAAAAATCTTTGACGGGGCCTGCTTTTAAACCTAAAAACAGCTCAAAAGAAAACCATTAAAGCATTGATTTTGTCATGTAACTAATAGGATTCTTTGTGATGGCCAACGTCTATTAGGATAATTTCATTATCCTTAATTGCAAAGGTTACTATAATTCTGTAAGTGATTGTAATAGAAACAGAATATTTACCTTTTAACTGTCCCTTAAGCCCATGAAGTCGTAATGAGGGGTGGTTGGGGTTTATTTCCAGAAGCTTTAAAGTCTTTTTATATCTCTCAATAAGGTCCCTGTGCCTTTTTAAAAACTCTTTTTCTCTTTTTAAATATGTATGGGTAAATACCAGCTTGTACATCAAATTCCAAGCCTTTTAAAATGCTCTTCAGCCGTTTCCTTAACATACCTACCTTCTTCATAATCCCTCTCAGCTTCATAGATCAGCCTGTCAAGCTCTGCTTCTTTGAGTCTTTCATACTCGTCAATAGGGAGCACGGCAAATTTCTTTTTCCCTCTTACAGTGATAAACACCTCTTTGTGCCTCTTTATCATCTTCTCTATAAACGATATACCTTTTGTTTTAAGCTCGCTCGCAGTGACCAGCATTTTGACCTCCTTAATGGACACTTTATGGCACTAATCATAGTATTATTTTTTGAAAAGGTCAATGTAAACAAAGGTATAAAAGCAATTCAAAAGGCATAAATTGCCCCCTTGCCTGAGCGTGTTAAATGCCGTCTGTAAAGTTCTTTCCCCGTCTTTTTTTGAGCTTTTTGTTTTGCTCTGCTGTGGTGGGCATTAATATTTTGACAACCTCAGAGGGTTATCTTAAAATGGCAAGAGTAGGAAGCAAATGAGCCTACAGGGAGAAGAAGGGGCTGGTTTGACTTTAGGTTGATGGTGGATGAGGCGGCAAGAGGGATAGAGGGTTTAAATATTGGTGGCTTCCTACTGTGTGCATGAAGAGGACGCCCAGAGAAATAAAATATTGGGCATATCCGCAATGCGGATATGAATGAGTCAGGAAACATGGGTCTCATAGAAATGGAGGTGTGCTAAAATGTATAAGATAAGTGATATTTTGAAACCCAGAAAAGATGTGCTTGAAGGGACATTTCAAGGCGTAATACAAACACATAAGGTGGATGTAAAAGAAAAACGGCTTGAAAACAATCCTCAAGAATTTCTGAAAATTACTTACCCTTCTTCAGCAATAAAAAGAACTCTTGAAAGGATAGAAGAAAAACTCTCTAAAAAATCTAACCAGGGGGGATTCTTACTTGTAGGTCCTTATGGTTCAGGAAAATCTCATACTCTGATAACTCTTTACCACCTGTTTAACAACCCTTCATTAGCAAAAGATTGGGGGAAACAGTGGAAAATAGATTTTGAAATACCCGAAAAATCGCGGTCAGTTATAGTATCTACAAGAAGGTACGATGTTGACCATTTATGGGACCCTATTTTCAAGCTTTTGGGGAGAGAGGACATACTTGGTGAAATCAAGAGATTCCCGACAACCGATCAAATTGAAGAAATGATTGGCGATGATACTGTTGCAATATTTATAGATGAGATAGAAAACTGGTATGGTGCTTTTGATCCAGAAAAACAAGCACATCTTATCGAACAGAATGAGACGTTTTTAGAACACCTATTAGAGGTTGCTACAGACCCTACAAAAAAGCTATTTGTCTTCATAACGTTTTTGGAGGAAAAAGAGGGGCTGAAGAAAGTTTTTAACAGAACAAAGCCAGTCAGGATAGATGTAAGCCCGGTTGAGGACAGAGAGAAGGTGATACTGCACCGGCTTTTTGAGGATGTGGAAAGTGTGAATGACAGTAAAGTTGGGACTGTGGTGGAAAAATACATTAACGCATATTCCGAACCCATAAAAATTGACGATAAACAGAATTATAAGCGGAGAATGATCAGAACATACCCATTCCATCCTCTACTCTTAGATACCCTGTTCCAGATATATGAAGCTGCATCTGAAAGGCAAGATATAAGGGGCATGTTGAATGTGCTTGCTGATGCTGTAAAAGATACATATGAAAGAAAGGACCTCGTTTTAGTCAGTGATGTTGATGAGAATGCTTTTAGAGGCATAGATTTGAAGCTGATTGAGAAATATGAGTTCGACCTGGAGAGAGTGAAAGATATCGGATTTGCTAAAGAGATACTTAAAACGATATTGATTTTCTCATTGAATGAGAAAACTCATGGCGCAACGGAATCAGACATCCTGTTGTCAATATTTAGCCCGACAGAAGGACATACTTTGAACTCCATTCTCATGGATATTGAAAATATTTACGGCAAACCTCACTACCTCCACAGGGAAAATGGTATTTACTTATTCAAGCATGAGCTCAATATTTATGCATTGCTTGAAAAAGAAAAGAGCAAACTCTCCGAGGAGGAAGTTAAAAAGAAAATCGCTGAAATAGTAAAAAAGGATATTTTCGAGAATAGAGTCTTTATATTTGGTTTTGATGAGATACCAGACCATAGTAAGGTCAAGATTGTTGTATTGCCAGAATCATGGGGAGTGAATGATAAGTTAAAAGGCAAGTTAAACGAATTTTACAAGGGAAAAACATGGCAGAATACTTACATTCTCGTGCTACCAGAGGTGAACACAATATTTTCATTTGAGAGTATGGAGAAAGGCAAGAGGTTGAAGGCTGCTGAGAATTTAATGAACCAAGTAAAAGAGGAAGGAAGATTAAGCAAGATCATTCAGGAAGAAAAAAAAGCTCTTGCAGATAAAATAAAAGCCTACTATGGCTATATTGTGAAATGGGTAGAACGTAAAGGAGATTTAACTTACAGGTTGATAAATGCAAGTGCAGATATAAATGCTATAAGGGAGAAAGCTAAGAGTGATCTTGGAGTGATCGGTGATTTCATTGTTAAGTTAATAGAGGATAAACCAAGCGGTATAAGGATGGAAGAATTGATAAATGATTTCAAAAAATATAGAAAATATCCTTTTATTCTGGATGATGAAGTCATTTACACAGCTATAAGAGACCTGCACAGGGATAAAAGGGTAATTATTCAAGGTGAAAGGGGGAAATGGTATATTGATGAATCTCCGAGAAGCATAGAGCTTTCTTTTGGTATTGTTCATCCAAAATATACGCCCGAACTTGAGAAACCCAAAATTTCTGTAGAAGCTGAAGGAGTGGAGGTAGAAGGAGAGATACCCGAAATTGAAGGGAAGCCGAAAGTTACTGTAGAAAGAAAAGAGAAAAAGGAGCTATCTCTTGCTGGAAATTCCCCCAGAGTCATCCTCAGCCAGATTGAAGCCAGAACAAGCGAGAAAGATGAATTTGAGGAAATTTGTGTAAAATACAGCTTTAAACAAAAGCTCACCAAACAGGAAATCATGAAATTTGTCAAGCAACTTCCTCATAAGGAAGAGTGTGAAATTGAGGCAGAAGTGATACTCTGGAGGGAAAAAGATGAAAGTTGAAACCAATTTTGTGATGGAGCTTATTGAAAGCACCAATCCAGTTGCTATTGCAAGTGACAAGCTTTTGAAGTTATGGTTGAGTATTGCTGAAAAGGAAAAGAAAATTGGCGACTATTACTACAAGGGTGAAGAAGAAGCAAGAGATTTTGAAGAGTTTATTTTGAAATCATACTGGGAATTTTATGACCTGCTTGCAAAAGCATGTTTAAAGGAGAAGGATGTTTTTCAGTTATACCCGGATGCAACGATAGTAATAATGGACGGAATGAGCCTAAGGGAAAGCACATTGCTGTATAACCTTCTAAAGGACGAGGGATACAATGTAAATTATGAACTTAACTTTTCTGCCATACCTTCTGATACTGAATTTTTCAGAGAGAAGATTAAAAAGCCACTGAGTGTGTTTTCTCAGATAAATAACCCAAAGAGCATAAGACTTGCCGGTGATGAGAAATATATCTGGTCATGCTTCCCGGATGTGATGCTGGATAAGATAAAAACGGGTCATGCTGTAATTTCATCGCTTGAAGAGATGTATAAAGTTGTGGAGAAAATAGTCCTTGAAATTTTAGCAAAGATTAGGGCTGATAGGATAGTCATCACATCTGATCACGGATATATAAGGACGGAAGCAGGCTTTGTTTTTTCCGTATCAGATAAAGCAAAGAGAAAATTCCAGCAGTTTTTTGGTAGCAAAAGATATGTGAAAATAGATAGCATTAACGTTGAAGACTTGATAAATGAAGGATACGTCAAAGAATTTAATGGCTATTACATAGCAAAGTCCCGCTATTTATGGCCTGTTTCGGGAAGATACAGCATCTATATTCATGGCGGTTTGAGCCTGATGGAATGTTTTGTACCTGTGCTGGAGGTAGAGAAATGAGGGGAGCTGAGTGGGTAAGAGTGGATTTTCATTTACATAGCCCAGCATCGTCAAGTTTTTTGCTTCCATCTGGCTTAAATTTGGATTCAGACTCAGATATTAAAAAGCTTACTGAGGAGTATGTAAAAAAGTTGAGAGATGCAAATATAAAAATCGCCACAATTACAGATTACAATCTTATAAGAGAGGATTGGTTTGAACGAATAAAGGAAAAAGCTAACAAATATAGTATCATTATTTTACCAGGTGTTGAACTTGATGTGGAATTTACAGGAGGCAAATATGGACTGCACCTACTTTTGATTTTTGATGAAAGAGAAAATCTAGAAGGAATAAATAGGTTTATCCATAGCTTAGATAAAAATCCTCAAAATAATCTTGTTAAAGGTAGAACTCATAGAAGACTGGAAAGTAAGTATGAACTTGAACAACTCATCTCGGAGATAAGGAGTAAATTTAACTGTCTTGTCATCTTCGCCCATCCAGAAGATGATAAAGGAATTTTTAAAAGTTTTAACCCAGAGCAGGCCGCAAAATACATAAAAAACATAAAGCCCGATGCTATTGAACAATTTAGCGACTCTACCAAGAATAAGTTACTTTCTACTGGCGTGTTAACAAAAGAGGAACTTGAACGAATTGCTCAAATTGAAAACTCTGACCCCAAATGCCTTGAAGAGATAGGAAATAAAAAAAGAGATGGAAAAGCAAGAGCTACTTATCTTAAGTTAAGCGACTTTTCCTTAGATGCCATAAAGCTTGCCCTCCACGACCCTTCTGTCAGGGTTGCCATTTATTCACCGCCCGAAATGACCCACGACTGGATCACCGGTGTAAAAATAAATGGCTCCGGTTTTCTGAAGGATCTATCAATTTACTTCAATCCCGAAATGAACACCCTAATAGGCGGGCGTGGTGTTGGGAAATCTGCCATTATTGAAACAATAAGGTACGGCTTAGGTCTTCAGGTTTACAGCGATCCTGAATACAGGACTAATTTTGTTCATGATGTTGTAGGAAGCGGTGGAATCGTAGAGATATATGTGCAGAGACACTATGGAGATCAAAAGAGGAACTATATTATTCGCAGGACAGTAGGTAAAGAAGTAGAGATTTACGATGAAAATAATAATAGGCTCAATATTGATGTGGGAACCCTATTTGATGGCAAATTACCGATCATAATCGGACAAAAAGAACTTTACTATGTAGCAAGAGATCATAACTTTAGACTCAAACTTGTTGATGAACTAATAGGCGAGAGCATAAAAGACAAACATAAGGAATTTAATGAGCTGGTTGAAAAGCTTAAGGTCAATGGAGATGAAGTAATTCGGCTTAAGAAAAAGATTTTTAAGAAAGATGAATGTGAACAGGAATTAAAGAGCATAGAGGACGAGATAAAAATTTTTGAAGACCTTGGAGTGGTAGATAAGCTAAAACGGCTTACAGACACTATTGCTGATGACGAACTGATCAAAGATAGTTTTGAGAAAATAAAAGAAGCCATAGATAGAGTGCAAGAAGTGAAGAGTTATTTAAATGAAGAGCTAAGCGGTTTGAAAGAGAGACTGGAAAGGTCTAAGACTCATCACGAGAGCATAGAAAGAATGCAGAGAATATGTGAAGAATTTAAAAAGTATGAAGACAGCATGTTGGCTACTCTACTGAATAGACTTGAGGAGTTTAAAAAAGATTATGACAATGAAATAAATAAATGGCAACAACATAAACGAAAAGTAGAGACTGAAATTGAAAAAGTAAAAAGAGAACTTGGTAGCCAAAGATTAAAGCCAGAAAGGCTGGAAGAACTGACAAAAAGGAAAGCTGTACTTGAACCTCAAATTGAGGAACTTAAAAAGGCTGAAGAGAGGTTTAATACAAAATTAAAAGATAGGGAAAAATTAAAAAACCAGCTCAAAGAGAAAAAACATGAGCTTTTTGCTATTAGACAAAAGAGAGTCGAAGAGATTAACGAAAAGCTGAAAGGAAGACTTAAACTTGAGGTTAAATTTGAAGAAGATAGAACTGAATTTGAAAAAAGACTGAAAAGCCTGCTGATAAGTTCAGGAATTCACAAAAATGCAATAAATAATGTTGTTTCCTCTAAGCTTGCGGTTGATGGGTTACTCCTTTCTGAATATATCCAAGAGGGGAAGGAAAAAATAATTGAAAGGTTCAGTCTTACTGATACCATGGCTGAAAAATTTGTTTCTTGGTTTAGTGATGAGAAAAAGCTTTTTGAACTGGAAACTCTATTTCCAGAAGATAAGATAATAATTAAACTCAAAGTTGATAACGATTTTAAAGACATAGAAAGACTTTCAGACGGGCAGAAAGCAACAGCTTTACTCCTTCTATTATTCGCTCAAGAAGATAGAATCCTCGTCCTTGACCAGCCAGAAGAAGATCTTGATAACAGATTCATTTATGAAGATGTTGTTAAAATACTGCGAGATTACAAATCAAGAAAACAGTTTGTTATAGCGACACATAATGCAAATATTCCTGTAATAGGAGATTCGGAACAGATAATTGTGCTGGAATCTGAGGAAGGTGTATGTAAAATAGTTGATACAGGCTCTGTTGATAAAGTATCAATCAGGAATTTTGTTAAAAACATTATGGAAGGTGGAGAAAAAGCATTCAGATTAAGAGCTGAAAAATACGGGGGAATTTAGATGGATAGTGAAGAACTATTTGAAAGAATTGAGAAAAAAGAAGATTTACACACAGAATTTAAGGAATACCTTCCCAGTAATGAAGACCTTGCCAAGGAGATAGTTGCCTTTGCCAATACAGACGGTGGGCAAATTATTATAGGAGTATCAGACGAAGGAGAAATCGTTGGTGTATCAAATCCGGATGAAGTTCTAAGAAGGGTAGATGATGTTGCCTATAACCGCTGTGAACCGCCAATTACAGTGCTTCCTGAAACAGTAAAAGTGGGTAATAGGCATGTAATAGTCATTAATGTTCCTAAGGGTGATCAGAGACCTTACAGAACAAGTAGTGGATTTTTTTACATAAGGAGCGCAAATAGAGTTAGGCGAGCTTCAAGGGAAGAACTCTTGAGACTTTTTCAAGCCACAGAAAGTATTTTTTACGATGAAATAGAAATTGCAAAGGCGTCCTTTGATGATATTGATATTGATTACTTTGAGGAATTTATGGAACGTTTTTATGGTTTCAGACCAGAAGGAGACCAGATTTTTAATTACCTTAAAAACCTTAAGACCATTACAGAAAATAGGAAACCCACTTTAGCTGGGCTTTTATTTTTTGGCATAAATCCTCAAAGTTATTTGCCCTATGTAAAAATAACTGCTGCTTACATACCTGGTGAGGACATCTCAGTGCCACCTGCTGATAAAAAAGATTTTGAGGGCAAAATTCCTGAAATGCTTGAAAAACTCATGCAGTATTTAAGAATCTATCTGAGAGAAGAACACAGGATAAAATCACTTGAACCTGAAGTATATCCTGAGATACCTGAGGAGGCTGTCCGAGAAGCAATAGTCAACGCTGTTGCTCACAGAGATTATACCGTGAGAGCGCCCATAAGAGTATTCATATTCAGAGACAAAATTGAGTTCCATTCGCCAGGTAAGCTTCCAAATTCTGTTACAATTGAGAGCATTAAAATTGGTGGTGCCCATGTTTTGAGAAACCCAACCATATACAACCTGCTTTCAAAAATGGGGCTTGTTACAGACCTTGGAAGCGGTGTTATGAGGATAATAAGGCTTGTAAAAGAGCATGTTGGAAAGGATGTTGAGTTAAAAGAGACGGAAACGGAGTTTATAGTGGTTATACCGAGGAGGTGAGCAATATGCATATATACAAAGTTGAAATATATAACTTTAGAAGTCACAAAAAAACAAGAGTTGAATTATCAGATAATATCAATGTGTTAATTGGGCCTAACAATGCGGGTAAAACTTCCTTTTTACATGCATTGAATCTGGCAATTGGTTGGGAAAGAAGAACAGTTCCTACTGAAGACGACTTCTATGCAGAAGGGGACAATTTTGATCCTAAAAACGCAGAGCCTGTAAAAATAATTATAGAATTCAGGGAAACCTTAGATGAAAGATTTTCAGACAGTATTGTAAGCACTTTTGATAAAGCCATTAGATTTGATAAAGCACAATACCCGGACGATCCGATTAAATTTTTTCGTATCTGTTATGAATGTAGGTTTGACAAAGAAAAAGGTAGATTTACAGAAGATAGATATTTTGTTGATGAAAACAACAAGAAACTTGCAAGGAATCCAGAAGTTAAAAAAGAACATCTGAGTTTTTTCCCGTTCTTTTACATACCCGCATTAAGGGATATCAATAAAGAAATAAAAACAAAAGGGTCATTTTGGGGAAGGATAAAATCAATTATTGATTATTCAGAGAAGAAAGACCAAATAGAAGAGCTAATTCGTAAAATAGATGATGTTGTACTTTCAGACAATGAAACAATTGAACAACTTAAGACAAAGTTAAAAAATCTTGAAAGAAGTATTAAAATCACGCAAGATGCAATTTTCCTCCAAGCTTTTGCCCGCAGAAGCTGGGAAATTCTTGATGACTTGAACATCTATCTAAAATTGCCTAACACGAATTTATCGTTACCAATAGCAAAGCATGGAGCTGGAACACAGAATATCGTTGTTCTACTCATATTTTCTGCATATCTTGAAATATTGCTTCCTAAGATACTTGATAATGAAGAAGCAACACCAATCATTGGAATTGAAGAGCCTGAAGCTCATGTTCATCCCCATGTTCAGAGGGCTCTTTTCCATCAGATTTCACAAATAAAAGGTCAGAAAATAATAAGTACCCATTCTCCGTATATCGTGGAGCAGGCGGATATTTATGATTATATAGTATTTCGTTTAGATAACGGATTTACGAAATTATCTAAGATTCCCAGATTTAAAAAGAACTTTCAATTTAGATACGGTCTTCCTGAACAAGCCTATGAGCACAATAAGTTTCTGAATAAAGAGGAAGAATTAAAAATTAACAGATTTGTCCAATACCGAAATCCTGAACTTTTCTTTGCTTCTTTGTTTTTGCTTTGTGAAGGAGATACAGAAAAAATTTTTCTGGAAAGAATTATTCCATATTATTTGAAGAGAACCTCTGGAGAGTTGGGAATTACTATAATACCATGTGACGGAAAAACTTATGATCCCTTTCTTAAGATTGCTCAACCTGACACCTTTAATATAAAATGGGTAATTTTATCAGATGGCGATGCAATAGATGAAGTAAAAAATGCCATATCAAACAACGGCTATGAGCTTAGGGAAATCAAGATTGAGAACTCTTTAATTGGTAAAGCCTTTGTAGAATCAATAATTCAAGGATATTTATATTCACTTCCAAAAAGTATGAATTTTGAAAAATATATGATTGGTTTTTATGGCAAAGATAAAATTATTAAAATATTAGAAAATGATAGCCGATTAAATTCTTTATGGCGAAAATATAAAAAACAGCCTAATAATAAGAATTTATCCGTTAACGAAATCCTTAAGAACTTTTTGAAGGAACACAAAATCTTATTCTCTGAAGCCTTAGCAGAATATATAATAGAGCACAATTTGGAACTACCCGAAATTATAAAAAATCTTTTTGATAGGATAGAACAAGAGTAAGTAGGCCATGAAAACTAAGGATAACTTTTTAGAGGGATTAACACCACAACAAAAAGAAGCCGTTACTTATTCAAAAGGCCCTCTTCTTGTGCTTGCAGGACCTGGCGCGGGGAAAACAAAGGTTCTAACCTTAAGAATCGCTTATATTTTAAATCAAACGCCCAAAGAGAAATTTAAAGTCCTTGCCTTAACCTTTACAAGCAAAGCTGCTAAAGAAATGAGGGAAAGAGTTGAATCTCTTGTCAATGAACAGATAAAAAGAACATACATTGGGACATTCCATAGTTATTGTCACGATTTGCTGAGAGCTTATGGAGAATATGTGGGATTAAACCCTGATTTTGTAATTTTTGATAAACACGAGGACTTGATAGCTCTTCTGATTGATGCTGTCAAGGAGAGAGTATCGGAAGAAATGCAAGGAGAAAAAGAGCCTATTCTCATTGAAAGGTTTGCAAATACAAGAGTAATTGAAAATACAATCCCAGGGTTTTACTATGCCTATAGGAAGTTGAAAGACAACCTAATTGGCCCAGAGGAGTTAAAACAGAGTTTCTTTTCAGAAAAAAAATACTTTGAAGATTTTATTTTTATCTTTGAATTATACCAGCAAACTTTAAGAAAAAACAATGTGCTGGACTTCTCCGATCTTCTTTATTACTCTATTCGTTTGCTTAAGGAAAATCCCTTTGTAGCTGACCTTCAAAGAAGGGTTTACAAACACATATTGATAGATGAAGGACAGGATACAAACAGGGCACAGTTAGAGCTTATCAAGCTTTTATGTGGTCAAGAATGCCTTAATCTCTTTATAGTAGCAGACGAAGACCAACTGATATTTGAATGGAACGATGCTAAGTTTGAATATCTCGTTGAACTCAAAGAACATTACAATATGGAAGTTATCCAACTTTATGAAAGTTTTAGATGCCCTCAAGAAATTCTAAAAATCGCCAATAATTTAATAAGCCATAATAAGCTTAGATTAAGTGGAAAGGAACCTATTCGTGCCACTAAAAGTGATATCTATACGGATAAAAAAGCAGTTGAATTGAATAATTTTCAGACCCAATCAGAAGAAGCCGAATTTGTCGTAAAGAAAATAAAAGAAATTTCTCAAAAAATTGAATGGATACCTATTCAGCAAAACAATAAATTTTGCGTTATAGCCAGGAATAGATATGTGTTAAATGAAGTAATCAAAAAATTGGATAAGGAAAATATACCGTATTATGTTCCAATGTTACAGGAGAAAATTATAAGTAAAGACATTAACCTTGTACTTGACTTTCTTAAATTAAAGGTGAGTAGAAACAATAAAATTTCGTTCTACAGAATATGTGAAAATCTTGGTTTGAATTACGAAGACCTGGTGGAAGTTACAGATCTTACTTTATTTGATGTAGCCATTGAAGAATTGAGAGATATAGACCCTGAACTGGCAAAAGCAATAGAAAAAGATGAAAATGGTAATTTAAAAGATTACCTTAATCAAATTTTTGAAATTGTCAAAAGTCAGGATTCCGAAGAGATTATGGAAGATATAGAATTTATTGAAACTTTATATAAGGACTTTAAAAAGCAGCATAAGACCGACGATTTGGGAGAATTTTTGAATTTTCTTGCTATGTCGTCTAAAAAAGAAGGAAAAGGTGTTGCAATTTTAACAGGACATGCATCCAAAGGGTTGGAGTTTGATTATGTGTTTATTATTTCCCTGAATCAGGGGATTTGGCCAGATTATAGGGCAATTAGGGAAGCTAATTCTGGGAATATAAGAAATCTCGAAGAAGAAAGAAGAAATTGCTTTGTAGCAATTACGAGGACAAAGGAGAAACTATTTATTAGTTATGTTAATTTTAAATATACCCGTTCTGGGCAACAACCGGTTCAGCCATCTCAATTTTTGTATGAAATGGGACTGTTGGGAGGGAATGTTAATGAAGCCTATTGAAAAAGATTTTCCTATAGAGCATGTGAATGAAATTGCAGAAAGAGAAGCCCATGCCAAGGAAAAGTATAGACCTGTGCTTTTTATTCACAAATGGTGGGCAAGGAGGCTTGGAAGTGTCTTTAGAACCATTGTTCTTTATACGCTTGTTGATGAAAATACCAAGGTCTTAGACGAGAGAACGGGTAAATGGCGAAAAATAACGAAGGAAGAGCTGGAAAATCCGTGGCTTTTGTATCTCAGAGATGTTGATTTTGGCGGAAAAATCGTTCTTGATCCAATGATGGGTGGTGGAACTACTGTTGTTGAGGCGTTGAGAACAGGCTGTAAGGTTGTTGCTCAGGATTTGAATCCAGTTGCGTGGTTTTTGGTGAAGAAGATTGTGGAGCCGGTGAATATTGATGAATTGAAAGATGCATTCAAGAAACTGGAAAGCCAAGTTGCTGACGAAATAGAAAAATATTACAAGACGATATGCCCGCATTGTTTAGAAGAATACGCAAGGATTCACAACAGAAAACCTAAGGATGTTTTAAAAGAAGTTGTTGAGAAGTTAAAAGTTGCAAATGACCCAAGGGAAGTTTATGAGCAGTACTGGTTTGAGGACAAATCAAAACTTCATGGCAAAAAAAATATTTTTGCTGACACAATGTATTATTTCTGGATAAAGGGAGTTCCCTGCCTTGCCTGTGGAACAAAAGTCCCGCTTTTCAGAGGCTATATGCTTGCAAGAACGAGGGATAAGAAAGGTTATCATGTGATCTGCCCCGGATGTGGAAATATTTTTGTCGTTAGCGATTATAGAACGGATACAGAATGTCCAAAATGTGGAGAAAAGTTTAATCCAGATAACGATGGAAATGTTGAAGGAAAATATTACATCTGCACAAATCCTCATTGCGGACAGAAGAATGTGATTGTGGAGGCTATTCAGAAGACAGGAAAGCCAGAAGAAAGGCTTTATGCTGTTGAATATTACTGCCCGCACTGTGGAAGAAAGGATTACAAGCAGGCGGATGAGTTTGATTTTGTCCTTTTTGAGAGAGCCAAGGAAGAGTTCAAAAGTGTGGAGGAGGAATGGCTTGGGAAGTATATACCGGATACCGAGATTCCGCTCGGAATTAAGACAAAGGAGATGATCAATCATGGCTACAAATACTGGAAAGACATGTTTAATGAGAGGCAGCTTTTGAGCCTTGGGAAGCTTTTGAAGGCGATTTTAGAATTGGATGTGGATGAGAATGTGATGGAGTTGTTGGTGATTACGTTTTCTGAATTTTTAGAGTTCCAGAACATGCTTTGTGATTATGCTCGAGACAAATTGCATTTATATAATTTATTTAAGATTCATGCTTTCCATACAACGTTTAATCCTGTAGAAAATAATGTTTGGGACTCTGAAGGTGGTGGGAGAGGCATTTTTAAAAATGAAGTCAATAAGATAATAAAAGGAAAACGATTCAACATAAAACCCTTCGAAAAATACATCCAGAATGGCAAAACTCACGAAAAGCCCATGCAAATGCAGATAATTGGAAAACTCGGCAATGTGTTCAGCGACAATGCAAACGCCATGATAACCTGCGGAGATTCTTCTTATCTTGACATTCCAAACAAATCCGTTGACGCTGTTATAACTGATCCACCTTATTACGGCAATGTGATGTATTCTGAGCTTTCAGAGTTTTATTACGCATGGCTTCGATTGGCATTGAAGGACAAATACGAATACTTCAGGAGTGAGCATGTGCCAAACGCAACAGAAGTTATAGTAAATAAGGTTCAGGAAAAAGAGGAAAGGGACTTCATTGAAGGATTAACTGCTGTTTTCAAGGAAGCTGGAAGAAAGTTAAAAGATGATGGCTTAATGGTCTTTACATTCCACCATCAGGAAGAAAAAGCCTGGGGAGCAGTGCTTCAATCTGTTCTGAATGCAGGCTTTTACATCTCGGCCATTTATCCTGTTCAATCAGAATCTGGTGTTAGTCCTCACATCTTCCAGAAAGCCAATGTTCGCTATGACATGGTTGTTGTTTGCAGAAAGAGAAAAGAAAAGCCAGAAAAAAGATACTGGTCACAGATAGAAGATGAGATCTACTTCAAAGTTCAGGATGAGATAAAAAGGCTTGAAACACGAAGGAGAAATCTTTCACAGGAGGATATATTCGTCATAACCATAGGAAAGTGTCTTGAACTCTACTCCAAATACTATCCTGAAGTTTACAGAAACGGTAAAAAAGTATCCATTGATGAAGCCCTATCCTCAATCAGAGAGATTGTTGATTCCCAGCTAATGCACACACGCTTTAATCAGGTTGCAGCAGAGACTGACACCATAACGGCGGTCTATCTATTCTACATGGCTGGAAAAACGAGCATATCCTATGATTCCCTGAACAAGGCCCTAAAGATGAGAAATATTCCAATAAAGGAAGTTCTGGAATCTGGGCTTGTTGAAAAAGAAGGGAGCCAGCTTTCAATCCTGAAACCAAATGATAGGGCAGAGATCATAGAATCAAAAAGAAAGCTTTCTGCCATAGACAAAGTTCATTATCTCTATTACCTCTGGAAGGAAGGGCATATCATCAGGTTTTTAGCAAACTTGGATAAAAACGAAAAAAATCTGTGGGCTTCGGAATCAGTTCTCAGAACCCTTGAATATCTTTACGAAATTGAAAATGACAAAACTTATAGGGAATTAATAACATTTTTAAAAACCAGATGGTTTTGAAAACATCTGGGGGTGTAAATAATGGCAAGCATGGATATAGGCTTTAATATCATGGAAAAAAGGGAATATCTTACTCAGATATTCAAAGACAGAATGAGCATAGTTGAATTTCTAAGGCAGGTTTACAAAGAGGAGAAACTTCCACTTAACCTTGCCGTTTTTGGCATAGAGAGCCTGCTTTACTATTCCGAAGAACCCAAAACAATCTCAAGAAAAATAAGAAATCTCCTTCAGGATGCTGCAAACTTTCTCGTGAGAGGAAACTACATAATTCAGATTGTTGTTGATGGAAAAATTGAAATTGTGGAGAGTTCTGAGAGACCAAGAATAAATTATAAGGATAAGCAGATTTTACCCTATCCCATATTTGGCAGAGTTAAACAAGTGGATCTGAAGCACTTCATAGCTCCATTAAACCTACAAGCATAAGATGGTTAGAATAAAACTTAATGGATGGGAAGGCTGGCATTTCCACCACTTAGCAAGAAGAGCCAGAACATTTGGATTAGATAGAATAGCTCACTTGCTGGAAAAAGCTGGCTGGGAGTTAACAAAAAGGGAAAACATCCCTGAAGAAATCATTCCTGATTTAGAAAAGGCCCTCACAAAAATAGCCTCCATAAAAAATTTTGACAAAACCTGCGATAGGCTTGATTGCAAGATATGCAGAAGAGTTGTGGCTGAATTCTTCTCTGGCGAATTTCTGGATTTGCCCTGGAAACTCTCAGTTGAACTTTACAGATGGCAGAAAGAGGCTAAAAAAGCATGGTGGGAAAATGGAGGAAGAGGGATTGTCAAAATTGTTACCGGTGCTGGAAAAACAATTTTTGCCCTTTCTTTAATTTCCGATTTGTTTAACTCTGAAGCATACAAAGATGGAGGCCTAAGAGTTATCATAATCGTTCCCACCACCGTTCTTCTTGACCAATGGCTCATTGAAACAGTTGATAAACTTCATATACCAAGAAAAAATATAGGTGTTTTTTATGGAAAAGAAAAGCAAAATGTGAAGGATAAAAACATACTGATATATGTTATTAACTCGGCAAGAATTCACTTGAAAAATCATTATGAAAAATTTTTCAAACACGATGATTTATTTCTGATTGCTGATGAGTGTCACAGGTATGGGAGTAAAGAAAATTCAAGAATATTTGAAATACCTTTTTCATACACCTTAGGACTTTCTGCCACTCCAGAAAGGTATGGAGACTATGGATTTGAAGAAAAACTCGTGCCAAATCTTGGCAATATGATATACACCTACACATACAGTGATGCTCTGAGGGATGGGATTATTCCCTCGTATAAGATCATAAGGTTGATGGTGCATCTTACCCCATCAGAGGAGTTTACCTATGAAGAGTTGGCAGGAAAAATAAACAAGCTTACGAGAGTTTTAATATCCAGGTATCCAGAGCTGAAAAAAGCATCTCCTGCCCATTTTGTTAAGCAGTTGAATAAACTTCACGAAAAAAACAGAGATGAACTTATAACGAGATACATTGCCCTTTTAAATCAGAGAAAATCAGTAATACACTCATCAAAATCCAAACTGTATGCTCTTAAATGGTTATTTAATGGAGAAAGGCTTGACAAAGAAAAGGTTCTCATATTTCACGAGAGAATTGAAATTGCCGAACACATCTTCAAATACTTAAAGGAGATTGGATTTGCTGCTGGGATATACCATTCAAAAATGCCTGTAAAAGAAAGATTGGCGAGTATATCCGAATTTAAAGATGGAAAGACAAACGTCCTCATAGCATGCAGAGCCCTGGATGAAGGATTTGATGTTCCTGCTGCGGAAACAGGGATTATTGTGGCTGGCACAAGCAGTGTAAGGCAATGGATACAAAGAATGGGTAGAATACTGAGAAGGGCACCATCAAAAGAGTATTCAAAGATATATGTAGTGCTTGTGGACATGATTGAACAGGATGTTTTTACACAAAAAGACCTTAGAGATTTTGAAAAAGAAGCAATAGGAATTGAATTAGTATATTTGAAGGGTGATATAGATTGAAACCAACATCGCCTAACAAGCGGGCATCTGGCTTTGTTTCACTTCGCCCAAATCCTCTTGCGAGGACTTCAGATACCCGCCAGACATATACGCCATGCCGTGATACGATGAAGTTTGATGGAGATAAAAATGGAGCAAGAGAAAATATTTGCTGATATAAACCAAAAGTGGAAAGCATTATCAGCGAACCATGAAAAAATGGAATTGTATTTTAAACATAGCTTTCTACACATTTGCAAATAATCCTTAAAGATAGGGCGATTTCGGAGGTTCTTTAAAATCATGTAATTTAGGGATGTTGAAAAAAGAATAAATTGTTTGTGTAGAAAGATATGAGATTATATTGAATAAATTGACTTTGGAGATTTAAAAAGAAAGAGGTTGCTTCTTGATTTTGAAGTGAAAATATGGCTTAATTTAAAATAAATGTGAGGATGGATATAATATATAAGAATAAGTTAGGATTTTACAAAATTAAAGATTTGGGATAAGTATTTATATAATTCTGTTCATACTATTAATTAAACGTCACATATAGGAGGTAAGGATAAATGAAGAAATTTTTTTCTTATTAATGATAATACTGATTATGATTTTGGTTAGCCCTCAATATTCAGTTGCAATTCCGAATTTTGACTATGACTGGTCTGATCCTACGCAAACCAATGAGAGCTGCGGTCATATTGCATTAGCAAATATATTAGACTATTGGGATGAAAAATTTAATTCGTTGGTCCCACAGAACCTTGAGCCTAACCAAGCAGAGAATCAAGCAGATGAGTTAAGTCAGGCACTCCAACATACGGATTATCTTGGTCCAGGGGAGGTTGATAATTGGGAGATGTGGAAGGGGATAGAGAATTGGTTTAAGAATAGATCCGTTGGGTTACGTCGGAATCAGCAAGGTTTATATGATGACGAAATACCAAAATGGGACTTCTATGATTCAGAACTTGACCGTGGAGAAAAGATTCTAATTCTAATACAGTGGCAAGGGGGTGGCCATTGGCTTGCTGGATTTTCTAAGAAAACCAACCCTAACAAATTTGTTGTTCATGATCCTAATTTTCCAGGACAAAACGAACAAGAATATGATTATACAATTGATACTGATGGATATATGCATATTAAATATCGTTTTAACAACCAAATCCGCGATGCGAAGGTAACACAGCTTATTTCAGTAACAGCTACTCCTGAACCATCAACTTTTATTTTATTAGGTTCAACAATATTTGGAATGTTTTTAATCAAAAAGAAAAATAGTTTTATAACCTATCACTCAACACAGACTCCGAAACCCGCAGCTTCGCTGCATGTTTCGGAGCTGGTTAGTTTTTTGTTCGCTGGATGAAAAATGGAAGAAAAAGAAATAGATCAACTTATTAAAGATTTCCTTCAGGTAGCCCAATTGGCTAGGCTCAATATCCCCGACGGAAGTATCACTACAGAATTATTGAAAGCACCACATATCCCCCCGAAAACTCTCCCTTCAGGCAAAATGGCGGTATATGTATTTCTTTGGGGTGATGACTGCCTGAAGATCGGTAAAGTAGGTCCCAAAAGTCAAGCACGATATACGAGCCAACACTACAATCCAAACAGTTCGAACAGCAACCTTGCGAAATCCATCCTCAAAGACAAAATAAAACTTGGACTGCACGATCTCTCTGAATCAACCGTTGGCAATTGGATTAAGTCTGATACTGATAGACTGAACATTATTTTAGATGAAAGATTGGGAATGCCAATTTTATCGCTACTGGAGGCATTTCTTCAGTGTAGGTTAAGGCCGAGGTTTGAGGGTTTTGATAGTCAGAAATGATCAGCGAACAATGCGCTTCACCTGACCGCTATTCCGCTGACATTCCATAGCGTCAGGTGAGGCTTAGTCGTTATATTTCAAAGGAGGATAATGCATGGCAGTTGATTTAAGGAAATTAAATATAAAATATCCTTCAAATATGAATAGAATTTATGTTCGATCTATGATCGAATCAAATTTTATTCAATTTTTAGAACATTATAGAGAAATAATTTCGGAGGAAGATTTTCAAGTTGTATTTTATAATCATTTAGAAAATTTTAGAAAGGAAAAAGTTGAAAGAATAAAAAAGCTTTATCCAAAGTTCCTAAATAAAAAATACTCAAATGAGCATGTTATTTCTGAAATAATAAATTTTGATGTCGATGAGAAAGATATAAAAAATAACATAAAATATCATTTTTATGCTTTTGTTGTTACTTATGACTCATTAAGTGACGCAATTAAAAAATTAATTGATAATAAAAAAGTAGATTTTAATAATGCAATTTTTCGTTCAAAATTGCAGTTGTTAAAGAGGGTATTGCTTGATATAGAAGAACTGTTACCAGTAGTAGAAAAGTTGTTTGGCAATACTCCAAAATCTTCACTGCATATGAATAGAAGTTTAGATGGATATGAAATTTTCTGGTTTACCAATTTGTATGCAAATGGGATCTTGGATTTTTCTAACCAAACATATTTTTTTACTTACGCTTTTTTATTGAGGCAATCAATTGAAATAAGGCTTAAAAGAGCTTTGGGGATATACGCCATTATCAAAAATAGAAAACAAGTTAAAATCACATCTGATCGTTTCGTAGATTTTGTTTATATGAATAATAGTATAAAATTTCCTGATCTTAAAAAGAGTATATTGAAAAAAATATTTTATTGGGCAAACTATCATATTCATAATGGTGCAATATTATATTCATGGCAATTTTATCTGATAAACGAATATTTGAAACCACTATTTCAAAGTGCTCAAAACGAATCACAATGGCACATATCAGGTTCAATCTCTATGCCCAAAAAATATTACGAAACTAATTTAAGAAAAGATTTAGAAGATTATTTAAGGAAATCAAATATAGAATTTGATGAAATCGTTTTCTGTGATAAACCAGAAGCATTATTGGAAAAATAAAAATATAACAAAAAGCTTCACCTGACCGCTATTCCGCTGGCGCTTCATAGCGTCAGGTGAGCTTGGTCGTTAAGTGGAAACAAACCATCAACAATATGTCTATCAAGAATATAAAACATAAACATGGGACACCTAATCATATTCTTATAAAAGAAGAAGACCTTATGATTGCTCAGATTGAAAAAACATTAAATTCAACCTCAAATCCTCAAATAATTGGGAGAAATGGTGAAATTCCATTGCTGAAATTCTTCAAAAGATATCTTCCTTTTACACTTCGGGCAGAGACCGGACATTTTCTTGCGCCAAGTGGCACATTGTCCCCCCAACTAGATATAATTATACTTGATTCAAGATATCCTTTATTGGCAGAGAATGAAGATGGTTCTGTTTTAGCCATGCTCCACTCTGTTATATCTGTAATTGAAGTTAAGACAAATATAACTTCTAATGATATGAAAAAAATGTGGGATGACAGCAAAAAAGTCATGCTTCTTGCTTCAGAAATTCCGTCATATGGCCAAGCAGGACAATGGGGAGCCATTATGTCATATGGATTTGCTTATAAATGCGCTAACAAGCTGAACACTTTAGAGGATAAATATATTCAATTTGCCTGTCCAAAAATAACAAGCCTTGATATTTACCTACTTAGGCTCCATCCAAGCGATCAGGTTCAAAGTAAAAATATTGGAGCAGTGTTGCATTTTGAGCCTATTGATGAAGAAGATGAAGATTACGAAGATTCTTTAGATGGTTATATCCCAACATGCAGAGCATGCTACAATCCTCTTTCTGACCTTTATTACGAGATAATTCAAAACAGTTATTATACTCTGGGTAGTCGTGACATTTCATTTTCAGAAATTGGGGCTCATGTAATGGACTATTTATCGTGGTCAACCTGCTCATGGGATGACTATTTTAAAATGAAAGAAATGGAGAAAGGCACTTAACAAGCGGGTGCACTTGACCGCCAATTCGCTACGCTCCTTGGCGGCAAGTAACCCAAGGCGTTAGAAATTAATAATAATGAACAATAAACTTAAAATTTTTATTTCAATAAGTGCCATAGGCGCAATAATTGTGCACGCTATATGTCCAAATATCAAAATAGATTCTATCACACTAGGTTTATTCATAATTGCAATCCTACCATGGATAACTTCAATAATAGAAAGCGCAAAATTCCCTGGTGGTTGGGAAATAAAATTTAGAGATCTAAAAGAGGCTGCAGAAAAAATTTCACCAAAAGAAGAACTAGCTGAAGAATTAGACGAATCTTTATCTTTTGTCAAAATAGCAGAATATGATCCAAACATAGCTTTAGTAGCATTAAGGATAGAAATCGAAAAAAGATTGAGAGAATTGGCAAAATTAGCAAAAATTGAAAATTTTAGAATGCCATTATCAAAATTATTAAGGGAATTGCAAAGAAAAGAAATTTTAACTTCTTCAGTTTTTAGTGGATTACAGGAAATTATTATGGCAGGCAATCAAGCAGCCCATGGAGCTAAAGTAGAACCTACAATAGCGGATTGGGCATTCACATATGGGCCAAAAATCCTGGCAGCATTAGATGAAATAATTCAAAAATATAAGGAAAAATTTCCTAACGAATCTCTCCAGCGGACCGGCGTAACCGCCGGCCGCTGAGTTTGGGCGTTAGCTGCAAAATATGTTCAAAGAAATTACAACATTAGAAAACGAAATTAGAAACTTTATTAATACTCCAAGACATCAATATAATATTATTCGAGATAATAAAAGATGGAACCAGCTATGTAGCTCTCTTGATATTATTGGAGATACAACACTTGCAATAGAATCATATTATAACGGTAAATGGCCTTCAGATACAGGCATGCAGTACCTGCTTATCTATGGTTTGCTCCAGGCAATTTTTATTCAGCAAGATGCACTAAAACATATAGCAGAAGCATTAGATATTGACTTAGAGCTTGATGCAGAACTCAGAAGTATAAGAAATTTGAGAAATGATTCAATTGGGCATCCAACAAAAAGAAGAGCAGGTGAAAAGCAAACTTCACATTTTATTTCAAGAATGAGTATACATAAGGACGGCTTTACTCTGATGAGTTCAACAATAAATGATTCTACTATATTTAGGAATATTGATCTAATATCAATTATTGAAAAACAAATTAAGTCGGTTAAGTTTTTATTGTCACAGGTTGTTAAAGAGCTAAAAGACAGAGAAAAACAGCATAAGGAGAAATATAGCCATATGAAATTGATGGATATATTCCCACAAACAATGTCTTACCATTTCTCAAAGGTATTTGAAGGTATCCACTCAAAGCACAATAAGACCAGCGGGCAAATAAATATTGAATGTATTTCTAAGCTTTATTCAAAGCTGAAAAGCGAACTTCAAGTAAGGGGTGAATATCCCGCTAATGAAGTTCTGGTTTACGAGCTTGATGAAATCGATTACGCAATTGGCGAGCTAATTAAATATTTTGATGAATCAAAAAGCTCTAAGTTAAATGACAAAGATGCAAATATCTTTGCTCACTTTGTAGAAAGGAAACACGAGGAGATTGTTCAAATATTGAAAGAAATTGATGAAAAGTACAGCAGCTAACAAATCGCTCCACCTGACCGCTATTCCGCTACGCTCCATAGCGGCAGGTGAGCTTGGTCGTTAGCCATTAAGTAGATTATCGAAGATGGGTACTAAGTTACTTGAAAGAATTTTCTGTATAGTTCCTAGCTTGGTTGTATATGGTGGATTAATTGTTTTGTTATTGGATGACTCCATCCATGCCTTTTTCGAGGTTGGACGATTAATACCGATAGAGCTTAGAATCTCACTGTTAATTGCAGTAATTGCTAGTTTAACTTGGACACTTTCAACTACGACCATTGGGCTCAAGCTTACTAAACTTAAATCTAAACAGCAGTCTCGCTTAGCATTTCTTTAAATCTTCTTTAGTGACAAGTTTTAGATGACATCTTTTAGAAGGGGTAACTTCTTTTTTCCTTCTAAACTCCCGCCAGGTCTGGTAAATGGGAATTACCCGGGAAGGGGGAATACAACAATCAAGCTTGCCTGCTTCATAGCTCTTTATCAAAGCATTTTCAATAAAAACCCCTCTGGCCGGCCGGGGGATGGCCTCCCAGAGTTGCCGAGCGAGTTTATTTTTTAAAGTAAAGGAATACCGTTTCATTTCTCTTGCCTCCTTTTGTTTTTTTTTGCCTTAACCCCTTCTATATCTTAAAGTGCAAAACAGGCTTTGCCTCCAGCCCTTCTTTTAGCCTCTGCCTAAAGCAAAAATGATTGCACTATATAAAATAGGAGTGAAGAAAGAATAAGGAGGTAATGAATGACAAAGGCAAGGGGCAAAAAAATTGGTTTTGCTCTGGGTGCAGTGGGAATGATTATCCTTTGCTATTTACTTTCACTGGCTGTAGCCGGACCTGTTAGAATTGGAAGCCGCACATACAATCTATCTCGCTTTGCATGGGCCTGTATGTTTGCAGGCCTGAGCTGGTTTGTTCTTATCCAGGTCAGGATGTGGTGGACGGAATTTCTCAAATGGAGAAAAACGGTAGGCGATTTCCATGCTTATATCGATGAGCCCATCAGGCAGATTCTCATAGCCCACGGGGCCAGCCAAGAGCAGTTAAGCCGCTATGACAGGGCCATGCAAGACTTCCTGGTAGCTGTGTACAAAAACCCAAAGGCATTGAGGGCCTTTGGAGATGTAGCAGCTCAGGTATGCAGCATGCTTGGCTCCCCCTGGCTTTCCTGGAGAGTGCAGAATTTCAAAAAGGAGGAAGAAGATGAAAAGGCCTAACCCCTTTCTCCTCGCTTTAGCAGGGGTCCTAATAGCTCCTCACGCGGCCCATGCCGTGGAGACGGTCCACACCTTTGGGAACGGGGACCTGATCCGGGGCATTCTTCAGTCCGTGGCCAACATGCGCACCAGCGGCGATTACAAAACCTTTCTGTCCATGATGATTATGTTCGGCGGGTTTGGGGCCCTTATACGGGCCGCCTTTGCCCATGCAAGGGGTGTGTCCGGGTGGAGAATCTTTGCTGCATGGCTGCTTGCGGCGGTGGTCGTTTACGGCCTGGTCTTCCGCACTCCTCTTGATGTCAATGTTCATGATGAGATTCTGAACACCGATGGGCTGATTTCAGATGTCCCTGCCGGTCTGGCCAAACTGGCCTCCATCACCACCACCGCTGAGGAGGGCATTGCGAAGGCGGCCGACACATTCTTCTCCGTGCCTTCTCTATCATATACACAGTCAGGCTACGGCTTTGGGCTTCTCTCCCTGGCCGATGTTTCCCATGTGGCCACCTATTCTCCCAGGACGGCTGCAAACTGGCACTTCTACATCGTTGACTGCGTTATCCCTGCTATTTTGCACGGCGACATCAGCGAATTTGCTCTGGAAAAGGACGACGACATAATCGGGCATGACACTTTACAAAACACAAGCGGGGCACTCTACACCATCTACATTAGACCTACAGGTGAAAGAACACACGTTGTGTGCAGCAGCGACTACAATAGAATAAAGACAGACCTCATAAATGACATGAACACAATCAGAAAACAGTATGCCTACCGTGTGATGGGGGATGCGGGGTTTGCCACGGCAGGCGGAGTGTCCTCCTGGACAATCAGCAATGTGATGGACAGGTTTCAGACCGCTGCCCAGAGATATCTGAACGCCAGCGGGACCAGTCTTGACCTCCTGCGGCAGGCCGTGATGGTCAATGTGCTGAACAACGCCAGTCAGGATGTGCTGGCGGAGTATTCGAACAACCCCGATGCCTACATTCTGGCCAAAACGGCGGCCCAGCTTCAGGCACACAATACTCTGGCCGTCAGCGCCTCGCTGGCCAAGACGTTTGTCCCGGCCATACGGCAGGTGATTGAGGCCCTGATATACGGCA
>JALWFG010000015.1 GCA_027038965.1 Candidatus Desulfofervidaceae bacterium | reverse complement strand
TTATTAGGAATTATCTTAAAGGGAGTATAGGAGATAGCATCAATTTGATGCTAGCAGCTGCTGCCTTTAACTTCAAAAAATGGATGCGGAAGGTAGCAGGGTTTTTATTTGTTCTTTTTGTCCTGGTCTTAAATAAGCAACATGAAAGACAATTGGGACTAGCTGGAAGCTAAAACAGAGTTTTTCAGGGACGACTAATTAGTTTAATCTTCTCATCTAAAATTTTAATTTCATGGTATCCCATTTTTGACATTGAGGACATTTCCAAGATAACTCTGAGGCCTCGTATCCACATTCTTGGCATTGGTAAATGTTTTGGGAGAAAACTTCATGGGAAATTTTTTCCAGGATTTGAGCCGCCTGGGTGTTCTTTCCTTCTTTTAAATAAACCTGAGCCAGAAGCTTTTGAATATTGATGGAAGAATTGATTTTTGAGGCGTTTAAAAGATATTCTTCTGCCTTTTGAAGTTGATTTTCGTCCAAATAATATTTGGCCAGAAAAATTAAAGAAAAGACATTCAGGCCCTCATTTTTTTCTAACTCTTTGATAAATTTTTTGAAAAATTTATGCTCTTTAAATTGAGGCAGATGTTTTTCTAAGCGGGAAAAAATCAAAAAACTATAATCTGGAGCTATCTTGATTGCCTTAAGCCATATTTTGAGGGCATTTTTAATTTCCCCCCTTTTTAAATGCAAATCTCCTAAATGTAGGTAGGCATCAATACATTGTTCATTAATTTTTAAGGCTTTTTTATAACACTGGGCTGCCTCTTCTATTTTTTCAAGGGCCCTTTGTCTTGCTTCTGAACCCTGTTCTGTCTCTAGGACTCGCTCTGCCTCTAATTCAAGTCTTTTCCCCTCTTCTGTTTGGAAATGGGCCAGTGTCAAACTATAATCTTGTTTAGTAATTTTGGCTAATTTTTCAATTATTTCTGAAGCCGAGTTCCAATCCTTTAACATTTGATAAATTTCTGCCAGTTCCAAATAGGCCTCTTGTTTATGAGGAGCCCGCCGAATGACCTCTTTAAATGTCTTAATGGCCCGATCCAGAAAGCCACCCTTTTTGTAGTCCATAGCCAAGTCATACAGGGCCTGAAGGCGAATGTTTTGATCTAGATGAGGTCGGGTGATAATGCTTTGATGAATGCGAATGGCCCTCTCAATTTCTCCCTTGTCTCTAAATAAATTGGCCAGGGCAAAGTAGGTTTCAATAGTGTCGGTATCTAAACGGACGGCCTTCATAAATGATTCAATGGCCCTGTCTGGCTCATTGGAAAGCATATATCGAAAGCCATCCAGAAAGGCAACTTGACTTTCTTTAGCCCTTTTCTCAGGTCTAGAACCCAGATATTTTCCCCAAAAAAGGCCTATAAAAAAGGAAATTAAGGTTATAACCAAAAGGACAGAAATTATTTCAGAAGATAGGTGAAACATTTAATTATCCTGAAGTTTGTTCTGAAGAGGCCAAATCTTTCTGCCCTTCTGTCAAAGGAAGATTGCGAAGGTCATCAAGTTCCTTTTTAAGCTGTTTTATCTCCTTGGATTTCTTTCTAACTTCAGCTACCTTTGCCAGCCAGGCCTTAAAGGTATATCCAACTCCAAAAAGCACTCCTAAGAGAAAAACACCCATTGTTAACATGTATAAGGGAATGGCTGTAGAAAAGGAAAGAAAATAGAAATCAAAGTTCAGATATATTGTCTGATTCATGGACTGAAGATTCTGAACCACAAAAGTAACCACAATGACCAGTATCAAAGTCCAGAAAATGGCCTTGATCCAACGCATTTAACCCTCCTCTTTTAATAGTTGGTCGTAATATGGACGCAATCTCCTATAAGTTGCCTTGAGATGCTCCGGAATTACCCTTACTTCTCCCAAAATGGTCATAAAACTGGTATCTCCTACCCATCGGGGCACAATATGAAAGTGCAAATGTTGTTCCACCCCAGCCCCGGCCACCTTACCAATATTTAGCCCCACATTAAATCCATCCGGGTTCATCTCCTTTTTAAGGAAAGAAATGGAGGCCCTGATTTTAAGCATTAAGTCAGTCATTTCCTCTGGGTTCAATTCATCTAAACAAAATACATGTCTAATAGGGAAAACAAGTAAGTGGCCATTGTTATAAGGAAATTTATTCATCATTACCCCAGTCAACCGGCCTTTATAAAGAACAAGATTTTCTTCATCCGTTCCCTGACGCTTATGAACACAAAAGATACATTCCTTCTCTTTTTCCCCTAAAATGTATTCCATACGCCATGGTGCCCACAATACTTCCATAAGCCCTCCATCACAATTTTATCAATTCTATTTTCCCCCATATAGCCAAGTGGTCCCCCAAAATAACTAATAAACCATCAATCCCTTGGATTTCTTTAGCCATTGCAATGGCCTGAGAAAAATCCTCTTTGCTTTTTACCACATTGCCAATAGCCGTAGCGGCAGCATCGGCCAAAGCGGCATCCTGCCCTACTACGGTAACGGCATCGGCATTACCTTTACTGAAAGAATGCCCTATTTTGGCTGAAGAGGTGCATACTGCCCTTATGTAGGGCAATACCCTCAAACCAATTTTCCCACTAAAGGGAGAACAACCTGCATAAATTGCCACCTTGACTGGTCTTTTGATATCTAAAAAAATGTCGCCTCCATTTTCAATAATAATCTCCTCTGACAAACAACTTAGCTCCTCTCCTACGGCTTGGGCCATGGCCCCGGCCACGGCCGCCATCGGGCCAACTCCTGTCTCCTGAGCTGCCTTTAACATCTGCCGCACTATTTTAGGGGCAAATTGGTCATAAGGCAAGGGGAGAAGGCTTTTTTCAAATAAGGGGTGAAAATCAATATATTTTTCTAATTGGGCGCGATATTTAAAAACAATTTCCCTGGCCTCATTTTTCAAATCCCTTTGAGCCTGAATAAAAAGGTCGGTTTCTTTTACTATGACTGAAAATGAGACCAAATCAGTAAGACACCAATTGCGGTAAAACCTCCTTTTTAAAGTATGTAAATTCGCCTTCATTTAGTCACCATCAACTATCAACTACTTTTATGGCTTCGTAACCTAAAATATCATTTACATTGCTTATAAAAATGTTGGAGAGATTTACCCTTAGATGGGCTGGAAGGCGGACCAGTGTCCCACTTGGATGCAAACGCAAAAATACAGGACAAGTCCCGTGATGTCTGGATAAGACATTTTTCAATTTTAATAAATGGCTTCTATTTAAATCCCCCTCTCGGAGGGTGATAAACACCAAGTTTTTGTTGTTGCTTCGTCTCTTTGTTCTATTAGCTCCTGCCTGGGGTCTATAATCCCTTTGAGCGGAAGTTGAATCGGTTTGTTTTGTTAAAAATTTTAGTTTCTCTTTGGCCTCAGCCAAAAAGCAAATTTTGTTAGCAATAACCTTGGTATTATTTTCATCCTTGCTCACCTGCCCCGCAATAAACAAAGGCTGATCTGAATTTAAATATTCCCTGACCTCTTGATAGAGGTTACTAAAGACAATAACTTCAATCTTACCTTTAAGGTCTTCAAGGGTAATGAAGGCCATCCTTTCGCCCTTCCGAGAATTGGTCTCTTTTAAGCCAGCAATTATCCCTCCCAACATAACCGGAGTTCGATCTACCAGTTCTTTAATATTTTCTGTATCTGTATTGCTCAATTCTTCAAGGGTCTTCTCATATCCCTTTAAGGGGTGTCCTGAAAGATAGAATCCCAAGGCCTCTTTTTCATAACGTAATTTTATATCTTCGCTCCACTCCTCTACCTCTGGTAATTCTTCTTTTTGCTCTTCTTGAGCCTTTCCCAAAGAAAAGAGCGAGGCCTGCATAGCCCCGTTTCTCTTATGTTTCACTTGAGATTTTTCTAAAACTTCCCCTAAAGCAAACATAAGCCCTGCTCTTTTATACCCCAAAGAATCAAAGGCCCCTGCCTTAATTAAACCTTCAATCACCCTTTTGTTCACCTTTTGAGAATCTATTCGTTCACAAAAGTCTGTAAAGGACTTAAACGGTCCTTTGGAACGTTCTTTCAAGATATAAGGAACCGCGGCCGTGCCTACATTTTTGATAGCTGCAAGGCTAAATCTAATCTTTCCATCTTCTACTGTGAAATCAAGCTCACTTTTGTTAATATCTGGAGGCAAAATTTCAATCCCCTTTTGCTTACTTTCAATTATGTATTTTACTACTTCGTCCATCGAGCTCATCTCGCAGGTAAGAAGGGCGGCCATAAACTCAAGGGGGTAATGAGTTTTGAGATAGGCGGTCCGATAGGCAATAAGGGCATAGGCAGTAGAATGAGATTTGTTAAAGCCATAACCCGCAAATTTTTCGATTTTATCGAAGATAAGCTCGGCCTTCTCTCGGGAAACTCCATTTTTAACCGCCCCTTTGATAAATCGGCTCTTTTCGGCCGCCATTAGTTCAGGCTTCTTTTTCCCCATGGCCTTGCGAAGGATGTCCGCCTGTCCCAGGGTATATCCCGCCAGTTCAACAGCAATACGCATTACTTGTTCTTGATACAAAATCACCCCATAGGTCTCTTTCAAAATGGGCTCTAGTTGAGGCAAGGGATATTGAATGGCCCTTTTACCGTGTTTGCATTCAATAAAGTCATTTACCATCCCACTTTCCAAAGGACCAGGACGATAAAGGGCAATCAGGGCAATAAGGTCTTCAAAACAACTGGGTTTAAGCCTTCGCAAAAGCTCTTGCATACCTGAACTTTCAAGTTGGAATACCCCAGCCGTATCGCCTTTACAAAGAAGGGTGTAAGTAGGCTTATCATCCAAAGGGATCTGAGAAAGGTCTATTTTCTCTCCCCGATGTTTCTTTATCAAATCAAGGGCCTTTTGAATTACAGTAAGGGTTTTTAATCCTAAAAAATCAAATTTTATAAGACCAACCTTTTCTACACCCTTCATATCAAACTGAGTAACTACTTCACCCTTGGTCCCCCGATAGAGAGGCAAGTAATAGGCCAAGGGCTTATCATCAGAAATCACTACACCCGCAGCATGGGTAGAGGCGTGACGGGGCAATCCCTCAAGGGCTTGAGCAATTTCTAGAAGCTGTTTTACCTTGGCATCGGATTCGGCCAATTCTCTAAGCCTTGGTTCAGCAGCAATGGCCTCTTTTAGGGTGATATTCATCACTGGAGGAATCAGTTTGGCAATTCTATCTACCTCTGGATAACTCATATCTAAGGCCCGTCCCACATCCCTTACCACAGCTCGGGCCTGCATTTTTCCAAAGGTGATAATTTGGGCGACATGCTCCTTGCCACCATACTTTTTACTTACATATTTGAGCACCTCCTCCCTTCTAGCCATACAAATGTCGGTATCTATATCAGGCATACTTTTTCTTTCAGGATTCAAAAACCTCTCAAAGAGAAGACCATAAGGCAAGGGGTCTATTTCGGTAATATTTAAGGCATAAGCTACTAAGCTACCTGCCGCTGAGCCCCTTCCAGGTCCCACTGGAATACCCTTTTTTTTGGCATAGCCTATAAAGTCAGCCACAATGAGAAAATAGCCCGCAAAGCCCATTTCACAAATGACCTTGAGCTCATACTCAAGGCGGTCAAAATAAGTGGAGTGTAACTCAGGCCTTACCTTCCCCTGCTTAAGCTTTCTTTTCAATCCCTCATAGGCCTGATTTCTTAGATAGGACTCCAAAGTTTCTCCTTCAGGCACTGGAAAAATGGGAAAATGATAACTGCCCATAGGGATTTCAAGATTACATTTCTCGGCCACTTCTAGGGTATTTTTTATGGCCTCAGGCACCTCTTTAAAGGCCAGCTTCATTTCCTCAGGGCTTTTGAAATAAAATTCATCTGTAGAAAACCGCATTCTGTTTTTGTCATGAATATTTTTTCCTGTTTGAATGCAAAGAAGAATCTCATGGGCAAAGGCATCTTCCTTCCTTAGGTAATGGCAGTCATTAGTAGCCACCAAAGGAATATCATATCTTTTAGCCAATTTTATTAACCCCTTATTGGCCACCTCCTGTTCAGGAATGCCATTTGTCTGGATTTCAAGGTAAAAATTCCCCTTCCCAAAGATATCAAGATATTCCTTGAGGGTCTTTTCAGCGGTAGTTTCGTTACCCTGAAGGATTAAATCTGGCAGTTCTCCATGCAAACAAGCACTTAAGGCAATAAGGCCCTGACTATATTGAGCCAGAAGATTTTTGTCCAACCTTGGTTTATAATAAAATCCCTCCATGTAAGAGATGCTTACTAACTTCAGTAAGTTGCGGTATCCTATCTCGTTCTTGGCAAGAAGCACCAAGTGATGAAGTTTTTCTTTGCCGGCCTTTTTTTTGTGGTCCTTGGCCAAATAGACCTCACAACCAATAATAGGCTTGATCCCATAACTATGGGCCAATTCGTAGAATTCAAGGACCCCAAATAGATTGCCATGGTCTGTCATTGCGACTGCAGGAAGTTCAAACAATTTGGCCTGTTCCATTAAATCCTTAAGTCTAATGGCCCCATCCAGAAGGCTATACTGAGTATGAAGGTGAAGATGAACAAAATCAGCCATTAGCAAGCTCCTCTTTGGAATAATTTCTTATTCGGACATTCCACCTTTAGACATTAGGATACTAGCACATGCCTTTGTTTAAAACAAGGAGGTTTTGGGTGCAATGATAGTAAAAAGATTTTCGTAGGAAGATTGCGAATTTGGAAATAAAATTTCAGAGCCTTAAAAAATTACTCCCATTCAATTGTGCTCGGGGGTTTAGAAGAGATATCGTAAACTACTCGGTTGACTCCTTTCACTTCGCCTGTAATGCGGCTAGAGATGCGAGCAAGCAGTTCTGGAGGCAACTTTACCCAGTCGGCCGTCATACCATCGCTGCTTTCTACCACTCTTAAGGCAACTACATGCTCATAGGTACGTTCATCTCCCATAACACCTACGGTTTTGATGGGTAAAAGCACTGCAAAAGACTGCCAAACTTTATCGTACCAACCTGCCTTTTGCATCTCTTCTGTGACAATCCTATCGGCCGCCCTTAAAATGGAGAGCCGCTCTCTGGTCACCTCGCCTATAATACGTATTGCCAGCCCTGGTCCCGGAAAGGGTTGTCTTTTAATGATAAATTCTGGCAAGCCAATTTCCTTGGCCAATTCTCTTACCTCATCTTTGAAAAGCTCTCTGAGAGGTTCAATTAGCTTAAGCTGCATCTTTTCAGGTAACCCACCTACGTTATGATGTGATTTAATGGTAGCCGAAGGCCCTTTAAAGGACACGCTTTCAATGACATCTGGATAAAGCGTCCCTTGCGCTAAAAATTCCACCCTGCCAATCTTTTGGGCCTCCTCTTCAAAGATTTTAATGAAAAGGTGTCCAATCACCCTTCGCTTTTCCTCAGGGTCAGTTACCCCCTTGAGGGCAGACAAAAACCTGTTTTCAGCATCTACATAGTAAAAATTTTCTAAGGGCACAATTTCTGTAAAAACCTTCTTGACCTCTTCTGCCTCCTGGGCTCGCAACAGGCCGTTATTGACAAAGATGGCATGAAGCTGTTTCCCAATGGCCTTATTCAAAAGAGCAGCCACTACCGAAGAATCCACCCCTCCGCTTAAGGCGCATACAACCTTGTTTTTTCCCACCTGCTCTTTGATTCTAGGGATGGTTTGCTCTACAAAAGACCCCATATCCCAATCAGGCTTAAGATGACAAACCTCAAACAAAAAATTGGCCAATATTTTCTTACCTTGAGGGGTATGAACCACTTCAGGGTGAAATTGAAGTCCATAAAAACGCCTTTTTTCATCAGCCATAGCCGCGATTGGGGACCCTTCGCTTTTAGCCATAACTTCAAAGCCAGGCGGTACCTGTCTGATCCTATCCCCATGACTCATCCACACCCGAACCGGGCCCTTTAAAGGAAAATCTTTAAAGAGCAGGGATTCCTTCAAAACAAATATATCGGCTGGACCATATTCCCTCCTTTCTCCCCTTTCAACTTCCCCTCCAAGCAAAAGGGCCATGAGTTGCATTCCATAACAAATCCCAAGAACAGGCACTCCTAGGTCAAATATATCAACCTCACATTTAGGCGACCCTTCTTCCAACACACTTGCGGGCCCTCCTGAAAGGACAATTCCGTCCGGGGAAAAACGTTTGATCTCGGTCAAAGATAGATTAAAAGGATGAATTTCTGAATATATACCAAGTTCTCTAATCCGTCTAGCAATAAGTTGGGTATATTGAGAACCAAAATCAAGGATGAGAATTTTATTCATTGGTTTTACTCCTCATGAGTTTTATACGCATTTTAATAGGATTTCTTTACTTTAGCAACAGAAAAAGAAAACTTAAGGGGCAAAGGAAAATAAAATATTTTTTAAAAATTTCCTTCTCCAAAGATGAAGATATAATCCTGCCCTACTTCTACTCTCACATTTCCACCTCGGGATTCGGCATAAATTTCCCAAGAAGTCTTGCATTCATCCCCACAACATTCAACATTAGGAAAGTGCCTTCCTGTTTTTCGATTTAGCCAACTTAAAAGAATTGGATCTTTTAAATGGTTCTGAGCCTCTTTTGTGGCCAAATTTTGGGCCTCTTCAAAAGAAAGTCCCCCCACAGATATTTTTAAGATTTTCATTGCCTTTCCCTCTAAAATTTAATCCCCATTGACCTCTTTTTTACAAAGCAATACTTCTATTTCCTCTCTTTGGATAAGGACTTTCATATTTTTGTATTTTATAATGCCCACTATGAGCGTTACGAAACCAACAAAAATGAATCCCCAACCAATGATAGTTAATAACAACATCCCAAAAAATTTGATAAACGAAACCCCGGCTACAAAAAGGGTCAAAGCGGTGCGAATATAAGATAAAAGGGTCCTTTCATTCGCAAGGATGCTCCTTATAGTGGCCAGATGATCACTTAGGCTTAAAAAACCTTTACATAAGGATTTGTAAATATGGCTTTTTTTACTAATCATTCTAATACTCTATGCCCCTTCTGGCCTTTATTCCTTGGCGATAATAATGTTTTATTTCTCTCATTTCGGTAACCAAATCTGCCATTTCTATCAATTCCTTTGGTGCCCAACGGCCAGTAATTATTATCTCTACCTTGGTACTCCTTTTTTCCAAACCTTTTAAAATTTCCCGGATGGGCAAAAGTCCCAAGTGCAAGGCTACATTAAGTTCATCCATCACTATAATATCATAATCGTTAGTGCCCAGAACCTGTAAACACCTTTCCCACCCCCTTTGGGCCAATTCTTTATCCTCAGGGGTAATTTGCCTCACAAACCTTCCCCGTCCAAATGGTTCTATAGTAATTAAGTCTTGAAACCTAGATAAGGCTATATATTCACTCGTTTTTTTTGTTTTTAAAAACTGTCCTACAAAAGACCTAAGTCCAGAACCGGCTGCCCTCACAACCAACCCTAAAGCAGCCGTCGTTTTACCCTTTCCATTCCCGGTATAAACTTGAATCAATCCTTCCATATTTCTTCTTTTACCTAAAAACAAAACAAATGTCCATCTCAAATAACAGTAACGGCTCAGCTTATGGATGAATGAGTAGAGGGGCGAATGTGTGAATATGAGTTGCTATCCACTATTAACCATCAACTATTCACTATTTAAGTCCTAAGACCAATTGCGGATTTAATCTGGACAATTCTTTCCATTGTAGCTCGATATCCTTCAGCAATGGCCTCAGCTGCCTTATGAAAGTCCATAAATCCAATATATCCTACTTGAGGTTTAATGATCACATCTGGTTTATAAAGGCTTAATTTATAAGTGGTTATTTCCTGTTCCATAACATAGATGGAAGTCAAAATCACATCAAATATGTTAGGAATGGGTTCTTCAGAAACCCACTTTCTTAAATATGGTAGGGCTTTAATTTTTTCTTTTATTTGATTCAAATTAAGCGGCTGCGATTTTTCTGTCTGTGAATGCCTTTGTTTTTTTACTTTTTTCATGGCAGGAGTAATTATATGGGTGTTTAAATCCACTGCTATGACAAATTCACTTCCTAGGTCTTTCGCTACATTTACAGGGACTGGATTCACTACTCCTCCATCAACAAGAAAGGTTTCACCCATTTGGACAGGGGTAAAAATCCCAGGGATGGCAATACTTGCTCTAACCGCTTCTATAATATCCCCTGCGTTTAACACTACCTCCTTCCCAGTAATGATATCCGTTGCCACGGCTGCAAATGGCAAAGGAAGCTCTTCTATAGTTTTCTGAGATAAATGTTGAGTTAAAAAATCAGTAACTTTTTTACCATCAATAAGACCTGATTTAGGTAAAGTAAAATCAAGAAATCCGATTACATCTTTCCAATCTAAATTTAAGGCCAATCTTTCTAAATCTTTAAGTTGGTCAGCGGCCAGAAATGCACCTACAAAGGCACCGATACTTGTGCCCACCACGATGTTTATAGGAATTTCGGCCTCCCTCAAGGCCTGAATAACTCCGATATGAGCCCATCCTCTGGCAGCACCTGCTCCTAAGGCCAAACCAACTTTTTTAGGTCGTTTTCTAAAAATGAACATAAATGTATATTATAGGGCAGCCTATCTCCAGAGGCAAGGGCAAGGGGTTGACGCCTTTTAAGGCTCATGCTTTAAAATCTAAGATGTCTATGTCAGAGAATAAAATCAAGATTGTAATCCTCACTGGACCTACAGGGGTTGGTAAGACCTCTCTTTCTTTGAGTCTAGCCCAAAAGTTTGAGGCCGAGATCGTCAATGCCGATTCTATGCAAATTTATCGCTACATGGACATAGGAACTGCCAAGCCTACCGCCGAAGAAAGGAGCATTGTCCCTCATCACCTCATTGACATAAAAAATCCGAACGAGGATTACAATGCAGCCCAATTCCAATCGGATGCAGATCAAGTTATCAAAAAAATTTGTGAAAGAGGGAAATTACCTTTGGTTGTAGGCGGAACAATGCTTTATATTAAGGTCTTAACCCAAGGTATCTTCCCTGCCCCTGACCCTGATGATAAACTAAGACAGGAATTAAAACAAATGGTCCAGGAAAGAGGAGTGGTTTACCTTCACAATTATTTAAAGGAAATTGACCCTGAACTTGCAGAAAAGGTCTCTCCTCATGATACAGTTCGAATTATCAGGGCAATCGAAATTTACAAACTTACTGGCAAGCCAATTTCTTGGCATCAGAAAAAACATCGTTTTCGAAACAAACGTTATCATTACTTAAAAATTTGCCTCTATCTTCCAAGGGAGGCCTTATACCAAAGGATCAATCAGAGAGTAGAGGAAATGTTTGCCCAAGGTCTGGTTTCTGAAGTTAAAACACTTTTAAAAATGGGTTACAATCCCGAGTTAAAATCTATGCAAGCCATAGGGTATCGGCATGTAATTGATTTTTTAGAAGGCAAATATAGCTATGAAGAAACCAAGGAATTATTAAAAAGGGATACCCGACATTATGCCAAACGGCAATTAACTTGGTGGCGTAAGGACAAAGAGGTTCTTTGGTTTAAACCTGATGAGAAAGGAACTATAGAAAATGTGGTTAAAAAGTGGCTTAAAGGCTAAATTTATATTGATGTTATTACTTATATTGTCCTTCCCTGTATCTATCAGGGCTTCAGAGACGGTAATGGGAATAGGGAAAACCTGTTTCAAAGACGATTTAGTCAAGGCGGAGGACATGGCTAAAAACCTGGCCTTAGAAGATGCTATGTTAAGGCTTATAAATTTGGTTACCCCTTATCCTCAAGATATCGTAAGCCAATTAAACCCCTTTGATTTTATAAACGAATATCGGATAGTGGATGAAAATGAGTCAAGCAATGTCTGTCAAATTCAAGTAGAGATTAAGCCATATTGGGCAAGATTAGCCTTGTTTCTTCAAAAAAGGGGCATCCTTCATATTGGGGATAAGGACAAAATCCTTATCTTTTTGGATTTACCTGACGACATTGATATAAAGGCTCAAACACTCTCTTTTTTAAAAAAGTTTTTTCTTCTTTTCAATTTAACCCCGGTTTATGATGAGGCTTTAAAGGCCGAAAAAATTGAAGACTTCCTTTTAGATCAAGGAATTCCTTTGTTATTTTATCTGAGTGTTAAAATAAACACCGAAGCAAATAATTCTGAGGGATGCCTTCTTCAATTCGATGCTGAGCTTATGGATTCTATCTCCCAGGAGACCATATATCAAACCCACTTAAAACCTTATCTCAAAAGGGCAGAAATAGAGGATATCCTCCAATTCTCTTTGGCTAAAATCCAACAAATAGGCTATCATATTGTTCCAAGCCTTTCTTCTTGGCTAAATAAAAGGACAAACAAATTTTGTTCTTTTCATGTCGTATTGAGACAACCCAGCGGATATAAAGATATCTTTGATGTGTGGCAAAGGTTGTTAAAAATTGAAGGCATTTCAAACCTATATCCTGAAGAGCTATCAAATAAAAAAATTACTTATGAAGGAGAATTCTTGGGCTCTATCTCTGAATTAATAAACCAACTTGTAGAACTTGGTTTTAGTGTAAAATTAAGAGGACATGTTATAGAACTGTCTCGGATATCGGAGTAAGGCAAATGTCTTGGCCCAATTTTTTTACCTTTTTAAGATTGTTACTTACGCCTATATTTATTATTTGTTTCATGAATCGTCATTTAGGAATAGCTACAGTCACTTTTCTGATGGCAGGAATAACAGATGGAATTGACGGCTTTTTGGCCAGACGCTTAAATCAAAAAAGCAGCTTAGGCGCCTGTCTTGACCCCATTGCCGATAAACTTTTATTATCTTCAGCCTTTGTGCTGCTGGCTTGGTATCGTTATATCCCTTCATGGCTCGCGGTAGTGGTCTTAAGTAGAGACGTATTCATCCTTCTAGGGGTATTACTCTTTTTTCTGTTCAATATTTCCTTTGAAGTCAAACCTTCTCTCTTAGGAAAAGCCACTACGGTAACACAAATACTAACTGTTTTCATTGTTTTGATAAACGTTCAAATACATTTTAGTTCATTCCAAATGTTAGTTCCAATAGGCATCTACGCTACTTTGTTTTTGACAATTATTTCAGGCAGTCACTACGGCTTCAAAGGCTATAAAATAATGACTAAAGTTTTATAAAGTTTCAACCTGCCATTACCCTGGTTGAGAACATTGCTTATTAGTCTCAGTAGTTGCATAACAAAACAAAAAAAATAAAAAAATTTTTTTCTAGGAATGACTAATGGTTACCAAAACACGCAGACAGGAAATTGGAGAAATGCTTAAACAAAGACCCCTTTCAATATATGAACTGGCCGAAGTACTTGGAGTAAAAGTCAATATCATCTTAGATGATTTAAATCATATCAAAAAATCGCTTCCTTCTTCTCAAAAAATCTTGTTATTTCCAGCCAGGTGTCAAAAGTGCGGCTTTAGATTTAGCAAAAGGACAAGATTAACCCGCCCTTCCCGATGTCCCAAGTGCAAGTCTGAAAGAATAAAAGCCCCTGTCATTCAGATTGTTTTTAAATAAAGTTTGGGCCATTTAGCTTCCTTTGTATTTAAACACCTAAAGAACAAAATTAGAAGCCTCAAATCCGCTTTTTGCTCTAAAAGAAACCCCGCAACAGAATTAGAAGTGAATATCTTGACATTTTAAAAAAAGAATCGCACAATTGTAGCCAAAATGGTTTCTAAAAAAGAAATAAAGATTAAAGACATTTTCTTCAGCCCTTCACGAGGGGCCTTAAGGCTTGAGGAAATTGTTGATATCATCGGCGAGGCCTTAAGGAAGGAAAACGGGTGTCGTCTTATTGTAGGCACGGACTCCAAACGGCATACAGATTATTTGATTTATGTCACTGTTATTATCCTTTACCGCATTGGGAAGGGAGGAATATATTTTTACAGCCGAAGGCGGAGTGAAGTAGGACGCTATAGTCTCCAAGCAGCCATCTATCATGAAACCGCCTTAAGTCTAGCCACCGCAGCCAAATTGGATGACTTACTTAAAAAGGCTGGACTTGCAAAGGTAGAAATAGAAATTCATTCCGATGTAGGCAATCACGGAAAAACCAAGGAGCTCATTCAAGAAGTTGTGGCTTGGATTAACTCCTCCGGCTATACGGCGCAGATCAAGCCAGACAGCTTTGGTGCCAGTTCTGTAGCCGATAAATATACGGATTAGAAACCTCTGCAAAAAATACTTGCAGATTCTATTGCTGATGCCAATATTGGGCAAACAACTGAAGGGAGTTGGAAATATTTAAAAAAGCCATTGGTTAACTTGCTTTTGGCGAACAACTTATCTACCAAAACTTACCTAAAGTGATCCTGTCTCGTATCAATTTTTTAGATTTTACCCTCCACAAATTCCATTACCTTGCAGAGCCTTTATTCCAGAAAATTATCCTCAACCAGAAGGAAATTATGGTCCTGCTTAAAATAGGAGATTTCTTACTTCCACAACTTGGATTTGGGAAATTAAGGGCAGTGGTATCCTGCACCTTGGAGGGAACATTACACCATTAAAAGAAGGAAGAGCAAGTATGAGGATAATTGTCCAGCCCCTTAGGGGTGCTGGCACCTTTCATCTTAGATAAATCCGAAAATCGCTCAATGTAGAAAATAGTAAAATGAAATCAGAGTGATTATAAAATAAGGTAATGAGTAAATATGAAACAAAAAGTAAGTTTCTTATTAGAAAAACGCACAGCGATCAAATTGGCAAAGGACCCAATCAGTAATCCGTTTCCGCCAATGTTGACTCCATAGGCAATCATCTTGAAATTGGTAGAATGCTTGGTAAGTAGAATTGCTGATGGAACATTACTAATGACCTGTGAAAATAAGGCACCGGAAAGGAATAATGTCCGAGTATTGCTAAAATCCAGCATGGCAAGCAGATGATTTACTGCTTTAAGCCGACAGATAAGGTCCAGATCAACAAAAATGACAACGAAAAGAAGAATCAGACCCCAATCGCATTTCCAAAATATGCTTCTGCGAGTTATTAATATGACTAAAAAAATAATCGGTAGAAAAATATATCTCAAGTCCCAATTCAGTAGAGGAAATAAATACGATCAGCAATATTGCAGATATGATGAATAGTCCACGATCCACAACATTATTATGGTTATGGTTGTTGGCAATTTCTATTTTCCTTGAAGGGAAACAGAGAAAAGTCATGGCAAACAACCAAATAGACATAATAGAAGCAAGCGGAATCATTTCTCTAACAAAGCTATGGAAAGAAATACCCCACTGATATTCAAGAGTTGCCTATTGGTGTCAGCGATGAACCCACATTTACGGCAATGGCTTCAAAGATAATAATTTTGCTGTAATCGCTTTCAACAATTTGTTGCAGGGTTAATGTTAATGGGACGACGATGAACAAGGCAATATTATTTGTCACGAACATGGAGAGTATGGTGGCAAAGAAAATAAGAAACATCGCTAATAGGCGTTCGTTGTCAATCTTCCGGGCAATCCGGTAGGCAAAAAAATAAAACAGGCCGCTTTCCTTAATCCCGGTAGTGATTAATAACAGTCCGCTTAAGGTGGAAATTGTTTTCCGATCCACCATAGCTGGAAACAGGCAAAGGGGCTGACGAAGGACATACGCCAGCCCCAATGCCGCTACCAGCAGCACAACCGTTAAAAGGTTTCCCTTTAGGGTAGACTGGATGTTATTGACCATAGTATCTCATTTCCTGATTTGCCGGATAATCTGGAACAATGTGAATGCCATCGTAATAGACTTTCAAATGGGCAACGATCGTGCTGCCAAGTGCAATAGGAAAGGCCCAGCTGACTTCTGGCTCCCTGAATTCGGCCGCAGGTAAAATCTTCAATTCATGTATGATAGTCGTTAATCGGGCCTTAACTGCTTGGATTTGACAGGTGTTTTGGTAGATGCGAGGGTGTATGCCAAGGGGAAGCACACTGCCATCCAGTGGGCTAAAATGTAAAACGGCCACAACACTTCCCTGATACAGTATCCCTGCCTTTATTTCAATCTCTCCGGTGGGTCCCTGCGTTGTCCACACCTTTCCAGGTGTAAGCTGGCTACCAATCTTCTGAACTGTGGTAACAGCAGTGGATAGGTTGTTCAGCAATGTTTGTACAGGAATAGTTTGACCAATACCTGGACCAGGAGGAGGCGGGGGAACTGGCGGTCCTGGTGGAGTCCCTGGTGCTGGTGGTCCTACTGGCGAAACTCCTGGAGGAAGGGGCTGAGCCACAGGCTGCTGTACCAGCAGTGGTGGAACAGTGCTTTGCTCTGCCATGGAATAAGGCACCAAACAGAAAAGCATTGAAAGGGTTATAACGGTAAAAACAAGAAAAACCTTTTTCATGACATCCTCCTTATTATTGTTCTTTGTTTTTTTCTAGCTGATTCATTTTTTCTTCAAGGGCAGTGAGACGCTCATTGATGGCATTTAGGGTCTCAGTCAGTTGATCTGTTTTATTCGGCTTCGTAGAATTGGGATTTTTCCATAGCAAAATAGCACCCCATATAAGCAGACCGACCACTATCCAGCCAATGCCTGCGCTAAATAGGCCGGGCGGGATGGGTGGTGGGGGACCTGGAGCACAACCGGTAGCAAGCAGAACAATTATCAATACTAGAAACCCTTCGCCCACCTTACAGAAATGTCTTTGCATAAGCACCTCCTTCATTATTTTTAGTATAAAGGATAGTTAAGAAAGATTAAGAAGTCTCAAAGGAAAGATTAAGAAAAGATTAAGATTCTTGAGGCAGGCTGTTTTGGCAGTGCAGATTATTTCAGAGGAAGTGTAAAAGAAACTGTTGTTCCCTTGCCGGGTTCACTTTCAATCCGAATCATGCCTCCCTGGGCCTCAACCATGGACTTTGCCAGCGACAACCCCAATCCTATGCCCTTGTCACCTGATACTACTGTGTTTTTTCCTTGATAAAATGGTTCAAAGGCGTGCGAGAGTGTCTCTGCATCCATGCCCTGACCCTGATCTGAAACCCAGATTTCCACCTCTCCTACAACAAGCTTCCAGCCAATGACCACGGGCGTCTCAGAGGGAGAATAGCGTAGGGCATTGGATAAAAGATTAAGCAGGATCTGTTTCAGCAGATCGGGATCTGCGGATACCTTTACACATGGTCCTTGCTGAATAGTCAAGGAACGCCCGCCTGCGAGCACCTGGGCATCGGCTTTAAATTCGTTGAAGAATTCAGACAAGACAATAGGCTGCTTGTTCACATTGGAAGAACTTTCCAGTTGAGATAGTCCTAGAAGTTGTTCACAGAGCCTAATCAGTCTATTTACTTCTCTGTACATGCCCTTTGAAAGTCGAGCCATTGCTGAAGGATCGTCTTGGGCGCCACGCAGCAGCACTTCTAGTGAACCACGCAGCCCCGTAAGAGGTGTCATCAGTTCATGAGCGGCATTGGCCACAAAGCGCTGTTGGGATGCAAATGTAGCCTCAAGTTTCTCGATCATTCGGTTGAATGAAACGGCCAATCGGCTGATCTCATCCCGGTGATTCTTAACGGACACCCTCTGGGAAAGGTTCCCTTTGCTAATTTGGTCACAGCTTACCAGAAGGACCTGCAGATCCTTCAGGCTTGCTCCGATCAGCCAGAAGCCTGTACCAATTCCCAAAATCAAGATAATAGCCACCAAGGAAACTAACATGGCCCCGTGATGGAAGAGAATCTCTCTTATATCTGTGAGCAAGGTGCTCATTTGGATTACCCCGAAGATCCGTGGACTTGCCGGCTGTGGCCGAAGAGGTATAAGCAGGACGAGCACAGGTTTGCCGTTTACCTGGCTGCGGTAGGTAACTTCATTTTCCCCGGCTAGTGCCCTGCGCAAGTAGTGCTTGTCAGGGGTAGGAGCCTCCGGTTCTTCAGGAAGGCGCTTGCCATTGGCAATTATATCTCCTTTTTGATTCAAAACAATCGCCACAGTATCACGTGATGTCAGATCGCGAGCCAAAATAAAGGCTTTTTGAGGATTAAGCTTCAAGTGGGGATTATCTGAGTTGGCTAGATCATTATCAATAAGCCAGTGCTCTATGATGGGCTTTGCCCGGGCGCGTAACTGACTGCTCTTGTTGCTGATAAACAACTGCCAGATATTCCAGTAAGAATAGCATCCCACCAAAACAACAGAAAAAACTAGCAGAACAGTGTAGAGCAGGCCAAGCCGTGCCCGCAGAGAAAGCTTGTCCCAAGCCCTCATGTGCTTGTCTCCTCAGGGTAAAAAGCATAGCCCACGGCATAGATGGTTCGGATCAGGCGCGGTGGTCGGTCGCCAAGCTTGCTGCGGAGGTGGCTTATATGAACATCTATAATGTTGGTGCCCCCATCATAATCGTAGCCTAATACCCGGTTCAGAAGTGTTTCTCTAGTAAAAACGCGGTGCGGATGGCGCATGAAAAGTTCTAGCAGGCCAAATTCCGTTGGCGTAAGATTAATTTTTTTACCGTCCTTGGTAACTTCCCGGGTTTGCAGGTCAAGTACGATGGCACCGGCCTGCAATCTCTTGCTCTCGTGGATCCTGCCGCTGCGGCGTAGCAGTGCCCGGATGCGGGCCAAGAGCTCGTCGAAACTGAAAGGTTTTGTCATGTAATCGTCGGCCCCACTGTCCAGGCCTCTCACCCGATCGGAGATTGCCTTTTTAACCGTGAGCATGAGGATGGGGATATTTGATGCATGGTTGCGGATGTGCTGGCAGACTTCAAAACCATCAATGTCTGGGAGCATGACATCCAGTATTATTAGGTCAAATGTGGCCTGCTGCAAAGCATCAAGCCCTGCCTTACCAGTAGTCCTTGGCGTTACTTCATAACCTTCATACCTTAAGCCGGTACACAAAAATTCAGTAATTACAGGATCATCTTCAATAACTAAGATTTTTATTTTGTTATCATTTTTGTCCGTGCTCATAATACAAATAATGCCACTTGTATTATAATAAATCAAGTTGTTTCTAAAATGTAGACACCGTCAGTTAAGCAAGCTTTTAACATAATTTTGGACGAAGCCGCTAAAAGCGGCAAGCATTTTTTCAGATCAGTATTATATCAAAAAAATTCAAGTTACTCAAACTTAGCTGGGGACTCACCTCATAGAAAAAATTGAAAGGGATCTAACCCAAATTTGACATCTGAAAAAAGTTTATCTTCCTACCCAAGGCTACAGGATACAAGCACAAAGCGACAACAATTTCCCCAAGTGTTTGGAATTAATACTTGACTTCCTTTAGAAACAGCCCTTGGGCTGGAGCTGTAGGGCCAGCCAGAGAACGGTCACAAGCCATAAGGATTCTATTCATCTCCTCAGGTCTTCGTTTATGGTGTCCTATTTCTACCAAGGTGCCTACAATATTTCGGACCATGTGTTTTAAGAATCCATTTGCCTCTATTTCTATAAATACAAATGGACCGTCAGTGAAAATTTCAATTCTGTAGATATGTCTAGTCCTTGTTTTAACACTGCTTCCCGCCCCCATAAAGGAAGAAAAGTCGTGCTCTCCTTCTAGAAATGAAACGGCCATTTTCATGGCCTTAAGATCTAATTCTGGAAAAACACGCAGGCTATATTCATGCCAAAAAGGAGAAGGAAGCTTGGAATTAAAAAGAACATAGGTATAAACCTTGCTTTTAGCACAATATCTAGCGTGAAAGCTATGGGTTACTTCATCTACATAAATCACCTTTATATCCTCGGGCAGAAGGGCATTTAATCCTCTTAAAAAACCATAAGAAGGGATTTCCACAGAGGTAAAAAAGTTGATCACCTGCATTAAGGCATGAACACCGGCATCGGTGCGTCCGCTAGAAATCACTCTTATTTTTTCCCTGGTCATTTTATAAAGGCATTTCTCTACCACACCTTGAATTGTAAGGACATCTGGTTGCACCTGCCAACCCTTATAGGCCGTCCCTTTATATTGCAAAATACAGCGGATATTGCGTCTTTTGCTATCAGAATTGAGCACAGTATATCTATCTGGAAAAGGCAACTTCAGATTCATAAAGGAAAACAAACTAACCATTGTTTAAGGATATACAGGCAGGGCCTTAAGGCCTGTCTCCTCAGGAAGACCAAGCATAAGATTCATGTTTTGAACGGCCTGAGCCGATGCCCCTTTGGCAAGATTATCAATGGCACTCATCAAAATGATTCTACCAGTCCGAGAATCAATCTTCACCCCTATATGGCATTCATTGGTCCCCCTGACATAAATCGTTTGGGGAATTTGAGGAGGAGGCAATACCTGAATAAAGACCCTGTTTTGATAAAATGCCTTTAGAACTTGATATGCCTCTTGAGAGGAAATGTCCTTAGTGGGCTTGGCATAAATAGTGGTAAACATCCCCCTTGAAATAGGAATTAGATGAGGAACAAAGGTAACCTTTATTTCTGAATTGGCTAGACGGCTTAACTCTTGTTCTATTTCAGGAATATGCCGATGCTCAGCTACCTTATACGCCTTCATATCTTCGTTGACTTCGCAAAATAGCGTAGTTAATTTTGGTCCCCTTCCAGCCCCGCTTGTGCCTGATTTGGCGTCTATAATGATACCTTGAGGCTCTATTAGGCCAGCCCTTAAAAGAGGGGCTAAGGCAAGGATTATTGTTGTAGGATAGCAACCCGGGTTGGCTACAAGGCGGGCTTGTCGAATTTGATCCGCATAAAGTTCTGGCAATCCATAAACGGCCTCTTTTAAATACTCCTTTGCCTTGTGAGGACCATACCAGCTTTCATAGGTAAGGCTATCCCGCAATCTAAAATCCGCACTTAGGTCAATAACTCGTTTGCCTTTGTCAAGAAGTAAGGGCACAATTTCCATTGATACTTGATGGGGTAAAGCCGCAAAAAAAATATCGGCTTTAGAAACAGCGGTTTTAAAATTAAAAACCTCAAGCTCAAGGTCTATCTTTTTAGCAAAAAAGGGAAATAGGTCCGCCAACTTCTTTCCGGCAAATTGGCGGGAAGTAACTAAACCAATCTCGACCTGAGGATGGCATAAAAGAATACGAAGCAACTCAAGCCCTGTATAGCCTGTTGCTCCAATAATACCAACTCTTACCAATTTTACACCCAATTAACGCTTAGAAAACTGGAAGGCCCTTCTGGCTCCGGCCAAGCCGTATTTCTTCCTCTCTTTTACTCTGGCATCCCTAGTCAAAAAGCCAGCCTTTTTTAAGACAGGTCTCAGCTCAGAGTTATATTCCACCAGTGCCCTGGCAATTCCATGGCGAATGGCCTCAGCTTGACCGCTTTTACCACCACCCCTTACCGTAGCTATCACATCAAACTTGCTTAACATTTGGGTAAGTTCTAAGGGTTGGCGAATAATCATCAAGGCCGTTTCTCTTTCAAAATATTCATCATAAGGCTTTCCATTCACTACAATGCTACCAGAACCTCCGGGAACAAGCCACACCCTAGCTACCGAACTCTTTCTTTTTCCTGTTGCATAGAATCTTTCTTCGGCCATTGTCTTCACCCTATATCTCTAATTTTGCTGGTTGCTGTGCCTGATGAGGATGGCTAGGTCCTGCGTAAACCTTCAATTTTTTAAACATTTTTCGTCCCAATCTGTTTTTAGGAAGCATTCTTTTTACGGCCAACTGAATAAGAGACTCAGGTTTGCGTTCCCAAAGTTTTTTGGCCGTAAAGACTTTTAACCCCCCCATATAACCAGTATGCCGATAATAACACTTGTTTTCCCACTTTTTCCCTGTAAGTCTTATCTTCTCGGCATTAACAACCACAATATAATCCCCTGTATCCACGTGGGGGGTATATACCGGCTTATGTTTCCCCATTAACCTTTTGGCCACCTCGGTTGCTAGCCTTCCCAAAGTTTTTCCTGCGGCATCAACCACATACCAATTTCTTTTTACGTCTTCCTTTCTGAGCATAAAAGTCCGCATATCCCTCCCTCCAAACAACGCAGGGATTTATAATATAAGAAATAATCCTTGTCAAGTAAACATAAGCCATTCAAAATGTTCTGCTTTAAACCGTATCATGCCAAAACAAATAATCACACCTTTTAGTTTTTTTTCACCTGCCTGATTCACTTAACCATTTAACTAATGTAACAGAAGTAAACCTCAATTACCTGAATAAAAGCTAAATATTACTAGCGCTTAATCACTAAGACATTTTTAGAGAAATTATATCATCTTGAGCACTACGTCTGTAAGGATGTTAGCCGCCTTGGTAACACTTTCGCCCAATTGGAAAAGACGTCTGTAAATTTCTCTCATTTTAAACATATACGCAAGGTTGTTTCTTTCCACAAGGTCGTTTATGGCTTCACAATATACATTATCCATTTGTTTAATAAAAATTTTGGCCCGAATGCAGTGTTCGGTAGTAATATTGGGATGCCTCTCTAAATGAAGCACCGCATCTCGCAATTTTTTAACCCCATTGAATATGGTAGTAATCATAAACTGAAGATAACTGTTGGGCATAAGTCTATAGGCCTCCATTTCCATAATAGCAGCATAGGCATGGTCTATAATATCGTCAATAGCCCTAGAAACCTCATAGATATCTTCCCTATCAAAGGGGGTAATAAAGGTTTGTTTTAAGTCATCTATCAAAATTCTTCTAATTTCATCGGCTTTGTTTTCTAAGTTGGTTATCTCCTCCATTATTTCCTGTTCAGAAACAGAATTTTCTACCATATATTGTTTAAGAACCCGAATTCCTTCTAAAGTAATCTCTGCTTGCCTGACAAGCGTCCCAAAAAAGTCCTTTCTTTTGACCTCAACAAAGTCAAAAAGTCCCATTATCGTCTACCCAAAAAAGATAATTTTTATGCCATACATTATAACGGCAGAAAGTAAAATGGTAAACGGAATAGTAACTAACCATGCATTGACAATATCCCGAGCAACATTCCATCTTACACTACTAAAACGCCAGGCCACTCCAACACCCACAAGCGAAGAATTGGTGACTTGGGTTGTACTTACAGCACCACCCAAGAGAGAAGAGATGATTACAATAATGCTTGCTGCCATTTGGGCATTGAAGGAATGCACTGGAGAAAGCTTACAGGTGATTTTCCCAATTGTCTTTATAATTCTCCAACCTCCCATGGAAACCCCTAAGGCCAAACTCCCAGCACTAGCTAAAACAAGCCATAAAGGAACATGAAACGAAGTTATTTTTCCATTTATGACTAAGATTAAAGTCACTAATCCCATACACTTTTGAGCATCGTTTGTTCCATGACTGGCACCCAAACACATAACACTTAAAAAATGCAGTCTTTTAAATACAATGTTTAAACGAGATGGGGCCCCACTTAAAAAAAGGATGGTTAATTTCATAATAAGAAAACTTAACAAAAAGGCAAAAATTGGGGTTACAAACATTGCCCCAATTACCTTGATTAGGAAAATATGCCAATTAACAACCTTAACACCGTAAGCCCCAATACCTGCCCCCACAAGCCCGCCAATAAGGGCGTGAGAAGAACTTGAAGGAATACCTATCCACCACGTAATAATGTTCCAAGAAGTAGCACTTAATAAAGCAGTAAAAATAAGGACCGTGCAAATACTCTTCTGGGAAGGGGTAAGAATTCCAGGGTCTATAATCTGTTTACCTATAGTTACTGCCACGGCCGTACCTAAAAAAATGGGGCCCAAAAATTCTGAGATGCTTGCCAAAAGTAGAGAGCAGGATGGGGAAAGAGAACGAGAGCAAATGGCACTCCCGATCACATTGCATCCGTCATGAAACCCCACAATGAAGGTAAAAACAAAAGCGAGGATAATGACCCCAATCCAAACGCTCATAAAGTAAAAGTTAACTTTTTTTAAATATAAAAGCAAGCTATAAATAAAATGTTCTGCTTAAGCTAATATGTTAACTCCCAAAAATAAAAACTTATGGGTAAAGAAAAAGTAGGAACAAATGGCATTTTTTAACCCTATAACCCCTGATTAACACAATTAAGACAAAAATTTCAAAGCTAGGGGTTTTCCATGCAGAACCAAAAAATGGTTTAAGAAGTAGTTTTATTAATTGATAAAAGAGCTCATTTATGTTAACAATGAAGTTTGTAAATTAAAAACGGGCCTTTTATGGTAATTTAAGTGTCTTGGTTCTGGCTTGCCCTTCTATCGGCCTTTTGTCTGGCTAGTGCCGATGCCTTGACCAAAAAGTTCTTGGCAAACCTTTCTGCTTGGCAAATGGGGGCCATAAGAATCGGTTATGGGGCACTTTTTCTTTTTCCTCTTTTGTTTTTTATCCCTTGGCCACCCCTTAAATCGCCTTTTTGGTTAACGCTCGGTTTGCTCTACCCCTTGGAGCTTTTGGCCTTAGTGCTTTACATGAAGGCTTTAAAAGAGTCTCCCTTATCGCTCTGCCTTCCCCTCCTTTCTTTTACCCCAGTATTTCTTATCTTCACTGGCTGGTTTATCTTAAATGAAAAACCAAACTTATGGGGGATAATAGGCATTATTTTAGTGGTTTTAGGAACCTACCTCCTCTATTTACCTTCCAGATGGTTTCAGTTTAGGTCATTTTTAAACGAATTCTGGCGGCAGAGGGGCTCGTTTTTGATGCTTATGGTAGCTTTCATCTATGCCATTACCTCTGCCTTAGGCAAAAGGGCGATTCTTTATTCAAATCCCATTTTTTTTGGCTGTTTTTATTATTTGGGGCTAGCACTGTTTTTTATTCCCTCATACATTAAACACCCGGTTTTGTACAGTAAGAAAAACTTTTTTATAGGGGTAATCGTTGGGGGGCTCACAGCCTTAATGATCATTTTCCATGTGCTTGCCATTACCAAAACGAAGGCGGTATATATGATTAGTGTGAAGCGTTTAAGTCCGCTTTTAGGGGTAATTTATGGGGGACTGATTTTTAAAGAAGAAAGGTTTTGCCTTCGTTTCTTTGCAGCTACATGTATGTGTTTAGGGGCAATTATCATTTATTTCTGGGGGATGAAATGAAGCATTATAAGATTCCTTGCTGGCCTGAAGAGGAAAGACCTCGGGAAAGACTGCTTAAGCTTGGGCCTCAAAATTTAAGCAATGTAGAACTGCTAGCCATTCTTATAGGAAAGGGCACAAAAGAAAAAACAGCCGTAGATTTGGCAAGGGAATTGTTAATAAAATTTGAAAGTTTAGATGAGCTAGCAAGTTGTAGCCCTGAAGAATTTTTTCAGATAAAGGGTATGGGCAAGGCAAAGGCCGTTATCTTGGCAGCCTCCTTTGAATTAGGCCGAAGGTTACAGGCAAAAGGATGCTCCCACAAGCAATTTAAGTCTCCTGAAGATGTAGCAGCCATTTTATCTGCCTTTAATGAGGCACCTTAAAAAAGAGGTATTTAAAATCCTGCTTTTAAATAGCCATAATCAGCTTATCAAAGAAGTAACTGTTTCTGAAGGTATTTTAACGGCCAGTTTAGTTCATCCTCGGGAGGTATTTAGGCCAGCCATTATTAACAATGCCAGGGCCATCATCCTTATTCATAATCATCCTAGTGGTAATTGTCGCCCAAGCGAAGAAGATAAGAAAATTTCTAAACAGTTGTTTGAAGTTGGAGAGATTATGGATATCCCTGTAATTGATCATGTTATTTTGGGCCATAATACCTTTTTTAGCTTTGCTCAAGAAGGAATGTTAAAATGATAGTTAAAATATAACTCAGAAATGCCAAGCATGAAATGGGGCTCCATTTGCTTAATACTATTTGTCTATTTCTGTAAATAAGAAAAGAACTGAGTAAAATAGCGGTATCCAGACCATAGGGTAAGAATAAGGGCAGACCATAAGGCAATCATTCCAATAAGATGGCAGTTGAGGCCTAAAAATGGATAATGAAGTATAAGGCAAGTGAGGGCAATTGTTTGAAGGGTAAACTTCCATTTCCCCCATTTACTGGCACTTAATACTATCCCCTGTCGCAAAAGAATACCCCTTAATCCAGTAATGGCTATTTCCCTACCAATAATCAAAAACACCATCCAGGCTGGGACCCTACCCAGAGGAATAAGCATAATTAAGGCAGCGCTTACGAGAAGTTTGTCGGCTAGAGGGTCCAAAAGCTTGCCTAAGGTGGTTACTTGTTTCTTCCTTCTTGCCAAAAAACCATCTAAAAGGTCTGTTAAAGAGGCCAAGAGAAAGACCAAGGCGGCCAGAAAAGAAGGAACTTTTTGAGGAAATAAAAGTAGAATAACCAATAACGGAATCGCCGCTAAGCGAAGGAAGGTAATGTGATTTGCCAGGGTATATATATCCTTTGCCATCGTCAAAATTGGTTTTTATAAATTTGATAATAATATAACACTTTTTCTATATATTTCTTTACATCCGGGCGATTTATGTTATCATTGATCCTATCAGGCCCTAGGTAATATGCCCCTAAGGCCTTTTCGAGACTTCCAAATTGATAAAGCATTTTTTTAAGATACTTCACTCCGCCTTCAATGTTTTCCACAGGTGAAAAGGGATTCTGTATGCCTACCTCCTGGGCTGTAATCGGCTTTAGCTGCATAAGCCCCAAGGCCCCTGCCGGGGATACCGCCTTGGGGTCAAAGTCTGATTCTACTTTAATTATGGCCTTTATAAGGGCAGGGGGCAAACCATGTTTAAGGGCAATTTCTTTAATAACCCAATCATTAACCCCTTTTGGAGCCCTGTCCGGCCTGGTTTTTAAGTAAAGCCTGTAGCCTGGATGCCTGGGCAAATTTGTAAAATGGAGAATACCCTCTTTATCCCTGTAGATATAGATATTCGCCCCTACCCTGTCAGCCAGGCTCAAAATCAGCAGGAGGCTTAAAGTTAAGCTATAAAATTTTGTCTGCCACCCTTTGCCAATCATCTAAAAATCTTTTTAACCCAATGTCTGTTAACGGATGTTTAGCCAGCTGTTTGATTACTTTAAAAGGAATTGTGGCAATATCCGCTCCCAAGAGGGCTGCCTTCAAGACATGAAGGGGATGTCTTACACTAGCCACAATGATTTCCGTTGCAAAGCTATAATTATCATAGATTTTAATAATCTCATCTACTAATTGCATGCCATTATGGCCAATATCGTCTAATCTGCCCACAAAGGGGCTTACAAAGGCCGCTCCGGCCTTGGCAGCCAAAAGGGCCTGCAAGGGAGAAAATACCAGAGTAACGTTGACCTGAATGCCCTCATCTGAAAGAACCTTAGTAGCCTTCATCCCTTCTACTGTCATCGGGATTTTAATAGCCACATTATCCGCAATTTTGACCAACTCCCTGGCCTCCTTTATCATCCCCTCTGCATCTTGACTGACTACCTCTACACTTACTGGCCCCTCCACAATACTGCAAATTTCTTCAATTAAAGGTCTAAAAGGCTTATTTTCCTTGGCCACTAAAGATGGATTAGTAGTAACACCATCTGCCATACCCATTTCCTTGGCCTGTTTGATTTCATCCACATTAGCCGTGTCCACAAAGAACTTCATTGCTACCTCCCTTTTAGTTTTTTGATGTATTCCTTTTTGCAGTCTTTGGAACAAAAGTAGTAATATTTCCCTTTTATTTTTGTTTTGATAGCCTTGCTTTTGGGAATATAAACTCCACACATAGGGTCTTGAACCAGCTCATCTTCTATCTGCCACGGATTTCGGGCCTGTTTTTTTTCCTTGGATTTTAAGTATCCCTTTACAACTTGATAAACTCCCCAAATAATAATCGCATAAAGCAATAAGCGAATCATTTAATCTTAATAACCCATTCTTTAAATTTTAGTTCTTCAAGTAAACACCCAATGGTTTTGTTAAACAAAGGATGCCTTTGCCTCTTAGCCACTTCGGCCAGAGGCACCAAAACAAAACTCCTCTTGTGCAACTGAGGATGAGGGACAACCAACCTGCGGGTGTTTAACACACAATCATCATATAACAGCAAATCCATATCAATAATTCGAGGACCTTTAGGCCAAGTAGAAAAACGACCCAAGACCCTTTCTCCCCTTTTCAGCCATTCAAACAGGCTTTGACAGTCAAGTTTAGTTTCTAACATGGCCACCAGGTTGATAAACCACGGTTGTCCTCTTTCCTCTACAGGCTCAGTCAAATAATAGGAAGAAATTCTTTTCACAACTGTATTAGGTAAAAGACCAAGCCACTCAAGGGCTCGTTGGCAGTATCCTTTTTTATCTCCCAAATTTGAACCTATACTGATAAATGCCTTATGCATCTTTGTTTATAAAGCAATATTTTTCATTCTTTCTACCGCTTCTTCTAAGCGGGCCTTATCTACTGTCAAGGCAATTCTAAAATATCCCTCTCCTGGCTCGCCAAAACCACTCCCTGGAGTGACTACAATGCCAGCTTCTTTCAACAAACGAGTACAAAAACTGGCAGAATCATATCCTTGAGGAACCTTTACCCAAAGATAAAAGGTCGCCTTGGGGGGATTGAGATCAAATCCAATTTCCCTAAGGCCCTTAACCATAACATCCCTTCTCTCCTGGTAAATCTTGCGGTTGGCCTCTACCAGGGCCTCATCACTTCTCAAAGCTATGATGCCTGCCTCCTGGACGGCTTGAAATACGCCTGAATCTATATTGCTTTTAACCTTTCCCAATCCAGCAATCACCGAAGGATTGCCCACGGCAAAACCAATGCGCCATCCCGTCATATTGTAAGTTTTAGAAAGAGAATGAATTTCAATTCCTACCTCTTTGGCACCCGGAAGATTTAGAAAACTAATAGGTTTATAATTGTCATAATACAGTTCGGTATAGGCGGCATCATGGCAAATCATAATTTCATTTTTTTTGGCAAAAAATATTGCCTTTTCAAAAAACTCTGCTTCGGCCACGGCTGCAGTAGGATTATTGGGATAGTTCAAAAACATAATCTTGGCCCTTTGGGCTATATCTGAAGGGATTTTATCCAAGTCAGGCAAAAAGTTATTCTCTTCCAAAAGGGGCATGAAATAGCTTTTCCCTCCAGCAAATAAGGTGCCAATGTGATAAACTGGATAGGCCGGGGTAGGTACAAGGGCTATATCTCCAGGATTGATAAAGGCAAGAGGCAAATGGGCAATGCCTTCTTTAGAGCCAATCAGGGTCAAGACCTCTGTTTGGGGATTCAGTTCTACATCAAATCTCTTTTGATACCATTCTGCGGCTGCTTGCCGAAAGGAAAGCATCCCTGCATAGCTAGGATAACGATAATTAACAGGTTTTTCAGCCGCCTTTTTTAAGGCCTCCACAATAGGAGCTGGAGTAGGAATGTCAGGGTCACCTACACCAAGGTCAATCACATCCATTCCCTTTTGAAGGGCCTCTGCCTTGGCCCGGTCAATCTCAGCAAAAAGATAAGGTGGAAGCTGCTGCAGTCTATCGGCATACACAAAATCCATCTTCACCCCCTGTAGCTAATAATCATTGTTTGGTAAAACTTGGCTTTTACATTTACAAACCTTCTGCAAAAATTGCCCAATAAATACGTGAGCACCTTGCACTCAAGGAGCTTCTTTATTTAATCCCTAGCACATCAAGCATATCATAAATACCATGTTTTTCTTGCTTGACAATCCATTTAGCGGCCCGTAATGCCCCCCTGGCAAAGGTTTCTCTAGAAGAGGCTCGATGTGTAATTTCTATCCGCTCTCCAAGCCCAGCAAAATAAACAGTATGATCCCCTACCACATCACCCCCTCTAAGGGCCAAAACAGCAATTTCTTCCTTTTTTCTCTCTCCAATAACACCCTGACGTCCATAGACACAGACTTTTCCCAAGTCTCTTTCCGTAGCCTGGGCTACCAGTTGGGCCAAACGCATGGCGGTACCACTTGGGGCATCCTTTTTGAAACGATGATGCATTTCCAAGATTTCAATGTCATAATCTTCGCCTAAAATCTTGGCCACTTCAGGCACAAGCTTAAAAAGCAAATTTACTCCAACGCTCATATTCGGGCTTAAGACACACTTTACTTGGCTGGCCATAGCCTCTATTTCAGCCATCTCTTCATCTGTAAAGCCTGTAGTTCCAATCACAATGGGCTTAGCGTATTTCTGGGCAATTTTTAAATGACTGACAGAGGCAGTATGAAAGGTGAAGTCAATAATTACATCTGCCTGAGAAATAACCTCTTCAAGGCCCTTGGCCACCTTTATCCCTAAAGGCCCCACCCCTATCACTTCCCCTACATCTTTACCAACATTAGGATGGTCGGCTCGTTCAAATCCCCCTGCTAAAGACAGGTCTTGATCTTCTTGTACCAATCTGGCAATCGTGGAACCCATACGTCCACTCACACCTGCTACAATGACATTAACCATACTTACTCTCCTTTAAATTAATCCATAATTCTTTAAGGCTTCCTGTAATTTGGCCAAATTGGGATCCGACATCTTACAGAGCGGAAGACGTAGTTCAAGATTAATCTTACCCATCAGGCTTAAGGCCGTCTTTACAGGAATAGGATTGGTTTCCAAAAACATTGCTTTGGCCAAAGGAAATAGCTTATAATGCAATTCTTTGGCCGCTTTTATATTCCCCTCAAAGTAGGCCCTACACATCCCAGCCACATCTTGAGGAACAATATTGCTGACCACAGAAATTACCCCCATCCCTCCTACGGCCAGGGTTGGAAAGGCCGTAAAATCGTCTCCTGAAAGCACTGTAATCTTATCTCCACATAGCTCAATAACCTCACTTATTTGTTTAAGAGAACCCGTAGCCTCCTTGATGGCCACAATGTTTTCAATCTCTGCCAGCCGGGCCACAGTCTGGGGTAAAAGGTTAACACTAGTGCGTCCAGGAACATTATAGAGCACAATCGGAAACCCTGTCTTCTCAGCAATATATTTATAATGCTGATAAAGGCCTTCTTGAGTGGGTTTGTTATAATAAGGGGTAACCAGTAAGGCCGCATCGGCCCCTACTTCTTTAGCAAACTCTACTAATCCCAATGCCTCTTGAGTGGAATTAGATCCTGCTCCTGCAATTACAGGCACCCGCCCTTTGACGGTTTCTACACAAATTTTTACCACCTCTCTATGTTCCTCATGAGAAAGGGTAGCTGATTCCCCGGTCGTGCCCACGGGAACCACGCCATCAATTCCCTGCTCTATCTGCCATTCAATGAGATTGCGATATGCCTCTTTGTCTATCTTGCCATTTTTAAAGGGTGTTACTAGGGCAGTAATGGCTCCTTTAAACATCATTGGCCTCCTTAAAAAAATTAAATTATTTAAATACCTCTTCCAAAACTTCCCCTTTACAAATAAGCCTTGTATCTCCTTTTAAAAAGACCTGGTTCAAATCTTCGTCAAAAAAGACTTCCAAGATTTCTCCGCTTTTTGTTTTGACCTTAACTGGAGGTGTTACTCGGTTTAATTTATAGGCAATAATAGCGCTAGCCACAGAGCCTGTTCCACAAGCCAAGGTTTCGTCCTCCACTCCTCTTTCATAGGTCCGAATATGGATTTCATTGGGACCAACAATCTTGATAAAATTCACATTTGTCCCTGCGGGCCTAAAATATTCATGAAACCGCACCCTTTTACCTGTTTCCTTTATGGCAATTCCTTCAAGGTCCTCCACTACAAATACGGTATGGGGCACACCTGTGTTAACAAAATGAACTCTCTCCTCTCGGTCATTCAAAGAAAGGCGTATACCCAATTTTAAACCAAATGGCGGGGTCAATTCCAATTTGACTCGACTCCCATCCACCTCTGCATGGATAATACCAGCCTTGGTCAAAAATGACATCCTTTGAGGGGCCAGCCCAATCAAATTTGCCAATCTAGCGGCACATCGCCCCCCATTACCACACATTTCGGCCTCGCTTCCATCGGCATTAAAAAAGTACCATCTAAAATCAGCCTCTTCGGCCTTGTCTAGAACAATAAGTCCATCGGCTCCAATGCCAAAGGTGCGATGACAGAGCCGCTTGGCCAAATCGCTTAGGTTAAGTTCCTTTATAGACAAAGTCCGACCATCTATCAATATGAAATCGTTGCCACTACCGCTCATTTTATAGAAATAAATAGGCTCCATTTTTATTACTCCAACCAGGCAGGAATTTTTTCCAGACGAATTAAGTCCTCATAGCGTTCTCTCTCTCGGATAATGAAATATTCACTTCCCTTTACTAACACCTCAGCCGCTCGAGGGCGAGAGTTGTAATTAGAACTCATGCTGAACCCATAGGCCCCAGCACTCATCACCGCTAGCAAGTCGCCTTTGTTAACCTGTTTTATCTTTCTATCTTTGGCTAAAAAGTCTCCTGATTCACAAATAGGCCCAACAATATCCGCCACTAGCATCTCTTTATCTTCGTTTTTGACTGGCAAAATTTCGTGATATGCACCATATAAGCTAGGCCTGGCCAAATCGTTCATTGCTGCATCTACAATTACAAAGTTTTTCTCTCTATTCTGCTTTAAATAGAGCACCTTTGTCAATAGAATACCCGCATTGCCTACAATCACCCTTCCAGGTTCAAAGATTAAGGTGCAATTTAAGTCTTTGGCAGCCTTAATTATGGCCTGAGCATATTCTTTAGGATGAGGTGGCTCTTCCCCATGATAAGGAATACCCAGTCCTCCTCCCAGGTCAAGATATTGAGGTCCAAGGCCCTCTTTTTCAAGCTCTTTATAAAGCTGTTTTATTCGCTCAAGGGCATCAAGGAATGGAGACAAAGTAGTTAGCTGAGAACCAATATGACAATCAATCCCAACAACCCTCACATAGGGGATTTCCTTGGCCTTGAGATAAAGCGACTTGGCCAGTTGGATGTCAATCCCAAACTTGTTTTTCTTAAGCCCTGTAGAGATATAGGGATGGGTTTTAGGGTCTACGTCAGGATTTACCCTCAAAGAAATCGGGGCGGTTTTGCCCTTTTGCTTGGCTACTTCTGCAATGGTAAGGAGTTCTTGCTCTGACTCTACATTAAACATCAAAATACCTGCCTCAAGGGCCATAGCAATTTCTTTTTCTGTTTTTCCAACGCCCGAAAAAACGATTTTGTTGGCGGGGACCCCGGCCTTGAGGGCCCGAAAGAGTTCTCCTCCAGAAACAATGTCTGTCCCTCCTCCCATGCGGGCAAACAATCGGACGATAGCAATGTTGCTACATGCCTTGACTGAATAACAGGTAAGGTGAGGCACTTCGGCAAATGCCCCATCAAACACCTTAAAGTGGTGTGTTAAAGTAGCATAACTATAGACATAGCAAGGCGTGCCCACTTCTTGGCCAATTTTTTCTAATGGAACGTCTTCTGCGAATAGCACTTGGTCGCGATATTGAAAATGATGCATTTTCTTCCTCCTTGGGCCTGCTCAATTTCGATTTTATCCTTATATCTCTCTTAATAATTGCATTATAGCTGTATCCTAAAGTCCTAAGTTCTTAAGCCTTAAGCAAAATATGGCTCCCAAGCTCCACTATCACACCCCCTTGGGCTGCCCACCCAACTTAACCTTTAACCTAAGGCCCTTAACAGATACAATCTGAACCGAATCTCCCTTTTTAATCCTTTCTTTACTTTCAGCATCCCAAATCTCTCCATGAACAAAGACCTTGCCTACCCTTCCTGGCTCAATATCCGTCAAGGCCTGGGCTTGTTCTCCAATAAAGGCTTCAGCACCCATTCTCACCCTGCTCTTCTGAGCCCTTACCACTAGGCTTAAAACTCCGACAAAGAACAATGAAATAAAAATGAGGGTAGGCACTAAGGTAGTGAAAGACAAATGCAAATATCCAGGTGCCCGGTGGAAAAGCATAATAGAACCTAAAATGTAACAAAACAAGGCTGCTATTGTCAATAAACCATAACTGGTTACCTTCAATTCCAAAATGAAAAAGATGATGCCCAGGATAATCAAAAGCACCCCTGCATAATTCACTGGAAGGGTTTGAAAGGCAAAAAAGGCCAAAACTAAGCAAATGGCCCCCACCACCCCAGGTAAAATCACACCGGGATGCGAGATTTCAAAATAAAGTCCTGCCAATCCAATCATCATCAAAAGATAGGCAATATTGGGATTGCTTAAAATGCGAAGGATATCATACCGAAGCCCACCTTTCAAAAAAACAACTTGGGCCTTTTGGGTATGAAGGACCTTTGCCCCCAATGGAAGATTCACCTTTTTCCCATCAATTTTACTGAGCAAATCACTAAGATTGTCTGCCATGAGGTCAATCACATGCCTTTTAAGGGCCTCTTTGGCGGTCAGGGAAATACTCTTACGTACCATCAAAGCAGCTACCTTTGGATTGCGATGTCGTTTATCTGCAATGCTCCTCACATAGGCCACCATATCATTTACAATCTTCTTCGCCATTTCTTTAGGAATCTTTTTACCCCCTAAATTTACTGGATGGGCTGCCCCAATATTCGTCCCTGGGGCCATGGCCGCAATATGAGCAGCCAAGGTAATAATGGCCCCTGCGGAGGCGGCCTTTGCTCCACTAGGGGCTACATAAACCACTACAGGCACAGGGCTATTCAAAATCAACTTAACAATCTTTTGCATGGAGTTGGCTAACCCTCCAGGGGTATCAAGTTCTATGACAAGACATTCGGCCCTTTTCTCTTGGGCTCGTTGGATAGATGTTTCTATGAGGTCCAACACAGCCGGAGAAATCACCTCTTCCACCTTTACAACACACACTTCATTGGCTAGGGCTAAAGAGGTGTTAAACAGGCAAAAAATTAAAAGGCTCCAAATAAGCCGTTTCATACCCTACTATGTAAACTAAACCCCCAAGGGCGTCAAGGAAAGTGCTTAAAATATTGCCCTGCTTCAGCCTCTTTTCAATCCAATTATTGCCTTTGCCTTTTTATTGTCTCATTTTCTAACCTATTTAACCACTTCCATACTTAATTACGACCTTTCATTTGTCTCTTAGTATCTTTAGTCCATAAAATGCTTGACTTTTATTTTCTATTCTCATAGTCTATTTTTCGTGATTATAAAAGACATTAGGGGGCATACGAATGTATTCACAGGAAAACAAGTTTAACACCATTAGAATCTTAGCCCTCTTTTTAGGTCCCCTTTTAAGTCTCATTATTGGAGTCTTTTTTAATTTAGAGCCAGGACATCCTGAAGTCACCCGCACGGCAGCAGTAGCCTTTTTAATGGCTTTATGGTGGCTTACTGAAGCAATTCCCTTGGCGGTAACTGCCCTTTTGCCTGTAGCCCTTTTCCCTCTATTGGGCATTATGAAAGGCAAGGTGGTAGCTTCTTATTATTTCAATAACATCATTTTTCTGTTTATCGGTGGTTTTATTTTGGCCCTGGCCATGCAAAGATGGCAACTCCATAAGCGAATTGCCCTCAAAATCATCCTTGCCTTAGGGATAAGTCCTAAAAGAATTATCTTGGGATTTATGGGAGCTACGGCCTTTCTTTCTATGTGGATTTCCAACACCGCTACTACCATGATCATGGTGCCTATTGCTATGGCTATTATCTTAAAGCTTGAAGAAACATTTTCTCCCTTAAAGGTAGCTTCATTTGCAAGTGGTATGCTTTTAAGCATTGCCTATGCAGCCTCTATTGGAGGAATGGCTACCCTTATTGGAACTCCACCTAATCTGGCGTTCGCCAAAATTTTCTCCATCTCCTTTCCCCATGCCCCAGAAATATCCTTTGCAAACTGGATGTTTTTTGCCCTCCCTGTGTCCTTGATTTTTCTGTTCCTCACTTGGGTAGTAATTTGTTATATGTTCTCCCAAAACCTCGGTTTTAAGGCAGACGTCCGGGTGTTTAAAGAAGAATACCAAAAACTTGGCAAAATGGGGATGGAAGAATGGATAGTTTTGCTGGATTTTTTCATTGTATGTCTCCTTTGGTTGTTTCGAAAGGACATTAATATTGGAGGATGGCATATCAAGGGCTGGTCTTGCATTTTCCCCAAGCCTAACTTCATTGATGACGGTACCATTGCCATTGCCTTTAGCATTCCCTTATTTTTTATTCCTTCCACAAGGCCTAAACAGATGATTATGGATTGGGAAACAGCCACTACCCTACCTTGGGGAATCGTGCTCCTTTTTGGAGGCGGTTTTGCCCTTGCTGCCGGCTTTAAGGCCTCAGGGCTCTCAGTCTGGATCGGCAAACAATTAACCGCTCTTTCCCACTTAAACATCATCTTTATTGTTACAGCCATTTGCACTATGATAACCTTCCTCACAGAGCTAACTTCCAACACCGCTACTACCCAAATGATTCTACCCATTTTGGCCTCGGTGAGCATAGCCATTAAAACCAACCCTTTGTTGTTGATGATTCCAGCTACCCTTTCGGCATCTTGTGCCTTCATGCTCCCTGTAGCCACTCCCCCGAATGCCATCATCTTTGGCACACAACGTCTAAAGGTTTATAACATGGCCAAAGCCGGTATTATTTTAAACATCTTGGGGGTAATTTTAATTGTCAGTGCCATCTTTATCTGGGGGCAATTAGTTCTAGGCATAAACTTAGTTAAATTTCCTTCATGGGCCATTCGTTAATCTTTTATAAACTTGACAGACACCCTCCTAATGCCTAATTTTTTAGTAAACTCTTTGACAAGGAGAAAAAAATGCCTACTAAACATTTGGCTGCCAAGGTTAAAAAGGCCGTAATCCCTGTAGCAGGTTTGGGAACTCGAATTTTACCTGCATCCAAGTCAGTACCTAAAGAAATGCTCCCAGTAGTAGATAAGCCTCTTATCCAATACATTGTAGAGGAATGTTTGGCTTGTGGTATCGAAGAAATCATCTTGGTTACTCGACAGGGAAAAGAGGCCATTGAAAATCACTTTGATACCGACTTTGAACTAGAAACAATTTTAGAACAAAAAGGAAAACGAGAAAACCTTACAGTTGTTCGCAAAATAGTGCAAATGATGAACATTATTTCAGTAAGGCAAAAAAAACCCTTGGGATTAGGACATGCTATCTTGTGTGCCAAACCTTTGATCTTTAACGAACCCTTTGCGGTGCTTTTACCTGATGATTTAGTAGATAGTCAGATACCATGTATTGGCCAATTAATTCAAATATACCAAGACATAAAAGAACCTGTAGTGGCTGTTGAAAAGGTCCCCACAGAAGAAATATATCGTTATGGAGTAGTCATCCCAGAACCTGTTAGAGACAACCTCTTCAAGGCCAAAGGTTTCATAGAAAAGCCAGACCCCGAAGAGGCCCCTTCGGATCTTGGAGTTATTGGGCGTTATATTCTCACCCCTGAAATATTTGATATCTTAGAACATATTCCTTTGGGCAAGGGTGGAGAACTCCAACTTACAGATGCCTTAAATCGCTTTGCCCAGATGAATGGAGTTTATGCCTATTTATTTGAGGGAAAGAGATACGATGCTGGAGATAAATTGGGATATTTAAAGGCCAATGTGGTCTATGGTCTCAAGCATCCTAAATTAAAAAGGGATTTTAACAATTTCCTTAAGGAAGTAGTAAAATAGTGAACTATTGGTTACATATCCCATCTTAAAGTAAGATGGCCCAATGTAGTCATCATTTAAGCAAGAAGTAATATGTTTCTACTGGCCATTTGGCCTATTGTCAAAAAAGAAAAAAAGTAGTTATATTGAGGTTGGTAAGAAAATAATTCATAGTAGGAGAAAACAATGAAGATAACTATTATCTACGATAATACGGCCTTGCCAGGATTTCAGTCTGATTGGGGCTTCTCATGCTTGGTAGAGGCCTATGATAAAAAAATTCTGTTTGATACTGGAGCCTTAAGCGAGATTCTATTTTTTAACATGGAAAGGCTGAAAATACGCCCTGAAAGTATTGATGAAGTATTTATTTCACATCATCATTGGGATCACTTTGGAGGATTGACAGACCTTTTGGAATGTCATTCTGTGCCTGTTTATCTCCCTCCCTCTTGTGTAGAGCCCTCTAGGGCCCAAAGGGTAATTTGGGTAGAACAACCACTTCAAATCCATCCCCATATTTTTTCTACTGGCCCCCTTGGGGGAATAGAACAATCGCTTGTGGTAGAAACTGAAAAGGGGCTTGTCATCATCGTAGGTTGTTCGCATCCAGGAGTAGACGTCATACTTGAAACTGCTAACCAGTTTGGAAAACCTTATGCCCTAATAGGTGGATTGCACGGTTTTAGAAAATTTGATTGTTTAAGTAAGCTAAAACTCATTTGCCCTACCCATTGTACCCAGTTCAAAAGTGAAATTAAGGCCGATTTCCCTCAAGCTTATGTTGAAGGTGGGGCAGGCAAGGTTATAGAAATATGAGAGAACGTATCCCTTCACAAAAGGGCGTTTATGCCCTTATAATTGAAGTTGACTCACAAATTTTTGTGCCTGTAGGCAAATTAGGCGGTTTTCTTTTTAGACCAGGATATTATGCCTATGTAGGTTCTGCTCAGGCAGGGCTTCGAATCCGACTTAGACAACATTTAAACAAAAAGAAAAACAAGTATTGGCATGTAGATTATTTGTTAGCCAAAGCAAGGGTAAAGGATGTGGTTTTCTCAATTACCGCGGACAAGATTGAATGCCAAGTAGCCCAAAATCTTCTAATGCGCCTTCCCTGTACATTAGGATTTGGAGTAAGCGATTGTCAATGTGAAAGTCATCTATTTTACCATCCTCAGAGAGACCAACTCTTAAAAGAGGTAGGAGATGCCTTTTCTCCTTATTTATATTCCATCATATCTGAAGATTAGCCAACATTTAAAGATTTATTTCTAAACCTACATCCAAAAAGATGCATTTTTCTTTAAAAAAGGATTTTAAGACACAAGCTGCTTCTAGACCAGTACAATGTCCAGTGATAATATAGGCAGGCTCTAAGTTCCTTAAGGCCTCTATTGTTTGTTCTAATCTCTTTTGGGAAGCATGCCAGAGATGAAAGCCTCCAATAACTGCATAGAGCCTTCTATTTTGGGCAATTTGCAACCCATACCTAATTACGTTTATAATGCCACTATGAGCACAACCCGTAATAATAACTACTCCTTGGGGCACATTAATCACCATGGCTTGGTCATCCCAAATATCGTCTTGAACCCACGTGTCGCCTTTCAAACAAATCAATTCAGGTTCAATTTGTTCGAATTCTGTCTCCCTAGGGATGGCTCCGCTAATCCAGATGTTAGTGTCAATCTCCCTTGGATTAGAATTGTATGAAAATTGAGCCCGTTCAAGTTGCCTTTCGCTAAAAGGAATGCCAATATCCCTAATACCCCTTTCGTCCTTATAGGCCCTTTTTCGCCAAATATCGGGATGGGCTAAGACACGGATAGGCCGGCCGATATCTTCCAATACCCGACGCAACCCGCCTGTATGGTCATAATGCCCATGGCTTAAAATAATGGCTTCGGCTTGGGGCAAAGGCACATCAAGGGTGTGAGCATTATCCACCACCAAACCTGAAGAACCTGTATCAAAAAGAAATGATTTGCCTCCGTGTTCCACCCACAAAGACAGGCCATGCTCAGCCTTTAGACCAGGCCGATGAACACAATTGTTTATCAAAACCTGAAGTTTCATATTCTTTATATATCTCTTTTGCAGAAAAAAAGCAACTGCTATGGTCTTCCAAAATCTTTTGGTTTATTCTTAAAAAACATCAAAGCCTCTAGGGACATTATTGCATTTTCTTTACGAGTAAGGTATAAATATGGTCATCAAAATAAATTTAGTCAGAAGGAAGGAGCGAAATGTGAGTAAATATGAAACTCGGTGGGAACCAAAGGATATAGAACGTTTTATCTATGAACAAAGGAAAATTTTGGCTCAAGAAGAGGGATGTGCCACAGCTCATTACAATTTAGGAGTAGCCTTGTTGCAACAAGGGAAGCTGGATGAGGCCCTAGACGCCTTTGAAGAGTCTGTAGAAACTGGCCAGAGGATGTTTGAGGCCTTTGTAAATATTGGCTATATTTATTTTAAAAAGGGAGATATGGAAAAGGTAGTTTTGGCTAATAAGCGGGCCGTGGAAATTGAACCTCGTTATGCCAGGGGTTATGCCAACATGGGATTTGCCTATCTCCAATTAGGTAAATCAGATGAGGCTATTGAGGCCTTAGAAAAGGCCATTGAGTTAAACCCTAGAATTGTGCAGGCCTATGTAAATCTGGCCAATGCCTATTTGCAAAGAGGAGATATAGAAAAATCTATTGCAATCAATAAAAAGGCCTTAGAAATTGCCCCTAATTTTGGTTTGGCTCATAACAACATTGCCTATGCCTATTATTTGAAAGGGGAGTATGATAAGGCCCTAGCCCATTGTGATAAGGCAATAGAACTTGGATTTCAGGTCCATCCTGATTTTTTGAAAGAATTGGAACCTTATAGAAAGAAGGGTTAAAAATGAACTTGCTAGACTTGTTTGGAGAATATGAAAGTTGGGCCCAGAAGGCTGACATTCTTTTCAAAAAGATTGCCCATGATTATCCTGAATGTGTAAAATGTCATGTCCACTGTTGTGATTGTTGTTATGCCCCTTTTGGAGTTTTTTTAATAGAGGCCGCTTATATCAACTATTATTTCAATCGCTTGGATACTAAACAAAAAAAGGAAATCTTTAGAAGGATAGAAAAAACAGAAACTCAGCTCTTGGCAGCGAGGGATCGGTTACATGCCTTTGATGATAATCCCAAGATGAAGGTATTTGGTTTGGGTAAACAACGGGTAAGATGTCCATTTTTAAATAATAGAGAGGAATGCGATTTATATCAAAAGAGGCCTATCATTTGCCGCATTTATGGAGTTCCGTTTGAAGTCAACAAAGAGGCCCACGTATGTGGGCTTTCAGGCTTTAAAAAAGGTGTAACTTATCCAGTAGTTAAACTTGATAAAATTTACGAGAATTTGCAAAGGCTCTCGGAAGAAATGCTAGTGATGGCTAAGTCGCCCCATCCAGAACGTTCTTTGTTATTAATTCCTTTGAGTCGGGCCTTGCGAATGCCATTAGAAGATATCATTCAGGGTAGGATTGAATAGCCTTATAAAGGGAATCAACATGGTTCTCAAAGTCCTTGCTTAAGAGCGAAAAGCCCTCTTTGCCTTTATAGAGGGGCAATAGTCTCTTAGAGATAAGATAAAGTTCCTCTTTTTGGAATGACTTCAAGAGTCTAACAAACTCAGTTAAGCATAATCCACAAGTTTTTATCAGCTCACCTTCTCTTTGCTTCAAGCCTTCTAAAAAACCTTCTAAAGTAGGTTTAAGGCAAAATTTTCCCACCAAGGCAACTTGTTTTGTTCCATCAAGACGATCTTGACGCATCCTCAATGTTAAGTTTAAGAAGAAAAAAAGCAGGGCGAAAATAGGATTAACGTCTTCTTGTTCCAGAAATCCTATGATTGGGGTATAACCCCTGACAGTAGTAAGCTTCACTTCTGCCCCTGCTCCTTGAGTTTTGACAATAAAATCCCCTGCAGCGTGATGCCAGGGATAAATTTGGTCGTATGTAACCAAGTCATAGTAAAGGATAAGGACAAAGGTGATCTGTTTAAAAAGCTGGTAGGCTTCATTTGGGTTTAAATAGCGGTATCCGTTTTGAAAATCCCATAAAATAATCTGCTCTTTTCCCGTCTTGTCCTTGCTAAGATGAAATTCGTGATAACCTTCAAACCACTCACAAAGCACAAGAAACATCCCGTTTTTAGAATCGGCATGATAAACTTTGGGAAGATAACCCCATTTAAATTTCTTATTCAAATGCTGAATTAAGATGGATTCCCTTTTAAGCCATTTTTTTCCCTCTGGATGGGTGGCCACATTAACGCCAAATTTAAATTGTCCTCTATTACTAACACATTCTATACTAGCGGGGTGATAAAAGGCCCCGTGTTTTTCGGCCCTAAGAATCACCTGACTTATTTGGTGATTGGTTATCCCATATTGTTGACAAATGGCTTTATATAAAAGATGATAATCTTCTTGAGATACAAAGGCCTTAATTGTCTCAAAATATTGGCGATAGGAAGTCTGGGCCAAATCTCCTTCAAGAGGAAGACAAAGCTCTTCTGGGGAAGGTGATATATCTTCTCTAGGAGCAGCTATGTAGTATTGCCACTTTATTTTATTCAAGGTTTTCTATGGCCTCTTTTGCCAACTGGGCAATTGTAATTTCTCTTAGTTTATCACCAATAAAGATACGAATTTTTGTCTCATCATTTAGAAGGTCTTCCAATAAAGGCTTGGCAGGTTTCTCTTTAAAGATACCTAAACACCAAGCGGCATGGCCCTTAATATTAGGGTTAGGATCTGTAACCAGCTTATATAATGCAGGTATAGCCTTTTTTACGGCATTTTTGTCAACTTGAGCAATGCGGCCAATTCCCCAAAGCACTTCTGCTCTAGCACTTTCGTCAAGAAAGAAGGAAACAAACTGGGGAATAAATTTTTTCAAAAAGGCAGGGTTTTGGCTAATGATTTCAGCCGCTGCTCCTAAGGCCCCCCAACTTGAGGCCGCCGAATCAGAGCGAGCATAGAGAAGGTTATTCAAGATCTTGGTAACTATATCAGGCCTCTTTTTTAAATATAAGACACAAACCTTTCCTAAAGTATAAATAGCTTGCCAACGAAGGCGTTCATCTACACTATAAAGCAATCGCTGCAAGGCCGGTATAACCCTAGTATCTTCTTGGGCCAGGGAAAGAATCTCGTTTAAATTACCTGCTTTAACTAAGTCTTCTACAAGTCTTTTTGAGAAACGGGCGGAACGAGAAACCTTTTTCTTAGGAAGACAAAAAACTGCTTCTGCCCTCTTTTTAACCCCGTCAGATGTCACCTCTTGAATATCGTCATGAAGACGGATAAAAACTAGCTTACCCTTTATCTTTCTCCCTTGATATCCTCCTCCAGAAACAATCTTGTGGCTAACGCCATCATAATCATCAATAATGGTATCTACATAATCATCTTCTGGCAACAAATTCCAAGCTAGATCTTCATCTCCATTACATGCAAAAAGGAGCCCTTCTACAAAAGCAGCCCCTAGATGGTAACCACTAGCATCATAAACATATATCGCACCGCAATTTTGGCATATTCCTATTGGATATTCAAAATCAGGAAACTCCTGGGGGCGATCAATAAGGGCATTGCAAAAAGGACATGTAGGTGGAAATATTTTAGGAATTAAAGGCAAAAGGGAACCTCCTTACAAGTTTTGCGTGTTTTATCAAAGCTTAAGGGAGGTGTCAAGAAAATGTTTTTGAAGTTTTTCTAATTTAGTCTTGGTCCAGCTTAGAATATTTCTACATCCACAGCCGCAATTTTACACTTTATGCTTGACTTTTTAGACTTTATATAATAAACACAAAGTAATTGGGTGATTTAGAAAGGAAATCTATGGGATTATTTCTTAAAATTCGAGGGTTATTAAGACCTGTTTCTTTAAAAAGTTTTTTCAGAGGAATTTGGGATAAACCTGTTGTTGGAATAGACTTGGGTTCTTATGCCATAAAGGCCTTATATTTTGGGAGTAAAAAATGGGATTTAAATACAGTTGGAATCTACAATCTGCCAGAAGAGGCATTGATGGCCACAGATAAAAAAGAGCATCTTGTTTCTGGGTTAAGCATTTTGGTAGATGAGTTGGGACTTGAACAAAAAGAAGTTGCCATTTGTCTTCCAGCAAAACATGTAGTAAGCAAAAGAATAGAATTTAAGGCATCAGAAAAAGATGAAATCCAAACCATCATCGTAAATGAGGCAGAGAGATATATCCCTTATAATCTTGAAGATGTTCATTTCGGTTACGATTTATTAAGTGAGAAAAACGGCAAGGTAGAAGCTGTCATTGCCGCTGCCAAAAAAGAAATTATTGAAGAATATATCAACATATTGAAAGAGACAAATTTAAAACCTGTAATCATAGATGTGGAAAACTTTGTTATCGCCAATGCCTTTGAAAGTTGCTATGAAGCTATTGAATATCCGGTGATGATAATAGATCTGGGAGCAAGCAAGATCAATATGGTAGGTTTGATAAAGGGAATTCCCATTTTCACTAGAGAAGTCCCCACAGGAGGTATTGATTTTACTAAGGCCATTCAGAAAGAGTTTGGAATTAGTTTTTCTGAAGCAGAAAGAATAAAAATAGAAGGTGTGAAGAACAAAAAGGACGAAAACATGTTAAAAAGGGCGTTGTTTAGCATAATCAATAAGTGGTTTCAAGAAATTAAAACGGCAGTGGACTATTTTGAAACTACGACCGAAGAGAAGATAAAGGAAATTTATCTTATGGGAGGATCAAGTCGAATTAAAGGAATTGCTAAGGCTTTAAAAAAGTACATAGGAAAGGATGTTCATGTGTTTAGTGTAGAACGAAAAATAAATTATGACCAAAATCGTTTTGATCCCAAATATTTACATTATTTGGGTCCTCAGTTACCTATCGCTTTGGGTTTGGGTTTGAGATCAAGGGCAGAGGCAATATGATAAGAGTTAATCTTTTACCTAAGGGAGAAATCGAAACATATGCTGGAATAAAACAAGAGGTATCCATTGTTCTGCTCTCTTATATGTTAATGGGCCTTCTCATCTTATATCTTTCTATGAGCGTTAACACCCAGCAAAAAAGATTGAAGGCAAAATTGAACGTATTGAATTTAGAAATCAACAAATATAAAGACGTGGAGAAAAAAATTGCTGAATATAAAAAACAAAAAAAGGTTATTCAGCAAAAGATTAAAGTAATTTCTAACCTTAAAAGAGACAGAAAGCGGCCATTGCTCATTTTGAATGCCCTAACTTCTAATTTCTTAACGGGCAAAATGTGGTTTGAGGAATTGACAATAAAAGGGAATAATTTGGACATTAAGGGTATTGCATTGAGCAATGAATCTATTGCCGAATTTATGAAAAGGTTAAAAAAAACGGCTTTGTTTAAAAGAGTGGATTTAATTAAGACAGAAAAAAGGAAGGTCCAAACCTATGAATTAACTGGTTTTGAACTTAAAGGATCAATTGCTTTGAATAAAAACAAAGCAAACAATTTAGAAAAATAACATGAAAATTTTAGAAAAATTAGACAGTATTCCCTTTAAGCAAAGGCTTGTTTTATACATTCTTTTTCCTTTAGTAGGAATTTCCTTATTTGCATATTCCTATTATTTACCTGCCCAGAAAGAAATTGCTCAATGTAAAGCAAGATTAAAACAAACTCAGGAAAGATTGAGTAAACTTAAATTAGAAAGTAAAAAATTAAAGAAATTAAAAGAAGAGATTGAAAAAACACATAAAAAATATATAGAAATGAGCTATCTATTGCCTAGAGGAAAAGAGATCCCCAACCTTCTAGCCGATATTTCGAATTTAGGTTCTGATTGCCACTTAGATTTTGTTTTATTTGAACCGCAGAAAGAAAACATAAAAGATTTTTATGCTGAGTTGCCCATAATGTTGAAGTTAAAAGGACAGTTTCTTCAAATTAAAAAATTCTTGCAGGGAATATCCAATACAACCCGAATTATTAATGTAAGGCAAATTTCTATGAAAAAAGCAAAATCTGTAGGGGAAAATGTAGTTTTAAATGTGGATCTTCAGTTAGTTACATACAGATTTGTACCCCAAACTGCTAAAATTAAAAAGAAGAAAAGAAGATGAAAGCTAAACTTTTTTTCAATATAGCAGGTTTAGTTTTGAGTCTTATCCTCCCGTCTTCTCTAATTTGGTCTGAGGGATTGAAAACAAATCAAGACATTGATCCCTTTAGGCCATTTATCAAAACTGAAAAGGCTACAGAAATCGTTAAGGGTGAAAAGTTGTTACCAACTCAAAAACTTAAAATTTCTGAAATAAGTCTTAAAGGAATTATCTGGAGACAAAAGAGGAGCCCTTTGGCGTTAATTGAAGATTCTACAGGTAGAGGTTACATCATTAAGGTAGGAGATCCCCTTGGTCTTTCCGGTTGGGTTAAGACCATTAAAAAGGATAGAATAGTTGTAGAAGAACGATATGTGGATATTTTTGGGAATAAAAAGACAAAAATAGTAGAAATTGCTTTGCCTAAAAAAGAGGAGGCGGTTTTGCCATGAAAAAACTTCTTTTATTTATATTAACCCTATGCTTGTTGTTAAGTGAAGGTAAAGCAAAGGCCATTACTAATCCAAAGTCAGTCCCAGGAAGGGTTTTAGTAAAGGCCATTGACTTTGAAAGGGTATCTCCGCAAAAGTGTCGCCTTATTGTAACGACGGATAAAGAGGCTCAGTATGAAGTTTTTTATAAAAAATATCTAACGATGATATTGACTCTCAAAAATACCTATACTCCTCCATATCTTTGTCGTGAATTGAATACAAAATACTTTCCCTGTGGGATAGAAGGAATTGTCCCCTATTATTCAAAAAATAAAACAAATATCCAAATCAAACTGAAACATAGAATTCCCTTTAAGGTAGTTGCTACTCAAAATCATTTATACCTAATATTCACCTCCTCACGAATAGAGAAGAAGGGCTCTAAAACAAAACTCATTCCTAAAACTTTGCTTCATTCAAAATCATTATCTAAAACTTCTTCCCTTGTTAAGGCTTCTCCCTTTATAGGAAGGCAAATTCAAGAAACAACTATCATTCTCCCTGGTACAATTCAGGTCTTTAAAGGGGCTCCTATTTCTTTAGACTTCCAAGAAGCAGACATTAAAAATGTGTTCAGGATTTTGGCAGAAGTAAGTAATTTCAATATTATTGTAAGCGAAAAAGTAAAGGGCAAAGTAACTCTAAAACTTGATAAGGTCCCTTGGGACCAAGTTTTAGATCTCATTTTACAGACTTACAACCTGGGAGCAGTAAAAAGAGGGAATGTTTTGCGAATTTTGCCTATTAAAGATTTGCAAAAAGAGCAAGAGCTTATAATTCAAACTCAACAGGCACTTGAAAGAAAGAAAGAAGCCGAACCTTTGGTTACTGAGGAAATTCAAGTCAACTATGTAAATGCCTCTGACCTCATCAAACAACTTCAGGACCTAAAAAGTAGCCGTGGGAAAATTACCTACGATGAGGCCACTAACCGAATAATCATGACTGACGTTAAAGATAGGATTAATAAGGCCAAAAAGTTGATTCGAAGCTTAGATATTGCCCCTAGACAAGTAATGATTGAAGCTAGGATTGTAGAGGTAAACACGAATTATTCCAAAGAACTTGGGGTGCAATGGGGAGGGGATTATAACCATGTCCTTTCCCAATCTAACATTTTGGGATTTACTGGGGCAGCGGGAACAGGAGATAACCTTTCTTATGAAAATGCCTTCACTGGAACTTCTTGGTCTGGAGACCTCCCTCTTATCGTTAATTTGCCTCCTGGCGGAACGTATGGTGGTATTGGATTTAACTTAGGTCATTTAGGCAGGGCAACCACTCTTATTTTGGATGCCAAACTTCAAGCCATGGAAAGCGAAGGAGAAGGCAAAATCATTTCAGTTCCCAAGGTGATTACTATGGATAATCAAGAAGCCACTATATCTCAAGGAGTAGAAATCCCTTATCGAACCACGTCTCAAAATGGGACAAAAACAGAATTTAGAGAAGCAACATTGAAACTTACTGTTACTCCTCACATTACTCCTGATAAAAAAATACGTTTGGAGATGCATATCAAAAAGGATAGCCCAGGAGAGATTCAGGCAGGGATGGATTCCATTCCAATCGAAAAAAAGGAAATTACCACTACCCTCTTGGTTGACAATGACGAAACTGTAGTCATAGGCGGGATCCTTTCAGAGCAGGTGCATAGAGGCAAACAAAGGGTACCTTTCCTATCACATCTTCCGCTTGTAGGATGGTTATTTCAGAGTAAAACTAGACAAACTCAAAAAAGAGAACTTTTGATATTTATCACTCCCAAGGTTTTAACTACAGAAGATCTATATAAATGAGGTAGGAAAAATGCAATTGATATACCATCCTAATTCTCAAAACGATCTAATGAAAGTTGTTTTTTTCTTTTCTGGAGGGGCTAGCAGTCTTAAGGCTACCTACAAGAGTAAACTTCATGGCCAAAAATACCAAATTGTTTTTGCCCTGACCGACAAGCCCCAAGCTGGCGGAATTAAGTTCTGTCAAGAGGTGGGGATACCAGTAGATGTCTTTGACTTTCGCAAATTTTGCGAAGAGAGAAACATAAATCCCAGGAGTCTAAAGGAGCGACCCTTTTATTTTGAAGAAGTTTTAAAAAAGATTGAACCTTTTAAACCTGATATTATCGGTCTTTCTGGTTTTATGTTAATTGTAACCGAGCCCCTTTTATCGGCCTATAAAAATCGTATTTTCAATATTCATCCTTTTCGGTTAGATGTGCTTACTGGGCCAAAGGTAGAAAGGCTTGACGTAGGGGATTTGATGCCTGAAGAGGTAGAAAAGTTGAAGCAAGGCAACCAACTTGAACGGAAATATAAGGGGGAAGATGCAGTTTACGACGGCATGATTTCTGGGGAGCCCTTTGCCCAATCCACCTTGCATTTAGCTACGGCCTTATTTGATGAAGGCCCCATTGTAGTCATGTCTAAAAGAATATCTTTTGACCAAGATAGGATAAAAAGGCTCTTAAAAATGCGTAACTATCGCCCCTTGAGAAAGATGGCCGACGAAATCCAAGAAAGGATGAAGTGGGAATGTGACGGACCGGCCTTTGTTAAGGCCTTAGAACTAGCTGCAGATGGCCAACTGGGCATAGAAAACCATACCATATATATCAATGGCCGTCCCTTGCCTTATAAAGGATATCAACTTGAAGATGAAAGTTTGTAATTCAGGCTTATCAGGTGAGCATTGCCAGCCAGGCTTAACACTTGAACCTGCTTGAAAACAATCTGAAGTCACCAAAAGACATTTGGTTTAAACAAACATGGTGCCGAAGAGGGGATTTGAACCCCTACGGGGATTAGCCCCCACCAGATCCTGAATCTGGCGCGTCTGCCAATTCCGCCACTTCGGCACTTGCCCCGTTAAATGGAACCTATTTAACGGGGCTTGCTTTTTCCCACAAATTTTCTATAAAGAATTTTCACTTTTGTCAAGCAAGGCGGGAGAGCACTATGAAAATTATTAGGTCTCTGGACGAAATTACTGCCCCTTTCCCAAAGGCAGTGGTTACTGTAGGCAATTTTGATGGAGTGCATTTAGGTCATCAGGCCCTTATGAAAAAGGTCATAGAACGTTCTCAGGCTACAGGTGGAACCGCTGTGGTCTTCACCTTTGAGCCTCATCCTGTCAAGGTTTTAAAAGGAAAACATCTCCCCTTAATTACCCCCTTCCCTAGAAAGATGGAGCTGATTGCCCAACAAGGAATTGATGTTGCCATTTGTCCGCCTTTCACCAAGGAATTTGCTCAGATTGAGGCCGAAGAATTCATTTCTGAAATATTGCTTAAAAAAATAGGAATGAAAGAAATGGTTGTGGGCTATGATTTTGCCTTTGGGAAAAAACGCGAAGGCAATATCGATTCTCTTAAAAAATGGGGTAAAGAGTTAGGATATAAGGTACATGTTGTTGGGCCTGTGGTAATTAATGGAACAATCGTTAGTAGCACTAAAGTAAGAGAACTTATCACAGATGGGGAAATGGAAAGGGTAAAAGAGCTTTTAAGTCGTTATTATCAGGTTACAGGCACCGTCATCAAAGGCAAAAACAGAGGAGGACCTCTTTTAGGAATCCCCACGGCCAATTTAAAGTTGGTAAACGAGGTCTTTCCTAAAAATGGGGTATATGCCGTAGAAGTAATTTATCAAGATAAAACATATCCAGGTGTAGCTAATATCGGTTTTAATCCTACCTTTGGGAACAATGCCTTATCCGTAGAAACCCACATTATTGGTTTCAACCAAAACATTTATGGTGAAACCATTCGGATTAATTTTGTAAAACGGCTTAGGGATGAAAAAAGGTTCAATAATATAGAAGGATTAAAAAAACAAATTCAAAAAGATATCGAAGTAGCCCAAATAATTTTACGGCCTTAGTCCAATATGAGGTTCTTATCCTAACGCAATTTTCATCTCGTTATTGGGGTTATTTTATAAATCCTACGGATTTCATATAATCGGCCACCGCATCTTCAAATGTCCATTGGGGCTTGTATCCCAACATCTTTTGGGCCAAAGTTAGGTCAGCCTGAGTGTAGTCCTGATAGTGTCCTATATAAGGGTTGTCTATGTATTCGGGCTCGTAATTCGTGCCAAGCACTTGGTTGAGCACTTCAACAATGCGGTTAAAGGTGGTAGCCTTGCCACTCCCAACATTAACAATGCAACTTTGTTTTGCCCTTAAAGCCAAAAGGTTGGCATACACTACATCTTTGACATATACCTGATCTCGTTTTTGCTCTCCCCACTTAAAAATGCGAGGTCTTTGTCCAGATTTCATTTGTATGGCCAGTTGCCACACCATAGAGGCCATTTTGCCCTTATATTGCTCCCTAGGACCAAAGACATTAAAATAGCGTAAACCCACAATTAAAGAAGACGAAATTTTCATATACTGTCTGGCCACACAGTCATTAATCCATTTAGAAAAGCCATAGATGTTGGCAGGAGTTCCAGCCATGTCTTCCCTTTGGGGGCCTGAAATATTTCCGTAGGTGCCGGCAGAAGAAGCGTAGATAAAGGGAATGCGATGTCTTACAGCAAAGTCAATAAACCTCCTGAAACCCTCCATGTTGACCTGCATCATGAGTTTTTGGTCTCTAACAGTAGTATCTGTAATAGCGGCCTGGTGAAAAATGGCATCGCAATCTGCAAAGCGATTTAAATCCACGTCCAAAACACTTTCTGCAACTACATCGCCATAAAAACCTAACAGGTTGCGATAATCGCCGCTTGAAAAATCATCTAAAATTACCACTTCCCATCCCTTTTCCTGCAGAGTAAGGGCCAAATTCGAGCCGATGAAGCCTGCTCCTCCAGTAACCAGTGCTTTCATTTATATTCCTCCCTTACACATATCCACTCTTCGGACGAATGATTTATAAGCCTTTCTATAGCCATCTTGCCTTCACTTCCTAAATCCAGACTAAAATCATTTACATAAAGCTTAATGTGTCTTTGGATAACTTCTTGCTCTAAATGGCAAGCATATTTTTGCACAAAAGGCATGACCTGCCTTCTATTCGCATAGGCAAAGAGAATACTTCTTTTCAAGGCATCCGTAAAGAGGGAAATGTTTTTAACACCAAGTCTCCTCTGAGCAACAATACCCCCCAAAGGAATAGGAAAAGCCGTTTTTTGTTCCCACCATTCTCCCAAGTCACAGACGCACTTAAGCCCAAATCTTTGATACACAAAACGTCCCTCATGAATAATGATTCCAAAATCAGCCTCTCCGTTTTGTATCATAGGCATAATATGGTCAAAGCGGGTAAAAATGACCTGTTTTTGGTTCATGTTAGGGGCAAATTGTCTAAATAGGGCATAGGCCGTTGTGTATTTGCCAGGCATAGCCACACGCATCTGGAACAGATCATCAAGACCAAATTCTGGTCTTGTAACCAAGAGGGGACCACATCCCCTGCCTAGGGCTGCCCCTACTGGCAAAAAACAATAGTCTTGATAAATATAAGTCAATAAATGACAGGAAATCTTGGAAACATCAATCTTTTGGGCCAATACCATCTCATTTAATTCTTCTACATCGGCAATGATGAGTTCCAAATCAAAGGGGACATCTATCATCCTTTGGGCCAAGGCCGCAAACATAAAGGTGTCATTTGGACAAGAAGAAAAACCAAGACGCAATTTCATCTTGAACCTCCTTGCGGTCGGAGACCCCTTCCGTAAGAGAAGGGAGGAAACCGCACTTGACAAGTATTAAGACATAAGTTAGCTTACTTTTTGTCCCAAAGGCACTCTCCAACAGGAGAGAAACGGTTTCGGGGACTGTAAACCAACTATCCAGCGTAAGCTGGGACTGGAACTGGCATGTCCGTTCCAGTGGGCTGTTGTCAACCAGCCTATTGTAGCGGTGCTACCTATTAGCATTAGCTACAAGCTCCTTCCGTAAGGGAGGAGTAGTTGACTTAAGGTATCTCCTTAATAAGGCTTAAAATAACCTGAGCGGCATTATAAGAGGCCAAGTCTATTTGCCATTTGCTTTTATCATAATTTCCAATAATGTTACTTATACCACGACATTCAAACCAGGGAATGCGCCAAAGGGTGCAAATCTGGGCAATGGCCGCTCCTTCCATGTTTTCGCAAATGGCCCGAGGGAATCGCCTTCTCAATTCCTCAAGCCTTCCTTGACTTCCTGTAGTGGCTGACACCGTCAAAAAAGGGCCCCTCCTAACCCCCTCAGGTAAGTCTTTAAATAGCCTTTTTGCCTTGGGTGGAACAGGAAAGGTATGATATATCGCCCCTTTTTTCCTTTGAATCAATGGCAAATTAATTTGTTTCAAGGAAAGCCAGCCGGACTCTGTATAAGCCCCTGCCTCTGCCAATATCTCGGCAGTAGCTACCGCCACACCACCAACCTCAAGACCTCTTTTTGGAATCCCTCCAGCACAACCGGTCACCAACACCCAATCAATTGGTCTGAAGGGCAACAAAAGGGTAAGGCTATAGGCGGCATTTACCAACCCTACTCCAGTGATAACAACAACGGTCTCCTTATCAAATAAAAAACCCTTTAAAAAATCCCTTTTTTGCCAAGAAATCCGCTTGGGTTGTTTTAGGTGCTCTAAAAGTGGCAAAAGCTCTCTTTCTACCGCACCCAAAATGACAAGCATAATTGGTATTATAGCCCAAAATCGCCAAAGGGCAACAATATGCCCAAGGCAACTGTAGGCAGGGCAATTAGACGCCCTACCCTATCTTAAAACCACTTTGAGACCAGAGAAACTTGAATTCTAGTATAGCGCGGGTATGAATGTCCTTGAAAATGACCGCTTTTAGAAGATGCCTGAGCGGCTATGTCCAACTGAAACCACTTTAGGCCAAAGCCAAGCCCACCGGTAAAGATAGCCCCCTCATCACTTTCAGCTATATTGGTCATCACTCCAGCCCGAACACTAAGCCAGCTAAAGGGATGAAAGTTTGCACCCCCACCAATAAACTGGACATCATAGTTGGGGATGAAGGTGTCGTTTTTTGTCAAGTCGGCGTCAAAGGCCAATGTCAACATCGGGAGCTCATAGGCAACACCTGCCCTTACTTGAGGCTTGATTTTATATTTACTGCCTGTGGCTGTATCAAACTTGGGTGTATTTAAGTTTTTCCCAACTACCCCAATATTGAGCCTATTAAGGGCGGGCAAGCTGGGCCTATAAAGCAATCCTAAATCAATGCCCCAAGATGTATCTTGCTTCTTGGCATCTCTGAGGTCGTTGTCAATATCCCCGCTGTCTGTGTATATCTTGATTTTTTTGTCAAAGGTCCAACCGGGCATAACTTTCAGGGCAGCTCCCAAATCAAAACTGCCATAAGGGGTTTCAAAGCGATGGGCATAGGCAATGGGAATTTCTAAATAGGCCAGTCCTGAAAGCTGCAAATAGGTAAGTCCATTATCCAGGGCATATTTGATAGAGCGGCTCTCATACTCTGATTGATTCGAAGGGGTATAACTATCTGTTGTTTCATCATATTCATAATAGTTTGACCCACTTTTTACTATCAAATCCAGCCGATTCGGGTCAATCACGGCATAGGCCGTGCCTTCTCCCAATCCATAAACCCCAATTCCAAAGTTGCCAATTTGAGCCCCAAAGGAGGCCGTAGGCATAAGTTGAAGTCCATTCTGACCGGAAAGTGCCCTTAGTTCCTCTTTGATAGTGGCAATATTCTGACGGTCAGTAGACGAATTAGTTCCATTAGGGGCATGCTGGGCAATTCTATCAATTGTGTCTTCAACCCCAATGTCTGCCAGTTTATCAATGTGGTCTGCCAGGTTGACCTCTCTCAAACCTGCTCCGACAGAAAGCGAAAATTGGGCTCCATGTCTGTGTTCCGCCAACAAAGCGGGGTTATAATAGGTAGCAAAACAACCCTTGGAAGAGGCCACTCCTGCCCCTCCCATGGAAAGGGACTCAAAACCAATAGGCTGAAATTCTATCGCAGAGACAGAAGACCCTAAAAACATGATCAAAAACAAAATCACAACGCCTTTTAATCTCATCTAATCCCTCCCTTTCTCTTACCAGTTTATTTCAGTAGCTGATAACAAAATTTTATAAATAAGTCAAGCAAATTAACGCATCAAATTAGGTAACCAAAGGGCAATTTGAGGAAAGGGGATAAGAATTAAGGCAGATAAGACCAGAGAAAGAAGAAAGGGCAATGTCCCCTTAAAAATAACCTGCAAGGGAACATCCTTGGCAATCCCATTTACCACATAAACATTGACACCTACTGGTGGAGTAATGACCCCCATTTGAGTAACCAAGACAATAATTACCCCAAACCATATAGGATTGTAGCCCATCATAGTAACTATAGGGTAAAATATGGGAATTGTTAGGAGAATAAGGGCTAAGGCATCAATAAAACATCCACCAACCAAATAGATGATAATAATCATGCTCATAATTAAGCCGTGAGGTAGGGAAAGGTGGGCCACCCAATTGGCCAAGGTATAAGGCAAACGGGTGATGGCCAAAAAATGTCCAAAAATAGTTGCTCCAGCTACTATCACCAACACCATACAAGAAATTCGAGTGCTTTCAGATACAGCCAGCCAGAATTCCTTCCACCCTAACCTCTGGCGCAGTATCGCCAGTAAAATAGACCCCCCAGCTCCTACCCCACCTGCTTCTGTAGGGGTAAAAAAGCCAGCAAAAAGTCCCCCCATAACTAAAATAAAAAGAATAAGGGTTTCTATTACCCCATAGAGGCTCTTTCTTCTTTCATGCCAAGATTTTTTTCTTCCCTTAGGGGCCATGGCTGGATTTAATTTAACCCAGATACAAATGGTCAAAATAAAAAGGGTAGCCAAAATGAGGCCAGGAACAATTCCAGCAATAAACAGCTTTCCAATTGATTGTTGTGTTAAGATCCCGTAAATGATAAAAATGACACTTGGGGGAATCAGGATACCTAAACTTCCCCCTGCCGCTACCGTGCCTGTAGCCAGTTTCATGTCGTAATTGTATCGCCGCATCTCCGGCAGGGCAACAGTAGCCATAGTAGCTGCGGCCGCATTTGTTGAGCCACAAATGGCCGCAAATCCAGCGCAGGCCCCAATGGTAGCCATAGCCAGTCCACCAGGCAAATGCCCTAGGAAGGTATAAGCTGTATCATATAAGCGCCTACTAATACCGGCATGAAAAGCAACCTGCCCCATTAAGATGAAAAGCGGGATTACGGTCAGATTATAGGAACTAAAGGTCTCATAAATATCCTTAATTATCAAGCCAAGCCCAGCCTTGAAGGATATAATATAGCTAAAACCCAAGAAACCTAGCAATGCCATAACAAAACCTACTGGCATTCGAGTAAACAGAAAAATGACTAACAACACAATCCCCAAACATCCAATGAAAGTTGTGTCCATAACCTAAAACCTATTCTTAAAAGTATTGAGTAGTTCATTAAATAAAACTAGGGAAACCATTACTGCTGAAAATGCAATGGCATAAACAAAGGGATAAATGGGAATTTGAAGGGTCATAGATACCTCATGCCCCAACCTCAATTCGCTCCCATATTTCCAACCTGCGTAGGCAATAGAGGAAAAAAGGAACATCCCTAAAAAATAGGTCAATGCATAAACCCATTTTCTTATTTTTGAGGGGAAGCGGCTCACAACCACTTCTACGCTCACGTGTCCCCTTTGTCTTGTAGTTTGAGGAAGGGCTAAAGAATTCAAAAGAGCTCCAAGCAGACCAACAATTTCATAGGTCCCTAAAATGGGATGTCCAAAGGCACGTAACATTACGTCCATACAAGTGATGGCCGTCATTGCCACAAGGGCCATGCCGGCCATCACATTAAGAAAACGGCCTATATTTTTAATCAACCGTTCCAACCAATCCATGCTTCTCTTTATTGTTTTTCTTTAATTAGTTGCTTGATGGTTTTTATATATTCCTCTGCAGGCAATCCCTTGGCCTTAACTTCTTTTACATATGAGTCAATCACCCTCTGGGCTCGGGTCACCCAGCGTTTGGTTTCTGACTTAGGAAGCTCAATAATCTTATTCCCAAGACTCAGGGTAAATTTTCTTCCGGCCTCATCGCTTACATCCCAGGCCACACCATGGGCCAAAATCCATTCTTTACTTACTTCTGTAAAAATCCTTTTTATGTCCTCAGGCAATGAATCCCACTTCTGTTTATTCATAATAACATACATCGCTGTAGTATATCCCACATCTTTGCAATCAACCGTATATTTAATAACCTCGGCTTGACGCCAGCCCTTCAAGGTCTCCATGGGGGTAAAAGTGCCGTCTACTACTCCCCTTTGCAGGGCCTCATAGGCCTGTCCTTGACTCATAGCTACAGGTATCCCTCCTAGGGCCTCAACCAATTTGGCACTAAACCCGGTACATCTAATCTTCATACCCTTTAAGTCTTCTAGCTTGTGGACTGCCTTTTTGGTATGTAAAAGGCCGGGGCCGTGAGCATGTAGGTATAATACCTTCACCTTACTCAATTCTTTAGGATGAAATTTGTTATAAAAGGCGTTGGCCACCAACGTAGCGGTCTTCCCACTAGGATATCCCAAAGGCAAGTCCAAGGCCTCCATAGAAGGAAACCTGCCTCGCGTATAAGCAAAACAAGACATACCAATGTCGGCTATTCCCTTTTCCACCCCATCATAAATTTGAGGCCCTTTTAACAAGGCCCCTCCAGGAAAATAATGAATTTTGACTCTTCCCTTAGTTCTTTTTTCTATTTCCTTAATCCAGCTCTCAGCCAGTTGGGACTGAACATGAGTAGGCGGGAAAAAGTTTGCATAAGTCAGTTCAATCACCTGCCCTGCATTCACTTGAACAATTCCACTTAGAAAAAAAAGCAAAAGTATTGCCAAACATACAAACCTCTTCATTCCCTCCTCCTTAGTCTATTTCTCTTTTCTCAACCCTTCTTGACTTTATCTTCTCTACTTTTTTCAAAATAAACTTTAATATCCGATTTTGAGTTTGACATCTCACGCTGTTTCTCTTCCCTTGGTGGGGTTTTATGAAAAAATAAAAAAAAACTCCCAATTTGTAACTTAAATCTATACACTACGTATGTTCACTAAAATAGCTCCCTACTCAACCAATTAAAGCAGTTGCCTATTTGTTTTTAAGCAGCTAAAATACACTGCCTTTCTCAAAAAGGCAAGTTTTCCATTGCCCTTTTTTCTCTAATTGTGTAAAATAGGCTGAAATCTTGAGGAGATGAAAGTATGTTTGAAAACTTAAGCGATAAATTGGCATCTGTCTTTAAAAAACTTAAAGGAAAGGGGCACCTTACCGAAGATGATATTAATAAGGCCTTGAAAGAGGTTAAGCTTGCTCTTTTAGAGGCCGATGTAAACTACAAAGTTGTTAAAGACTTTCTGAATCGGGTTAAAGAAAAGGCTGTAGGACAGGAGGTCTTAAAAAGTCTCACCCCAGCTCAACAGGTAATCAAGATTGTTAGAGATGAACTTGTAAATTTGATGGGAGGCACTACCCCTGAACTTAATCTAAAGGGGAAAGTCCCTGCAGTCTTGATGCTTGTAGGATTGCAGGGCTCAGGAAAAACTACAACCTGCGCTAAACTGGCCAAGTTTTTGAAGTCTAAACGGGGGCGACATCCCTTTTTGGTTCCGGCCGATGTCTACCGACCAGCGGCTATTGAGCAACTACAAAAATTAGGCGAACAGATTAAGGTCCCTGTTTATCACTCTTCTCCTGAGGACAATCCAGTAGAAATCTGTTTTCAGGCTGTAAACGAAGCTCGTCAAAAGGGATATGATGCGGTAATTTTAGATACCGCCGGGCGCCTGCATATAGACGAAAAAATGATGGAAGAATTAAAACAGATAAAGGCTCGGGTTTATCCTCAAGAAATATTGCTTGTAGCAGATGCCATGACAGGGCAAGATGCAGTAAATGTGGCCAAAAATTTTAACAAGGCCTTGGATATTACTGGGATCATTCTCACCAAGATGGAAGGAGATGCCAGAGGAGGGGCAGCCTTATCTATCAAAGCGGTCACTCAAAAGCCCATAAAATTCATTGGCGTTGGGGAAAAGCTAGATGCCTTAGACGTCTTTCACCCCGATCGAATTGCCTCCCGAATCTTGGGAATGGGTGATGTCCTGTCTTTGATAGAGAAGGCCCAGGAAACGATTGACATAGAAAAGGCCAAGGAACTTGAAAAGAAGCTTCGTAAAAATGAGTTCACCTTAGAAGATTTTCGAGAGCAGTTAAGACGAATTCGCAAAATGGGTTCTTTGGAGCAAATTCTAAGCATGATTCCTGGATTTGGACAATTAAAAGAGTTAAAAAATATGAACGTAGACGAGAAGCAATTAGTTCGCATAGAGGCCATTATCAACTCTATGACCAAGCAAGAGCGTCTGCGACCTGAGATTATTAATGGTAGTCGTAGACGGCGCATTGCCAAGGGAAGCGGAACAACTGTCCAAGAAGTCAACAGATTATTAAAAGAATACGCCCAAATGAAAAAGATGATTAAACGCTTTACAAAAATGGGAAAAAAAGGTAAAAGAATAAATCTAGCAAGTTTGTTCCATTAGAAATTTTGAGGAGGTGATGGGAGGCTCAAATGGCGGTGAGAATAAGATTAATGCGAATGGGAGCAAAAAAAAGGCCGTTCTATCGGATTGTGGCCGCAGATGCGAGGGCGCCGCGAGACGGACGCTTTTTAGACATTGTGGGGACGTATAATCCTCTTACTGACCCACCTGAAGTAAAAGTAGACCAAGAAAAGCTCCAAAGGTGGGTAAGTCAAGGAGCGCAGCTTACAGGAACGGTGAAAGGGCTGTTAAAAACACAAGGACTTCTATAATTAAAGTGGAGGTGAAGAAATGCTGAAAGAACTAGTAGAGTACATTGCTAAATCTCTGGTGGATAATCCTGATGCCGTTGAGGTAAAGGAAATTGAGGGTGAGCAGACTTCGGTTATTGAGCTGAAAGTTGCCAAAGAGGATCTGGGTAAGGTTATTGGAAAACAAGGACGGACGGCAAGGGCAATTCGGACCATTTTGAGCGCAGCCTCAACAAAGGTAAAGAAAAGGGCCGTCTTAGAAATCATTGAATAAGAAGTGCCGATGAAGGAGAAAGATCTTCTCCTCATCGGAAAGGTAGTTAAGCCGCACGGTATAAAAGGCGAAATTAAAGTCTTGCCTTATTCAGAGTCGGTAGATTCGTTTAGGGCCGCAGATGTGCTTTGTTTAAAAGCCAAAGGCGGCCCTTTACAGTCTTTTAAGGTTACATCTGTCAGGCCTCATAAAAATGTTTTCATTGTTGGGCTAAAAGAAATTTCTAGCATTAACGAAGCAGAGAAATGGATAGGGGCTTTGGTATATAGGCGAAAAGATACCCTGCCTGCCTTGAATCGAGAAGAAGGGGAATACTATTGGCATGAGATAATTGGGTTCGAAGTAAGAACCAATGAACAAAAGGTTATTGGTAGAATTAAACATGTCTTTAATACTGGGAGCAATGATATCTTTGTAGTCTATGATAAAAAGACCCGTAAGGAGTATCTTATCCCTTCTACCTACGAAGTTATAGAAAAATTTGATTGGGAAAACAAAATCCTGTGGATTACTCCCCTTCCTGGATTATTAGAATCCTCATAAAAACCCGTAAATGGAGGGATGCGTGGTTCATAGAGAAAGCAAACAATGAATTTATGCAAGCTTAATCCAATTTCTTACGCCAGATTTCATAAAGGCAAATGGCCGTGGCGTTGGCAACATTTAGGGAGTCAACACCTTCCTTCAAGGGAATGTTTACCAAAAAATCGCACTTCTCTCTTAGAAGTCGACTTATCCCCTTATGCTCATGCCCAATAATGAGGGCCAAAGGTAGATCTGGAGGCAATTCCCATATAGGTTGAGCTTCTTGAGAAACGGTACCTACAATCCAGAATCCCCCTTTTTTCAATTGGCTTATAGTTTGCGCCAAATTAGTTACTCTAATGATAGGTAAACGTAAGGCCATGCCTGCCGAGGCCTTAATAACCGTAGGGGAAATGGAGGCACTCCTGTCTTTAGGAATAATAATTCCCTTTACCCCAAAGGCCGCAGCGCTACGGATGATGTTCCCTACATTCTGAGGATCTTGAAGATGGTCTAATAAAAGGATCAAGTCGGGTTTAGATTTTAAAAGATCTTCAAGACGAACATAATGAAAATTCTTTAAAACTGCCATAACTCCTTGATGGACTATCTTTTGTCCCTCCTTTGAAGCCAAACGATGGAAAAAAACAGGCGGCCTTTGCTTAAAAACAACACCAGCTTTTTTGCACAAAGAAATAATCTTTGCCTTTTTAGTAGAAGAAAGGTCTTCGGAAATATAAACTGCATCTATCCTAGAAGGATGTAAAGAAACTGCTTCCCATACAGGTTGCCAGCCGTATATGGAACGGGAAGACATCTCTGTTGAATTCAAAACAAACTTTCTATCGCTTAATTTCATCCAAGGCTCACTTTATTTATTTGCCTATTTGGGTTTAATATCACAGTTTAAGTTTTTTTGCTAGTTTACGAACTTCGGAGGTAAAACCATTGTTGACGTAAATCCTTGGACATGGTATCCAAAAAGTTATACCGTGGATATAAAAATGTTTAATAGGGTTTCTCTTCGGCATAAAACAGCTCTTTTTATAATTCTGATGGCACTTTTATTTGCCAGCTTGGCTTATTGCTGGCTTCATTTTACTCTTTCTAGTTGTTTTAAACGTTTGGAAAGACTGGATTTGAAGAGGAGTTTAACGTGTGTCTCCCAATTGTTTTTGCATGAACTTAACCACCTTGAAAATACAGCCAAGGATTGGGCCTTTTGGGATGATACCTACGAATACGTCCAAAATAGAAATGAAAGTTATAAGAAAAGCAATCTTGTCCCTGATGCCTTTGAAGAAGCCCATTTAAATCTCATCGTTATAGCCAACGCTCAAGGACAAATTATCTACAAGCAGGGTTGGGATTTTCAGCATCATACTTCCCTTTTCTTTAAGAAGTTTAACAAAACTAAATTAGGCGCAGAGATACCAATCTTTAAACTTCTTAAAGGAAAGGTCATTAAAGGCTTTTATTTAACCCAATACGGACCTCTTTTTATGGTTATCTGTCCTATCCTTAGGACCAACCAGCAAGGTCCCCCCAAGGGAATTTTGATTATGGGAAGGTTGTTAAATCAAAATCTCATAAACACCCTGAATTACTTAGGACAAGGGAAAATAAGTGTTTATCCCCTAAATTCCTTCTCATTTTCTCCTGAAATCAAAAAGGTCTTTTATCTCCTTAAGCACAACAATCTTCTTATTCTCCCTGTAAATTCCTCTCTTATAGCAGGATATAAATTGATATACGATTTAAACAACCAACCGGCCTTTATCTTCAAAATAGAAAAAAAACGGTCAATTCACAACCTCCTCATCTTCTTAATGAAGCAGGTGATTATTATCTTTATCTGCATAACCCTGCTAGCAGCAGGGATTGGTTACATCTTCCATGAACGCATTTTTTTAAGACCTCTCCTATCAATAGCCTCAGAATTAAGGAGTATCACCAGTTTTAAGGATCTGAGACGACGGGTTTGTTGCGGCTCAAAAAGGGATGAAATTGGGATGTTGGCAAATTCAATCAATTATACCCTAGAGCAAATAGAAAAGGGTGTCATGAACCTAGAAGAAAGCCGAAGGTGGTTTGAAAATCTGTTCCAGAGTATTCGGGATATGGTTTTTGTTTGCCAGTTCCCTCCCCATAATGAGTCTTTAAAGTTCATTCAGGTCAATAAGGCTGTGTGTTCCAAACTGGGTTATACTCCTGAAGAACTCATGCAAATGTCACCAGTTGATATTACCTCACTTTCTCAAACAGAAATTAAACAAATGTTGGATAAGGCCGATCAAAATGTCTTTGAAGTAGAAATAAGGACTAAGGACGGAAGGATGATCCCGGTTGAATTGAATGTTAGCATGTTTGATTTGAGGCATCAGAGATTGGGGATAGCGGTATGTCGGGATATCAGTGACCGAAAAGAGGCTGAGCAGAAAATCGAAGCCTATCAAAAATCACTCTTGGCAGAAAGAATGTTCCTAGAATCCATCTTGAGGAACTTGAACGAGGCTGTGCTCATTGTAGACAGAAACTTCCATGTGATAATGGCCAATGCTCAAGCCGAGAAAATGATAATGGCCAAACAGGATGAACTTATAGATATGCCTCTCTTCAACATAATGGAATTACAGGATGAAACCAGTTGCAAATCTTGTTTAAAGGAAGTGATTGAACACCCAAAGCCCATTTGGATGTGCAAGGAAATAAGGTTTAAATATAAAAATGAAAGGCCATATTTGGTTGAAATCTCCATGTCTCCATTTAAAGACGATAGAGGGGAAGTTGCTGGGGTTATCTTAGTAATGAAGGATGTTAGTGAAAGAAAAAGAATGGAAGAGGAACTGTCTTACATGCAGAAGTTAGGGGCCCTAGGCATTGTAGCTGGAGGAATTGCCCACGAGTTTAATAATTTGTTGATGGGAGTTTTTGGCAATATCTCTTTGGCCAAGGCCACTCTAGAAATACCTCAAAAGTCATCTATCTTTTTAGAAAGGGCGGAAGAGGCCCTCATTAGGTCTAGGGAATTAACTCAAAGGCTTCTAACTTTAACTGAAGAGGATATTCCTTTTAAAAAAGAAATAAAAATTGATGCCATTTTGTCCCAAGTAGTACTTGAAACCCTAAGCAATTCTAGTATAAATCCGAATTTTGATATCAAACCCAATTTATGGCCTATTAAAGGAGATAAGGAGCAAATTTCCCAGGTAGTCAAACAATTGGTTCTTAATGCAGCCGAGGCCATGGAACAAAAAGGAAACATATATATAAGAGCAGAAAATATTGAAATCGGCGAAGACAGCATTTCAGAATTTAAAAAAGGACGCTATGTGAAGGTTTCCATAAGGGACGAAGGAGAGGGAATTTCTTTAGAAGAACAAAAGAAAATCTTTATTCCTTTCTATACAACAAAATCCAAAAGGGTAGGATTAGGGCTTTCTCTGTGTTATGCAGTTATTAAGAGACACGGTGGTTGGATTTCTGTCTTTTCTGAAAAGGGTAAGGGAAGCACTTTTACCTTTTATCTTCCTTCCATTTGAGTTTGACAAGCCATAAACTGCATGGTATTTGTTACTTACATGAGGAAAAGTTTATCTGTCTTTATCTTTTTTTTAGGCATTATTATTCTTACCTTGGCTACTAGTGATTTCTTCTCCCGAGAGTCAAACTCCTTGTGGCAGTCCTTTTTTATTCCACTATTGGGAGAAATGGCATTTGTTCTAGCCTTGGGATCAATGAGTTTCTCTTTTTTTCTCTGGCGAAGAAATGTCAGAAACCTAATTTTAAACCTATTAGGATTTGTTCTGTTTTTTACAGGGTTTAGTGCCATAGGAGGGTTTGTTTCTCCCACTTGGTCAGGAAAATGGGGACATTGGATACACACCCAAATAGGTAGTCTATTTTTGTCTCCATATAAGGCCAGTTTTTGTTGGCTTGTGGAGATAAGCTTAGTTATATTAGGGCTTGTTTTTATTTATCTTTCCATCTTCTCTCCTAAGCCCAAAGAAGAATCCCTTTTAGCAAGGGGTTACAAAAGGTTGTCCCTCTGGTTTAAAAATGCATTTTCTGTTTCTTCTCCCTTGGAGACAAAACAAACCAAGAAGAAAAAAACAAAGAGGCAGACAGGAGAGTCCTCTTTAAAAGAGGAAAAGGCAGTAGTGAGTGGCAACTGGAAATTGCCCCCTTTAGGTATCTTTGCCCATGAAGGAGATAAAAAAAGGCGCCAAAACAATGGATACTTTCAAACTACAGCCCGTCTTTTAGAAGAAACCCTAAAAGACTTTGGAGTAGATGGCAGGGTAGTACAAATTAACCCTGGCCCTGTGGTCACTATGTATGAATTTGAACCGGCCCCAGGGGTAAAAATTAGCCGGATTGCCTCATTGGCAGATGATTTGGCCTTAAACCTTAAGGCTGGAAGCATTAGGGTAGTTGCCCCTATTCCAGGTAAGGCTGTGGTAGGCATAGAGGTTCCCAATGCCGATAGAGAAATCGTTTATCTACGGGATGTGCTTGAAGTTAGCACCTTTAAGCAAGCCAAACTTCCCTTAGCCCTTGGCAAGGATATCTTTGGAAAGCCCTTTGTTTCAGACCTTACTAAAATGCCACACCTATTGATCGCTGGGGCTACAGGGAGTGGAAAAAGCGTTTGTCTAAATAGCCTCATCTGTGGTCTTCTTACCAAGTGTACTCCTGAAGAACTAAAGTTGCTTCTGGTTGACCCCAAAAGAATTGAATTATCCTATTACAATGATATACCTCATTTGATTTACCCCGTCATTACGGATATGGACGAAGCCAATTTAGCCCTTAAATGGGCCGTTAAAGAAATGGAAAGAAGATATGAACTCCTTGCCAACATAGGGGCTAGGAATTTGGAAAATTACAATGCCAAGATTAAGCAACTGTCCCCCAAGGGACAAGGGGAAAATGAACATCAAGAAGAAGGTTATTTGCCCCTGCCCTATTTGGTAATTGTTATTGACGAATTAGCAGATTTAATGATTGTGGCCTCTAAAGAGGTCCAAACTTCTTTAGTCCGCTTGGCACAGATGGCCAGAGCAGCGGGCGTGCACCTTGTCCTGGCTACTCAAAGGCCATCAGTAGATGTTATTACGGGGGTAATAAAGGCCAATTTCCCTGCCAGAATCAGCTTTCAAGTCTCATCGAAAACAGATTCCAGAACCATCTTAGATGTAATGGGGGCTGAAAGGCTTCTAGGCCAAGGGGACATGTTGTTTCTACCCCCTGGAACTGCCAAACTTCAAAGACTTCATGGGGCCTATGTCTCTGAAAAGGAAATTACAACGATCGTCAATTTTTGGAAACAGCAAGGAAAACCCGAATACATCCCTGACCTTAGGATAGCTGAGGAAAAAGACGAATTTGAAATTGGGGACTATGATGACGAAAAATATAAAGAGGCCGTAAAATTGGTAATAAAAACAGGTAAAGCCTCTATTTCCATGGTTCAAAGACATCTTAGGATTGGATATAACCGAGCAGCAAGATTGATTGAACGCATGGAAGAGGAGGGAATTGTAAGCCCTTCAGATGGGATCAGACCTAGACAAGTCTTGGTGAAAGATTGGAGAGAAAGGAAATGAAACGGATATTTGTTGGGGTAATAACATTAATCCTCTTAAACGGTGTCAACACGTGGGCAATAACGGTAAATATGCTTCTGGACAAAATGCAACAAAAAAATGCCCAGTTTGAGTCCTTGCAGGCCCACTTTGTCCAGAAAACCACACTAACTACTGGATTGAAGAGAAAAAAACGCATGGAAGGAATAGTCTATCTAAAACGCCCTAAAATGATGCGGTGGGATTACACAAGTCCTGAAAGATATCACATAATAAGCAACGGAGAAAGGATATGGTTTTACGATGAAGGACAAAAACAAGTTATGATTGGGAATATCAACAAATTTTTTGATAAACATCTTCTTTATGCCCTATTTTTAAATATCAAAAACGTGGCCAAATTTTTTAACACTTCCTTAAAAGAAACAAAGACCGAATTTGTCTTGACCCTTATCCCTAAGCAATCTCAAATAAACTCTAAAAGGATCAAGGTATGGATTAAGAAGAAAGATTATCAAATTAAAGGACTTGAATTTGAAGACCTTTATGGAAACCAAAACAGGATAGACTTTCAGAACTTCACTTATAATAAATCTTTCAGAAATGACTTCTTTGAATTTAAACCGCCGCCAAAGGTAGAAGTTATTAAGCTCCCTTAAAGTATTTTTTAAGCAAGGGGTAGTAAAACAATGTCTAGTTCGGGCTTAAACAGAACAAAGCAAAAGATGCTTAACCTTGACTAATCCAGCTAAGGAGTTTCTCTGTTTCGGCCAGAGTTTCCACTACAAGGTCTGCCCCTGCCTCTTGAAGTTCCTCTTTAGGAACATTTCCAGTGGCAACGGCAATGGTTTTTACTCCGACCCTTTTACCAGCTAGGATATCCCTAATGGTATCTCCTATCAAGTAGATTCCTTTAAAGAAAAAATCATCAGAACGACCATCCCCTCTACACAGGTTTTTTGCTCTCTCAATTGCTAAAGATACTAAAATACTCCTTTCAGCATGATCACTTCCAAAGGCCCCAAAAGAGAAAAAAGATTTTAGCCCTACTGTTTCCATTTTGGTCCAAGCAATGGGTTCCAAATTTCCTGTCACCAATCCCAACAAACCTCCGTTTGTTCTTAAAGCAACCAAAAGGGACTTGACACCGGGCAGGATAACAAGATTTTCCTGTCTTAAAAGTTTAGGAAAGACTTTGGCGGTCTTTTCAAAACATAAAGGCAACTTCTCCTTAATGACTTTTTCAGGGATACCTTTTCTTTTTAAGGCCGAAATCATAATTTCGGGATCTGTGGTACCGGGTTTGTTCCCAACATTTATGTCCTCTAAAGTAAATGGAATCTCAAACACACTTCCCAAGGCGTGCACGAAGGCCAATTGATGGGCCCTTGTTCCCTTCAATAAGGTATTATCAATGTCAAATAAGATTAGCCTCACCTCATAATCCCAACTTGGCCAACTCTTCTATTAAGCGGCGTTGTTCTTCAGTAAGATAGCGCGGGATTTGAACGATAACTCGCACGAATAAATCTCCCCGTCCGCCAGCTCTAAGACGGGGCATTCCATGACCTCGCAAGCGAAGCTTGGTATGAGATTGAGTTCCAGGAGGGATTTTTACCTCAAGGGTTTTGCCCTCAAGCGTGGGTACATGGACCTTTGTTCCTAAAGCAGCTTGAGAAAAGGTAATTGTCTTGTCTATATATAAATCATCACCTTCCCGTTTAAAAATGGGATGAGGCATTAAACGAATTTTGATATAGAGATCCCCTGCTAACCCTGTGGGTCCAAATTCGCCTTTGCCAGCTAGGCGTAATTTCTGACCATCTTTTACCCCAGGTGGAATTCTTACTACGATTTTTTCTTGCTTTCCACTTCTTTCGTAAGCAATGGTCTTCTCTCCCCCTTTGGCGGCCTCTTCTAGCGAAATGGCCATTTCATAAATCAAATCAGGGCCCTTTACTGGAGAACTGCGGGGATGCTCATATCCAAAGGACCCAGTATGGTAGCGAAAGTGGCCTGAGACTCCCCTTTTATGTCCAAAGAGAAAGGAAAAAAGGTCGTCAGTGCTAAAACCAAGGTCTTTAAAAAGGTCTCCAACATCGAAATTTCTAAAAATGTCTTCAGTAGAGTATTGCTGATGGAAACTAGCCGCTCCCATGGCATCGTATTGTCGCCTTTTCTCAGGATCTCCTAAAACGGCATAAGCCTCGTTAATTTCTTTAAACTTTTCTTCAGCCTCTTTAGTTTTATTGCGGTCGGGATGATACTTTAATACAAGACGGCGATAGGCCTTTTTTATTTCCTCTTGAGTAGCATTCCGTGGAATGCCCAAGATTTTATAATAATCTTTGTGCATTTCTTTACCCCTGAACTTTAAAATAAACACTTAAGAATTCTATGTCAAGGAAGCGTGCTTTTCTAAAAGACTGCAACCTATTTAAAAGTCAAAATTTAGAGAGGAGAATATAATTTTTTTAAAGACAATAGCAAACCTTGGCACTTATCAAAATCTTGACATCGTTTTAACTAGTCAATATACTGGATAGTTAGTAAAAATCTGTTCAGATAGGGGAAGGAAATGAAGAAAAGTTTTGTCATAGGGTGGATTTTGCTTGGGGTTCTAATTTTTGTCAAGCCCTTAAAGGTTAATGCCCTAGAGATTTGGCAAGTTAAGAAGGATGCCTTAATAGTGCTTATGGATATCAGCAGCTCGATGAATCAAAGCGTCTGTTTGGGTAAGAAAAATGAAATTGAAAAAAGGATGCTGTCAGCCTTTATCAAGGCCATTCCAAGGCCTGGGGTAAAAAAACTTAAGGCATCCTTATGCTTATTTGGAGGGGAACCTTCAGCCATTAAACATTGTTTGCAAGTCTTATATCCATTATCTCGCTTTAATCGCCAGGAGTACCTCAAGGCCATCTCACAGGTCTCCAAGGGCGCTGGTCCTACACCCTTGGGGAATGCCTTAATAAACATGCAAAGTTTTTTTGACAATGCAAGGGGGCAAATAGCCCTTCTCATCCTAAGCGACGGTCTTCAAAATGGCATTCGGGATGCCATAAAAGTAACCCAAAATTTAAAGCAGAAATATGGAAACAAAGTTTGTATTTCTGCTATCCTGATAGGAAATTCCAGTCAAGGCGAGGAAACATTAAGAAAAATTGTTAAAACTGCAAAATGTGGTTATTTTATCAGGGCTTCCGAATTGGAAAGCAATTCAAGGCTTCAAGATTATGTATTCAAAGTGCTTGACATTAAAAAGATCGTTCTTAAACCAGCTCCCATCAAACCAGATAGGTGTAATTTAGCCTCTAAAAGCTTTATAATTTATTTTGACTCAGCCAAGTATGAAGTTAATCCCAAATTTTATAATTTTCTAGACAAAATAGGCAATTATCTGTCTCAATGTCCTACCAAAAGGGCCCTAATTTGTGGACATACAGATAGTATAGGAACAAAATGTTATAATCTCAAGTTATCTCTCAAAAGGGCAGAGGCAGTAAAGCAATACCTTATTAACCGCTATAAGATTGATCCTCAGAGAATTCAAGTTATAGGCTATGGGGCATCTAAACCCAAGGCTTCAAATCAGACCCCAGAAGGTAGGGCCCAAAATAGAAGAGTGGAAATATACATCCAGTAGCTTTAAAGTTGTTTGCTAGTGAGTGTGTTTGAAAAGACAGGAATGATTTAGATAAATTGTTGACAAAGGGCATCTGCCGTGGTTAAATCAGGGCAAAAACAAAGTGGAGGCACAAAATGGCCTTATTGCATGTTAATGATGCTAATTTTGAAGAGGAAGTTCTTAAATCTGCCATCCCGGTATTAGTAGACTTTTGGGCTCCTTGGTGCGGGCCATGTCGGGCAATTGCACCCATCGTTGAGGAGCTCGCTACCCAATACGATGGAAAGTTGAAGGTAGTCAAACTTAATGTTGACGAAGCACCCATCACCCCGGGGAAATATGGCATCCGAGCCATCCCTACCCTGATTATCTTTAAAAATGGTCAGGTATATGACCAAATCACAGGGGCAGTCCCTAAGAGTATCATAGAAGAGGCAATCAAAAAGGCCTTGGGATCGTAATGCAAAGTGGATGCAAATTTAAGTTGCATTTATACTTGATTTTGTGGCTCTTGGTGGGGCTTAGTTTGAGTTTGCAAGGATGCGGTTTATTTTCTTCCCCCCCTTCTTTTGAAGAGCAATCCCTTAGTAATTTACTCCAAGAAGGTCAAGATGCCTTTCAAAACGGTCAATTTGATAAAGCTATTCAAATCTTCCAATATATAAAAGATGCCTATCCCTTTGCGCCAGAAGCGATTATAGCTCAATTAAGGCTGGCTGATGCCTATTATTATAAAAGGGATTTTGATAATGCTATACTCTCTTACAAAGACTTTATAAATCTTCATCCTAAACATCAAGCCGTTGCTTATGCCCTTTATCAAATTGGGCTGTGTTACTTTCATCAAATCCCTACGATTGACCGCGATCAGACCATGACCCAAAGGGCTTTAGAAGTTTTCAATAAGGTCATTAAAGAATACCCTAACTCTCGTTGTGCCAAAAGGGCATTACTCAAGATAAGAATATGCCGAGAAAAATTAGCTGCTCATGAGTTTTATGTAGGATACTTCTATTATCGCACCGGCGCCTATAAATCAGCTCTGTTACGGTTTAAATATTTATTAGACCACTATTCTGACCTACCTCTATCCAGAAAGGCCGAAAGATATCTGGAGCTTTCAAAGGAAAAATTAGAGAAAAAACTCTCAGGAATATTGCTACAGTCGGTTTCATAAAAGTCATTAAGGAGTAAAAAAACTGCTATCTATAATCTAGTCGTCATTCATAGAGGCAAATATCCATTGAGGGTAAAAATCTTTAGTTGTTCTATAGGTTCATGTGGAAAATAAGGCTTTTAAAAACACAAATGCTTCATTCTCTTAAACTGGCCTTTAACAAATTCCTGAAAGATAGTTGTCCCGCCTATGCTGCTACGCTCACATACGCTACCATTCTCTCTTTAGTACCCTTAGCTACGATTTCCTTTTCCTTAATTGGTCACTTTAAACTCTCCCCAGCCAAAATTCGTTCGTTTCTATTAAACTACTTTTTACCAGAATCAAATTTAGTTCCTATTATAGAACAGAACATAGAGAAATTCATTGCTAATACAGCCGCTTTAAGCATTATTAGCAGTATCATTTTAATCTTTATCGCCTTTATGGTATTAAGTGTAATTGAAGCTATTTTCAACCATATCTGGCATGTCAAAAAAAGGAGACCTCTCCTTAACAAATTTGTCTCTTTTTGGACTGTGTTGACCTTGTCCCCCCTTTTGTTAGGGGCATCTCTGGGATTTATTGCCAAAATCCAACATTTCTCATTCTCTCCAGTCATAATCTCAGTAATTCTAAACATCCTTGCCATGGCCTTGCTTTACCGCCTATTTCCCTACACAGAAGTAAGTTTCAAAGCTGCCTTGATAGGTAGTATTTTTGCAAGCCTTCTCTTTGAATTAGGGAAATGGGCATTTCGGTATTATATCCACTATTATGCGAATTTTGAAAAAATATACGGTGCTTTAAGTGTAATTCCCATATTTTTGGTCTGGGTGTATTGGGTGTGGAATATTGTTCTTTTTGGGGCTGAGATTACCTTTATCTTAGATTATCCATATATACCTGAGCAAAGTGAGCATTACTTTAACCCCTTATGGCCAGTCTTGCTCCTTTATCTCCTTCTCTCCAATTTTCATCAAGATAAAAAACGGCTTACAATCAGAGAATTGGCCCAAAAATTAGATATCCCTTTGCCCAAATTGTATTTTTTGATTCAGGAGTTTGAAAAACAGGGGATTATCACTGAAACCCCAAAGGGAGAATTTTTGCCTAACACACCTCTGGAAAGATTATCTATTAAGGAAATCGTTTTCTGTCCTTTAAGATTTTCTTCAAAGTTACACAACAAAACACCCGCTCAATTTGAAGAACTGGCACAAAAATTTCAGGCATGTTTAAAAAAGGAATGGGGAGAATTAACCCTAGGAGACCTCTTGGAAAGATGACATCAGGAAGGATTTTGGCCATAGATTTTGGAACAAAGCGAATAGGAATCGCTATTAGTGATGAACTCCAATGGACAGCCCAACCTTTTCAAGTAATTGAAAGAAAAAGTGATGACTTTGTTGTGGAAACAATAAAAAAAATTGTTGAGGAACAAGGAGTAATCAAGATTGTGGTAGGAATTCCTATCACCTTAAAGGGAGAAATTGGCCAGGCCGCAGACCGGGTTTTGAATTTTGTTCAAAAGATACAGAATAAATTAAACATACCCATCGTCACTTGGGACGAAAGTCTAACTACAGTTGAGGCAGAAGATGTATTAATAAAGGCTGATCTGAGTCGTCGTAAGAGAAAGAAAATTATTGATAAATTAGCGGCTGCCCTAATTCTAGACAGCTATCTAAGGGCCCAAAAAAACAAAGTTTAATCAATTTAAATTAACCATTAACCTATCCCTAAGCAACTCAAAAATTGTTAATCATTTCTTTAAGAAACATTTATTATAATTATCTTTTATTTGACAAATCAAATAAAATAATATATGTAAAAATTACATAAAAACTGAAGGAGGTTTTAGAATGGCTGGAGCCAGACCTAAAAAGGCACCCAGAAGGGTGGTAATTGACCCTATCACACGAATTGAGGGTCACTTAAAGGTAGAAGTAGAGGTAGAACATGGGCGTGTAGTTAATGCCTGGAGTTCAGGGACAATGTTTAGAGGAATTGAAATCATCCTTAAGGGGAGGGACCCCAGAGATGCTACTCAGATTACTCAAAGGATTTGTGGTGTTTGTCCCATTGACCATGCGGTGGCTTCGGCAACTTGTTTGGAAGACGCCTTTGGAATTACGCCGCCAACCAATGGGAGAATTATGCGCAATCTTACCTTAGGGGCCCATTGGCTCTATGACCATATTCTCCATTTTTATCACCTAAGCGCCCTTGATTATGTAAAAGGGCCTAATGTGCCACCTTTTGTTCCTAGATATGATGGGAAGAATGTTTATAAGCTTGATAAATTTACCAATGAAAAGGCCGTAAAGGGGTATTTGAAGGCCCTAGAGATAAAAACTCTAGCCCAAGAAATGGTAGCTATGGTGGCTTCAAGGGCACCTCATTGTCATGGAGTAGTCGTTGGAGGACATACCCAAATTCTCACAAAGGATGCTGTACCAGGTTTCTTATGGCGTTTAGAGGAAGTTAAAAACTTTATTGATACTGAATATCTGCCTACAGTTTATGCCTTAGCAAAGGTTTATCCAGAGTGTTTTAAAACTGGAATTGGGTGTAAAAATGTGATTAGTTATGGAGTCTTTCCCTTAAACGATGCCCGGACTGAATTTCTTTTAAAACCTGGGGTCTATACAAATGGCCAAGATAGGCCCTTTGAGCCTAATAAAATTGCTGAATTTGTTAAATATTCTTGGTATGATGATAAAACGAGTGGGTTAAAACCTCTAGAGGGAAAAACGGAATTAAACCTTGATAAACCTAGGGCCTATACTTACATTAAGGCTCCAAGATATAATGGAGTGCCCCATGAAGTCGGTCCCCTTGCTCGAATGTGGGTTACCAACCCTGTAATAAGCAAGCATGCTAATCGTTTCTTGGGTATTTCAGAAAATAAAGAAATCCGGTTTAGAGATTTGGGAGACAGGGCATTTTCTACCTGGGGTCGTCACATTGCCAGGGCCGAAGAAACTTGGTTAGTAGCCAATCAATTGGCCAAATGGGTAAAGGAGTTAGATTATAATGCACCTTATTATAAAAAGGTTGAGGTCCCTGTCTCCGGAGAAGGAATGGGTCTATCAGAGGCCGCTAGAGGGGCCTTGGGACACTTTATTGTAATAAAAGACCATAAAATTGCCAATTATCAGTGTGTTGTTCCTACTACCTGGAATGCCTCTCCAAGGGATGACAAAGAACAACCGGGGCCAATAGAGCAGGCCCTTTTAAATGCCCCTGTGCCTGACCCTGACAATCCTGTTGAGGTGGTGCGCATTGTAAGGTCCTTTGATCCATGTCTTGCTTGTGCAGTACATTTGCTCCAAACCAATAAAAAAGGTGTGGTGGTCAAGATTTAGTTTATTCATCGGGGGGAAATTTGCCGACGGCCAGCCATTTAAAGGGAGGATTAGCCATCCTCCGCCCCTCCTACTTTTATGTTATGGGGGCAATGGAGCTGGTGCTCCCCGCGGGCTGCAAACCCGTTGGCCGGCCCTAAAAAGGCTGGAGGAGGTTCAATTCCCCTTGCCCCCTCCAAAAATCCGATTTTAAAGCAAAGGATGTCAAAATATGTTGGAATTTACCATTGCCATTGCTGGACATGTGGATCACGGCAAATCTAGCCTCGTTAAGGCCCTTACTGGGGTCGACCCTGATATCTTAAAGGAAGAAAAGGAACGGGGATTGACAATTGAGCCCTCGGTAGTACCTTTTAAGCTTTCCTCTGAAGTTCAACTGGCGTTTGTAGACCTTCCAGGGCACGAAGATTTTATTAAAAATATGGTTAGGGGCGCTACTTGTGTGGATGCTGCCATTTTAGTAGTAGCGGCAAATGATGGGGTTATGCCTCAAACCAAAGAACATTTAGAAATCCTTAAACTTCTTAATATTCAACACGGTTTGATAGTACTTTCTAAAATTGATTTGGTAGACGAGGAAACACAGCTTTTGGCCCAAGAAGAGGTTAAAGAATTGGTAAAAGGCAGCTTTTTATCCCAAGCACCTATTATTCCCTTTTCAGCCCAAACTCAAGAAGGTATTTCTTTATTATTAGTGGCCTTATCAAAAATGGTCGAAGAAATGCCTTGTCGTAGAAACAATGCCTTTTTCCGAATGCCCATTGACCGGGTACTTCATGTGCCTGGTCAGGGTTTAGTGATCACAGGCACTGTACTCAGTGGCAAGTGTAGAATAGGACAGGTAAAGACACTCTATCCCCTTTGTCAGATGGTAAAAGTCAAAAGGCTTCAAGTCCATCGCCAAGATGTGGATGAAGTAACCGCTGGCAGGCGAGTAGGAATAAATCTTGGTGGTTTAAAAGAAGAAATAAAAAGAGGAATGGTGCTGGCAGATAATGGTCTTTTAGAACCTAGCCGTTTTGTAAATGCCCTTTTACAATACACCCATGAGGGGGTCTTCAATAATTATACCACTGTAAAACTGTTTTTAGGAACCATGGAAGTAACGGCCAAAGTAGTTCTCCTAGATAAAGAAAGGCTTATGCCAGGTGAAACAGGCTTTGTCCAATTTAGGTGCACCAGCCCTGTAACTGCCCTGCCTGGAGACAGATTTGTAATAAGAAGCCTAAGCCCTGCCCATACCATAGGTGGCGGTATAGTAGTAGAGGTAACCAGAAGAAAATTTCGCCAAAAAATGAAATTTTTGCTTTCTCGCTATCAGGCATTTTGTCAGGGCGTAAACGAAGGGTTTGTGTTTTCCTTAATTCAAGATCATTATGAAGGGCTACTCTCTAGGCATGACCTTTTCAAACAAACCGGCAGCGACAAGATTATAGAATTGCTTGATCAACTTAAACAAAAGGGAAAAATTCTAGAAATAGAAGGCAGCTTTTACGCCCATTCCAATTTAAATCAGATTAAAAGGCAAATTCTGTCCTATTTAAAGGAATTTCATCAAAAATTTTATTTTAAGTGGGGCGTCGGCAAAGATGAAATTTGCCATAGATTTAAAGACCTAAACTTAAAGATAATAGAATATGCCTTAAAAGAACTTTGTAAAGAAAATCTAGTTGCATTAACCAAAGGCCGATATCATCTCAAAGACTTTACACCCCGTTTAAATAGAGAAGAACAAGAACTTTCAAACCAAATAAAAAGTTATGCTATAGAGGCAGGGCTTAAGGGATTTACCATGGCTTTGCTTAAAAAGAAGTTTAATATCGCTAATCCAAAATGTTTAGAAAGGGCCTTAGAGTTTCTCATAGAAAATGGCTATATTGTAGTGCTTAATAGCAGACGCCTTATCTATTGCAAATCGTTGAATAAGGCTTGGAAAAAAATAAAAGGCTTTTTAATGATTAAAGAAAGGCTAAGCCTAGAAGAGGCCAAAGAATTGCTGGGTTTATCACGACAGTATACTGTCCCTATTCTCGATTACCTAGATACCCACTTTTTGACCCTTCGCATAAAGGTCCAAGGGAAAGATTATCGGATTCTATCTACTAAAAAGACTCAAATAAATTGAAAGATTAATCAAACCCCAATTTGTAAAACAAAGTTGCCAAATTCATACACTCAATTTTTGTGATTTAAAGGGTATAATCCCCAAAAGAGTTGATGTGTCCGTTTACAATATCCTACACCAAATTTGTACATGCCTTTGGCCAACCCAAGAAGTTTACTAATGTTCTCTTTGGTATATATTTTGCTTAAAAAACGGAGTCAGTACACCCCTTTTTAAAACAGAAATTTCTCCAAATAAAAAGGGTAATGTTCGCGCCAAAGAGGATTAAAAACAAATATGAAATATTCTCAATTCTTTGCCTTAAAGTTTCCTGATTGTTTTGAAATAAAAATTGCAGAAACACCTTTAGAATTAGAAGAAGCCTATCGTCTTCTCTATAAAGTTTATTTAGAAGCAGGCTATACAAAGCCCAACCTTTTAGGGTTAAGGGTTTTTGAATATAATTATCTCCAAACTACAAAAACCTTTATTGCCAAGACCAAAGGACAAAAAAGGGAATTAGTAGGCACAATTACTATTATTGATGGTATTCACACTAAGTTGCCCATTGAGAAAATTTACGAAAAGGAGATTCTTCCCCTTAGACAAAGGAATATTCCTCTTGCAGAAATTAGTGGTTTAGCCATTCATAGGAAGTATCGGTTTAAAAACGTGTGTCAGTATTTAAGCCAATATGTAGCTGCCTATGCCTTATTGAAGGATATGGAAAACTTACTTATTGCCGTTCATCCCAAGCATAAAGATTTTTATCAAAAGTGTTTGGGATTCCAACAAATAGGAGAAGAAAAACCCTATCCAACTGCACAAGGCAACCCTTCAGTAGCATTGTATTTGAATCTTAAAGAACGGTTGAAAAACACAAATTGCAGTTACATCTCTAAAAATATACCTCAAGCATCCTCTCAAGTTGCAATTGAAATAGCTAATCTGTAAAGTTCTTTCTGAATTTTTTGGGGTCAATGTGGTATTTTTCAAGAAGTTTATAAAAGTCAGCTCTGTATTTGTGTGCTAGCTTAGCCGCTTGGCTAACATTGCCTTGGGTAACTTGCAATAAGTGAATCAGATAGTTTTTTTCAAATTCACTTTTGGCTTCCTTTAAAGGTTTTAGCATGTCCTCTTCCATCCTTTGCGTGGGAAGGATTAGGTCCTCGGGGATGACATCTTGAATGCATATGGCCACAGCACATTCAACGGCATTTTCTAGTTCTCTCACATTGCCAGGCCAGGAATACATCATCATCTTTTTTAGGGCCTTAGCAGAAAAACCCTTGATATTTTTATTCATTTTATCACAATTCTTTTTAAGAAAAAAATTTGCCAAAAGAGGAATATCCTCTTTTCTCTCCCGTAAGGGAGGTATTTTTATGGGAATAACATGAATCCTATAAAATAGGTCATCTCTAAAATTGCCCTTCTTAACTTCTTCTTTGAGATCTTTATTGGAAGCAGCAATTATTCTTACATCGACTTCAACTGGCAATTCTCCACCCAAAGGATAGAATTTCTTTTCTTCTAAGGCCTGGAGTAGTTTGGCTTGCATAGATAAAGGAATTTCGGATATTTCATCTAAAAAAAGCGTCCCATTGTTCGCTTGAACAAAAAGTCCTTTTTTACTGTAAATTGCCCCTGTAAATGCCCCTTTTTCAAAACCAAAGAGTTCGCTTTCCAATAAGGTCTCGGGAATGGCAGCACAATTGATTGCCACAAAGGGACCATCTTTACGCTTACTTGCCAGATGAAGTGCCTTTGCAATGAGGCCCTTGCCTGTCCCACTTTCTCCTTGGAGATACACATTGGAATCGATTTGGGCCGCTCGAGATACCAAATCCAAAAGCCTTTTCATAGCCTCGCTTTTGCCAACTATATTTGTAAACTCATATTTTCCCTTTACTATTTCCCTTAATCTTTTCACTTCGCGGCTCAATTTTGCCTTTTCTATTGCATTTTTAATTTGAAGAGACAATTCTTGAAAATCAAAAGGTTTGGTCAAATATGTGTAAGCACCTTTTTTCATGGCTTCTACCGCGCTTTTGATAGTTCCATAAGCAGTAAGAATGATAATCGGCATTTCAGGATTTATATTATGAATTGCCTCCATTAATTCTATTCCGGTTCTTTGTTTCAACTTTAAGTCAACCAAGGCCAAAGAAAAATCCTCTCTTTCTATCTTTTTTAAAGCTTCTTCGAACTCTGGAGTAGCATCTACGATATATCCTTCGGTTTCTAGACGCATACAAAGAAGTTTTAAAATATTTAAATCATCATCTACGATTAGTATCTTATCCATAGGCCTCTACCTATTTAAGTTTTCTCCTTTTTTCCTCTATTCCAATGTCTATTTCTTTAATTTTTTCCAATTGCTTTTGAAGCATCTCTTTTTCCAATTCTTTGTTTTTTATCTTTCTTCTCAACTCCTTTATTGTTGCTTTCTGTACCCTTATTGTTTTTTCTTTGTCTATTAAATCCTTGATCAAAATAGCCCATATTTGGGCCTCAGACAAAAATTGGCTCTGGGGATATTTGTTTATAAGGATTTGAAAACACCTTAAGGCTTTATAGTAATTCCTCCCAGGATTTTGAGGATGAGCATAAATAACGCCCATTTGAAAAAGGGCCTTGTCCGCCTTCTCTGGCCTTTCTTGCTTTAACTTTTGGGCCCTTTTCAAGGCAAAATCAAATTTTTTTTGTTGAATAAGCTTGTGTTGCTCAACAAAGAAATCATTATGTTTAAATTTATTTAATATTACACAACTTTGCAAACAAAATATCACGCCAATGGCAATAAGAAGAAAAATGTACTCCCTTTGCCCTCTTCGCTTTTTACCCATATTTTCCCCCCATGGGCATCAACAATATATTTGGCAATAGAAAGGCCTAACCCAGTTCCTCTAGAAGCACTTTTACCCTTATCTATGGACATAAACTCTTCAAAGACCTTATTCATTTCCTTCTGATCAATGCCGCACCCTGTATCCGAGACGGCTATCTCAACGGCCCCTTCAGAATTCCTATAAGCAGAAACAGTAATCTTCCCCCCGGAAGGTGTAAATTTGATTGCATTATCTAGAAGATTTTCTACAACCTCTGTAATCTTTTCTTGATCCATATTCACTTGAGGCAAGTTAGGTTCTAATTCCAAATTTATGATTACGTTTTTCTTTTGAGCCACAGGATTCAACTTAAAAACCACTTTTTCAATAAGCGGGCCTATAAATGATGGTTTTAAAAAATAATCCATCATTCCGGCCTCCATCCGAGACAACTCCAAAATCTTATTTACTGATTTGATAAGCCGTTCACATTCTTCATTAATAATCTCAAAGAGCTCCTGCTGTCTCTGAGGGTCATCTTGAAAAATTCCTTCAAGAAGCATCCGAGAGGCCTCTCTTATAGCCGTTAACGGGGTTCGGAGTTCATGTGAAGTATGACTTATAAAGTCAATCTTCATCCTTTCTAATTCCTTAAGTTGTTCACACATATATTTAAAGGCTTCGCTTAACTCCTTAATCTCTGGCGGAGAGTTAATAGTTAAGCAAGTGTTAAAATCTCCTTTAGCTATCTTTCGGGTTTCCTCTTGAAGAAGCCGAATTGGGGTGTTGATACTCTGGGTATTCAGAAATGAAAAAAAAAGGCCAGTTAACAAACATATTATAGCTGTAATCAGAGTGACCTGCCCCCCATTTTTTGGAATGTCAAAAAGGGTAATTTTGTGTAAAATTTTTGAAAAAGGAGGTATTATTATGAAACCAACAAAATATCCACCAGATAAAATTATACAAATTCTTGCTGAAGC
>JALWFG010000014.1 GCA_027038965.1 Candidatus Desulfofervidaceae bacterium | reverse complement strand
AAGTATTTTTTGAGTTCTTTTCTTTTCCATCCTTCAAGGAGTCTGTTGTAGGCATATCTCATACAGGCAGAAAAGTTTCGCATAAGAGACAACACCTCTTTTTCTTCTTCTAAGGTTCTAAATTCCAATCTACAGGAGAGTGTTATCATTTCGCTTCTTTTCTCTACTTGAGCCGTAAACCCTCCTAGTTTTTTTATTTAAGATACCCCAAATCCCTTATTTCTTCTTTTACCTGTGAGCTCTACCAGCCCTTTCTAGCCCTTCGCCCCTAGGGGTGCAGGAGATTCATATAGTAACCTCTATTTCTCTAAAACCTACAAAGTTGTTTATCACTTTAAAATTTGTATCTTCCTCTTTAATTTCCTCTAAACATAAGCCTATCACTTCTTTAATATTTTCCATCGCCTCATCTACATTCTTTCCATAGGATCGACACCCCTTAAAAAAAGGACAACTCACTATGTAATATCCATCTTCGTCCTGTTCTAAAATTATAGGTAGATAAATCTTTCTCATCTTAAATTCTCCCAATAAATTTATTTTATTGCAGTAGCTTCCTTTATGATATATGTTCTAACCTATTTTTACGATAAACACGATCGGTATATCATGTCAAGCAAAATTGTCCCGCCCCTTGCTCCTCCTTAAAAATATCACTTTAAGTGCAAATTTACCTTGAAAATTTGCATTAAATATGCTAATTTACAGGCATGCAATACATACACAGGGCCGTTACGAGTTCTATTGTAAAAAGGCTTAAATATCGTTCTTCTATTGTGGTTACAGGGGCCAGACAAACAGGCAAAACAACCCTTTGTAAGGAAATCTTACCGTCCATTTTAGGAGAAAAATACGACTATTTTTGCTTTGATGACTCTGAAATCAGGCTTAATAGGTTAGTTTTACTGTTTTTTTATCTTTCACCATACAGGCTTATTCTCCTAGCGATGCAAGGGCGGAATGTTATATGAAAGTTCCAACGTACACAACAGTTCAACAAAAAGGGGAGATGCCCAGAGGAGCAAGGGCATTAGCCCGCAGTGTATATGATGTGTAGGCGGCGTTTTTCACTTATAGTAACTTCCCTAACTCTTTCTTATTGATACCTGCTTGTTTTAAAATTTCAAGAAATGTTCCCTTTGGTAAATCCCTTTTATGAAGAGGAACAACAACTCTTCTTTTTGTTTCCGGGTGGAAGTAAATATGATGGCTTCCCTTAATCCTATCCAATACAAATCCCTTCTTTTCAAGTACCTTGATAATTTTCTGGGGAGTAAGAGAAGGGAGTTTAGGCATACGCCCCTACCGTTAAAGTATATTCCAGAGTGCCTTCCTCCGTTGGTATCTCTTCACCATGCTTCTTTAAGCTCTCTATGTATAACTCAATAGCTTCTTTTGCCATCTCTATCGCTTCATCTATTGTGTCCCCATAGGTTACACAGCCTGGAAGAGAGGGAACTATCACCGTATAACCGCCCTCAGGTTCTTTTCTGAGCAGGATTCTATAGGTTAATGTTTTCATATTATCACCTCATACAGCATAGTGTAATGTAATGCCCTCTTTCGGGTGAACATATTTTACACTTTGAGGTAGAGATCATCAAGCCAGCTTCTGATAATTTGTTTAAATTCAAGCCCGACCCGTGAAATAGTTAGTTATTTCACGGGTCGGGCTTAAATAGCCCAAAGGTATATCATGTCAAGCAAAATTGTCCCGCCCCTTGCTCCTCCTTAAAAATATCACTTTAAGTGCAAATTTACCTTGAAAATTTGCATTAAATATGCTAATTTACAGGCATGCAATACATACACAGGGCCGTTACGAGTTCTATTGTAAAAAGGCTTAAATATCGTTCTTCTATTGTGGTTACAGGGGCCAGACAAACAGGCAAAACAACCCTTTGTAAGGAAATCTTACCGTCCATTTTAGGAGAAAAATACGACTATTTTTGCTTTGATGACTCTGAAATCAGGCTTATATTTAAAAAACAGGCCATTTCTATTTTAGAAAACCTGCATACCCCTATAGTGATCCTAGATGAGGTTCAAAAAGTGCCTGAGGTATTTGAAGCGGTAAAATACATCGTGGATCAAAAGGGAGACACCAAATTTATTTTAACAGGGTCTTCTCACATTTTGCTTATGAAAAACATTAAAGAAAGCCTGGCAGGAAGGATTGGCATCTTTTTTTTATATCCCCTTTCCCTTTATGAACTTGCCGGCAATAAGCAATTGCCATTTTTGTCTGAAATTTCAAGGGCCAGAGATTTCCCGGCCCTGGCTAAAAATACCTATTTACAAAGACTTCTAAAGGCAAGAAAGCTCTGCCTTTTAAGAGACGAACTTATAAAATGGGGCGGTCTCCCCCCTGTCTGGCAGATCAAGGAAGAGAAAGAAAAAATTGCCTGGTTAAGAGATTATAAAAACACCTATCTGGAGCGGGACTTGATGGATTTAGGAGGCTTTGCTGAATTGGAGAATATCATTCTGGTTCAGAAACTTCTAACCTTAAGGACAGGAGGGCTTTTAAACATTTCTGAAATCGCTAAAGAAGCGTCTTTATCTGTAAATACCATCAAAAAATACCTCAACCTGTTAAAAATTGTGTTTCAATGCCTTTTTTTGCAGCCGTTTTCTGTCAATGTCTCAAAAAGGCTGGTTAAAACTCCAAAGGTTTATGTCACGGACAACGGATTGATACGCTCTATTCTGGGCGAAGGCGGTGTTTCTGCAGGGGCACTATATGAAACATGGATATTTTCAGAACTGATAAAGTGGAAAAACTCCTTTTCTCAAGAAGGTGAACTCTATTTCTATCGCACCCACTCTGGGGCTGAAATAGACTTCATTCTCAAAATGGGACAAAGGCTCTTACCCATTGAGGCCAAGGCAAAGGAGGTAGTCTCTCAAAAAGACGCTCGGAATATTGAGCGATTTTTATCGGAATTTGCTCAGGCTTCAAGTTATGGGATTGTAGTTTATCAGGGTAAAGAAATGTATGAAATCAAGAAAAACATCTGGGCCATACCCGATTGGATACTCTTTAGTTGAAAAGCAGGTAAACTTAATTCCTTACCTTCTCCGAATATGTTCTTGTCTGGCCTTGTCCAGCCATTCTAAGAAGAATATTAAAAATACCCCGAAGAAAAGGGCAGTTATGCCGGAAACTGCTACCATCAGTTTCTTTTTCGGTTTAAAAGGCCTTTCAGGAATAAAAGGTTGAGTTATTTTTTCAAAGCCTTTTAATAATTTTAAGTTTTTCTCAGTATCTAGAAGTTGAATCTTTGTGCGAATAATGCTTCTTTCTATCTCCATAGGATTAAAACCAAAGATAATAATGTTTCCTTTTCCATCTTCAATCTTTTTAAGTGTGGTTTTTCTTAAAGTCCTCATTTCATTTAATTTTGAAAGCAATAGTTCTTTTTGTTTTTCCAACTTTTCCTTTTCTGCCTGAATTCTTTCAGCCACATATTGACTTCTATTTAAATAGCCTATTAAAGCATCTGATATCCTTGGAATGTCTTCTTTATGAGTGGTTTCTATTTCTAGAGTCAACGATTGTTTTTCTCCCCTTGTAAGTTTGCAACTTATTTTTTTCAAATTTTGTAGAATATTCTCTTCAAGATTTAGCAAATTTTTAAGCTGCTTATACTTTCTCTCTTTCAAAAAGGTATTTATGATATCTATTAAAGATTTAGCTTCATTAGTTGGAACTACAGGAGTTTTAACTAAAAAATGACTTTTGTATACAGGAGTAATTAAGAAAGATGCGATTGTCGTCAAAATGGTAGCACATAAAAACAGCCCTAGAATAATCTTCCATCTTTTTTTAACAACAAGCCATAATTCATACAAATCTATTTCATCTTCTTCGTAGTAATACCTCTCTTCTCCCACTTGTTTCCCCTAAATAAAATTTATCAATGAATAACACCTTAATTGTAAAACGTCAATTGGCAAATATAGGCCTTAAGTTCTATGTTCATATTAATAAAGTTAGAAAGTTAAAAATGGGGCAAAATCCTATTATTTGCAGATTTTTCCTTGCCTCCAGGTGTTGTAAAAACGGGTAGCAGGTAGAGCGTATAGCGGCGGTTAGTAAGCCCCTTCTCCTTTTAATACGACTTTAATTGTCTGCAAAAGAAGCACTATATCCAGCCACAAACACCAGTTTTGGACATACCAGGCGTCTAATCTCTTTCTAAACTCATAGCTCGTATCACTTCTACCACTTACCTGCCACAGGCCAGCAACTCCTGGTTTCACCATAAGATAATATTGGGCGTCTTCTTTGTAGTATCTTTTCAACTCCTCTTCCACTACTGGTCTAGGCCCTACCAGACTCATCTCTCCCTTTAACACATTAAAAATTTGAGGCAATTCATCCAAAGAGGTCTTGCGTAAAAATTTACCTATAGGAGTAATACGGGGGTCATCGGGGATTTTTCTAATTTTATCATATAACTCCTTTAGCTTAGGGTCATTTTCTAAAATTTCATTTAACCTTTCTTCTGCGTCCTGATACATGCTCCTAAATTTGTAAATTTTAAAAGGCTTGCCATTTTGTCCTATGCGCCATTGGGTAAAAATTACTGGGCCAGGTGAAGTCAGCTTAATTAAAATGGCAATAATGGCCATAATTGGTAGGGTCAGAACACAAATTACACTACTCAACACCAGGTCAAAAACCCTCTTTATGGCCCTGTTTAATGGTGAGGCCAGATTGTTTTTGGTGTGTAATAAAAAAATTTCTTCATAAAAAAGGTAATCCAGTTCCGAGTTCAATAAGGAAATCCCAAAAAGTTCTGGTACGACTAAGACTTCAGCTACCTGTTTGCGGGCGTTAGTAAAAATCTCTTTTATCTTCGCACCTTTTAAAGAAGGCATGGCTAAAACAGCAGTTTTTATACCTTCTTTAGAAACAATAGAGGCCAAATCTTCAATTTTTCCTAAGACAGGGTATTTTTCTCCATCTACTTGCACAAAACCAGTTTTAAAGTCATCTAAAAAACCAACAATTTTGTAATCATAGCACTTATCCCGCTTAAACCCTTTAGCCACCGCCTGACCAGCCTGACCTGCCCCAAGAATAACAGCCCTTTCCTGAAAAAGCCCAAAGACATAAAAAAAATATTTTGTCAAAAACCGGCAAAAGGGAAAGGTAAAAAAACTGAGCATACTAGAAAAAAGCAGCACCAATCTGGATATCCTATGTCCCATTTTTCCCAGAGTGACAAGGGCAAGCATCACCGCACTGGCAAGCAAAATGGCCTTCCACAGACGTCTCAAGCCCTCCCAGAAAGATATTCTTTTGGTATAAAGACCTTCTAGGGCAATAAAAAAAACAAAGGCAAGCGGCATCCACCAGAAAGAGGCAAAATAAGTAAAGGTAAAATTGAAGACGGGCAAATTAGAATAAAAATGGGGAATAATGGATTTTCTTAGAAAGTATCCCCCAGCTAAGGCTAAGTAAAAGGAAGCTAAGTCTGAAACAAGCAGACAAAGAAAAAGAACCAAAGATTTTCCAAAACGGCGTTTCCCCATCTAATTTGTTTTTTGGCCTTATAGTTAACGCATTTTCTGAAAAAATCAAGCTTCAAAAGACAAATAGATATGTTCAGCCGGATTGCAGTAATCCTCTCCAAGGTGGTTATATTACATTTCCATATTTTCGCAAAATCCCCTCTACTGTGATTTTAGCTGAATTAAAGGCAAACATAATGCTTCCTTTTTCTGCCACCAGATCTCCAACCAGAAATAATCCCCTAACATTTGTTTCCCCATCTGGTCCAATTTTAGGCCGCTTACCCTCCAGTTCTACCCCAATTGATTGCAAAAATGATTGTGGTGTGGCACCACCCAGACAGTAATAAATGGCATCAAACGACATGGTTTCCCCACCCTTAAACCTCACCTTTACCTGTCCACCCTCTGGTTCAATGCCTTCAATGTCTGTGTTTAAAAGCAGGTTAATCAAACCTTGTCTGCTCTTTTCTTCCAGTTTATTCATATTGACCGGGTTAAGTCTGAAAAACTGCGGTCGGCGATAAGAAAGAAACACTTTGTTTTTTTCTGATAACAAACAGGCCGTTTCTGCGGCTGTATTCCCACCGCCTACAACCAAGACTGTTTTATTTTCTGGCCCAGATAGAGGCATACCAAAAAAGACCTTATCCCTCACCTCCTTGGGAATCTTATATTTAGGCTTAACCGGGCGGCCAAAAATGCCAATGGCCAAAACAACAATAGGCGCTTTAAAGAGGTAATCTTTACCCGCCCTGACTTCAAAAAAATCATTTTTCTTTATAACCCTATCTACAGTATGCTTGTAGCGAATGTCTAAGTCATATTTTTTCACGACCTTTTGGATAAATTGCAAAAACTTTTCTTTGGTTGTTGTTTTAAAGGAAAGTGTTCCAATAGGTTTTAAACCTAAATCTTGGAAATTGGGGTCAACTCTCTTGCCAGGATGATATAGGCGGACTATGGTATCACAAATATGGTCAGCCTTTTCTAAAACAACTACTTTACCTATCCCGCCCACTTTGGCCTCAACCGCTGTGGCTATCCCAGCCGGACCAGCCCCTACAATTAATATATCTGCCCTTTCCATCTGTTTTTGCCTTTAGTGTATTCTCAATTTTTGTTTTGTTATCCCATCTTCTCAAAAAATCCTATTTTCCAATGCAAAATTGGCTAAAAATGTAACTTAATACCTCTTCGGGTGTTGTCTTGCCCACAATTTCTCCTAAGGCGTCTAAGGCCTCCTGAATATCCACACTCACAAAAACAGGTGGAAGACCATTTTTAATCGTGTCTATGGCTCGCTTTACGGCCGAAAGCCCCTTTTCCAAAGAAACCTTGTGTCTCAGGCTAGGCACAAACGAAGGGATTTTCTCCTCTTTCTGTCCTAAAATCCGCTCAAAAATTTCCTCCTCCAACCTTTCAATTCCCTGTCCATAAAGGGCAGAAATTTTGACCTGGGGAAGATGCCTAAATCTACCCTTTAAGTCAATTTTGGAAGGCAGGTCAGATTTATTCAATACCAAAATAACACTTTTCCCCTCAACTTCGTGATAGATTTCCTCATCTTCTTTGGTAAATGGCTGGCTGGCATCTATTACCCAAAGCACAACATCGGCCTCAGCTACCTTTTTTCTGGCCCTTTCCACCCCCACGGCCTCTATGACATCAGCGGTCTTTCTCAATCCTGCGGTATCGGCAATTTTTACAGGTATTCCCTTGATATTTATCGTTTCCTCAATAACATCCCTGGTGGTTCCTGGAATGGGCGTAACAATCGCCCTTTCCTCTTTAAGAAGGCGGTTTAAAAGGGAAGATTTGCCCACATTGGGTCTGCCCACAATGGCCATAAGGGCTCCTTCCCTCAATACCCGTCCCTGAGTGTAGGCCTCAAGCAGGGATTTGATGGGAGCAATTACCTCTTTCTCAAGTCTCTTTTGCCAGACTGCTGGGGGAACAATTTCCACATCCTCTTCAGGGAAGTCAATGGCCACCTCCAAATGGGCCTTAAACTCAACCAATGTCTTGATGATTCCTTCAACTACCTGTCCCAAATAGCCCTGCAATTGTTTATGGGCAATCTGCAGTTCGGCCTTGGTTCTGGCATTAATCAAGTGCAAAACGGCCTCTGCTTGGGTCAAATCCATCCTTCCATTCAAAAAGGCCCTTTTGGTAAACTCACCGGGCTCGGCCAACCTGGCCCCACATTTCAAGGTGGCCTCTAAAATTAATTTCAAAATCAGCGGGCCTCCGTGGGCATAGATTTCCAGGCTATCTTCGCCTGTATAACTATGAGGTGCCCTGAACAGGGCGATCATCACCTCATCTATAGCCTCCCCAGTCTCAGGGTCAATAATATGACCATAATAGAGGTGATGGCTTTTAAATGAAGAAACAGCCCTTTTAGAGCGGAAAATTCTTTGGGCAATGGCCTCTGATAAAGGCCCGCTTAGACGCACAATTCCAATGGCCCCTGCTCCAGGGGGAGTGGCAATGGCTACAATGGTGTCTTCCAGATTATTCGCTTTGTTTCCAATCCTCATTACGGACATAGCAAAACTCAGCTTATAACAAAGCTTAAACAAAAGCAAGCGCTACCCACCTAAAAATTCACGGCTGATTTATGGTGAAGGTTGGAGAGGCAGTAGAGGGGATAAAAGTTGTAGAAGCTGTAGAGGGGAAAGAATTTTCTTAAAACTTAAAACTTAGCACTAGGCACTAGGCACTAAGAACTAAGCACCAGTTAGATTTTAGATTTTGAATTTTAAATTTTGGATTAAGTCCCAATTGCTCAATGTAAAATAGGGCTAAAGGCAAAAGGCGAAAGGCGAGAGCTGAGCTCACTTAAAACTTAACACTTAAAACTTTGTCCTGCACCCCTAGGGGTGCAGGACAGGAGCTTTGGTAGCAAATTTTATTGTAGAAAAAAATATCTCATTCTGCTATCATAAAATAAAGGAACGGTTACAGATGAAAGGTTTGATCCCCAAATTACTCAAGGCTAGTCCCTACAAAACATCCCTTGAAGTAGTTTTTTGGGATGGAGAGAAGGTAAAATTAGGACAAGGGGAACCTGAGCTCAAAATTTATATTAAAACTCCACGGGTAATAAAGGATATGGTCCGAAACCTTTCTCTTGGATTTGGAGAACACTACATGAATGGAAATTTGGTTGTAGAAGGAGACTTGCAGAAACTTTTAAAAATTGGGCTCAATATCAAATTCAAAGAGGCAAAGATACCAAATAGGGCCAAATTTCGCATTTTGCTCAATAATGTGCTCACTTTAAATACCATTTGGAATGTCCGAAAAAATGTTTCTCATCATTACGATATAGGCAACGATTTTTATCGGCTTATGCTTGACAAGGATATGACCTATTCCTGCGCCTACTTCAAACAGGAAAATGAAAGTCTAGAAAAGGCCCAGGAAAATAAACACGAAATTATTTGCAAAAAAATAGGACTCAAGAATGGAGACAAGCTGCTTGATATTGGGTGCGGTTGGGGAAGCTTTCTCATTTATGCGGCTAAAAAATTTGACATCAAAGCAGTCGGTTGCACCCTAGCCAAAAACCAATATGAATATGCCCAAAAAAGGGTCCAACAAGAAGGACTGGCAGACAGGGTCTCCATACTTTTAAAGGATTATCGTCAGATAAGAGGGCAATTTAACAAGTTTGTCTCTGTAGGCATGTATGAGCATGTTGGGAAAAATTTCGCCCGAATCTTTTTTAAAAAGGTTAAATCGCTTTTAACTCCTGATGGCATGGGCCTTTTACACACCATTGGGCACAACTGCGCTGAGCCCACTGATCCTTGGATAAAAAGGTATATTTTCCCCGGTGGTTATCTGCCTTATTTAAGTGAACTCATTCAAAGAATTACAGAACAGGGTTTTTATATAATTGACGTGGAAAACCTCCGAGCCCATTATGCCAAAACACTACAAGAGTGGATTAAACGCTTTGAAGGTAATATAGGCAAGGTGCAAAAAATGTTTGGACAGCGGTTTATTAACATGTGGCGGCTTTATTTAAATGCGGCCTGTGCGGGCTTCAAATATGGCGAAAGTCAAGTATATCAAATAGTGTTTTCTCCTGACAAAGGAAAGATTAAAGAATTTCAAAGGGAAAGAATATATAACTAGCAAAATTTAGAAAGTTATGGTAAAATATAATAAAAAAGAAGATAACTTTGCTCTTTTGATAACTGAATAATCGGGGTTGGCCCCGTGAAATAGTTAATAGTTATTTCACGGGGTTGGCCGGTAACAGACGACCGTTCCTTTACGGTTATTATCTCATGCAGTAAAGGGATGTGGGGTGGGGGTTACCGGTGAGAGAGTCCCGTTTTAACGGGACCAGATATTTACCCCGTTAAATTATTTCTATTTAACGGGGTATAGGATACTTACTCCATTTTAATACATCTGGTAGTCAGTGGACATACCTGGCCGCTTAAATTAGGCACCTACGAAAGAATCTTGACATCTGCCTTTTTTGTGATATAAGCAGGGTGAAACGAAGGTGGGAGGAGGAGGAAAGTTGGCAAATCACCGTTCAGCAATCAAAAAGACACGGCAGGACGAAAGGAAAAGACTGAGGAACCGCTTTTACAAAACTCGGGTAAAAAACGTTATCAAGGCCGTTAGGGAAGCGATAGAAAGTAAGTCAGTAGAAGAGGCCGAAAAGGCCTTGGCTCAGGCAGTTCCTGTAATTGCCAAAGCGGCCTCAAAGGGCATTTTTCACAAGCGCAAGGCTGCTCGTAAGATTTCCCGTCTGAGTAAAAAGGTTAACTCCTTGAAACAATCCTTGTCCCAAGCCGCTTAGGGGGCTAACCCTTAGATTTTCATAAATGCGTTGGGCTATCCGTTCCAGAATCCGACGGATGGCCTCTTTTTTGCTGTCCTCTGTTTGACTGGGGCTACCACCAAATTGGAAGTTTTCTTGGTCGTATAAATATGGGTCTTGCCATATAATGTTCCCATTGGGGTCTTTTAGTTCTGTCTTAATGGCAAGGCCTACACGTCCAGTAGTGGCGTATTCTTGACGAGTATAACCAGTGCTTGTCTCTTGATAATCTAAAAGTTCCCCTGTCAAAACGGCTTCTGCCTGTTCTTTAGGCACCACTTTAAGCCCCTGACCGGTGGTAAACTCGTATACCAAGGCATTTTGTAATAGGTTTTCAAGTCCCCGAAATTGGGTTTTGTTAACAAAAGGGGCAATAAAGACAGTCCTAATTCGAACACTAACACCCTTTGAGGGAGGCCTTACATCTTCAAGGCTAAATTTATACCCACACCCGCAGGTAAAGAAAAGGGTAAGAAGAAAAATCAAAAAAATTTTTTTTCTCAAGGCATTGTTATTAACAGAACTGCACTTTAAGGCAGTTCTGACTGGGGTATTTGTATTTCCGCCCATTCAGGATAGCCCAAGACCCCAGCAGGCGGTATTTTGAGCCATCCATATCCTTTTATAATCCATTGCTTATACCAATTCTTCTTGATTTATAACCTTTACAACTCAACTTGCTACCACTGCAGGCAAAAGGCACAACCCTTAGGCACAAGGCAAAGGGCGAAAGGCAAAAGGTAAAACCCTTAACCTTTAACCTCTGAACCGTTCTTTCACATACACCTCAGCTCCTTTTTTCATAATCTGGGAATTAAATGTTACCTTGCCCTCTCTTATAAAAAAGATATCTTTATCTATCCCTATCTCTATGACCCTTTTTTCTATCTCATTATCTTCATCCCTTTCCTTGTAACCTTCTTTTAACAATATTTTCAGAATGTTTCTAAAACAATTCCTTTCTTCCTGCCCTTTTAAATCATTTGAAATGGTTAACCCTATTTTATCAGCTATTATACTGGCATGTCTTTTTAAATATTTCTCCAAATCCTCAATGTTGCCCATTTTTTTGTCATCTATCACCATCTTCAGTCTGAAAGGACTTCCCCCAAAGTATTCCCAGATTAAATCTATCTCTTCCTCCTTAAACCCCTCTATCTCAAGCCATTCCTTTGTGGTTTCATAATCAAAATATCCTACCAAATAAAAATCACTCGTCTCTGCCAACTTGGAATTATTGTATATCTCATCAATAAATAATGACGAGGAAGTAGAAACCACTACATGGGCCAAATGGGTTTCTTTAGTTAAACTGACTAAAAATTTAAAAAATTCTGTTAAGAGATACTTTTTTTGTAATTCACCATTCATGTAAATATCTCTTAATTCCTGAACCTCATCTATTATTATCACTGGTTGTTTGCCTCTTGATTTTATCTTTTTCAAGACCTCAAAAAATAAATCAAAGGGGTCTATCTTCTTTTCTTCCATCCCTTGATATAAGTTAAAACTGATCATGTAATTGATGCCCTGTTCTGGGATGCTCACTTCCCCTTTGAGACCAGAAAGGACAATGTTAAATTTTGAAATCATTCTAGCAAGATATGATTTATTCTCTTCTGTAATTGGCTTAAAGTAAATATTCAAAAAACTTTCATAGCTGTGAATAGCATATCTTCTAAAATTAACATAGTTTACATAGAATTTTTTCCTTTCTTTTTGCAACTTTTCTTCTACAATATATTCCAGCAATGTGGTCTTGCCACTTGATTTAGGCCCATAGATGAATAATATACTTTCTGGTCTTTTACTTTTAAATCTTTCCAGCAAAAAAGTTTCTTCTTTTTCTCTGTTTACAAATGGGCCATCTCTGTATTCTATTATCCTCATGGCTTCCATCCTTTTTTATAATTTGTATTTTTATAATTTGTAGCTCGCGAGGTCTTCCTTTTGACTACCGGATGTATCAAAATGTGGTTAAATTGTTACATAACTGGTAGTCAAAAGGACTCAACCCTGCACGAAGCGAACTACTACTCCCTGTCTCCTTATGGAGACTACCGGGAGATACTTTGTAAAGAAACTCTACAAGCTTAAACTTAACAGGATTACAGAGTTTGATAAACAGAAGTTTTAAATCCTCAATTAGTCTCAGGGAGTTTTCTCCCACTCTAATTATGTTATAAGCTCCTACTAAATCAGCATTGAAAATCTTGTTTAAGACTTTATCTTTGAGAAGTCCTCTGCATTCCTTGAATCCTCTTACAGCTTGAGTAAGTTCTTTGAGCTTAATGAGGAGTTCTTTAATTAAACTTTCATTTTCTTCTTCTTTCGCTTTTAAGTATTCCTTTCCTACCTCTCTCACCTCAAAGATGTCTGCAAGCGGAGATGTCTTTGAGGTGAAAGCTTCATCTGTCTCTTCTACTTCTACTTCTATTCCTACTTCCTCTGCTTTGTATTTGATAAGCTCCATCAGTCTCCTGAACGGAACTGATACGAAGTGCTGATTGTTCTTCTTACCTATGTTTATTCCATCCTTGCTCTCTGTTGCTCCTTTCCCTATGTAAAGCTTTTTATGGTCAGTTGCTTTCAGAATGTCAACTACTTTCCTGCTTATCTTGTGGAAGTCATTATCTATTCTCCTCTTCCTGTATGCTGAAAGCTCTTTGAGTATTATGAGATTCTCTGTAAGAAGTCGTTTTAAGTTCTGTGCTTCTCCCTCTTCTTCCACCTGTGAAAGTTTGTTCCTGATGGTGTCTATCTCAGACTGGAGTTTAGCTTTCTCCTTGTTAAACCACTGATTAAATGCTTTTATCTCTTTTCCTGAAATTATGAGACTTTTGAGGTCTGAATTTGTAGATACCACTGCTATCAGGTTGTTAAGTCCCAGGTCTATTCCTGCTGCATATTCTCCTGCTGTTTGTAGTTCTGAAACCTCTACTTTGTAAACAGTATCTACGTAAATGTCTGTTCCGAAAAGCTTTAGTCTTAAGCTTTTAACTTCAAAGTTAAAATCTTTCGGTAGTTTAACTTTTAGAAATTCTTTATTGTGAATTCTGAGTCTTATCAGAACACTATCCTCTAACTGCTCGAATGTGTTTACGTTTAGATCTACTGAAAAGTTCATTAAAAACTTTAGCTTTTTAGGTTTTGGAGGTCTCGGAACTCCTTTAAACTTCTTGGGATTTTTCTGATATTCCTTATAAGCTTTCCTATAACTCTTAAAACTTTTTACCACATCTCTTATCACTTGCTGAAGCAGGTAGTTGTTATCAACTCTCTTTTTTTGCTCTTTTAAAGCTAAAAGAAGTTCGGTTAGCTCTTTGTCTTTCAAAATGTTTTCTCTTACTTCTTTAAACTTCTGGAGTTTTTCTTCTTTCTTTGAGGAGTATTCTCTATCTGCTATGAGTCCATAGAGGATTGACTGGTCAGTTGGATAGTATCCGTAAAGCTCTTTGTATTTTCTAATCAAGATTATCAATAGATTCTTAAAATGTGCAAGGTCAAATAGGAGTTTCCTAACTCTCTCTTTTCTATCTTTCCCGGATACTCTGATAGTGAGAACTCTACTTGAGAGCATCTTCTAAGACCCTTCTTATCTTTCTCCTGTTGCTGCAAAATCAGCTTTTAAAACTCCTCTCTTCCTCAAATCCCTGAGTGTTGACCTCGATATCCTCAATATTTCCATTACTTCCCTTGCTTTCATACCCTATGATGTAGTATTTTTACTATATATTGCCAAGTGTAGCTAAATATTTGTAGTAATATGGAGTCCAAAACATCTACCTTGCCATTGCCAGTGGGAAATTCTGGTATTATGTACAACTCCTATTACTTACCACCTGTCACTGTTTTCTAATAATGCCTTTACTATGCCTTTCCCACCACAATATTTATCAACTTATTAGGCACCCAAATTACCTTTTTGATAGACTTTCCTGCCAGCAATGCCTGAATCCGTTCCTGGGCCAAGGCTATATTCTGGGCATCTTCCCTTGAAATATTGGCCGAAACCTCCATTCTTGAACGCACCTTACCGTTGATTTGAACTACTATAGTAACCATCTCTTCCTTGATGGCCTCTTTATCCCATGTAGGCCAAGGAACATTGATAATCCATTCCTTATGTCCCAACTCATGCCAAAGTTCTTCACATATATGAGGCACAAAGGGAGAAGCAAGCACAATAAAGCTTTCTATAGCCTCTTTAAGAACCATAAGAGAATTTTCATCTTTAGTAGGTTCTTTTTGCCAAAAGGCGTTTATTTCATTTAAAAGTTCCATCAGGGCACTTACAGCCGTATTGAAATGGAAACGTTCTATATCATCGGTAACCTTTTTGATAGTTTGGTGTGTTTTCCGATGGAGCCTTTTTTGGTCATGGTTCAAATCACCTTTAATCTCAACCTTTTTGTCTCTAACATAAGGCAAAATCTCATTTACTAAACGCCAAACCCGACTTAAAAAACGATAAGCACCCTCTACACCCTGATCGCTCCACTCAAGGTCCCTTTCAGGTGGAGCGGCAAAAAGAATGAAAAGACGCACTGTATCCGCACCATAACGGTTAATCAACTTTTCAGGGTCAGCAATATTCTTCTTGGATTTGGACATCTTTTCCAGACGTCCGATTACTACTTCCCTCCCACAATGAATACATAGCTTCTTGCCGTTTTCCTCCTTAACCTCTTCGTCAGGGACAAGATAGCCGTGTTCAGGACAACGATAGGTCTCTTTACAGACCATTCCCTGAGTCAAAAGCCTCAAAAAGGGCTCGTCTATCGTGAGATAGCCTAAGTCTCGCAAGACCTTGGTGTAAAACCTGGCATAAAGCAAATGCAAAACCGCATGTTCTATACCACCAATATATTGATCTACAGGAAGCCAATGTTTGACTCGCTCTGGGTCAAACGGGGATTGCTTTTCATCAGGGCAGGTATAGCGAGCAAAATACCATGAGGATTCCACAAAGGTATCCATTGTATCGGTCTCTCGTCTAGCCTTGGCTCCACACCTAGGACAAGTAGTTTCATAAAATTCAGGATGCTCGGCCAGTGGAGACCCTCCTTGTCCCTTAATGGTAATCTCTAAAGGCAGTTTAACTGGAAGCTGGTCTTCAGGCACAGGCACCAACCCGCATTTGGGGCAATAAATCATTGGGATAGGGGCACCCCAATAACGCTGGCGAGAAATCCCCCAATCTCTGAGCCGATAACTAACTGTTTTTTGCCCTAGTCCCTTCTCCTTTAGGTGAGCAGTAATGGCCCTTTTGGCCTCTTCTGAAGGCAGACCATCAAATGGTCCTGAGTTCACAAGAATGCCTGGCTCAGTATAAGCCTCGGTCATGGTATGGGGATCGAGTTTTTGCCCTTCAGGTTGAATAACAACCACAATGGGAAGGCCATATTTCCTGGCGAATTCAAAATCGCGTTGGTCGTGGGCAGGAACGGCCATAACCGCCCCAGTGCCATATTCCATCAAAACAAAATTGGCTATATAAATAGGAATTCTTTTGTTTGTTAAAGGGTGCAGGCAATAGGCACCTGTAAAGATGCCTTCTTTCTCCGCCTCCTCTGCACTGCGCTCAATGTGTGATTTTTTCTTCATCCGAACAATGAATTCCTTGACCTTATTTTCTTGAGGGGTTCCCTTAGCAAGTTCCAAGGCCAAAGGATGCTCTGGGGCCAAGGACATAAAGGTTACGCCATAAAGGGTGTCGGGACGGGTGGTAAAGACAGTGATATGCCCTTTGCGTCCCTCAAGAGGGAACTTAACTTCGGCCCCTTCACTTTTACCAATCCAGTTTTTCTGCATGGTGATAACCTTCTCAGGCCATCCGCTTTTCAATTTCTCCAAGTCCTTTAACAACTCTTCTGCATAGGCAGTAATTTTAAAAAACCATTGCTCCAATTCTTTGGCCTCTACCTCACTACCACAACGCCAGCACCTCCCATCCTCTACTTGCTCATTGGCCAAGACCGTCTGACAGCCCGGACACCAATTAACAGATGATTTTTTGCGGTAGGCCAAACCTCTTCTGTACATCTCTATAAAAAATTTCTGTTCCCACTTGTAATATTCGGGATCGCATGTGGCCAATTCCCTATCCCAATCATAGCTAAAACCAAGCCGTTTTAACTGTCTTTTCATATAATTTATGTTGTCATATGTCCATTTGGCGGGGTGAATGCCGTGAGCAATGGCAGCATTTTCGGCCGGTAATCCAAAGGCGTCCCAACCCATGGGGTGCAGGACATTAAACCCCTGCATACGTTTATACCGGGCAAGCACGTCTCCAATAGAGTAATTACGCACATGCCCCATGTGAATCCGACCAGAGGGATAAGGAAACATTTCCAGAACATAAAATTTTTTCTTTTGGGGGTCTTCTGTTATTTTAAAAACCTTATTTTCCTCCCATTTCTTTTGCCATTTTTGTTCTACTTCTTTGGGGTCGTAGACTTCTCGCATAGCAGGCTCCTTTCATTAACTTAATATTTCATCTGAGGTATCTTGCCTTTGCTACTTTTCAATCCCATCTCCTTTTGGTATGTCTGTGAATAACAGCATTTACCCCTCAGTCTTCATAATTTCATGGTGATAAACTGCGTCCAAAATGCCATTTACAAAACTAGCAGAGGTTTTAGAACCAAATCCCTTTGCCAATTCAATGGCTTCATTGATACTCACCTTTGGGGGAACATCATCTATATAAAGCATTTCATACACGGCAAGACGAAGGATGTTTCTATCGATAACCGACATCCTCTCTATTCTCCATCCAGGGGAGTAACGTTCAATGATAAGGTCAATGCCAATTTGATTTTCTACTACCCCTTGAACAAGCTTCCAAGCATACTCCTGGGCCTCTGGCAGGGGATGGTAATGTTCGCAAAAATCCTTCCAGACATCCTCAAGACTTTCTTGCGCTAGTTCCTTTTGATACAAGACCTGAAGCGCAATCTCCCTGGCCTTACGCTTTAGAAAAGGCAATTTTTTTTTCATATATTTGCTTCTAAAATAGAATTGAATTTTAACAGGGCTTAAGGACTAATTGTTTTCAAGTTGCCTGAACACATTTGCCATTTCTATAGCCGCCATAGCTGCTTGCCAACCCTTATTCCCTGCCTTAGAACCTGACCTTTCAATGGCCTGTTCAATGGTGTCGGCGGTGATCACTCCAAAGCCAATGGGAACCCCTGTCTCTAGCTGAACTTGAGCAATCCCTTTGGTCGCCTCTGCTGCCACATAATCAAAATGAGGAGTAGCACCTCTAATCACCACGGCTAGGGCAATAAGGGCATCATAATGCCGTGAAAGGGCCATTTTCTTTACAGTAATCGGGATTTCAAATGCCCCCGGGACCTTGACTATCTCTATGTCTTCATCATTGGCTCCATGACGCAACAAAGCGTCAAGTGCCCCCTCCAAAAGTTTTTGGCCCATAAAATCATTAAAACGGCTAACTACAATCCCAAAACGCAAACCCTTGGCTAATAACCTTCCTTCTTTCACCTTTGGCATTAGGTTTCTCCTCTAGACTTTAAACTTTTGTTCTATTTCTGCTGAGCGCATTTACATCCCTTTTTATCTACCACTGTTAAAAGGTGTCCCATCTTTTCCTTTTTGGTAAGCAAATAGTGATAATTCTGTTCCGTAGGGGGAATTTCTATAGGCACCCTTTCTACAACCTCAAGCCCATAACCCTCTAATCCAATAATCTTCTTGGGGTTATTGGTCATAAGCCGCATTTTGCCTACCCCAAGGTCTCTTAAAATTTGGGCTCCAATACCATAATGACGCAAGTCAGGCTTAAATCCCAGCATAACATTGGCTTCTACGGTATCATATCCATGATCTTGAAGGGCATAGGCCTTCATCTTATTGGCAAACCCAATTCCTCTTCCCTCTTGTCGCATATAGAGCAAAACACCCTTACCTTCTTTTTCAATCATCTTCATGGCTGTATGGAGTTGGGGACCACAATCACAGCGCAAGGACCCAAAGACATCTCCGGTAAGACACTGGGAGTGAACCCTCACCAAAATAGGCTCATCAGAGTGTATTTCTCCCTTAACCAGGGCCAGGTGATGATTGGGATCCACATCGCTCTCATACACAATCGCCTTAAATTCCCCAGCAATAGAAGTAGGAAGGGTAGTCTCTGCTACCCGCCTTACCAGAGAATCATGTTTAATGCGATAAGAAATTAAATCGGCAATAGTAGCAATCTTTAAATTGTGTTTTTGGGCAAACTTTTCAAGGTCTGGTAAACGGGCCATAGTGCCATCGTCATTCATAATTTCACAGATGACAGCAGCGGGTTTTAATCCGGCCAATCTGGCCAGGTCTACAGAACCTTCGGTATGTCCTGCCCTCACAAGCACCCCACCGGGTTGAGCCCTTAAAGGAAAAACGTGCCCTGGCGTAACTAAATCTTCTGGCTTAGCATCATCAGCAATAGCGGTTAAAATAGTCACAGCTCGGTCGTGGGCAGAGATACCCGTCGTAACACCCCTTCTGGCCTCGATAGAAACGGTAAAGGCCGTTCCATGAGGGGGGCTGGGGTGATTATTTGTTCCCATCAAGGGTAACTTTAACTGCTCTACTCTTTCTGCACTTAGGGCAAGACAGATCAACCCTCTTCCGTACTTGGCCATAAAATTAATTGCTTCTGGAGTTACCTTCTCGGCCGCAATACATAAATCCCCTTCATTCTCTCTATCTTCATCATCCACAAGGACGATCATTTTACCTTGACGAATTTCTTCTATGGCCTCTTCAATGCTCACTACTGACATTTATCAGCCTCCCCGATGTCATTAATGTTCAATAATAATTTGGATTGGTCGGAAATGCAAGGGCTTGGAATTGTCTTTTATTTCTCCATATGCTAGAATTCGTTTATGGAAACGAGCGAAAGAATCGCCTTATATGCTATCGTTTTTAATCTTTCTCTGGTTCTCTTTAAATATTTTCTGGCCATCTATTCAGGGAGTCTGGCCCTTAAGGCAGAGGTAATTCATTCGCTCACTGATGTAATTACCTCCCTCACCATCCTTGTCGGCATAAAGTTATCCAAAAGAAAATCTCCTTCGTTCCCTTATGGCCTTTATAAGGTGGAAAACTTGGTTTCTTTAGGCGTTTCTTTGCTTATTGTTGCGGCCGGCGTTGAGATTGTCAAGGTTGCCTTCGGGAAGGCAGTTTATCCCCATATTCCCAGATTGCCCCTAACCGTGGGGGGCGTAGGGTTGGGAATGTTAGGGGCATTTTTCTTTTCAGGTTACGAGTACCACAAAGGGAGAGAACTCAATTCACCGAGTTTGATTAGCGATGCTCAGCATCTGCGATCAGATGTCCTCTCTGCCTTGGCAATCATGGCCGGATTGATAGGTGAATATCTGGGATTCCGGCTAGACAGGGTTGTAGCCTCTTTGGTGGCCATCTTTATTGTGAAGGCAGGTATTGGTATTTTCATTGATAGTATCAAGGTGCTCTTGGATGCCTCAGTAGACTTCAGCACCCTGGACAGAGTCAAAACCATTGTGCTTTCTTTCCCAGCAGTTGAAGAAGTCAAGGCCATTTGGGGACGAAGTTCGGGCCGATATAAGTTTATTGAACTCGTCATTACCTTAAAAATCAGGGACTTGCAGAAGGCTCACTTTATTTCTCAACAAATTGAAAAAAAGATAAAAGAAGAGATTTCTCACGTAGATCATGTGCTTATCCATTATGAGCCCAAAACCAAGGAATTTGTTGTTTATGCTGTACCTTTAAACCAAGATAGAAACACCATCTCCGACCATTTCGGAGATGCCCCCTATTTCTACTTTTGCAAATTGAAACCTTCAGAGGGCAAAATCTATGCTGAAAGAATAGAACTTAATCCCTATGCCTCTATATCCAAGGGTAAAGGTATTCGGGTAAGCAAATGGCTTCTAACTGAGGGAGTAGATGTTGTCTTAAGCAAAATGGACCTTTCCGGTAGAGGTCCCTTTTTTGTTTTATCCGAGGCTGGGGTGACAATAGAGGTAGTACCTTTTAAGACACTGACTGAGGCCAAGGAAGCCATTATAAACCTTAGGGAACCAAGCAGATAGGAGGGTTATTTATCATGCTAAAAGGAATTTTGTTCTTTGTGTTTTTGGTGGTCATATTTCTTTTCTTTCATAAGTGTGGCACGTGAGGGAAATGAAACCGCATCTGGAGGATGCCAGGGTGTTAAATTTAGGCAAGGAAATGCAAAGGCTTAAGGAAGTTCACCTTAAAGGAGCGGGGGGAAGGCAAGTTACCTCTCAAATAACCAAACTTATTGACCAAACCATCGTTGAATTGTGGGCTGAACTTGGGGCTGAAAAAATAAATGAGGAAATTGCCTTGATAGCCATTGGAGGATACGGCCGCAGAGAAATGAGTTTCTTTTCGGACGTTGATTTGCTTATCCTGCATAAAGAAAACGTGTCTGAATCCTGTAGAGGGATAATTGAGGATTTTGTCCAGCGGTGTTGGGACTGCAAGCTGAATCTTGACCATAGCTTTCGCACCATAGAAGAATGTCTTCAAGTGGCCCAGGAAGAATTTTCTGCCTTGATGTCTATGTTAACCCATAGATTTTTAATCGGGAATAAAGACCTTTTTGAAAAATTTCAAAATTCGCTAAAGGGCATGATTGGTATCCAATCCAAGGCCATCTTAAAACGCTTATATTCTGAATATCAAAAAAGGCACCGCCATTACAACCAACACATTTATTTGCTTGAACCACATATTAAGGAAGGAATTGGAGGCCTAAGGGATTATCATACCATCTTATGGATAGGATTGCTCTGTTATCAAACAGATAGCCTTGAGGCCCTTTGCAAAAAGGGAATATTGTTAAGGAAGGAAAAAGAGGATTTGGAAAAAGCCACGGATTTTCTGTGGGAGATAAGAAATTACCTTCATTATTTGAGCGGTAGGGAAGACGATGAGCTATCCTTTGGACAACAAGAAAAGATATGCCAATTACTAAAGGTAGAACCTTTAGGACACCTTAAGCCTATAGAGGTGTTTATGAGAAGTTTCTTTAAACATTCCTTTAACATTAAACATATCACTTACCTAATATTTGCTAGAGTTCTCCATAAATCGGTCTCTAAGGACACTAAAGAAAAAATGGAGGCTGTCTATTTTGAAAATGGAAAAATCGAAGCTAAAAATCCAAAAATCTTTTTTAAGGAGCCTGTATTAATCCTTAAGGTGTATCGGTGGGCCCTGGCATATGGTGCCACCATAGGGATTTCCATTCATTCTGTCATGCAGGACATAAATCAGTCTTTAGGTGGTTGGTTTTCCTTAAATCCCAAGGCTCAAAATGCCTTTATAGAGTTTTTGAACCAAGAGGGGAATTTGCTCCCTTACCTTGAAGATATGACTTATCAAGGCCTTCTTTGCAGCCTTATTCCTGAATGGAATTATATATTGCATCTGCCTCAGCATAACATCTACCACATTTATACCGTTGATCTGCACTCTTTTCACACCCTTCAAGAAATAAAGCAACTTCAAAAGGGCGAATATAAGAATAAATTCCCTGTCTTTACGGCTGTATCTCAAGAAATAGGCCAATCAGAAGTCCTCTTTCTGGCAGCCCTATTTCATGATTTGGGTAAAGGCCTTGGACACCCTCACACCGACACAGGCGCCAAAGCCACCAGAGAAATTTTAGCCAAATGGCAAATGGAAAAAACAAAGGCCGAAGATATTATATGGTTAGTCAAAAATCACCTTCTTTTGTCCCATATTGCCCAAAGAAGAGACCTTGATGACGAAAAGGTAATTATTGATACCGCTCAGAAGATAGGAGATATCACCCGACTTAAATATCTCTATATTCTTTCATTTGCCGATGCCAAGGCAACAGGCCCTAGGGCATTTACAGAATGGAAAATGTCCCTTATTACAGAACTGTTTTTTAAAGTAAAACAAATCTTAGAAGGAAAGGAATTTGGTAAAAAGGACACCTGGCAAAGACTTGAAAGGGTAAAAACAGAATTGATAGAAAAAATAGAGGCCAAGTTTCATGAAAAACCAAATCTTGAAAGCCTTCCCCAACGCTATCTCTTGAATACCCCAGTCTCTGATATTATCAACCACTATGGTATGGCCAAGGGACTCTACCATCGGCCGGCCGTATTTTTGTGGGAGGAAAATCATACCCCCTCTCATTTCAAACTGACCATCGCCACTTGGGATTTTTTAGGATTATTGGCCAAAATTACTGGGGTTCTATCCTTACATCAATTTGATATCTTTAATGTTCAGGCCTACACCTGGGATAACAAAATTGCCCTTGATACCTTTTGGGTGAAAACAAATAGCCTATATGAAATTGAAGAAAGAAAAAGGGGTGTAGAAAACGATCTTTGTCGGGCTATCGAAGGAGACTTAAACCTTAAAGAAAGTCTAAAATCCAGATGTCGCCCAAGTTTGCTTCATCGTAAGGACCTGCCTTCTCCCCAATCTGAAATAAAGATAGACAATAAAAGTTCTTACTTTTATACCATCATTGAAGTCTTTACCCCTGATAAACCATGTCTGCTATTTAAATTGGCCCAGTGTCTAGCCCAGTTAAAGGTAAACATCCATCTCGCCAAGGTTTCCACCAGCTTGGACTATGCCGTAGACGTGTTTTATGTCCAAGAGAAGGATGGAGAAAAGATAGAAGACAAGGCTAGAATTGAACAAATCAGGCACAGTCTAAAAAAGGTTATTTTGGAGTAGGAATTCCCATTTCGTTTGGCTTTTATGTATAACTTGGCTAGTGTAGTACATACAATGAATCCCATTGTTTTTTTTGATCCCCTAATTGCTGCCCTAAAATATCTTTCGGTAATGATTCCTTTAATGGTTGTGGCAGTAGTTTTGGTAAACTTGGTAACCATACTAGGGTATATTGAACGATTTACCTATTTGGCCCGTCCAGTAGTGAGATGGGGACATCTCCATCCTGCCTCAGGACTAAGCTTCATTACGGCCTTTGCCTCCCCGACAGCGGCCAATACTATGCTCATGGAACTTTATCAAAAGGGAGAAATCAGCAAAAAAGAACTTTTTATTGCCTCTATGGCCAATTCATTCCCCGCCATGATTATGCATTGGCGAAGTATGCTCCCAATATTGATCCCGTTATTGGGAAGAGTAGGAACAATCTATTTCCTCCTTCTGGTCCTTGTGGGCCTTATTAAGACAAGCATTATTTTAACTGTCGGCAGATTTGTATTGCCTCCACAATTTAAAAAAAGTTTTGAAAGGCAAATTAATCCCCCTAAGATAAAAGGTGCCCTTAAGAAAAGCCTTATTAAATCTTTACCAATGCTTAAGCGGATCCTATTTATCACTATTCCTGTAACAATTTCAGTATTTTATGTCATCAAATTTCACCTATTTGATTTCCTCAATAAATGGTTAGAGCCTATTATGAGGTTTCTTCCTTTGCCTCCTCAAGCCTTATCTATCGTAGCAGCCCAATTTGCCGGAAGCCTTCCAGCCTATACCGTGGCCTCAAACTTTTTGGTAAATCATGTTCTAAACGGCAAACAAATTATCCTCTCTTTGCTCATTGGGACTGTCTTAACAAGCATTGCCAGTATGAGATACCTTGTGCCTTATTATTGGGGTATCTTTGGTCCCAGGCTAGGAACCCAACTCATGTTAGTTTCCCAAACGCTAAGGCAGACAATCATTACTTTGGTAGCAGTAGCCGTTTATTACTGGCCCAAGTGAATCTTCAAGTGAATCTCATTGACAAAAGGCCTATGGTGCACTAAAAAAAACGAAAAATAAAGGCGGTGAGAAATGAAAAAGATAACCATTTTAGATTTGAAGGCCAAAAAGGCAAGGGGTGAAAGGATTACCATGCTAACGGCATACAGCTATCCATTTGCCCATTTTATAGATGAATCCGAAATAGATGCTGTCCTGGTAGGTGATTCCTTGGGCATGGTGGAACTTGGATATGAATCTACCCTTCCGGTAACCATGGAAGAAATGCTTCATCATACTCAGGCCGTAAAGAGGGCCGTAAGGCGTGCCTTCCTTATAGGAGATATGCCATTTATGTCTTATCAAACCTCTACTGAAGAAGCCGTAAAAAATGCCTGTCTCTTTATGAAGGCTGGATGTGATGCCGTTAAATTAGAAGGAGGAACTGAGGTCGTAGATAAGATTGAGGCCATTGTAAAGGCTGGGGTCCCTGTCTTAGGACATATTGGTCTTACCCCCCAACGAATTGCCCAATTAGGGGGATATAAGGTCCAAGGCAAGGATATCAAAACGGCCCAAAAACTCCTTCAGGATGCTCAGGAATTGGAAAGGGCTGGCGTGTTTGGGATTGTCATTGAGTGTGTTCCTTACCAGCTTACTAAACTAATCACCCAAAGGTGCTCCGTCATCACCATAGGAATTGGTTCTGGACCTTATTGCGATGGTCAAGTCTTGGTCATTAATGACCTTTTAGGCATTACTATTGGACATAAACCGAAATTTGTGAAAAGTTATGCCAATCTTGCATCCCAAATCAAAGAAGCCATCTCTCAATTTCAAAAAGAGGTTAAAGAAGGAAGCTTTCCAGACTTAGGTCATGCCTATAGTCTTTCAGACGAACTTTGGCAAGAAATAAAACGCATCACAGATTCTAAATAAGGTTCACAATGATAGGACCCGAATTGGTTACGGGCCCTGAAAACAAAGGGAAATTCAGGCCTATTTTATCCCTTTTAGCCATTCCAGCAGGGTCCGCACTGGCACCCCAGTAGCCCCTTCGGCATAGTACTTCCAAGGTTTTTCTAAAAAGGCCGGCCCAGCAATATCCAAATGCACCCAGTTTTTTACCTTATCTCCAACAAATTCCTTCAAAAACAGGCCAGCAGTAATGGCGCCTCCATAGCGAGAACCCACATTTTTAATATCACCAAACTTGCCTTTAATGTCTTCTTTTAAGTCTTCATCAAGGGGCAACGGCCAAAATTTTTCTCCAGTTTCTTCTCCTGTTTCTTTGATCTCAGTAGCTAAGGCTTGATTTTCAGTAAAAACACCCGTAGTTAGTCTACCCAAGGCCACCATACAGGCCCCGGTCAATGTAGCCATATCTATCATGTAGTCGGGTTTAAGGTTGGAACCATATATCAGGGCATCGGCCAGAATAAGTCTACCTTCAGCATCGGTATTATCAATTTCTACGGACTTGCCATTGTTGTAAACGATAATATCATCAGGATGAAAGGCATTTCCGCCAGGCATATTTTCGGCTGTAGGAATGAGGCCATGCACCTCCAAGGGTAGTTTCAACTGGGCTACCAACTTCATCAATCCCAATACCGCGCAGGCACCTGCCTTATCGCACTTCATAGTCTTCATAAACTGTTCTGGTTTGATATCTAACCCCCCGCTGTCAAAGGTAATCCCTTTACCTACAAAGACAATCTTTTTGAGGGCTGGCTGGGGTCTGTACACCAGATGTATAAACCGAGGGGGATGAGCACTACCTTGTCCTACGGCCAAGATCCCATTCATACCCCTTTTTTTAAGTTCCTCTTCATTAAATACGGTGCACTCGAGCCCATATTCTCGGGCCAGGTCTCTCGCCCTTTGGGCCAAGTCTTCCGGCCTAATCACGTTTCCCGGTTCATTGACCAAATCTCTCACAAAGTTGGCACCTTCTGCCAAGAGCTGGCCTTCTAAGACGGTATCTTGGACACTATCGTCTTCGAGAATTTTGATTTCTGAAACCTCTATCTCGGTCTCTTTCTTTCTTTTGTATTTATCAAAGTGATAATTGCCAAGCAAAATGCCCTCAACCAAGTATTTGGCCACCTTATCCCCTAAGACTTCCTTTCCCAACATTTCCAAAAATAAATCTGCATTTTTGATTTCTTTGGCCTTTTTCAAGGCCGCCGCAGATGCCTGACGCACGACATCCGGTCTTAATTCCTCCTTTTTGCCCAACCCCACTACAACGATATTCTTAAATTTGATATCCTTATGCCCAGGCATAAAGACACTATTTCCACACTTGGCCTCAAACCCAATGTCTTTTAAAAAATCGGAAAGAAGGCCTGTCATAGCCTGATCGACCTCTTTTCCTAAAGGGGTTAACACCTGGCCTTCATAAACCCCAACGGCCAGACAACCTCCAGTTAAGCCACTGATATTTTTACCTACTAATTTAAATTGCATATCATTCCTCCAATCGTGGTTTTTCTTTAAAGCTCAATGCCTGTTCAAACTGATAGGCGACTTTGAAAAGCTCCTCTTCACTAAAATGTGGGCCAATAATTTGAAGGCCTATTGGCAATCTGTCCGGACTTAAACCACCTGGTAAGGAAATGGCCGGCACACCCGCCAGGTTAATGGGAATGGTATAAATATCGGAAAGGTACATCTGAAGTGGATCAGATGTCTTTTCACCAATCTTAAAGGCTGGAGTAGGAGAAACTGGGGTCAAAATTACATCACATTTCTTAAAGGCATTCAAAAAATCTTGTTTAATCAAGGTCCTAACCTGGGAAGCTTTTTTGTAATAGGCGTCATAATAGCCAGCAGATAAGGCATAGGTGCCTAACATAATCCTCCTTTTAACCTCAGGCCCAAAGCCCAGCGAACGGGTGCGACAATACATATCAATCAAGTTTTCGCCCCCCTCGTCTCTAAAACCATATTTGACACCGTCATACCGAGCCAGATTCGAGCTGGCTTCGGCCGGAGCAATAATGTAGTAAACAGCCACGGCATATTCTAGATGGGGCAAGGAAACCTCCACTATCTCTGCGCCCAAGGACCGAAAAATTTCAACGTCCTTTTCGAACACACCCTGAACATCTTTATCCAAACCTTCTTGAACTGCCTCTTTAGGAATTCCAATTTTCATGCCCCTAATTTCCTGACCGATTTTGGACGTATAGTCCTTTTTTTCTATGGGAGCTGAAGTAGAATCGTTGGGGTCGTGTCCGGCAATAGCGGTTAAAAGGATAGCTGCATCCTGAACATCCTTGGCCAAGGGGCCAATTTGGTCCAAGGAAGAGGCAAAGGCCACCAGCCCAAATCTGGACACACATCCATAAGTAGGTTTCACGCCCACTACACCGCAAAATGAGGCCGGTTGCCTGATGGAACCACCTGTATCTGAACCCAAAGCGGCGATGCACTCATCGGCCGCTACGGCCGCGGCAGAGCCACCTGAAGAACCACCGGGCACTCGCTCCAAATTCCAAGGATTACGAGTAATTTGAAAGGCCGAATTTTCAGTAGAAGAGCCCATGGCAAATTCGTCCATATTGGTCTTACCAACAAAAATGGCATTCTGTGCCTTCAAGATCTGAATAACAGTAGCATCATACGGAGGAACAAAGCTTTCAAGCATCTTAGAGGCACAGGTAGTCTTTATGCCTTCGGTACAAATGTTGTCTTTAATGGCCAAAGGAATGCCAGTTAAGGGCAAAACCTCGCCTTTTAAGATTTTTTCTTCGGCTATCTTGGCCTGCTTCATGGCATCTTCTTGGATCAAAGTTAGGTAGGCCTTGACTTGAGGCTCTACCCTCCCAATCCGCTCAAAAATGGAAGTAACAATCTCTTGAGGCTTGATTTCCTTTTTAGTTAAAAGCCTGTGAAGCTCATGAATGGTCTTTTGTGCCAGCATCGCCTTCTCCTTAAAAAATATTACCCGTTATCTGATTATCCGGGGGACAACAAACATGTCTTTGTTTTCGGCTGGGGCATTGGACAAGACCCTCTCTGGCGGCAGAGAGGGACCTACTTTGTCTTCTCGCAACACATTAGTAAGTTCTAAGGCATGGTAGGTAGGCTTAATATTTTGGGTATCTATTTCATTCAATTTCTCCATGTAAAGCAGAATCTGATTAAGCTGATTTGTAAAAAGCTCCATTTCATCTTCTGAGAAAGAAAGACGGGCCAACCTGGCCACATGGGCAACCTCTTGTCTGCTAATTTTCATTCTGGCCTCCTCTAAAGGATAATTGCGACAATTTTAGCACGATGTTTTTTTGGTGCAAGGGATAAAAAAGACGTTAATCTAAAAAGCTTTTTAGGTGTTTGCTTCTGCTTGGATGGCGCATTTTTCGTAGGGCCTTGGCCTCTATTTGTCTAATTCTTTCCCGAGTCACGGAAAAAATCCGTCCTACTTCTTCTAAGGTGTGATCGGCCTGCTCCCCAATTCCAAAACGCATACGCAAGACCTTTTCTTCCCTCGGGGTAAGAGTAGACAACACCTTCCGGGTTTGCTGGGCAAGATCCATTTTAATGGCCGCTTCCTCTGGGGGTAGATTTTTTTTATCTTCAAGAAAGTCGCTCAAAACGCTATCCTCATCGTCTCCCACAGGGGTCTCTAAGGAAATTGGTTCTTTGGTAATACGTAAGATTTTGTTTACCTTCTCTACAGGAAAATCCATTTTCTCAGCAATTTCTTCCGGGGTGGGTTCCCTTCCTTTTTCTTGAATAAGGAGGCGGGTTACCCGAATTAATTTGTTCATGGTTTCTATCATGTGGACTGGAATGCGAATGGTTCGAGCCTGGTCGGCAATGGCTCTGGTAATGGCCTGTCTAATCCACCAGGTAGCGTAGGTGCTGAATTTGTATCCTCGACGGTAATCAAACTTCTCTACTGCCCGCATCAGTCCAATGTTTCCCTCTTGAATCAAGTCCAAAAAGTGTAATCCCCTGTTGGTATATCTTTTGGCAATGCTTACCACAAGGCGCAAATTGGCCTCAACAAGCTTTTTCTTTGCCTCTTGAGCCTTTTTTTCTCCTTCTTTAATCCGATTTAAAACATCTCTTAAAATTTTTATAGAGGAATTTGTTTGCCCTTCAATGTGGGAAATGCCTCTAACCCCCTTTTTGAGCCTTTCCTCTATATCTTCAAGTTCTTCCAAGGACAGGTTTAATTCCTGGGCGATTTCTTCAGCCCTTTGGGGATATTTTTTAAGGAATTCCATTTTCTCTTTGAGTTTGTTTAAAGGAAGGCCTGTCTTTAAAACGCAGGCCCCAATACACTGTTCGTAAGATTCTACTTTGGTCATCACCTTTTTAATTATATCTACAATGCGGTTAATCTGTTTTTTATTTAGCCTTATCTCTTGCAAACACTCACACATTTTCTGTTTATTCTGGGCCAGCTTTTTTTCCAAGGTTTTTCTATCCATTTCAGAAAGCTTTTTATGCCCAGATACCTGCTTTAAAACCGAGGCCTCCTTATGCAAGACTGCTATTTTGTCAAACAAATTTATCACTTCCTGTTTCTTACCCGCAATGTCTTCTTCGCTGATTTCCTCTTCATCTAAATCCCTGATTACATGTCTTATATCTATCTCATTCCTTTTTAAACGATTGCCTATTTTGATAATCTCTTTAACAGCAATGCCTGAATCCAACAAGGCCTCCAAAACCTCTTTCTCCCCTTCTTCAATCACCTTGGCAATGGCCGTTTCTTCTTCTTTGGTTAACAAGGGAACACTACCCATTTCTTTTAAATAGAGTTTTACGGGGTCAACACTCCGACCATTTGTAACATCCATCAAAGGAACAAAGCAGGATTCCTCTTTAAAGTCTTTATCCATCTTATCTTCTTCCCCAGAAGCAGGGGCCTTTTGAAGAACTTCAATTTCCATTTCATCAAACAAGCTGATAACCTGTTCCAGCTTATTGTTAACAAGCTCTTCAGGCAAAATTTCATTCAAATCATCATAAGTGACATATCCCCTTTCCTTCCCCATAGAAATCAGCTTTTTATAGGCATCTAATTCGTTTCTTTCCTCATCTGCCATAAAAGACCCCCTATATCCCTTTAAGTTCCCTTGCTAAGGTATATTGCTGTTTCAACAAAGATGTCAATTTTTCCCAATCGCCTATTTTCTCAGCCTCTTCTATTTGTAAAGAAAGTTTTTTAAGCCTTTTTTTACGAAATAGCTGCAAAAATCCCTTAGCTACCTCTTCAGGGGGTTCAGGTATTTCTTCCATGCACCAACGAGCCACTAAGGCCCCACAAGTTTCATCTAGGCGATTAATTAATATATCGGTATCTAAAAGATGATGTTGGGAATAAAATGCAGATATTTCCTGAAAAATTTTTTGAGTAGCAGGATGCTTTACTTCTTCTAAAACCTCAGGCAAGGAAAAATCTTTGAGATATTGGGGATATTGAAGGAGAAACTTGATAATTTTTTTGTCAAATATAGGAATTTGGTCCTCCAGAAAGTCCACATCCATAGTCCTCAACGTCAATCCTTCGCCAAACCTTGAGGATTTCCTTTGAGTAAGTTTTGGGAAAATATCCCTTTTTACTCCAAACAAAGAACAAATTTTGTCTTCGTAATATTTCTGTTTTAAGGGATTAGGTAAAAGAGAAATTAACTGGTAGGCCTCTTTCAAAAAATCCATCCGTGTCTGGAGGTCATGGCGGGTTCTCTTTTCTCCCTCTCTCAAATACCAATCCAATAAGACCTGTCTTTGCTGGTAAAGGTAATAAAAGGCATTTACACCATCTCTTTGAATGAAACTATCTGGGTCATCCCCTTCAGGTAAAAGCACAATTTCTACTTCTAACCCCAAAGGCAAGAGTATGGGAAGGGTCCTCACAGCCGCCTTTTGCCCTGCGGTATCGGCATCATACAATACTACCACCCTGGGGGCCAGGTTTTTTAAAATTCGGCCTTGAGCCGGTGTCAAGGCCGTGCCTAAACTGGCTACCACATTCTTTATCCCTGAGGCATGAAGGCTCAAAAGGTCAAAATAGCCCTCTACTAAAATCACGCTTTGTTCTTTTTGACACCACTCTTTGGCCACATGGGCACCGTAAAGACACCTCCCCTTTTTATAGACAGGGGTTTCTGGAGAATTAATATATTTGGGAAGGCTATCATCTAATACCCTCCCTCCAAAGGCGATTACCCTCCCCCGATTATCCGTTATAGGAAACATAATTCGCTTACGGAAACGGTCATAGAAGTTGTCCGTCCCTTTCTGAATTACCAAACCGGCCTCGGCCGCAAGTCTCAAATCGGCCCCTTTTTGGTTCAAAAAGGCTGTTAATCCATTCCACAGAGAAGGGGCATAACCCAACTTATAGGCCTTAAGGGTCTCCTCTTTGATGCCTCGTTTGAAAAAGTATTCTCTAGCAGTCTTTGCCTCCTCTGGCACCTGACCTGTTTCTGGTGTAAGCAGGCAATTGTGAAAAAACTCCATAGCCAATTTGTTAAGTTCATATAACCCCTTAAGCCTTTCATAGCGCCTGCTTTCTTCTGGAGAAAACTTAAATTTAGAAAGGTCAATCCCATAGCGCTGGGCAATCTCGGCTACCGCCTCATAAAAGGTGCATTGTTTGTATTTCATCAAAAAGGTAAATACATTGCCGCCAGCACCGCATCCAAAGCAATGAAAGATCTGCTTTTCTTCACTTACAGTAAAGGAAGGGGTATCCTCTTGATGAAATGGACACAGGGCAACATAATTCTTCCCCACTCGCTTTAGAGGCACATAATCATTGATAATCTCTACAATATTCGCTACAGCCTTAATTTCATCTAATACCTCTGGGGGGATATATTCATTTCGCTTGTAGCCCATGGGCCTTTAAATCTCACCTTCTTATCTTTACGATGGTTACACCCTGTCCACCTTCATATTGAGAGGCCTCGGTGAATTCAGCTACTTGAGGAAGTGTCTTTAAATGATCCCAAATTGCGGCTCGCAGTCTCCCTGTCCCCAATCCGTGAACAATCCTTATTTGCTTTAAACCACATAATAGGGCCGTGTCAATAGCCTTTTCTATTTCTGGCAACGCCTCATCAACCCTTTTGCCCAAAAGGTAAACTTCCGATGTAGGAGCAGATTGCGTTTTTACATTTACACCCTGGGGCAAATGGGGAGGAGAATCCACTACCTTTTCAATACTTGCAAAGGGAATTTGGAAGCGAAGACTGCCAACAGTTACCTCAACAGCCTCTGGAGTAATCTTTTTAACCTGGGCGATTTTATGACCCAGTTGGGCTGAAAGTTTTACCCAACAACCCGGGACCAACGAAGGTTCAGGGGTAACCTTGGCCGCCAAATTGGCCTTAACCTCTTTAAGAATTTGTTTTTGACGCTGCAAGCCCTCTATGGTCTTCAGAGGGCCTTGTTTCTTTTTAGACAATCCCCGAATATTTCTCTCTATGTTCTCCAACAGGGCATCCAACCGGGCTTTATATTGATGGTAGATTTCGGCCTTTTGGGCCTCTATCTCACCCACCAATTTCTTCTGTCTTTTGTGCAACAAGATAATTTTTTGGAGCAATTTAACCACAAATTGCCTTTTTTGCCGCAGTTCTTCTTTCAATTGCATGATTTCACTAATGACCTCTACGGCCTTACCTCCAATTTTTTGCAGATAAAAGTGGGCCTTTTCTAAAAGATAAGGACGAAGTCCCATTTTTCTAGCAATCTCTATGGCAAAACTTGTTCCAAAAGAACCATAATGGAGTTGATAAGTAGGCTTAAAGTCCCGGGTGTCAAGACCTACAGCCACATTCAAAACCCCCTTTTCTTTAAGGCCATATACCTTTAATCCGTCAAAATGGGTAGTTACCACCACCTGAGCCCCCTTTTGCCTCAAGGCATCAAGAAAAGCCATAGACAAAGCCACCCCTTCTGTGGGATTGGTCCCTTTACCCATTTCATCTATTAAAACGAGTGCTCCTTCCCTGGCCTGGGCCTCTATCTCATTAAGCCTTTTAAGATGGGCCGAGAAGGTGCTCATCTCATAAATCAAATTCTGGTCGTCCCCAATATCGCTAAATACAGCCTGAAATACAGGCATAACCGCCTCAGCCGCAGGAATTGGAATACCGCTTTGGGCCATAAGGACACATAGTCCCAGGGTCTTTAGGGCGACTGTCTTTCCCCCGGCATTGGGACCTGAAATAATCACCACCCTTTTATCTCTCTCTAAATGGAGATTTATTGGTACCACCCTTTTTGTGTGATGCCTTTTTTCTTGCCAATAAAGGATAGGGTGCCTGACCTCTTTAAAAAAAAGATTTTTATCAAAAATTGGGAAACTACAATCATAATCTCTAGCAAATTTGCCAATGGCAATAAATACATCTAAGGCAGTCAAAATTTTCTGGTTTCTTTCAAAGACTTCGGCGTGATGTTGGATGGCCTGTGTTAAAGACTTAAGGATCCTCTTTTCCTCCTCTTCGGCTTCCTTAATGGCTACCTGGAGCTCATTATTTAAGGGCAAGATCTCTAAGGGCTCTATGAAACAAGTTGCCTTACTGCGAGAATAATCATGGACAATGCCCTTTAGAAAGGGTTGATATTCGCTTTTCAAGGCCACCACATACCGATTTTGGCGAAGAAAAATAAGTTTCTCCTGCCAGAAAGATTTATAAGATGGGGATTCAAGAAGTTGATTTAGGGTTTCCCTAATCTTTGCCTTTAAATTTTGGACGTTTTCCCTCAAGCCTTTAAGCTGAGGGCTGGCACTATCTAAAACCTCTCCCTTTGCATTCACAGACCGGGATATAGTCTGTCTCAATGGAATCAAGGGGTCTAAATCTTGAAGCATATCCCATATAGATGGGGCCTCTCTCTGACGCTCTTCCCAATACTTTTTTATTCTGGCCCCAAGGGTCAAAAACTGGCCTACCAGAAAGATGTCTGTGGGATTTAAAATCCCTTCTGGAGGTTTTTGCTTAAAAATAAAGGATAGATCAGGTACTTGAGGCAAGGGAAATTTGGGATCCCACAGCCAGGCCTTTATTTCTTTGATATACTTGTACTTTTTCTCTATTTCTTTGGAATTAAATAAGGGCATTAGGACCTTAACGGCCCTCTTTCCAGACAAAGAACTGGCATAAGTAGATAAAAAATCCAAAAAGACATTAAACTCTAAGTCTTGTAGTGTCTTGGCATCCATAGGAAATTCAAAAGCCTTTTAAAAATAACATTTCCTAAAAAAGATGTCCATGGGTATAGCCAAAAGACCTCCGTCAAAGTCGGAATTTCCAAAATCTTACTCCCCTACTTTTAAGCAAATTCAGTAATACATGTAGATTGGAAGCTAAAAACTCTTTTACCTTAGCCCTTAGCTAAATTTAGCATTTACCCTTGATTATCTCAAATCCTTTATGACTGCCCTAAGGACTTTGACGGGGTCATGTTGAGAATTGCAAAAAGCTTGACAATGTTAGCAGTCTATTTTAGACTAGTCTAAAACTAGTAGGAGATTTTTTATGAATCAAGTAGGAGCATATGAAGCCAAAACTCATTTACCCAAATTACTTGATAGAGTCTCTAAAGGCGAAAAAATTATTATAACTAAGCACGGTGTTCCCATTGCTATATTATCTCCTTATAATGATAGAAATAAATATGCATCTTCTAAAACTATTGAGCAGTTAAAGCAATTTAGAAAAAACAAGAAATTGCAAGGACTTGATTTAAAAACCTTGATTGAGATGGGTAGAGATTAATGCAGCATGCAGTTGTAATTGATAATTCTGTTGTAATGTCATGGTGTTTTGCTGATGAAGCCAATCAATATGCTGATAATGTTTTGGAATCTTTAAAATATGTGCGTGCTATTGTTCCATGTATTTGGCCTCTTGAAGTAAGAAATGTATTAGTAGTTGCTGAAAAAAGGGGAAGATTAAGATATATTGATAGTATTCGCTTTTTGGAACTACTATCTGAATTGCCTATTGATATTGAACAGCAACTCTCTGAGAAGATGATGATGAATATTTTCTTGTTAGCACGTGAAGCTCAATTATCCACATACGATGCATCGTATTTGGAGTTGGCTATTAGAAAAAATTTACCTTTAGCAACTTTAGACAAAGCTTTATTGCGAGCAACTGAAAAATTCAATATTGAAGTTTATAAAAAAGCCTAACAAATCGCTCTACCTGATCGCCAAACTGCTACGCTTTGCCTGGCGTCTTGTCGGGTGCTGAACCTGGGTGTTAGAAAAAATGCAAATCTACATGGATTGTTGCTGTTTAAATAGACTTTTTGATAACCAGAGCAATCCTATTGTCCATCTTGAAGCTGAAGCGATAAAAATTGTTATGTCTTTATGTGACCGAGGAATTTTCACTTTGGTATCAAGTCAAATTTTAAAATTTGAAATAGAAAACACTCCTGATGTTTTAAGAAGGGAAAGTGTCCTACACCCCAGGAGTACAGGACAAACTGGCCACAATTCTTTTAAAACAGTGATGTTTGGCCATTAAGGCCTGCCATCGCAGCATTTCCTGACACACTAACTCAATTTCAAAAGGCAATTGCGATAGCTTGATTTTTTCCGGCTTTTAAACATGAAACAATCATATTACATCCAATCAAAAAGAGCCAGAGAAAAAATTAACTCTTGATATGCCGTTATCTTTGGTGACTTTGGCGGAATTCTGGTATAGCCAAACGTTCCTTAATATGTTATGGTGTAGCGATGGGTAGCTAATTCCTAAACTGTGATTCATGCCTTTCCTGTCTATCTTTTAAAGTCAGCATAAGGTTTATCTACAATAAAATAATGGTAAATTCAGGAATTGGATATCCAAAAACAGAAAGTTTACAAGGAGAAGAGTGTTATGGAAAGTTTAGTAGAGTTTAAAAAATTGGGGCTGTCTCAAGAAACCCTTATGGCCCTGAAAAAGAAGGGGTTTAAAAAGCCCACCCCTATTCAAGAAAAGGTCATCCCCATTCTTATGAAAGAGGGGAAAAATGTTGTAGGACAGGCCCAAACAGGCACTGGCAAAACCGCTGCCTTTGGCATCCCTATTATTGAGGCCCTGAGTGAACAGACATCTCATGTGCAAGCCATTATCCTTGTGCCTACCCGAGAACTTGCCCTTCAGGTAGCGGCTGAAATAGAATCCTTAAAGGGCAAAAAGAGGCTTCAAGTATTGCCTGTATATGGGGGACAATCAATTAATGTTCAGTTGCGCAAACTTCAGAAAAGGGTCAATATTGTGGTGGGGACTCCTGGTCGGGTTTTGGACCATTTAAGGAGGAAAAGCCTTGTTTTAAATAAGATTTCCTTTTTTGTTCTAGACGAGGCCGATGAAATGCTCAATATGGGTTTCATAGAAGACATTGAACGGATATTGCAACACACCAATCAAGAAAAAAAGATGCTTCTTTTCTCTGCTACCATCCCCAAACCTATATTGCAGATTGCCAGAAAATACATGAAAAATTACGAATTTATAGCAGTTAGCACAAAAACTCCTACGGTAAACCTTACCCAGCAAATCTACTTTGATGTCTTTGCCGAAGATAAATTTTCCCTTTTGTGTAAGCTTATAGATACCTCTGATACCTTTTATGGTCTCGTCTTCTGCAAAACTAAATTGGACACGGCCAGGATTGCGGCCAGGCTTATTGAAAGGGGATATGGGGCTATTGCCCTTCATGGTGATATGACCCAACGCCAAAGAGAAAGGGCCATAAACCACTTTAAAAGGCATCGGGCCAACATCTTAGTAGCCACTGACGTTGCCGCTAGAGGAATAGATATCCATGATTTAACCCATGTCATAAATTATGCCTTGCCTCAAAATCCTGAATCTTACATTCATAGAATAGGAAGAACAGGCAGAGCAGGCAAGAGAGGGATTGCGGTCACCTTTGTCACCCCTCAGGAACGGCGCAAATTTGCCTTTATCAAAAAGACCGTTTGTGCCTCTATATGCAAGCAAAAACTGCCTAGACAAATTACCTCTAAAGGGTATAAATGGGGACAATGGTAAGATAATTGAATCTCTGACCCAAGATCCCAGATGTCTTAAGAAGGGATATCTGGGATTTTTGGGAAATTTCAATTTTGTAGTGCCCCCCTCCAGGGTGGACATATTTTAGTCCTTAGTCCCTAGTGCTTAAGTCCTTAGTTGTTAAGTCTTAAGGGAAGCTTTTTCCCTCTACAACCTTCGCCCTTCGCCTTTTGCCTTTAGCCTTTAGCCTTATTTTGGAATTGAAAGGTTTTTATCTACCCTTGGGAGTAAAATATCAAAAGTTGTTCCCTGACCTAACTTGCTGTAAGTAGTAATCTTACCTCCAAGCATTTTCACAATTTCATATACCACGAATAATCCCAATCCTATACCATGCTCTTTAGTAGTAAAAAAAGGAGAAAATATGTTTTCTCGAATCTGCTCATCCATACCCATTCCTGTATCGCTCACAGCAAGTTTTATATATTTGCTAACTCCATCTTTTTCTTTTAAATCCATATCTTCAACCTCAACCCGGATTTTCCCTTTATCTTTTATGGCCTCAGATGCATTAAGACACAAATTAATCAAAATTTGATAAATTTGGATAGGATCGGCCATAATAAAACCTCTACTATTCAGACTGAGGTCCATTTCAATTTGAGGGGAAATGAAATTTCTGATAAAGTTAAAGGCCTTTATAACTACTTGACTCAATTGAAGAGGAATAAACGAAAATCCCTTGGAGCGAGTGAAGGACAGAAGCTGAGTGATTAATTCTCTTGCCTGATAAGCCGCCTCATTGATTATTTTCAACCTTTTATAAATAAGGTCTTCAGAAGAAATTTCCTGAAGAAGAATCTCGGAATAGGCCAAAATAGGAGAAAGAAGATTATTCAAATCATGTATAACCCCTGCAGCAATACTTCCAAGGGAAACCATCTTTGACGCTTGTTGCAACTTCTTTTGGAGACCAGAATTAAAACAGGTATCAGAAAACACAAAAAGGTAACAGAATGTCCTGCCATCATCCACTGCTACAGATATAGCTTTAAGAAACTTTTTACTCCTTTCTTTATCTTGAGATTTAACAAAAACCTCACCACACCACTCCTGATGTTTTACAAGGGCTTGCTTGATTTCTTTTTGGTCATTGGAATCTAAAAAATCAAATATATTAAACAATCTTTCTTCAGGGTTAATTACTAAACTGCCCTTATTGATGTATTTAACATTTCCATCTATGTCAGTAATAATTACATCCTCATTAAGGAAACTCAGTGCTAGCTTCAAGATCTGAACTTTTTCAGCAAAACTAATTTCCATAAAATTTACCTCCTAAAGACAGGTTAAGTGGGATAGTAGAAGAAAGGAAATGAAAGATATGATAACTTAAAGACTCTTTACTAGTGAGTGAGTGAGTGAGTGAGTGAGTGAGTGAGTGAGTGAGTGAGTGAGTGAGTGAGTGAGTGAGTGAGTGAGTGAGTGAGTGAGTGAGTGAGTGCAGAATTTATGCCAATAAATTCGCTTCGTGGCTATATAACCCATTATCTAATTCATTATCCTTCAATTTAACTATTAGTTGTAGCACATCTTTATTTTAATTAGCAGAACATTTTAAAAAAGTCAAACTTTAAATACTGCGCTGTGGGGTGCAGGACACAACTAACTTCTTGACTTTTTTAAATTATCTATTATGATGACCAAGTGGTCATTATGTTTCAGCCACAGAAAACATTTTTAGCTCTCCCTTCTACCAAACAGCAAAGGCTGCTTGAAGCGGCCAGTGAAGAATTTGCCCAAGCAGGGTACCATCGGGCCAGTATTAACCGTATTGTAGAAAGGCTTGGAATTGCTAAAGGATCTATTTACCAATATTTCCGTAATAAAGAACACCTTTTTGGATATGTCTTTTCTTACGGTATCAAGCTGGCAAAGCAGGTTTTAAAACCCATTGAAACCACTCAGGGGCCCTTTTTTGATAAATTAAAGACCTCTATAAAGGCAGGTATAGAATTTATTAAAAAACATCCATTTATTTACCATATATATCTAAAAATCCTTTTTGAGGAAAAGGTCCCAGGTAGGGAAAGGTTTATCCAAGCCGTCCGGTTCTACTCGCGGGAATATCTTTTTCCTTTACTTGAAGAGGCCCAAAAAAAGGGAGAAATAAAAGAGGATATTGACTTAGAAATGGCAGCCTTTATGCTAGACGCCATGATGGATCGCTTACTTCAGGCCTATGTGTTGCCCTATTTAGACAGCATAGGCATCCATCAGGCAGATGAAAAGAAACTGGATGAAATCATTGATAACTGGCTTATTTTTGTGAAAAGAGGATTGGCAAACAATCACTTTGCCTCTGAAAGGTAAGGGGGAATTAATGAGAGAGTTGATAAAAAGGTCTGGATTAGAGGATATTGAGAAAAAGGTTATGAGAGATGAAAGGCTAGGCCTTGAAGATGGTTTAAGACTTTATAAAGCCCCTCTTCTGGCCACAGGCTATTTGGCCCATCTGAAACGACAGCGCCTTCATGACCAGAAGACCTTTTTTGTTTATAACCAGCACCTAAATTATAGCAATGAATGCCTTAATCTATGTAAATTTTGTGCCTTTGGAAGGCCTAAAGGCCAAGGTTTTACTCTAAGCCTTGATGAAATCAGACGTCTTATTGAAGAACGTCTGCATGAACCCATTACCGAAGTTCACATTGTAGGGAGTGTTCATCCAGATTTACCATTTGATTATTATCTTGAGATTATAAAGATAGTCAGAGCATTGAGGCCTCAAGCCGTCATCAAGGCCTATACCGTTACAGAAATTGCCCATTTTGCTAAAATTTCAGGCAAAACAGAAGAAGAGGTTTTGCAGATTTTAAAAGATGCTGGGCTTCAAATGCTTCCTGGAGGAGGGGCTGAAATTTTCTCTCAAAGGGTGCGGCAAGAGATTTGTCCCAAAAAGCTTTCGGCTCAAAGATGGCTCTCGATTGCCAAATTGGCCCATCGATTGGGAATTCCTACAAATTGCACTATGCTTTATGGCCATATTGAAACCATTGAAGAAAGGCTTGAACATTTGATTGCCTTGAGAGAAGCCCAAGATGAAACTGGCGGTTTTTTATGCTTTATTCCCCTTTCTTTTCATCCCAAAAACACCAGGCTCTCTCACTTGTCAGGACCTACAGCCATAGATGATTTAAAGACAATAGCGGTCTCCAGGCTTATGCTTGATAACATCCCCCACATCAAGGCATATTGGATCATGCTGGGCCCCAAGCTGGCCCAAATTGCCCTCCATTTTGGCGCAGATGATATTGATGGCACTATTATAGAAGAAAAGATTACCCATATGGCCAAGGCCAGTTCTCCTAAGGGCATGAGCCGAAAAGAAATTATTTCTCTAATTAAAGAGGCCGGCTTTAAACCCGTTGAAAGGGATGGCCTATTCAGAACCATTGAAGGAAACTAGTGATGAAAAAGATCAAAGAAAAGATATTAAATGGAAAACGCCTAAACAAAGAAGAGGCCCTTTGCCTCTTTAATTGGGATTTGCATTCTCTTGGTTATCTGGCAGATAGAATCAGATGGCGTTTGCACCCAGAGCCGGTGGTTACCTACATTGTTGATCGCAACATCAATTATTCCAACATTTGCATTTCAGGCTGTAAGTTTTGCGCCTTCTGGAGGCCCAAAGGACACAAAGAGGCCTATGTCTTAAGCAAAGAAGCGCTAGCCCAAAAGATAGAGGAAACTATCCAACTTGGAGGCATTCAAATCTTGCTTCAAGGGGGACTGCACCCTGATTGGACTATTAAAGAATATGAAGAACTTCTGGGTTGGATAAAAGGCAAATATCCCCAAATTTGGATTCATGGGCTTTCGGCACCTGAGATAGCCCATATCGCCAAGCAGTCTGGGCTCAGCATTGAAGAAACCCTCAAGAGACTCATAGCCGCTGGACTCAATTCCATTCCAGGAGGAGGGGCTGAAATCTTGGTTGACAGGGTTAGGAAAATCCTTTCTCCAAGAAAATGTGATAGCGCTACCTGGCTTAGGGTAATGGAAACTGCTCACCGGCTTGGTCTTAAAACTACGGCCACAATGATGTTTGGGCACATAGAGACCTATGAAGAACGCATAGAACACATGCTTAAAATAAGAAAACTCCAAGATAAAACAGGAGGATTCACGGCCTTTATCATGTGGCCTTTTCAGCCGAAAAATACGGCCTTAAACCAGCTTCAAGCAGCAGGTGCTTACGAATATCTAAAAACCTTGGCTATTGCTCGGATTGTGCTTGATAATATACCCAATATTCAGGCCTCATGGGTTACTCAAGGACCAAAAATTGGACAACTCAGCCTCCTTTTTGGGGCCAATGATATGGGAAGCCTTATGATTGAAGAAAATGTAGTGGCGGCCACTGGAGTGCGGTTTCGGATGGAAGAAAAAGAAATGTGCCACCTCATCAAAGAAGCTGGATTTAGGCCTCAAAGGAGGAATATGCTATATGAATGGGTGTGAAATCCACCGGGCCAAATGGATTCTGCCAATTGTGCGGCCACCTATAGAAAATGGGGCCGTGGCCCTTTCTGAAGGGAGAATACTCAGGACAGGTACCTATGAAGACCTGAAAGAAAAAGGCATTAAAGGCAGGGTAATAGATCACGGGAATGGAGTGATAATGCCTGCCTTAATAAATGCCCATGCCCATTTGGAAATTCCTTCCCTTACTTCTCTGCCTGCTAAGGATTTTGTCACTTGGCTAAAGACAGTCATTGAGAAAAAGCAAAACCTCACGGATAGGCAGATAGAAGAGGCAGAAAAAAACGCCCATCAAATGCTCAAACAGGCAGGCACCGGGCTTGTGGGCAACGTTAAAAATTTCCCGGTTGTAAATTCTAAGAAACAAATAGACGAAATCACCTTCTATGAATTTTTAGGGCTCAAAAGGGAAGTAGCAAACCAGAGATGGCCTCTCTTTAAAGGACTTTTAGAAGAAAATCCGTCTTCTGAGCTATCGGCTCCCATCTATCATGTAATCCATCCTGCCGCCCATGCCCCTTACAGCGTTCATCCTGATTTTTTGCCAAAGATAAAAGAGATTGCCTTGAAGCGCAAACAAGTCTTTGCCATTCATGTGGCCGAAAGTGAAGACGAATGCAAATTTTTATTGGAAGGAAAAGGGGCCTTAAAGGAACTTTTAGAAGAAAAGGGGCTTTTGCCAGATAACTTTAAACCTCCCCAAAAGAGGCCAATACCATATTTGGCAGAACTGGGACTTTTAGGGCCTAATACCCTTTGTGTCCACTGTGTAGAGGTAAATAAAGAGGAGGTGAAAATTCTTCAGCGTTTTGGGGTTAAGATTTGCCTCTGTCCAAGGAGCAATTACTATCTCCAGCTCCATCAGGCACCATGGAAACTGTTAAAAGGGAGCGGGCTTTTGGTCTGCCTTGGGACAGACAGTCTAGCCAGTAATCAAGATTTAAATTTGTTTAAAGAAATGGCCTTTGCCTTAAAGAAAGGGATTTTTAGCCCCAGCGAACTGTTAGAAATGGCCACCTGGCGGGCAAGTATGGCCTTAGGCCAGGGTCATATCTTTGGAACAATGTTTCCAGGTGCTCGGGCCAGGTTAATTTTCTTGCCCTTAGACCCAAACACAGCTTGTAGAGAATTGGCTGAAGCCGTGATTTATACAGGTGCCCAGGAGAAACTGAATTGGATAGAATAAGACTAGGGAAATTCCCCTTTTTAAACTGCGTGCCTGTTTATTACGCCTTGGAAAGGGGAATTGTCTCCCAAGAGGTTCCCTTTAAATTGGTTACGGGTGTTCCGGCCCAAATGAACGATTTCCTCAAAAAAGGTCGAGTGGACCTTGCCCCCATTTCCTCTATTGCCTATTTAGAGCTCAAAAATGAGGTATTTTTACTCCCACAGCTTTCCATCTCTGCCACAGGAAAGGTGCAAAGCGTAATGCTCTTTAGCCGCCTACCGATTGAAAAACTTCATCGCAAAACCATTTTTTTGACCTCACACTCAGCCACCTCATCTGCCCTTTTAAAGTTAATCCTCAAAGAATGCTTTGGTATTGAACCCATTTATCAAACAGGGGAATTGATACAGCTAAACGGTCAGGGTATCGCCGGATTGGCCATTGGAGATGCCGCTCTCAAACTCAAGGCCAAAAGGTTATATCCCTATCAATACGACCTGGCAGAAATGTGGCAAGCGTGGACTGACCTCCCTTTTGTCTTTGGACTTTTTGCAGTAAGAAAACGGGCCTGGCAGGATGATAGCCTTAAAAGGCTCTATGGCTTGCTCTTGGAATCCAAAAAATGGGGGAAATTCCATTTAGGCAAACTAGCTAAGATGCATCAAAGAGAGGGAATTGACCTTTTTGAGTATTGGAAAAATTTAAATTATGATTTGAGCCCATTACATCTAAAAGGACTTCAAAAATTCCTTCAGCTTACTCAAAAGAATCAAGACCTTATTTTTGCCCCTGGGGTTCAGTTTTAGCGGGAAGTGTAAGTGGCTAAATGGCACATATGATTCTCAGGAAGCTCCTCAAATACCTTCATAAGAAGGGCCGTATTTCCGCTGTTTATCGGACCACACACAAAATACACCAAATTTGGCTCCCCACTAAGCACCGCCTTCATCCGCCTTATGTAGGTAGCTTCCTCCAGGCTTCAAGATGTGTTTTTATATAAGGTGTAACTCTCTTTAAACTCGTTATAAGTAAAAATAGAACATTCCGAAACTCTAAACATCTGCTTATCATTAGTTATCAAAGGTAATTTAAGAAAACAGGCACTGGCACAAATCATTGCATCCGGAAGTTTCAAACCATAACATTTTCTAAAATTGATAGTAAGATTCTTAATATCCTTATTTACGTTTACTATATAGACATTTTTCAAGAATTCCCCAATTTTTCCTTCTTCCTGCTTAGTTAAATTAGGATAAGAAAGCACTTCTATTTCTGTTATGAACGATATGACAAATTCTGCCTTGACAGAAGCGATACTTTTATCTCCAAGATAGTAGAGAATGGCGTTTGTATCCATAAACACTTGAGCCATCTTTTTAATCCCATTCATCCCGCATCGTTTTTTGATATTTAAGTGGATCTATAGGCAATTTTAAAATACCTGCAAACCTGGACAGAGCTTCAATTTTAGACTGCTTTTCTTGTTTAATAATACCATACTTTTCAACCAGAGATTCATAAAAATCTATTAATTCTTTTCTTGCCTCCTCAGGTAAAAGTTCAAGATCTATCTTTTCTACGGTTTGCTCCCTTTGCATAATACCCTCCAAACCCTGTAATGCTCCCTTGCAGGTGAACATATTTTAGCCCATTTTAAGGTAAGGGTCAAATAACTTTCTGATGATAATTGTGATAAAAATTTTGTTTTACACCCCTAGGAGTGCAGAACAAGGACTCCAAATTTAAGAATTTTGATTAAGCGATTTTATATTTTTTCATTTTTCGCCATAGGGTGGTCCTATCAATACCTAGAGCCGCCGCTGTTTTACCTCGGTGGCCGGCGTATTTTTCTAAAGTTTTTTTGATAAGGTTAATCTCTTGGATCTCAAATAGGGATCTTGAAGGTAAATTAGGCCGTATTTTCTTAAAAATTTGCTCAGGCAAACAAGAAACCCCTATTATCTGTCCCTGACATAATACAAATGCATGTTCGATGATATTTTCAAGCTCTCTAACATTGCCTGGGAAATCGTACTTCATAAGTAATTCCATTACTTCAGGAGAAACCCCGATAACCCTTTTCCCCATTTTGAGATTAAATTTATTGATAAAATGCTCTATCAACAAAGGAATATCCTCCTGTCTTTGGGAAAGAGGAGGAAGTTCTACCTTTATTATATTTAACCTGTAATAAAGGTCTTCTCTAAAAAGACCCTTTTTTACCAAGGTGGCCAAATCCTGATTGGAAGTAGCTATAATACGAACATCTACCTTCTGAGGGGAAGTGCTACCCAAAGGTTCATATTCCTTTTCTTCAATTACTCTAAGCAATTTTACTTGAACTTCCAAGGGCATATCGTTAATTTCATCCAAAAGAATAGTTCCCCCATTTGCAACTGCAAAGCGTCCTGGCTTATCTTTATATGCCCCAGTAAAGGCCCCTTTCACATACCCAAACAGTTCTGATTCTAAAAGGGTTACAGGAAAGGCAGCACAATTAACAATTACGTATGGTTTCTGCTTGCGAAAGCTGATATTGTGAATAACCCTAGCCAATAAGCCCTTGCCAGAACCGCTTGGCCCCTGAATAAGTACTGTAGTATCACTTTCGGCTATTTGGGGCAGTGTTTCAAGAATCTTTCTCATTCGGTTATTTTTGCTTATGATATCTTCAAAACTGTAACTCTTTGTAATCTCCTTCTTAAGTGCTTCAATAGAAGATAGGTCTCTAAAAGTCTCCACACCTCCTACTATTTCCCCTTTGTCGTTTCTCAGTACGGCCGTGCTAATGTTAACCGGAATTCTTCGGTTATCTTTCGTCAAAATTGTGATAGGCAACTCTACAATACTTTCACCTGAATAGATGCTTTTCATCAAAGCACATTCGCCATGACAGATATTGGCCCGAAAGATATCAAAACATTTCTTTCCAACTGCCATCTCTTGGCTAAAACCTGTTATCCGCTCCGCTGCCTGATTTAAAAAGGTAATGTTAAAATCTGTATCTACAGTAAAAACTCCTTCGGTAATACTGTTTAAAATTGTCTTTAGTAAATCCATGTTTATTCCATAACTTAATTCATTTATCTAGTCAACTTAATTGTTAATTTGATTGCAATCTACAACCCTTTTGTTGCGTTATGTTGCATAAATGCAACATAAATCTCTAAATAAAGTCAACTTTTTACTTGAAACTCCCATAATTAAGGATGGTTAAAGTAGATAAAAAATTGGCATGATTTATGCTGATAATAGTTGGAAATAAAGAATTTAAATTTGCAGGTTTGTAAAAAAGGAGGTAGGGAATGGGGGGAGGGACAATTTTACCCAGAAAGTGGGACATTACAGACATCGGCTTAGAGGAACCGGCCAAAAAGCTAACTCCTCAAAAGATTGAACAAATTGTAAACGGAGTTTTAGAAAAGGAGGGAGTCGCTAGAATCAAGACATATGTAAATACATGTATTCATTGTGGCCTTTGTGCAGTTGCCTGTCACCATTATCTTTCAAATGATTGTGATCCACGGTTTGCCCCTGTAGGCAAGGTCAAAAACACCCTTTGGGAAATGCTTAAGCATAAGGGGAAGATGTCCCCTGAGTTTATGAAACAAGCCGCCGAAATTTCTTACACAGAATGCAACGTGTGCATGCGTTGTAGTATGTATTGTCCCTTTGGCATTGACATAGCCTACATGATTAGTGTGGTCAGGCGCATGTGTCATCTCTGTGGTTTAGTACCTCAATACCTTCAAGATACAGTTAATAGTCATGCTGTAACCATGAACCAAATGTGGGTAAAACAGGATGAATGGATAGATACCTTGCAATGGCAGGAAGAGGAGGCTCAAGCCGAGGTTCCCAGTGTTCGGATTCCTTTGGATAAGGAAGGTGCGGATGTGATGTATTCCGTAATCGGACCAGAACCAAAATTCCTTGCCCAATTGATAGGTTATATGGCCATTTTGATGCGGGTGGCAGGAATTGACTGGACTATGCCATCATTTGATGGTTGGGATAACAGCGATATGGCCATGTATTCTGGGGATTGGGAAATCATGGGTAGGGTAAAAAAGGCCCATTTTGAGGCGGCTATGCGGCTTAGGTGTAAAAAGATTGTGATGGGAGAATGTGGCCATGCCTTTCGCTCAGTCTATGACCGTGGAAATCGGTGGTTAGGGTGGCAAATGCATCCCATTCCGATAGTCCATGCTATCCAATTTTATGCAGAGCTTCTAAGGTCTGGACGAATTAAGATTGTGCGTAAGATTAAAGAACCCGCCACTCTGCATGATCCCTGTAATCTTATGAGAGGAAGAGGTCTCATGGACGATGCTCGGTATGTGTTAAAGGCCATGTGTGAAGACTTTAGGGAGATGTATCCTAATAGGGAACACAATTATTGCTGCAATGCAGGGGGCGACGTTATCAACTGTGGTCCACCCTGGAAGAAAAAGAGAGTGGAGAGCAATAGAGTAAAGGCCGAACAGATAGCTGCCACTGGGGCCAAAATAGTGTTTACTCCATGTCATAATTGTCATAGTGGGATTGAAGACATTATAAATTATTACCACTTGCCCTGTCATAATTACTTCATCTTGGAAAAACTTATAGAATGCATAGAAATCCCTGAAGAACTTAAAGCATAAGTTGTTTTGGAGCTTAACTTATAGCCCTTTAAGGCAGTTTTTTGATTAGCGGATGTATCTTGACCCTGCCCCTTTCTTCTGTTAGGTATCTTGCAAAAATGAGGAAAGGGGCAAAGGATTGATAAAAGACCAACATTCAAATCCGGAGTTCATTAAGCGCAGATTTGACAATATCAGTCGATTTTACAACCTTCTAAATTCTGTCCTTAGTCTGGGAATTGACCGTTACTGGCGCCTAAAAACCGTTAGAAGTTTGGTGTTTCTTTTCCCAGACCTTCCAAATGACCCTAATAAGGTAGTGCTTGATCTTTGTGCTGGCACCTTGCCCTTGAGTTGGGCTTTAAAAAAATGGACTGGATTTAAAGGAAAAATTGTTGCTCTTGATTTTGCCTTTAAGATGCTTGCCTATGGACTAAACAAACATCCAGATAAAGACAAAGACATCTTACCTGTGGCTGGAGATGCCTTGGTTTTACCCCTTAAAGACCATTGTGCAGACGCAGTTATGGTGGCCTTTGGGGTACGCAATTTTTCGGATCGCTTCAAAGGGCTTTGTGAGATGAGGCGAATTCTCAAGCCGGGGGGTAAAGCCATCATTCTTGAATTTTCACACCCTCCAAGGCATTGGATTAAAGAGTTTTACTTTGCTTATTTAAATCACCTTTTGCCCCAAATTGGGGCCATAATAAGTCAAGATAAAGAGGCCTACGAACATCTATCTGCCTCTATCCAATCATTTTATACCCCCAAACAATGGATGCAGTTTATGAAAAGAGCTGGCTTTAAGAATATAAAACATCGTTATCTTACTTTTGGAATTGTAAGTCTCTATCTGGCCGATGTTTGAAAATCTTTACACAAGTCTTCTTTTGCTGTATTATCAAGTCCATGGAGTTTCTATCCTTTCTTGAAAAATTAAAAAAAATCAGGGTTCTTATGACGGACGTAGATGGAGTTTGGACTGACGAAAGCATCTCTTACGCAGATGGAGAATTGGAAATAAAGCAATTTAATGTTAAAGACGGTCTAGGAATAAAGATGCTTATTGAACATGGTATAGAAGTAGTGGTTATAACAGCACGTTATTCAGAGGCGGTTCAGAGAAGATGTCGAGAGCTTGGCATTCAGAACATTTATCAAGGCGTTAGTAATAAAATAGAAATTTTTAAAAAATGGCAGGAAAAATATTCTGCTAATGAAATTGCCTTTGTAGGAGATGACTTACCCGATTTAGAGGTACTAGAAAAAGCAGGAGTAGGTTTTACTGTAAGTAATGCCATTTCTGCCCTAAAAAAGAAGGCAGATTATATTACTAGCGCCTCAGGTGGTAAAGGCGTTTTGCGAGAAATCGCAGAATTAATTATAACTACCCAAAAAGAAATCGCTGAGGAGAAAAAAAGTTGATTCCATTTTCGATTTTTGGCATCTTTTTTGCTTTACATTTGCCCCTTCCTTTGGTATATTATTAAAAGGCTATGCAACATAAATTCTACAAACTTCTGGTTTGGGGACTGGCCTTTAATGTTTTGATAATTGCTGGAATATATATTTTTAGTCAAAATAGAAAGACACAAAGGTTTAAATTAGACCCTATACAAAGGATTTTCTCTGATTTTCACTACAGTGAAGTAAAAAATGGGAGGAAATGTTGGGAATTGGAGGCCAGGAGTGCAAATAGATTGAAAAATAACGTTAACAAGGTAGTGCTATCACAAATAAAGGCCGTTTTTTATCCTCAAAGGGGCAAACCTGTATATTTAAAGGCCAATACTGGTATTTTAGACATGAATACCAAAAACGTCACTTTAAAGAAAAACGTTCATATTTGGCAAAAGAAAGGATATAATCTTACCACTCAAGAAATATTTTATGTTCAAAAGAAACATTTGCTTTATACAGATATTCCTGTATTGATAGTAGGGAAAGGTTTGCGCATTAGGGCAAACAAAATGCGTTTTTTTCTAAAACAAGACAGGCTCGTATTTTTAGGCAACGTGAAGGGCTGTCTTCATAAGGAAACGTTAATTAAAAGCGGAGTGAATATATGAAAAGGCCATATTGGGGTGGCATTTTGGTCAGATATTACCCATTAGGTGTTATCCTTTATGTCTTGATGTTTTGCCTGGTTGTCTGTCCTTTGATTTGGGCTAATGACGCACCCCTTTATATTCAATCAGACCAAATGGAGATAGAACATAACCAAAAGATGGTTATCTTTACAGGACATGTGAATGCCAAACAGAATAACATTGTCATTCAAGCAGATAGGATGGAAGTTTTTTATGATGAAGGAAAACAAGACCCTAGAAAGGAATATGCTAAGGAAGAAACACTGGCCTCGGTTTCAATTGTCAAAATGATCGCTGAAGGAAATGTGGTAATTACTCAAGACCAAAGAATAGCTAGAGGGGAGAAGGCAGTCTTTTGGAAAGAAAAGGGGAAAGTGGTTTTAACAGGGCATCCCGAATTGCAAGAAGGCCAAAATGTGATTAAAGGGGAAAAGATAATTGTCTTCATTAATGAAAACAAAATGATTGTAATAGGAGGGAAACAGCCGGTTGAGGCTGTGATTTATCCTAAGAATGGGGAATAATACTCATCATTTGAAGGTAGAAAATCTAACCAAGGTATATAAAGGCCGTAAGGTGGTAAATAGTCTCTCTTTATCGGTGCAATCAGGAGAAGTAGTCGGACTGTTAGGACCTAATGGAGCCGGCAAAACTACCACCTTTTACATGGTTATTGGACTAGTAAAGCCTGATGAGGGAAGAATCTTATTAGATGATACCGAAGTTACTCATTTGCCAATGCATGAAAGGGCAAAAAAAGGAATTTACTATTTACCTCAAGAAACATCAGTCTTTAGAAGAATGACGGTGGAAGAAAACATTTTGGCCATTCTAGAACTCCTACCTCTTTCGGCAGAACAAAGAAAGGAAAGACTAAAAGAATTACTTAGAGAGTTGCGTTTGGAGCACCTCTCTCAGAATAAGGCCTCTACCCTATCTGGAGGAGAAAGAAGAAGGGTTGAAATTACTAGGGCCTTGGTTACCTCGCCGTTTATCATGATTTTAGACGAACCTTTTGCAGGTGTAGACCCCATTGCCGTAGGTGAGATTAAAGAAATCATCGTCCAATTAAAATATAAGGGAATGGGAATCTTAATTTCTGATCACAACGTAAGAGAAACATTAAAGGTATGTGATAGGGCTTATATCTTAAACGAAGGAAAGGTCTTAGAGGCAGGAAGACCCGAAACCATTGTCAAGAGCAAGTTGGCCAAGCAATTTTATTTGGGGCAGGATTTTACATTATAAAGAGGTCAAAATTGGTTTTAGAGCTAAAACAACATTTAAAACTTACCCAACAGCTAGTAATGACGCCGCAGTTGCAGCAGGCCATCAAGCTGTTGCAGCTTTCGCGATTAGAGCTTCTCAACACAGTAAAACAGGAAATGGAAACCAATCCTATTCTTGAAGATGAAGATGAGCCTGCACCTATAACCACCCTTGAAGAACAAGAAAGTCGAGCGGAAGAGAAAAAACTAAAAGAATTAGCTGAAATCTGGGAACAATACAGTCAAGATGCCTATCTAAAGGAAAGTGGAATTTCAAAAAAAGAGGAAAAAGAAGAATTACCGTGGGAAAATATCATTTCCCGAAAACCTTCCCTGGCTGAACACTTAATATGGCAACTAAATCTCTCATATTTAAATGACAAAGAAAAAGAAATAGGACATTATATCATTGGCAACTTGGATGAGGATGGGTATTTAAAGGCCTCTTTAGAGGAAATCGCTGCTTGGACAGGCACTACACCAGAAAAGGTAGAAGAAGTATTAAAAAGAATCCAAGAATTTGACCCTGTAGGGGTAGCGGCAAGGGATTTAAAGGAGTGCCTGCTTTTACAAGTTAAAAGCTTTAAAATAGATGTGCCGTGGGTAAAAGAAATCATAGAAAATCATCTTAATTTCTTACAAAAGAAGGATTTAAAGGGATTGGCTAAACGGTTAAACGCCCCTTTAGATGAAGTAAAAAAGGCTACCCAAGTAATTTTGGGACTTGAACCAAAGCCGGGCAGAGAATACAACACAGAAACACCTATCTACATTGTGCCTGATGTTTATGTCTATAAGGTAGAAGATGACTTTGTGGTAGTCTTAAATGAAGATGGGTTTCCTAAATTACATATCAATGAATATTACCGTCGTTTAATGTTCGAAACTCAGCTTTCAAATAAAGTAAGGGAATTTTTGCAAAATAAATTTAAGTCAGCCGTATGGCTTATCAAAAGTATTCATCAACGGCAAAAGACACTTTACAAGGTATCTTGCAGCATTTTCAAGTTTCAACGGGATTTTTTAGAAAAGGGTGTTAAACATCTAAGACCCCTTATTTTAAAGGATGTGGCCGATGACGTTGGTTTGCATGAGTCAACTGTATGCAGAATAACGGCCAACAAATATGCCCAGACACCCCATGGGATATTTGAATTGAAATTTTTCTTCAATACAGGTATAAATACCTCTTCAGGCAACATTCTTTCGGCAGAAAGTATAAGAGCCAAAATTAGGGAAATTATTGCTTCAGAAGACCCAAAAAAACCTTATAGTGATCAAAAGATCGTTCAAATTCTAAAGCAGCAAGGAATTGATATCGCGAGGCGAACAGTCGCCAAATATCGGGAATCAATGGGAATTTTATCTTCTTCTCAAAGGAAAAAAATTTTTTAAGATATAAAAAAGGAAAGATAGGAGGGAAACATGCAAATTTCTGTTAGCTTCCGCAACATTCACCCTTCAGAAGGGATTAAAAGCTACGCCAACAAAAAACTTAATCGGTTACCGCGCTTCTTAGGAAATGACAATATAGAAGCCAATCTAGTGGTATCTGTGGAGAAATATAGGCACATCGCCGAATTAAATGTTTGGGCAGATGGAGAAAGGCTTTATGGAAAAGAAGAGGCGGATGATATCTATGCGGCTATAGATATGGTGGTAGACAAGATAGAAAGACAAATAGGTAAGTTAAAGGAAAAGAAGGAGCCTAAGCGAAGCCAAGAGGTAAAGGCTGAACAGCCAGAAGTTACTGTCAATGGAGAAATCATAAAAAGCAATAAATTTTCTCCTAAGCCTATGGACATTGAAGAAGCCCTAGAACAGATCAAGCTTTCAGGAGATCATATCTTGGTGTTTATCAATAGCCAAACTAACAAAATTTGTGTCCTTCACAAAAGAGAAGACGGAAATTACGACTTTATAGAACCCAATTTTTAAATTTGATGAATCCTCTCAGGCTGATAATTATCTCAGGTACTTCAGGGGCAGGAAAAAGTACTGCTTTAAAGACCTATGAAGACCTAGGTTTTTTTTGTGTAGACAACCTGCCCTTTTTTCTTCTGCCCAAATTTTTAGAGTTGGTTTCCCAGAGCAAAGTAGATAAAATTGCGTTGGTAATGGATGTAAGAGAGAGACCCTTCGGAAAAGTCAATCCTCAAGTTTTCAAAAAAATAGAAAAAAAAGGATATAAAATTGAAATTTTATTTTTTGATGCCCAAGATGAAGTAATAATCCGCAGATTTAAAGAAACAAGACGGAAGCACCCTCTTTCTGAGACCGGAGAAGGCATTTTACAGAGCATTGCTAAGGAAAGGCAATATCTAAAAGAGATAAGAGACCTGGCTACTCAAATTATAGACACCTCTACATTCAGTGTTCATGATTTAAAAAGATGGATAGAAAATAGATACCAAAAAAGCGTTACCAGAAGGTTAAACGTCACCATTTTATCCTTTGGATTTAAATATGGACTACCCTATGAAGCCGATTTGGTATTTGATGTGCGTTTTCTTCCTAATCCTCACTTTGTGCCTCATTTGAAAAATTTTACAGGAAAACACGCCGAAGTAAAACGTTATGTGGCCCAAGATGGAAAAATGGAAATCTTTTTGGAGAAAATAGGTAATTTATTGCAATTTCTTTTACCCCTTTACAAAGCAGAAGGGAAAAATTATCTTAACATTGCTATAGGTTGCACAGGCGGCAAGCACCGTTCTGTAGTTGTGGCAGAAGCTTTAGCAGAACTCTTAAAAGGCTCGTTTCCAAATTTGGTGGAGTATGATATTTCTGTAAACCATCGGGATATTTTAAAATAATACAATTGCCGAGGGGTGAATTTATGGTAGGAATTGTTATTGTAACTCATTGCAACATCGGAAAGGCCCTTTTGGACGCCGCTGCCTTTATTAGTGGAAAGGTAAATAACATAGAAGAGGTAAACGTTCAGGACGAAGCCATTGATGACTTAAGAAAGGCCATAAATGAGGCAATAAAAAAGGTGGATTCTGGGGATGGAATATTAATTTTGACTGATATGTTTGGAGGAACGCCATCCAATTTAAGTTATTCCTTTTTGGAGCCTGGTAAAATAGAAGTGGTTACAGGAATTAATTTACCTATGCTTTTGGGTGCTATCAATAAACAAGAAGAAATGAATCTTTCAGACCTTGCCCGCTACGTAAAAGAAAAGGCAAAAGACGCCATTATCCTGGCCAGCGAAGAATTAGGTTAGAACTATGTGGCTGGTATTTCCGGCCCAAAAAGCCGACATAGAAGAAATTCACTCTATAGAGGAAGAATGCTTTCCAACCCCTTGGAGTAAAGACAGCTTTCATGCTGAGCTAAGTCATTCCTATAGCCATCTCTGGATCGCCAAAAGCTCTAAAACGGATTCTATCGTTGGCTTTATCTGCTTTTGGGTATTATGGGATGAAATGCACATCTTAAATGTCGCGGTTAGAAAGAAATTTCAAGGTAAAGGAATTGGAAGTCTTTTGCTTAAAAAGGCCATTCAATATGCCATTAAAAAAGGACTAAAATGGATTGGATTAGAAGTAAGGGAAACTAACATCAAGGCCATTCGCCTTTATGAAAAATTTGGTTTTCAAAAGCAGGGCCGTAGACCTCGCTATTATTATGACACAGGCGAGGATGCCATTTTGATGACCTTAAAATTATAAGCTATGGGAACGCCATATGTGTAAACAACCGAGCACCTCGGGCTAGGGCACTAGGAAAACCCCCAAATCTCAATTTGGAAACCTTTGTCACAAACCAAAAAGGGGGACGAGGGGCATAAAGACCGCTTATGCCCCTCCTATGTAAATACTATTCAACCTTCCCTGTCTCTTCAGTCTCTAGGGAAATACCCCTTCCTTTTAAGCCATACATGGTACTGCTACCTGTAGAGAAATACACCAAAGTCCCCTCATTAATAAGGGCTGTAGCAGCCTTTTTAATCTCTCTTGATTTGGCATCAGGAATCACCTTTTGAACGGCCTTTTCCATATCTTTAAAATAAAACTTTGACTTCTTGGTATTTGTGGCAAAATCCACAATTACCTTTTTGATTTCATCAATAGATGCCATCCTTTTTCACCCCTTTCAAAATATTTTGTGCCCCCCTTTAAAAGAGGAGCACTTATCCTATACTTCTTTTTACTTATTCGGCCTCTTCAAGGGCCTTAGCTAACTGCCAGACATGTTCAGTATACTTGAAGTGGGTAGTAGTCCGATAAGTATCATAGGCCAAACGGTAGTCATCCAAGCTCTTTTCGGTAAACGGGATACCAGTCTTTTCAAAGAACTTCTCCCAACCAATTCTCTCAGCCCATTCACCAAGACGCTCATACTTACGAGCATCTTTGGCATAAACCTCTACGATATGTTTTATTGTCTCCACTACCTTTGGCCAGCGTGGCGGCTCATTAGGAATATAAGGCACGATCACCTTAGAAAATTTAGGAGCACTCTTGCGGTTGGAAATCTTACCACCCGCCAAAATGGCCACGCCATCACCTTCACTATCGGCCAATGGCATAGCAGCACACATGGTGTAGCAATTGCCGCAGAACATGCACCGCTCTTGATTCACTCTTACAGTCTTCTTGCCATCTTCTGTCTTGGCGGGACGAATTGCACCTAATGGACAAGCCGCAACAACCAAAGGAATTTCACAGATTTTGGAAAGCACCTCATCATCAATCATAGGTGGTTTACGATGAACACCCAAAATCGCAATATCAGAACAATGAACTGCACCACACATATTCAGACAGCAAGCAAGAGAAATCCGCAATTTGGCTGGCAAATCCATGTTTTTAAAGTGTTCAAACAGAGCATCATGGACAGATTTTACAATTCCAGAGGCATCTGTAGCGGGGGTATGGCAGTGAATCCATCCCTGGGTATGAACGATATTGGTAATACCACAACCAGTACCCCCTACCGGGAATTTATAGCTACCCTTGGGGAATTTCCTGCTTTCTAAATCCTTCATCAAGGCTCTAGCCTTATCTTCGCTATCAGTAATAAACTCTATACAGTTTCTGGTCGTCCATCTGACATAACCATCGCAATATTTATCGGCTATATCACAGATTTCACGAATATGCTGGACACTCATCAAACGAGCCCCACCTACCCTTACGGTATAAGCCTTTTCTCCGGTTTCAGAGACATGAACAAGAAGGCCCGGCTCCAAAATCTCGTGATAAAGCCACTTCCCATAATTCCTTTTAATAACAGGTGGGAAAAACTGCTCATAGTGTGGGGGCCCAATATCAGTAATTCTATCCTTTAATGGGTCTGAAGGATCATAATAACCATATTTACCAAGCGACATAATAACACCTCCTCATTTTTTTATCTTGGATGTCTCTTCCTAAATTCCTTAATATCTCTCTGCCATCCACCAGGCACCTCACCCTCACTCCAGAAGATGTAGGGATTGGACCTAGGCTCTTTGGCATGTTGTGGGATTGCAGGCACACCCACAACTTTAAGGAATTCCTGGATGCCTTTTCGCTGAATCAGTTCACCTACCCGCTCACGGTTTTTACCTTCTTCCATCCACCAATCCCAAACCCGCTCTATAATGGCCTTAATTTCATCATAAGGTTTCTCTACCCTTATAAATGGAATAACCAATGTGGACATCTGAGCCCCCTCTAAAATTGGGGCCTTAGCACCAAACAATATGCTACATCCAGTATCTGTTCCAATCCTCAAGGCCCTGGGCATAACGTTGATGCAGTGCATACAACGCACGCATTCCTTATTGTTAATCTTAAGCTCTTTGCCATCCCATTCCATGCATTTGGCCGGACAGAGGTCAATAACTTCCTTTTGAATATCAAACTTACCCCAATCTCTGTTGCCAAAGGCACCGGCATTGGGTTTAAGCTCACCAGCCACATAAGCCCTGACGGCCTCCTGGTCAATACGAATATCGTCTTTCCAGGTGCCGATATAAGACATATCAGAACGGGCAATAGAGGCCACACAGCAATTGGGACATCCGTCAAACTTAAATTTGAACTTATATGGAAAAGCAGGTCTATGAAGCTCATCTTGATAATACATGGTTAATTCGTAGCAGATGTCCTGGGTATCATAACAGGCAAACTCACATCTTGCCTTCCCCACACAACAGGAAGGGGTCCTTAAGTTAGAACCTGAACCACCAAGATCCACCCCCAAGTCATGAGTTAAATCAAAAAACATAGGTTCCAACTGTTCAGTAAATGTCCCTAAAAGAACGGTGTCACCAGTAGAACCGTGCATGTTGGTCAGACCGCTACCTCTGTATTCCCAGATATCACAAAGGGCCCTTAAGTAGTCGGTTTTATAAAACTTACTAGCTGGTTGATTGACACGAAGGGTATGGAAGTGGGCAATACCAGGAAATTTTTCCTGCTGGTCAGAATATCTTCCGATAACGCCGCCGCCATATCCAAACACGCCCACAATACCACCATGTTTCCAGTGGGTTTCTTTTTCTACGTAGGAAAGCTCAACTTGTCCCAAGAGGTCATCGCAAACATCAGCAGGAATCAATAGTTTATCAGGAGCCTGCTCGGCCAGTTTGTGTCTATGAACTGCCTCTTGCTTAATATCACTCACAAAGCTCGGCCATGGCCCTTCTTCCAATTGCTCCAAAAGGGGAATATCATGTTTGCACTTGTAATTTGCTACATCTTCATCTGTATAATTCCAAATCTCCTCATCTGTGTAGATTCTTACATCATCATATTTCTTCGTTTCCCAAAGTTTTTCTTGTCCTTCGGCTGACATATAGCCACCTCCTTAAATACTTTTTTGTTTTTATCAAGCCTTCTTCTCTGTTTCCCTTCCAGTATTTTCCTTCTCACCTCCTTTCAAGACCATAATTTCCTATTCTTATAGTCTCTCACTTCTTTTTTGTCAAGAAAAAATTTTAAGACTTTCCATAGTATTTTTCATGCACATATACCAGTGTCCTATAAGCAAGATGGGCAAATTTGGAAAAGGGCAAATACACAAAAAGGGCAAATACAGAAGACAGATGAAGCAAATAAAACCCATAAGCCAAAAACGCTACATGAGCTAATCTAAACCCTTCTGCCAAAACACCAGTTACACCCACAGCCATAATCACAAAAATTAAACTCCAATCCCAATAGGTAGAAACTGAATCCCTATCTGTCATCCGATTTTTCATAAGCCAGAAGATACCGATCAAAAAGGCCACCGCACTCAAGTTCGCCAAGATTTTGATTGGATGCACCAGAGGAAATGGGGCTTCTACATGAAAGATATCTTCGGCAATAAAAACAAAGGTTGTCACCACTAATAGACCAATAAAACTCCACATCAAAAGCAAATGGGGAACTGTCCTTTCCTTGGCAGCCCCACACTTCCGAAACCGTGTATGACCCAAAATTTCTTTAAGAGAAGAATATAAAATTCCCCACCAGCCACCTTTGACCAACATTTGATAAGCACTCGGAGGAGTCAATCCCATACTCATGTCTTTCCAAAAACGGGACAGACTCTTAAAAAGAGAAAATGCAAGCAAAGCGGCCAAAGGAACAAAGACAATATCCACCCCTGTAATCACAGGAATAAAGTTATGGGGAATAATTTCTGCTCCCTTAGGCGGAAGCGTCCCATTCAAAAGGGCTACAATCAAAAAGAGGATAATGGGAAAACCAAAGAGAAGTAAAAGCCCTTTTGGCTGGCGCACCATGTTGGCAAGCCATTTAGGCGTAGCATACTCCTCAATACAAAAGGCCCTAATTGCCCCCAGGACATCCCCTGGTCTGGCCCCTCTAGGACAATAACTGGAACAGTCATTACAGTTATGGCAGAGCCAGATAGCAGGGTCTTTAATTAAGGCTTGTTTCTGTCCCCATTGGGCCAAGATCATGTGCTTCCGCGGGAAAGGGTTGTCTTCAGGTGATAAGGGACAAACCACACTACAAGTAGCACATTGAAAACACTTTTTTAAAGAAGAACCACCTGTTTGAATAATCCCATTGATAAACTTTACATCTGGCTCCACTAAACGCCCGTTTGCCATTTTCTTCCCTCCTATTACCAACCTTTAAATGGATTTGGACCTAATTCTTTAACTTTATCTACAAATTTATTTATAATATCAGGAATTTTATCATAATCCGTAATCGCTACTTCTACCAATTGGGCCCTTTCTGCCTCTAGCCCCAAATTGTTGAGTGTCTCCGATAACTTGCTCATCCTATAATTAGCCAGTTCGCTACCCCTTATAAAATGACACTGGTAATCCTCTCCATATTTACAGCCTAACAAAAGCACGCCGTCAATACCACGGGAAAGGGCATCAGAAATAAAAACCAAATTTACAGAACCTAAACACCGCACTGGAATTACTCTAATCAAGGGCGAATATTGTAAATGGTTAAGCCCAGCCATATCTAACGCAGGATAGGCATCATTCTCACAAGCAAAACAAAGTATTCTGAGTTTCTCCTCGTCGTCTTCAGGCACTGAAATAGACTTAATCATAGAAGAAATAATATCTACATTGTAATTCTGAAAGCCAATAATCCTTTCAGGACAAGCCCCCATACAGGTGCCACACCGACGGCAGCGAAAATAATTGGGTTTAGGCGTGCCTTTTTCATCTTCGTCCAAGGCCCCAAAGGGACACTCTTGGGTACACCGCTTACATTGAGTACATCTTTGGAAGAAAAATTCGGGATAACTCAAATCCCCAGACCTTGGATGGACAGTTTCACCACGGGATTCCATCTCCATACACTGGATAGCCTTTAACACTGCTCCTCTTGCGTCCCTCATACAGGCATCAATGTCTTGGGGCTGTCTTACACATCCTGCTGGATAGATACCTGTTCGGCGAGACTCATAAGGAAAGCAGATAAAATTGGAATCCGGCAAATCATATTTCAAAATAGGGACTTCTGGCCCTTGGCGATAGGCCAAGTTCAAAATCCCTTCCCAAGGTTGAGGCGTCTCTCTAATTGTTTTTTCAATAACATCAGGCTCTTCCTGTCCGGTTAGTCCATAGGCCTTAATAACATCATCTCTGGTATTAGGAATTCCTTCCATGCTGGAAACCATACCTATAGTCAAAACCACCAGATCCGCCTTTACAACAATCTTCTCTCCTAAAAGGGTATTTTCTACTTCAATATTAAGACTCTTATCTTCATTCTCAGTAATACCAATCACTTCACCTTTAGTAAGAAAGATACCTACATCATTCTGGGCATTTTTATAAAACTCTTCATATTGCCCCACTGTTCTCATATCCCTATAAAAAATGTAGGCCTTGGCTTCAGGATTTATCTGGCGTACATACATAGCTTGCTTAAGTGAAGCCAAACAACAATAAGAGGAGCAATATGGCAGGTGATTGGGATCCCTTTGTCCTGCACATTGAATAAAGGCCACACTCTGAGCGGCCTGGCCTGTGGCCGGAGAAATAATTTGGCCATTTCTGGCCATCTCTTCTATCTCTATATTAGTTACTACATTTTTATATTTTCCATAACCCAAGTGTTCAAGCTTCCTAGCATCATAAGGCTTCCAACCGGTAGCCAAAATGATAGAACCAACCGTAATTTGCTCTTCTTTACCTGCTACATCTAAAGTTATCTTAAACTGCCCAGGCTGACCTTCTGTCTTCTTTATTTTTGTAGAGGTATAAACCTTAATTTTGGGGCTTTCATTAACGGCTTTAATCTTTTCCTCAATCCCACTATCTTGAAGCTCTTCATACGGCGGTTTATAGGGATAAATTTTCCACCACTTTCTTACCCAACCACCAAGTTCAGGTTCTTTTTCAGTCAAAACCACATCATAACCTGCCTTAGCTGCCTCCAAGGCCGCTGTCAGTCCTGTAATACCACCGCCAACTACCATAACGGTTTTATTATACTCTTCTTCTTTGTATCCCGTAGGGATCCTCACCTTTTGGGCCTTGGCCACCGCCATCCGTAGGTAGTCCTCAGCCATCTCTTGAGTAAAATCTGTCTTAGGTGGTTGGCACCATGCTACCTGCTCTCTAATGTTGGCTCGTTCTACCCACACATTGGGACCAAAATTAAATACATCCCAGTTTACCCGGTGCGAACAGCCAACAATAACTACTGTATTAACACCTTCGCCTTCAACGTCATCTCTTATCAACTTAACCCCGGCCTCGCCACAGAGATTATCATGTATCTTACAGGGCAATTTCAATTCCTCTGTGGCCACCTGGGCCAGCTTGTCAATATCTATGGCATCCCCAATGCCACATCCCTTACAAATATAAACTCCGATCTTTTTATCCATTAGAGTTACCTCCTCACAATAGATTGAATGGCTTTAAGTGCTGCTCCCGTAGCATCCTGAACACAAGAGGCAACATCCATAGGCCTCTTTGCACATCCAGCGGCATAAATACCATTTTCTTGGAGATCGGAGAGCAGAAAACCAAAATCATCATACATAACATTTTCCACCGGAAGTTTCTCCTCAGATGTGGTAGGCTGCATGCCCGTCGCCAAAACCACCATATCTACTTCCTGCTTAATCTTTTTGCCAGACAACACATCTTCGGCCTCTATAATCAAATTCTTCGTTTCAGATACTTCTGTGATCTTAACCGCCTTTCCCTTAATGAATTCAACCCCTTCGTATCCTTTGACCCGATTGTAAAAATCTTCAAATCTGCCTAAAGCCCGCAAATCTATATAGAATATGTAGACTTTTGCATCAGGGTATTGCTCTTTAACATAGGTAGCCTGTTTCATAGAGGCCAAACAGCAAACGGCTGAACAATAGGGAAGGTGATTCTCGTCCCTTGAGCCTATACATTGAGCAAAGGCAATAGTTTTTGGCTCTTTATTGTCAGAGGGACGGAGAATCTTTCCCTTCGTAGGGCCATTAACCGCTGCCAAACGTTCCATCATCACATTAGTAATCACATTTGGATACTTACCAAATCCTAAGTTATCTATCTTAGTAGCATCATAAGGCTTCCATCCTGTAGCCCAAATAATAGCCCCTACCTTAAAATTGACTATTTTGGCCTGGTCATTAAGGTCAATGGCATTGTAAGGACAGGCCTCTACACATTTACCACATTTATCACATACGCTTTCATCAATAACATATTTGGTAGGAAAGGCCATTTCATGGGGAAGATAAATGGCCTTTGTTTTGGCTAACCCATAGTTAAATTCATCTATTCTCTCTTTAGGACAAACATCTACACATTTTCCACATATGGTGCAATTGGTATTTACGTAACGAGGATTTATCTTTACGGTTACATCAAAGTTGCCTGGTTGGCCACTAATTTTTTCCACTTCAGCCTGGGTAAAAAATTTGATTCTTGGGTTATCTTTGATCCTTCTAAAATTTATTTCCAAACCACAAGGTGGGGGACAAAGTTTCGGGAAATACTGGTGCAGTTGTGCTACACGACCACCTAAATAAGGCCTCTTTTCAAGTAAAATTACATCATACCCAACCTCTCCAGCTTCCACGGCCGCGGTCAAACCACTAATTCCCCCGCCCACAACCAAAATCGTCTCAGTTACATTCCTTTCACCTGCCATGCTGCTCCTCCGGGGTCTATTTTTTCAGGTCTTTAAACAAGTAAGAAAAATAAGGGGCTCCGAGGAATGTCCCCGGAGCCCCTTTGTTAACTAATCAACAATTGGAACATATGGTCTTTCGAACACTTCCCATTCGCCGGTATCAGGATTGATCTTAGAAAGAACAAACTTTCTCCAGTTTTGCTCATCAAGTTCAGGATAGTCAGACCTGTAGTAGTATCCAGGCCATCTGGTTTCTTTCCTGTAAAGGATGTGACGGAGATGGCACTCAGCGGTCAAGAGACGATGATAGTTCTCCCAGGCCCTCATAAGCTCGTGGAGATCTTCGGCCGCTAGTTTATCAGCATCCTCTTTGAGCACCTGGAGTTTTTCCAAACCACGGAGCAAGGCGGGTTCGTTGGTGGTGTAGTTCCAGCCAATACCAGCACAGTATTCGTCCATAATCTTGTTAAGACGGAAAACAAACTGTTTAGGTCTAATATAAAATGGGTTCACATTAGGATCGGTGGTATAACCCTTATGTTCCTCAAAGGTCTTGAGAGGCTTATAGACCATTTCTTTAAGTTCCTCTACATTACCCCGAGGATTGGGCTCAAAATCCTTATGATCAAGAATATATTGAATAGCAGCCTTAGCAGCCAATCTTCCTTCAGTATGGGAACCAGAAGAGAACTTATGAGCAGAAGCACCTACACCATCACCAGCAGTAAATAGACCTTCAACAGTAGTCATCCTATTGTAAAGGCCAGGAAAATCAGCCCTGTATTCTTCAGGCATTAAGTCCTCAGGCCCACAGCACCAGGCACCATTGGCACCAGAATGGGAACCCATCAAGTAAGGCTCAGAAGGCATAATCTCAGATTTCACCTTTTCAGGCTCAACGTTTTCAGCTGCCCAGAGCACGGACTGGCTAACGGTCATGTCAAGGAAGTCTTCCCAAGCTTCGGCTTCCAGTTTTTTGGCTCGCTTAGGATCGGCCTTCATAATGGCCTGCATGGCCGCCTCAGTTCTCATGAAGATCGGGAACTTACCTTCAAACATATCAAGCATCATCGCATGGTTACGCAAGCAGGTAGGCACCGGTTTGGTAGTACCATAAGGAGCATATTTTTCAAGCTCTGGCTTTCTGGTTTCAAGATAGTTTTCATCAAAGGCATTGGTAGCATAGGCCTTGAAGAGCAAGAACCAAGCACCAACAGGGCCATAACCATCTTTATAACGAGCAGGCACGAACCGGCATTCCATGTTTACCATAGGAGCACCTACTTCTAACATCATGGAGTAGGTAGAACCAGCATTCCATGGTGGATACCAGGCACGGCCATAACCTTCACCAGTAGACCTGGGACGGAAGATGTGAACCGCACCACCGCATACACAGATAATGGCCTTGGCCTTGATGTAATAGAACTTATTCTCTCTTACGCTGAATCCTACGGCACCAGCAATTCTGTTAGGTACTTTTTCATCTAAGAGGAGTTTTACAATAAATACACGTTCAAGATAATTCTCTTCTCCAAGGGCCTTTTTGGCAGCTTCAGCTACAATAGGTTTATAAGACTCACCGTGAATCATAATCTGCCATTTCCCTTCACGAACATACTTGCCCTCTTCGTTTTTCCAAATAGGAAGGCCCCATTTTTCAAAAAGATGAACTGAAGAATCAACGTGACGAGCGACATCATAGACCAAATCTTCTCTGACAACTCCCATCAAGTCCTGACGCACATAATGCACAAATTCCTCAGGGGTATGAGAACCAGTAGTGCCACCTACTTCAGGAGCAGCCCGGCCACTAAGACCAATATAGGTGTTAATAGCAGAAAGACCCTGAGCTACGGCACCACTTCTTTCCATAGCCGCCTTATCAACTAAAAGAATTTTAATATCATCTCCTGCCCAGTATTTGGCCTCGACTGCTGCTCCACAGGCAGCCATACCACCACCGACAATCAATAAATCGGTGCTCAATTCAACAACTTCAAAATCTGCCATAATCATTTACCTCCTAAAGATTTTTTCTATTTTTTACTTCTTAACTGTAGGAATCTCGCTCACTTCTAACAAGTCAGGTTCACCCATTAAGGCAATGTCTTTAATCTTAGAACGATCTGCAGGAGCAATACCATCGTAAGGATCAATAGAACCCTCAGGAGTAGTTCTAATGGGGAATTTAAACCTCTTAATGGTGCCATTTCTAAACTTTACAGTCCACATAATGGCGTCACTACCACGCATAGGAATAACACTGGCTCCTAAAGGACAAAAGTCAGTATAACCTCTAACCTCAATGGCCTGCTGGGGGCAAATCTTAACACAAGAATAGCATTCCCAACACATTTCAGGCTCCTGATTGTAGGCCTTCATAATCTCCCTGTTTAAAACCATCAAGTCGTTAGGACAAATGTACTGACAGGCGGTTCTAGGAGCCGACTGACAACCATCACACTTCTCTACTTTGACAAAACTTGGCATATCTACACCTCCCAATTTAGAATTAATTGATAAACGTTTTATTCAGAACTTTCTATCCTAAAATACACAAAAACCCCCATCTCACCCCCTTTCCTTCTTTCTTTTAAGAGGTTTCTTTCCACATAGCTTACCTCTGCTATGACTGACCACGGCTTTTATAGCACAGAGATTTTTTTCTGTCAAGCAAAAAATAAATGTGTTTTTAAAAGGACAATGGGGCAAATCTTCCTTTTCCCTTTAATGGAAATGTTTATTTTTTTCTTGCTTCTCAGTTACACTTTGTAAAATGTAAGAAAAGAGTAAAGAATTTGAATATAATCAAACTGTTTTATCTTTTTTCAGTTAGGACTTAGTAAATCTAGACATTTCACTCCCACCACTGTTTAGGGGTGTTTTCCCAAGGAAATTTGTTAGGCGGCAACTTCTCCATTTTATTCTCTTTCTTTTTTACTGAAGGTAGTTTTAAATATTTCCGAATTAACCAGCTTCTTTTGGCCGCTTCAATTACCTCTAACGCCCCCTTAGAGGCCTTGCGCAAGTTAGAAGTAAGGGGAGGTAAATCATAAGAAGCCTGTTTCATTTGTTGGGTAGCTATAGAAAAATTGGAAAGAATATGATCGGTTTCTAACCTCCATTCTTCCAAATTTAGGGTAAAGGCTTGAATCTGCTTTAACAAAGTTGTCAAATTGTCTGCTACTTTCTGGACCTTGATAACTACTGGATGGACATCCCGGCTACATTTTTGTATAGTATCGGCAATATTATTTATTTTTTCTGCTGCCTGACGAATATTAAACATGGTCAATCTGGCCTCTTGGTAAAGTTCATCACGTTTCACCAATCCCCCTAAGGTGCCTTCTCCCTTGGCAATACTTTCGGTAATTGTTTCTACATTGCGCACAATTTGGCGATATGTTTGATGTTCCTGGGAAATCTTTGTTGTAATATCCGCTAAATTATGGGCAATAATCCCTGCATCCCTTAACAAAGGTTTAATGTTTTCAGTTAGATCATTAAAATCAAAGGGTTCTTCTGAATCAATGGTGCTCCCCGAGACCAAAATGGCCTCTTTTAACTCTCCCCCCACAATATCAATGGCCTTATCCCCCAAGATTCCCACAGGGACAATACGAGCATAACAGCCTCTACGAAATTGACTGTGGTATTCTTCTTCTATGTTCATAACCACTTCCACTTTTCCATCTGGCAAAAAACGACATTCACCTACACTACCCACTCTTACCCCATAGCGATACACAGGCGATTGAGGCGAAAGGCCCGCCACCGAGTGAAATCTAGCCTTTAAAATAAAGGTCTTTTTAAAAATATGTCTTTCTTTCCCTAAAAAGATAACTACGGTCCCCAATAGCAAAATAGAAAAAAACATAAACGCAACAGTTTTTAAGATAACAAACCATCTTTCATTCATAAATTACTCCTCAATAGGCCCTTCCAATCGGCCTTCCAAAAACTGCCTTATGTAAGGATTTGAAGTTACTTTGAGCTCTTCTAAGGTCCCCTCAAAGACAAAATTACCTTGATATAAAAGCATCAACCTATCAGCCACCTTATAAGCGCAATTTAAATCGTGGGTAACAATGATGGACGCAATGTGGTACCTCCTCTGCAAATCGCGGATAAGATAGCTAATCATGGTGCTCCGAACAGGATCAAGTCCAGTAGTGGGTTCATCATATAAAATAAGAGGGGGGTTTAAGGCAATGGCCCTAGCCAAAGCTACCCTTTTTTGCATTCCTCCAGAGAGTTCTGAGGGGTATTTATCTCCTACTCCTTCTAGTTGAACGGCCCTCAAAACCTCTTTTACTCGCTTTCTCATTTCAGATTCGGACAATTTTAAATGACAACGCATCGCCAAGCTGATATTTTCATAAACGGTCATGGAGCTATAAAGCCCTCCACTCTGAAACAAAAAGCCTGTTTTCAATCTTATAGGATACCATTGCTCTTCTCGCTTGAATTTAGTTACCTCTTGACCGTGCACCCAAATTTGGCCTTTATCTGCATTTAAAAGACCTACTAAAATTTGAAGCAAAACAGATTTGCCGCTTCCACTGCCTCCTAAAATCACAAGGTTTTCACTAGGACAGAGCTCAAAATTTACTCCCTTTAAAACCTTCAAATTGCCGAAAGATTTAAATAGACCTGTTACCCTCACAATAGGCTGCATATCACCCAAAAAATGCCAGTAAAATTTTGGTCAAAATCACATCAGAAAGTAGGATTCCTAGTGAGGCCGTTACTACAGCCGTGGTCGTTGCCTGTCCCACACTTTGAGTCCCTTTTTTGGCATTAAAACCAAAATATAGGGCCACAAACGAAATAATTAATCCAAAAAAGAGCGCTTTAATCAATCCAGGAAAGAAATCACCAAATTCTATAAACTCTCCTGTAATTTTGGCATACCATCTAGCCGTGCTTAAACCCATTATAACACTGACTGCCCCTCCTGAAATAATCCCCACTACGTCGGCCACTACGGTTAACAGCGGCAAACAAATGACACAAGCAAATACACGGGGAATTGCAAGGTAATTATAAGGAGAGATAGCACTTACCCTTAAGGCATCTAGTTGTTGAGTGACCTTCATCGAACTAATCTCGGCCGTAATTCCAGAACCCGATCGACTGGCTACAAGTAGGGCCGTTACGACCGGGCCAAGCTCTCTAACCATAGAAAGTCCCACAATGGCGGCTAGATATTTTTGAGCCCCAAACTTGGCCAATGTCGAGCCAGTTTGAAAGGCAAGGACCATCCCTACAGCCGCTGCCGCCGTGGTAATAAGCGGGAGTCCATCTGCCCCAATAATATATATCTGTTTTAAAAACTCAAAAAAGAAAAAGGGGCGGCGACAGCAAGACCTAAAAAAATGAATCAGAAAGACTACTGGATTATCATCCATGGTTATTCCCTACCCGTTTGAAACTGGTAAACCTGATGGACAAAGGCCTCAAGACGAGTCTGAATGTTCGTTTGTTCCTGACCATCAAAGGCAAGGTGTAAACACGGAAACCCACCTTTTTCCCTTTGAAGTTTCACCAAAATCGCCTGGGCAATGTTTCCAGGCATACAAGTAAAAGGCATAACATTAATAATTCCCCTTGCTCCCTTTCGCAAAAAATCAATCGTCTTTCCAATAGTAAGCACCGCTTCGCCTTCAAACGCAGGATGAAGATAAGGTTTAGCCCAATGCAAAAGTTGCAGAACCAAAGGTTCATGGGAATATTTAAGATAATTCCTTACATTTCTTATAAAACGCCATTCCTCTTTATGTTGAATCAAGGTGGTAATAAGAAGTTTCAGGGCTCGTTTGACATATCGCTCCCGCCAAGACCGAATTAAGGCCGTATGATTAGTATAAAAAATCCATTCACCCATGGGGGGTAACCAAACCTCTACCCCCAATGCCTCCAAACGACGCACCAAGTTCTCATTGGCAAAATGATTGCTTCGAAGATAAATTTCTCCTACAATGCCTACTATAGGCTTAGCATTATGATTTAAAGTAATATTAAAGAAGTCCTCTACCGCCTTTTTTAAAATAGGCAGGGGCTCTTTTTTATTTTTGAGGTAATAACAGATTGCCTTCAGATATTGTTGATAAAGCTTCTCTGCCTCGCCGGGTCTCTCTTCATAGGGCCTTGTTTGACGCAAAAGTTTTTCAAGCACATCAACAGCTACCAATCCCCGCCAGGCCCAAAGAATAAAGTCATTGGCTACCATGCCAAGCATTTCATAATGTTCCCCCCCTTGATTAGGGGAAAGAATGGGAATTTCTTTATATCCTAATCTATCGAGCACCCGCCTGTGGAAATAGGCATACTGTCCAAAGCGACAAGGACCTGTCCCTGTCGGCATAAAAAAGGCTGCATGTTTGGGATCAAATTCCCTGCTTTGAATCACCTTCAGCATATCCCCAGCGGTCAAAAGACAGGGATAGCATTCTTTCCCGGAAACTACCTGTCTTCCTAGAATAAGACTCTTTTCATCAGACACAGGCATCACCCTGGCCGGAACATGACAACCTTCAAACACCGCTGCCAGGGCATAAGCATGATCGCACATATAAGGAATATAAACACAGACATCCTTATATTGTTTTTTATAGACAAAAGGCGACCGCCTGGGTTTACTTGTCTTTTTTCTGCCCTTAATGCTGTCCAAAAAGGCCTCAAGACGAGTAACTATTCCAGCATCGGCGCTATGTTCATCAATTTCTATTTCCAAAAAGGGCTTGTCCCCCAACTCTTCTTTAAAAAAGTGTTGGATGAAGGAATCAGGACCACAAGCAAAGTTGGTAATATAAATAGGATAGAGGTTGGATAATTGCCGAATAAGGGCTGCTGCGGCCAAGATATGCTGACCATAACGCCAGTACATGTTCAGGCTTTCTTTAGAAAGCTCGGCCATTTCTAATGGCAAGGCATCAAGCGGGATAACGGCTCTGCCTCGTTGAGCAATCTTTTGAGGAATCCGTAAGTTCACTCCACTATCAAAGGCATTGTAAGCCCTTCCCACAATAACTACTACCTGGTCGTCCCTTCCCAAATCCTGCAAAAGATGCCTTCCCTTTTCTCTAAGGGCCTTATAAAAATTTTTTTGAACTACTTCTGCCTTCTGCCAAGCTCGAGCCACCTTCTTTTTTGAGACGCCTAAGGTCTTACTTAGGTTACGGAGGCTTTCCTCATAATACCAGCCAGAGCGGCCTAAGTGGACAACTGGATGCAAAAAACTAATACCCTTCGCCTTGAAATCAAAGGCCGCCTCCAACATATAAGACAGGCCTTGAACATAAGGACAAACCATTCCCCAGCCAAAATCAGGGTGAAAAGAAGGTAAATCTATTACATTTGGTAAAAAAATGGTTTTATGACCTTCTTTAATGAGAGTTGATATATGTCCATGAGCCACTTTAACTGGGAAACAAGTTTCAGAAAGCACCGCTTGAGTTCCTTCTTGAATAGTGTTTTGAGTAGTAGGATAAGACACCACTACTTTGAACCCCAATTCTTTGAGCAAGGTAACAAAAAAAGGCAGGTAATCTTCTATAAAAAAGCAAAAGGGGATAGCAATCTCTCTTCTTCCCTGAGTCTCCTCTAAATTAGCAAAATGAAACAGCAGCCTTTCACGCTCGGCCACCAAATCAGGGGCCGGTCTTTGAGTCTGTTTTTTCCACTCATATTTTTCACACCTACCACCATAGTAAAGTGGGTTCTTATTCCCTTCGATTACCACCTTTTTTATCTCACACTGATTAGGACAGGCCTTACAAATAAAACTGCTCACCTTATATTTTACATGGGCCAAATCAAAGCCTTTAAAACCTGTTTGTGACCAACTACGTTCTTTCTTGGCCAAAAGGGCGGCCCCAATGGCTCCAGTAACTTCATTATGGGGCGGTACTATAACCGGTTTTTTAAGAATTTGCTCAAAGGCAGCCACAACCCCCTTATTACTAGCTACCCCCCCTTGGAAAAAGATATGTTCTCCAATGGGTCTGCCTTCTACTACCTTGTTTAAAAAATTATAGGCAATGGCATAACAAAGCCCAGCCACCAGGTCCTCTTTAGGCAATCCCTTCTGTTGAAAGTGAACAACATCCGATTTCATAAACACGGTGCACCTTTCCCCCAAAGGGGCTGGAGTTCGGGCCTTAAGGGCAAGTTTGGCAAATTCATCATAAATGGAAATCCCAAGGGTATCGGCCTGTTCTTCTAAAAATGAGCCAGTCCCTGCCGCACAGGCCTTATTCATTTGAAAATCAACAATAGCCCCTCTTTCAAGACGAATAAACTTTGAATCCTGCCCACCAATCTCAATGATGGTATCCACTTGAGGGTCAATGGCCGCTGCGGCCGCGGCTTGGGCGGTAATTTCGTTTTTGACCAAATCTGCTCCTACAAAATCCCCTATCAAAAATCTACCTGACCCTGTTGTAGCCACTCCTAAAACCTCTACTTTCTCCTTCCACCTTTTGCCTAGTATTCCGAGCCCTTTTTTTACGGCCTGTAAGGGATCTCCTGCAGTCATTAGGTATTGTTTATCTAAAAGATTTCCTGCTTCATCAAGTAAAACCAAATTGGTGCTCACTGAACCTACATCTATGCCTAGATAAGCCTTTATTTTAGATCGGTCCCCACAATGGACTATAGAACCAGTTCTAATCTGGGATTTAATCAGTTTTAATGGGGGGTAAAAACATTTGACATCTTTTTCTCCCAATATCGCCTTTTCCAAGCGCTCAAGGCCAGGAAATTTATAATTTCTACTTTCTCTCTGCATGGCATCCAAGGCAGCCCCAATGGCCCCCATAGTAAAATAATGTTCAGGGATAATTAACTCATCAGGCCTCAATTTAAAAATATCGCAAAAGGCCCGTCGCATCCCCAAGTTGGCGGCCACTCCCCCTTGAAAGGCAATGGGCTTATGAAATGGCTTTCCTCGGCCGATATTGCTGCGGAGGTTACGGGCCAAGGCATAACAAAGGCCAGCTACAATCTCTTCAATTGGCGTACCCTCTTGTTGGAGATGAATCATATCTGATTTAGCAAAAACAGCACATCTTCCGGCAATCCGAGGGATATGCTTGGCCTTAAGGGCAAGAGTAGAAAATTCTTCAATTTTTAGTCCTAAACGGTGGGCTTGCTGGTCTAAAAAGGCCCCAGTGCCAGCCGCACACAGGGTATTCATGGCAAAATCAGCAATTCTTGGCCTACCCTTTTTGTCTGTATCCAAAAAGACAAGTTTACTGTCTTCTCCCCCTATTTCAATAATAGTCCGCACCTGGGGATAATAATGCATCACTGCCCGAGCATGAGCAATAATCTCATTGATAAACTCTCCCCCTAAAAGGGGCAAGAAAGTCTTGCCACCAGAGCCCGTAAGGGAAAGGGAAACAACTTCGTTTAAAGGGAACCTAGAAGAAATTTCTTTCAAAATATCCCTTACGGTAGATAAAGGCTGGCCATAAGTGCGGCGATAATCTTCATAAACTATTTGACCGTTCTCATCCAGAATGACCGTGCAGGCACTTGTGGAACCTACATCAATACCTAGAAAAAGTTGTTTCATCTTGACAAAGATTTTACCACAAAAAATCTTTTTCCGCTATGTTCATAGGTATCAATTTCTCCCTGTTTTTGAAGCTCGTCTATCATTTTAACTACGCCGTTCATATGGACACCCAAAGCCACTGCTATGTCTTGAAGTGTACAGGGACGGCGTTTAAGCATGGCCAAAATGTCCTCTTTAAGATGCTCTAAAGATGATTGTTGGTCTATATGTCGCTTGAAATGGGCAATTATCTCGGCTTTTTCTCCCAAAATACCCTTTATTACATTTAATTCGCTCTCAGTCAGGGGGGCAATTCCACTCTCGGCAGGTGGCCTTACTACAGTATTTATCTGAATTCTTTCAGGATTAATTTCTTCAATCTCAGCCTTCAAGCGCTCAATTTCTTCTTTACTATCATTAATTCCCTTTACAAAAAGGACCTCTAGCCAAATTTCCCCAGAATATGCCTGTCTAAAGTCCTTAAGACCCTCAACAATTTGCTGAATTTTCAGTAAGGGATGGGGGCGATTTACCTTTTTCCATATCCCTTCAGTTACGGCGTCTAACGAAGGCAAAACCGCATCTGCGGCCAGTAAGGCCCTTTGCACCTCTATTTGCCAAATCAAAGAGGCATTTGTTAAAACGGCTACTGGGGCCTTTTTAAGAGCCTTTGCCCCCAAGATAATGGTTTCTAACTCAGCATTCAAAGTAGGCTCCCCCGAACCTCCAAGGGTAATGTAATCAACAGGGGGGTGAGTTTTATCCGCAAAAAATGCCTCTAAATCATCCAGAATCTCTTTGGCCTTTACGTAAGGCTTACGTTCAATGGTTAAATGGGTTGTTCTACCTAGCTCACAGTAAACACAATTGTAACTGCAGGTCTTAAAGGGGATTAAATCAAGTCCCAATGAAAGCCCTAAACGTCTGGAAGGAACCGGTCCAAAGATATACTTCATTTAAAGCACCCCAATTGACAACCGCAAATTTTTAATTTTAACTCATTGCAAAGCCGCCCTACCACTGTGCCTTTCACCTGAAATCTTCGGGCAATCTCCAGACACTGCGGGCACCTTATTCTACCGTTTTCAGAGGCTTCTAAAAGCGCCTTTTTAATCTCTTCTTCCTCAACCTGACCTTGCTCCACCATGTTCATCTCCTTAAATTTACCTTTTGAAATCAAATTCTATTATATCATAAGCGTCAAGGTAGCTCTACCTTCACACCTCCTCTTAACCGTTTTATTTCTAACTCTTTTTCCACAGCAAAGGCCTTAAAACTGCTCTCTGGTAAGGTTTTCTCAATCAAATTTTTAAGCACCTGTTTGGGCCCTGCTTCTACAAAAACATTCACTCCCTTTCCATGCATATTCTTAACCTCTTCACACCAAAGCACTGGAGCACAAAGTTGCTTCCACATAAGGGCCTTAATTCGTTGGGGATCAGTTTCAGGCAGGGATGTAACATTAAAGAACACTTGCCTTTGGGGGGAATTGAACTTAATCTCTTCTAAAAATTCTCTGAATTTTTCTTGGGCATCTCTAATAAAAGAGCTATGCCAGGCCCCGCTGACCCTTAAAGGAATGCCACGCCCCTTTTTCTCTTTAACCCTTTGAGCAATTTCATTCAACACCTCTGGTTTGCCACTAATGACAATCTGGGCTGGAGAATTGTAATTGGCCAGTTCGGCCTCTCCTTCTCGATAATCAGAGAGAATCTCTTTCACCTGTTCAATATCAAGCTTGACAATGGCCAGCATTCCTCCGGGATTTTTCTCGGCCGCCTCTTGCATAAGCTCGGCCCTTTTTTTCACCACCTTAAAGGTATCCTCCAGACCCAAAATGCCTGCTGCATAAAGGGCTGGGTATTCCCCCAGGCTGTGTCCCGCCACCACTTGAGGTAAAATTTTATAGTTTTTAAGACAAGTAAAAACGGCAATATCTACCGCTGTTAAGGCCGGTTGTAAATTTACTGTCTGGGTCAGCTCTTCCATTGGCCCCTCAAAACAAAGCTTGGCCATATCCCTATCACAAATCTCACTGGCCAGCTCAAATATGTCTCTTATTTCAGAGAACTTCTCCCACAAGTCTTCACCCATGCCTACATACTGGGAACCCTGTCCCGGGAAAACAAAGGCAATTGTCATTTATACCTCCTAACAATTGAATATATACTCATTTCAGTCCTACCACACCCCCACTTACTGGGCTATTTAACCAATTAACCATCAACTGCCATTATGCTTATATGGAAAAATTTTCCAATCCTAAAAGGCTCAACTTTTCCTTACTGGGCACTCCTTTCTCATCCCATCCTCTTTCTTGATAATATTTAGGCAAAAGCTCGGACAACCTGTTAACATATCCCTTTGAAGGCCCTTCAACAATTGGTTCCTCTAAAAGCCTCCTCGGCAAGGAATCTGCTTCGGGAGAAATACCAGCCTTCAAATTGAAAACCCGCTCTAGGTTCCAAATCCGTTCCCCGGCCAAAAATAAATCTTGAGGAGTCCAATTTTCGCCTACGGCCAAATTGAAAAGGGTTGTGTAATCCTCAGGTTTAAAAGCAAATGAGGTAAAGAGACAAATCCCAAGGGCATCTATGGCCGCAGTTAAGTCCTGAAACATTTTCACCCATTTGGCCTTCCCTTCAAGAGAAAAACGATCAAGCTTTTCTGGACTACCCAACACCTCAGGCGCTATCATATAGGCCCGAACATGACATCCGCCCCGATTGGAAGTCGCATAGGCCAGGCCATGGCCCTGGGCCCCTCTAGGGTCATAGGCAGGAAGTTCCTGTTTTTTGACAGACATGGAGAATTCCTTGGCATTATACATCTCTGCCAAACGGTAAGAACCTTGGGCCATTTTGGCTCCAAGGCCCTCATTGCGTCCCATCCTTTTAAGCCAACCCAGTAGAGCTTGAGATGAGCCAAATTTAAGTGGTAAGCCTTCTTGTTCGTCTTCTTTAATATAGCCCTTTTCTGCCAATTCCATGGCACAAGCAATGGTTGCTCCGGCAGAAATGGTGTCAAATCCATATTCATTGCAAAGGTTATTGGCCTTAATGATAGTAGCCAAATCACCTATTCCACAGTCCGCCCCTAGGGCCCAAATGGTTTCATATTCAGGCCCCCCTCCCTTTTCTCCATCTACACGGCAAAAGCGCCCGCAGGCAATGGGGCAGCGATAACAGGGGTCTTTCTTTTCTAAATATCTTTGAGTAAGCACCTCACCTGAAATGTCTTTAGCGGCCTCAAACTGAGAAAGCTGAAAATTTTTTGTGGGTAAAATGCCATGTTCGTTAATTATATTCACTAATACGGCCGTGCCCAATTGAGGCAACCCCTGGCCAGTGACAGGATTTTCCCTAATTACCTTAAGCAGCGTATTAACAAAGCCCTTCATCCCTTCAGGATCCGCCACTTTCACCTTTTTACTGCCCCTTATCACAATCGCCTTCAAATTCTTGCTTCCCATAACGGCCCCTACGCCGCTCCTACCCGCCGCCCGATACCTATCATTCATAACAGCAGCAATAGGGGATAAATTTTCTCCTGCCGGTCCAATGGTAAGCACTTTGGCATCAGGTTCTCCTATCTCCTCCAAAATGGCATCTGTGGTCTCTGAAACAAGCCTTCCCCAATGGGTATCTGCGGGTCGAATCTCCACTTGATCATCGCTTATAAACACATATACCGGCTTTTCGGCCTTACCCTCAATAATAACCATATCATAGCCTGCAAATTTAAGCTCGGCCCCCCAAAATCCTCCTGCATTAGAACAGGCAATCGCCTCTGTCAAGGGCGATTTGGTAATAACCATAAATCTTCCACTGGCAGGAGCAATGGTACCAGTAAGAGGCCCTGTAGCCAAAATCAATTTGTTCTCTGGGGAAAGAGGTTTTACACGAGGATCAATCTCCTTGGCCAAATAATAAGAGCCTAAACCCCTGCCACCAATGAACTTCTTGGCAGCATCTACATCTAAAGGCTCCTTAGTAACCCTTTTATCAGTTAAATTTATCCTTAAAATATTACCTGTGTACGCCTCCATAACTTCCTCCTTTAAAGAAATTAAAAATACTAAATCCTTTATGTTTTTTGGTTGGCACACCATTTTTCAGAGGCAGTTGCTTATTAAGCTTCATTTGTTCCTGGAAATATTCTTTGGCAACAATATTTTGGGGATCCAAAATCAAAACACTCGTAAAGACCGCTGTCGCTTCCTTCGTTTGCGCCTTAGCCTTTAAAATCATTCCCAACTCTACTAGAAAATTAACATCTGTAGGATATAGACTGAGCATCTTCCGTATCACCTTTTCTGCCAAGTTGTATTTTTTCTCCATCCGCAGGGCAATAGAGAGGCGAAGATTGCCATAATAGTTATAATAATCCTTTTTTACAACTTCATACATCAACTTCTCTACCTTCGTCCACTTCTGCTGGACCATGAGGGGCAAAGACATTCCTAAAAGAGGCTCTATTGCCCCTGGAGCAACCTTTCTAGCAGTTTGGTAATGACCAATAGAATTGGCGTAGTTTTTATCAAGGTAATAAAGCCAGCCCAAACGCAGATTTACCGTATATCCTTTAGGATAGGCCTTATAAACCGGAGAAAGCGCCCTAATGGCATCCTTATAATTTCCCATCTTTTCGTAATTATAGGATTGATAATAGGATTTTTTGATTTGCTCATTGTTCAGGCCATACACTTGAATAGGAAAAAATAGAACCAATATTGCCCATATTACAAGTTTTCTCATAGCTTACCTCCTCAATCTAAAATTTTGTTCCTATGCTAAGATAGAATATGCTCTGTCTTACAGTCTGTGAATAGCCCACGTGTTTTAACCATTCATTATCTAGGTTTAAGGCTATACGAACTCCGTTTATAAGGGTATATCCCATCTCCAACGAAATGCCCCCTTTGTATTTGTCAGATAGGTTGTAGACCACAAATCCGCCATTCTTCACAGCAAATATCTGTTCTCCTGCCCAGCCAGAAAGCTTCACATCGTAGGGGCTAAGGGTCCAACTAAGAGACTGCTCAAAAGAAAAGAAGTTGTCTTTATTTAATCCATCCAGATTCTTATCCTTGTGGATATAGTAAAATTTACTTTCTGCATAAAGGTTTCCCTTGGGGGTCAACCCCTTTAAATAAACCCCAACATGGGGCAAAATCTGAAAGACATTTAGATTGGGAGATTGATTGTCATATAATGAATAATCCAATTCCAGCCCAGCATTCCAGTCATAAGGGCGAAAATAGGTCACCTTGCCAAAGAATGTCTTCCCTTTATCTGTAAGCACATCATCGCTAAGGATATAATGAAATCCAAACCTAAAGGAATGGTTGGGTAAAATTTGGTTGGTATTGGTATAGGCCACTGTAAAATCAGTTTGATTTAAGTCAGATCGCCCTTTATAATCAATATAGGTTTGAGATATCGCTCCTTCTAGAAGATGATATTTACCGTCCCCCAAGCTTCCATATCCCGTAAATACCCAGCCATCATCCTTTAAAGGAGAATTTGAAAAATTGATATACGTAGCATGGAAACTAGCATACCCCTTCCATTGATTTTGTTCGGCCTGAACCCCTTGCACGCCTGACAAAATAAGCAGCAATACCATAGTCACTAAATACAACCTTCTCATACCCCTTCCCTCCTTAAAACTATTTTTTGTCCTTTTGTATTCACTTCTACCCTTTCAATTCCTTTAATCGGGTGCAATTTGACATAAGTTTTTAGACTTAGTTCCTTTATTTCTCCTGAGATTTCATCTGGACTTAGAAATCGGTATTCCCCTTTTACCTTAGCCATTGAGGGAAAAAAGGAACTTCCTAACAACACCATGTGTTTTCTAAGCCCTCCTAAAACCACATGAATGGGCAAAAAATCTTCCCAATGTAAGCCTTCTTTAAATACTAAAGGAAGTCTGGGCAAGGCCGTAAACAAGGCCTTAAGCTCAGGGGTAATCTTGTTTTCCAATCGGTATAGGTAAAAGGTGCCTTCCCATTTGCCAAAATAAAGGCGGCTTTCATTGATTTCAAAATAGAATTCGCCATTACTATCCATTTTTGTCTTCATTTCTAAATTTGTTTTAGGAACATTATTTACTAATACCACAAAATCCATCTTCTCGTCCAATAAAAATGTCATTTTCATGTCAAGTGATTTGTCAGGATAAAGGGCAATCACCCGCTGTCCTTCCAAGGGTAGCTGATTGGCAAAATAAACCTTTTCTGGACTCATGTATTGAATGAAACTAAAGGGCACGGTAGGCACCCCTAGCGTTGGGGTCAATTGCACATGGACATGGAGATGGGGTTGAGGAGAATAGCCCGAATTTCCACAAAGGCCAATAAGCTTTCCCCTCTCAACCCATTCTCCTTCTTTTACCTTAATTGAGCCTTGAAGCAAATGGCAAAGGAGGACATAAAAGCCCCTTTCATCATATAGCAAAACCAAATTGCCCCAATTATGCTCTTTATTTACTTCTCCCGCAGGGTTATCGGGAATATCGTTCACCACCTTAACTACTCGGCCTCTCACAGGGGCTAATATTGGCTTTCGGAAGCAATAGTACTGCTCTAAATCCTTACCTTCGTTTTCAAAGGTTTTGCCCTGTTCGTCTGTAATTACAAAATCTATTGCATATTGCCAGGGCCCTTTATGGGTCCACCTACCCTTTATTCCTTGCCAAACTGTCCATTCTCCTGAAAATGGTAAACAAAGGGTCCTCGAACTACCTGGGAAACGATAATTATAAGTAAGATAATGATCCAAGGTCCTTTCAGGAGTTCCTCTATAAAACTTGGCAAGATAGGGATAACCCAATATCCCCATAACATATATAAATCCCATGGTAATCAAATTGAAGGGTAAGGTAAACACCGGTAATCCGTATTGCATCCAGATCCCTTTAACGGCTTCTAAGAAAAGAGAAGAAGTAACAACCGCAATAAGGGCCAAAAAATAACTTTTGGGACTTGGGATAAGGAAAACGCCCCCAATGGCCATGGCAATAAGGATAAAGTTAAAGGCATTAAGACTTTGAAAGGATTGGCTTAAAGAACCTGTAAACAACCCAACAACTAAGGTGCCTGTGAAATACCCTGCAATGGCCAAGAGGAAAAAAATGCGCGATACTGCTAAAATAATCCCTAACAAAATCACACCTGCAAAGACGTGAGGGAGGAAAAAAATCGCCCCTAATGACTTCGTCAATCCCAAAAACCAAAGGGGTAATTTACTCTCCCAAAGATTAAAAAATGACGGGACATAAAGGCCATTCACAAAAAGATTACTGTATTGACTTGCAGCCAGATAGGCAATGCAACTCACAATCACAAATGGCAAACTAAGTACTGGAAGGTGAAAATAATATGAGAATATGTTTGCCAAACTGTAGGTTACTATAAATGTCAAAATTCCTGCTGTAGCAATAAAAAAGACAGTTAAGAAATCCAATTTAAAAAGATATCCAATAGAAAGCCCTACCAAAAGTGGATTATAAGTGTAAAACCCTGAGGACAAAAAATCGTCTTTCATCCCTAGGAAAAGGGCAAAAAGGTAAGCGGTCAATACACATATTAAACCAGCAATTCCTATATTGGGATTAATAAAGGTGCAAAGAAAAAATGCCAGGCCTGGCAGATAACCCTGAAGGAAAAATATCTCTGCATAGCTATTGAGGACTGCCTTTAAATATTTAGGCCGCATCTAAATCCTAATCCTCAAGGTTCAATTGGAGTTTTTGAGGCAACTTTTCTTTCCCAAGGATATCGTCTAAGGTTTCTGGTTCCCTAATAAGTTCTATCTTCCCTTCGATGGTAATTAGGCTCACCGCAGGGCGATAGTTTATGAATTGCATCCATTGAGTCACGTTATATGCCCCTACAGGGGAAATAATCAGCCTTGTGCCCCGGGGCAAGGGTGGCAAATTGATAGATTCTTCAACAACATCAATGTTCATACATAAAGGCCCATAGATTATGCTTGGTTCTGGAATACCCTGAACTTCCCTATCAATTTCAATATTAAATTTATACCAAAAGGAGGTAAAAAGGAGGTTCACCCCTGCATCTACAACATAGGCCCTTAAGCCATCGGGCATTCTTTTAATGGCATGAACGGTGGTAATAAGATAACCTGCCTCATCCACGATGGCCCTGCCAGTCTCTAAAATCAGCTTGGGAAAGTCATTGGGTCGTAAACACCTTAAAAGGGTATCACAAATCGCTTCGGCAAAATCTTCTCCAGAGGGAATTATCACCTCTGGTGGTAAATAAATTCCCTTCAATCTATTTTTAGAGGGAAATCCCCCGCCGATATCCAGATATTCTATTTTGAATCCAAAATCGTCCTCTATTTGATAAGCAAAATTGACCATTTTTTCTATTTCTAATGAATAGGCCTTGGGTTCCAAAATAAAGGTGCCAATGTGGCAGTGTAAACCATTAAGGACTAGGCGCTTTCCATAGGCAATTCGTTTTACAGCATCTAAGGCTTGTCCGCTTTCCAAATTGAAACCAAACCGAGACCACTGGGGAACAATGCCTGTATCCATATTTATTCGGATACCCACCTTTACTTTTTTATTTAGGCTTTGGGCCAGTCGCTCTATATCTTGAATCTCTTCAAAATGATCTATATTAATAATGGCCCCTTCTTCGAGCGCCCTCTTTAAACTAGATATGGTCTTAAAAGGGCCATTAAAGATAATCTTATGTCCAGGAACACCCAGATTTCTGGCCTTTTCATATTCAAACTCAGAAACCACTTCTGCAACCTCTCCTTCTTTATGCAAGATAGCACAAATGGCATTGAGGTAATTTGTCTTGTAAGACCAGCCAAACTGGACGTTGGGATATCGATTGGAAAAGCTATTATAAAGGCGCCTGTAATTTTGCCTAAGCCTTTTTTCTGAAAATACAAATTGAGGACTACCGTACATTTCTACCAATTTATCAATAGACACTCCATCTATAGCCTGCCGAATGTGGCTCAAATAGCCCCTGCCAAATTTATTCATAAACCCCATTTGGAGCTTTTTTATCACTGGTTTTTCGTACTTTTTCTTAACCATCCTAGCGCTCTCCTTTGGTAATAATATTCTGGAATACAGACATGTCTGTAACTATATCGTAGGTATAGCGCACATAAAGCTTTCCTGCTGAATAATCCCTGGAACTTTTCAAAGGTAAACCAAAAGCCGTCTTTACCATAAAGGCAGGCAAGTTAACCCCTACCCCAGTGGCAAAGTAAACCCAAGCTGGGAAACGAGGATTAATCTCTATCAGATAGACATCGTCTGCCGAAACAATACACTCCAATTCAAAGGCCCCTTTCCAATTAAACTTTTGCACAAACTTCTTAGCCGCCTTTAAAAGAACATCGTTTTTAACAGTCACCCCTGTCCATATCTTTCCCAAACTTGTAATCCATAGCTTTTTTATGCCCACAAGTCCCAGGTCATTTCCCAATCCATCCCCTACTCCAATAACATTCATCTCTTCCCCAGTCACTACCTCTTGGACAACCACTGGATATCCCCATTCAGCGACAATCTGACGGTAATATCCAACTGCTTCCTGATAGGTATAGGCTCGGTAGGCCTTATAAAATACCCCCTTAACCATTACTGGCAATCCAATCTCTTCAATGGCCTTCATCAAATCTTGATAAGAGGCAATTGTTTTAGTTTTAGGCATCTTAAGACCAATTTTTTCAGCTACCTGTGATAATTTTGTCTTTCCCCGAAAGTCGAATTGTTCCTTGGTTGGCAGAAAGGTCTTAATCCCCTTAGCTTCTAAAAGAGATGCCGCTTTAATATAAAGGGGCATTTCAGCATCTAAGGTAGGAATTATCATATCCAAACCGACTCTGTCCTTTAAATAAATTAAACGTCTAATATACTCTTCTTCGGAACTGGAAGGATAAGGCAAAACAAAGGACTTATCCACCAGCCAATCCATATATATCCCTGGTTCCATAGCATCATAGGCCAACCCAATGGTCTCTATCTTCAAATCTTTGTCTTCTTTCAAACTCCTAATGACCCCAATTCCCGGACCTGGATTATCCACTGCATTGATTCCTGAAACCCCTATGCAAAGTCTTTCCATTCTCTAAAGCTCCCTAAATTAACCTATAAGAACGCAATTGTTCCATAAAATCCATAAGATCCCGACTGACATTCTCTTTATCTGTCCCATACTTCTCGGTCAGCAGGTCCACAATCTCTTTTTCTTCCCTCCCTTCTTTAAGGGCCTCCAAAATAAAAAGACCTGTCCCATTTGTGGTAAAACTGTTTCCTGTGACAGGATCAAAGATAAAACCTTCTTCACTAATGGCCAATTGCTTCAATCTTTCCATAACACCCCTCGTCCATTTAAAGTAACAGAGAAGTTATTTTAATCTAGAATACAATGAAAATCAACCTTAATTCTGTAATAGAAGGGCAAACGCACCTAAAATTGTTGCAGTATAAGTTCTTCAAGGAAGTTAACATCCCTTTAATTTTGCAATAGAAGTTGCAAGTCTCCTTTAAGGTATTGTAAAATACTAAGAAAGAAACAACAATAAAAACAACCAAAAAGGTGACTTGCTATGGGAATGATAAAATTAAAGATAGAAAAGGACAAAGGTATAGGGGTTGCCACAAAGCAGACCTCTACATCTAGCAGCAATAATGGTATCAGCAGTAGTGGCGGGGGTTGCAATATGTCTGACTCTCCCCGTGGCGATTTAATCCTACTCTTTTTGGCAATAATTGGATTTGGAATAATAAGAAAAAGACCCATAAGGAACAGATAATATCTTAGAGGGTGGATCTTTCCGCCCTTTCTTTTTTCTTCTGTGTGTCAATCAATAAAAGTAAATAAAGTTGTAAATAAAATGAAGCACAATAGATGGAAAGATATTGTTATGTTTTTCTCTAAAATATCCATAGACTAAAGAAGGGAAAAACACCAAAGTTGACCAGAAGATATTATGAGTAAAAATATGGCTTATTGAGAATATAATTGAAACAACGATATTAGAATAGCTTATAAACCAGATTTTACCTTTTAGAGATGCAGAAAATATAGGTATTAAAAGTCCTCTAAAGAACAGTTCTTCTGAAAATGCAGGAATTAATAAATATATTAAAAATAAAAAAGAAAAAGGTCTTGAAAAGGGATTTAACAACACTATAATCATTTTCACTGGAAGTGAAAGAAATAAGGTCATATAAAAGAAAGGATCTTTAGCCCATTTTAGATTGGAATTTAGACCTGTGAATTTAAAAAAATCTACAATAAACGCAAGCAATTTAGAGATGGTTTATCTCCTATGCTTTTTTGTGATATACCCCCCTTTAAAATTGACGAAAAATCATTTCTTTCTTGGGGGGCACTGAAGACGACCTAGCCTTTGTGCGATAAAGTCACGAGATTCCCCTGACTAGGATGAAAGCCTAAAGCCTAGTATTAATTGTTAATAGAAAAAAAATTGTAGATTTTTAACCCTATTTCAATATTATTGTCAATATTTTTCTCATTTTTTAAACCATTGCAAGATGGATTGCAAGCCATCTTTAATTCATTGTAAAAAATAAAAAAACAAAAGATAACTTGCGATGGCAGGTTCCTGCAGAGATATAAAAAATATGAGTGAGGACAGGGTTATATATGAGACATTAGCTTTTAGGTATTAAATTTTGGTTTTTGGGTGTTAGGCTAATCACCACCCCCTAAATAAATTTCAAAAGCTATAACCTAACACCTAGAACCTACATTTAGTTTTTTTAGAACTTGTTATGGGCTATTGAAAGCTATGTAGATATTTTATAAGATTTTCTCATGTCTTGATTTTTGCCCCATTTTACTTTAAATAGGAATAAAAAATAATAGGAGCAAATTTAAATGAATAATAAGGGGTTTACTTTAATAGAGCTTTTAGTTGTTATAGTTATATTGGGAATTTTGGCGTCATTTTTAGTGCCTAAAATTATGGAAAAGCCTGATGAGGCACGGGTTGTAAAGGCAAAAAACGATATTAAAGCAATGGAAACAGCCCTTAAAATGTATAAAATGGACAATGGTATGTATCCTACCACAATGCAGGGTATAAAGGCATTGATAGAAAAACCTACAATTCCTCCAATTCCCAGGAATTACAAACCAGGAGGCTATTTAGACACTCACAAGGTACCAAATGATCCTTGGGGAAATCCATATATATATCGTTCTCCTGGAGACAACAACAGACCCTATGAAATTATATGTCTTGGTGCAGACGGTAAAGAAGGAGGAGAAGGAGTAAATGCCGATATAAAGAGCTGGGAATTACAGTGAGGGGCTTTGCATTAGTAGAATTAATAATAGTACTTTTTAT
>JALWFG010000013.1 GCA_027038965.1 Candidatus Desulfofervidaceae bacterium | reverse complement strand
AAAAAGTAGAAATTTAAAAAAAAAATTTATAAAAAAAAAAAAAAAAAAAAAAAAAAAAAAAAAAAAAAAAAAAAAAAAAAAAAAAAAAAAAAAAAAATTGCTTTTGTTGTTCATTTATGCTAATTTTCTTTTCAGAAATGAATTGAAATGTACATTTTTGCAAGAGATATGTTTTTACCTCCGCTATCCTTCAAAGAAGAACTTCCTAAAATAATTATTAATCAGACAGGAAAAATAATTTTTGCCAATAAGGAGTTTGAAAAACTCTCTGGATATTGTAAACAAGATATAGAGTACCAATTCTCATGGCAGGTATTTTTCCAATCAGAAGACATCGTAAAAATCCAAAATTTTCTTACATCTCCTAAAAAAACATATTTTGAACATAAAATTAATTTTATTGATAGAAATGCCAATTTAAGGCAAATGCACCTTAGTATCTGCCCTTTGGATAAAAATTGGGTCATCAGTTTCATAGATATTGAATCAGTAGAAAAGGTGTCTATTGAAAATCAAGTTTACAAAGTTGCCTTTGATATTCTAAAAATAGCCCTTGCCATTACTGATAAACATTGGCGCATTAAATGGGCCAACAGTGTTTTTCAGCATTTTATAAAACTGTCACCAGATGAATTGATAAACACAAACATTTTGGGGTTGCTGTTCAATAAAAAAAACAAAAAGGAGTGTGAAAATATCAATATAACCTTAACCCAAGGACAAAAATGGCAAGGTTTTATCCCTCTTGATTCTCAAGATGAGAAAGGACACAAAAAAACTCTCAATGCCTATCTCATAGCAAGCCCAATTAACCTAGAACATAACAATGAATCATTTTATGTCTTTGTAATTTCTGACAAAAGTTCAGAGCTTGAACTTCAGCAAAGATTAGAAAAAATGGCTTCTTTAGGTTCTTTTGCGGCCGAAATCTCTCATGATTTCAATAATTTGCTTTCTCCTATTTTGGCATACTCAGAAATTCTTTTAAAAAAAGTTCCTCAAAATACATTTGTTTATGAAAAATTAAAAATAATAAATGAAACGGCCTTTTGGGCTAAAGATTTAATTGGCCAAATTTTGGCCCTTAGTCGTTTTAAAGAGGCCACCCCGGTTCCCCTTCGTTTAGACCATGCTACTAAAAAAATTTTTGAATTTCTCCGAAGATTTATATCTCAAAAAATCAAAATGAAGCTTGAGATTAATAGTAAAGGATTTGTAAAAGCAGACCCTCTTCAAATCTATCAAATTCTTCTTAACTTGTGTATCAATGCCGCCGAAGCTATGGGAAATGAAGGAGAAATTACAATAAAAATTGAAGATGTAGAAATAAGACAAGAAGATTTTAAGAAAAACTCTGAACTAAAACCTGGCAAATATGTGAAGGTCAGCGTAATTGACACAGGCCCTGGAATAGATAGAAACATCCCCCATAGAATATTTGAACCTTATTTTACCACCAAAAAGGGCGGAATTGGATTGGGATTAACAGTAGCACACAGAATAGTGAAAGAATTGGGAGGCCAAATTGGGTGCCAAAACATCCTTGGCAAAGGAGCTAATTTTTATTTCTTTTTGCCTCGGATAGACAATAAAAAATAAAGAAGGGGGGGATAATATGTCTTAAAATTTCGAGCCCTATTTATGTTTAAGGGATTACAAAAAATAAAAGGCAAATTTTTTGAAAGGAGGAAAGGAAAATGGAGTTTCAAGGTTTCAAAAATCTTTCGGTAAAGTTACGCCTGGTTATTGTTAGTTTTCTTGGTGTAATAGGCATAGTATCTATAGGGGTCTTGGGATTAAAAACTTCCCAAAACATTCTATCCAATTTGAAAAAAATCTACGCCGCCAGAGTTTCTCTGGAACAGCTACAGGATGTTCATGAAGGATGGGCCGTAAACCTAATGGATGCAGTTCATAAAGCTACATCTAGGCAAATTTCCAATGAAAGGGCTATTGAGGATATTACAAGTTCCCAACAAAGAATAAAAACAAGCTGGATGGCCTATTTACAAACACCAAAATCTGAGGAAGAAGAAAAATTGACTAAAGATATTGAGAAACAAATAAAAGCAAGTCAAAGTTTGGTAGCAGAATTAAATCAGGCCTTACAACAAAATGACCTAGAAACTCTGAAAACTCTAGCCAACACTAAGCTTTATCCTACTATTGACGCTATTACTCACAGAATAGTTGAACTTATAAAAGTAGAAAATGAAACCAGTAAGGCCATGTATAACAAATCTAACAAATTATATATCAAAGGTAGAAATATTTTTATTGGATGTATTGTATTTTTTTCCTTGCTGATTTTTATTCTTATCACTTTAATTAGCAATGCTATTTCTAGACCACTTCAACAAGCCGTTCCTGTTCTCAAAGCCATCGCTGAAGGGGATTTAACCCAAAGATGGAACTTAAATACTAAAGACGAAATTGGCCAATTAGCCCTTTGGTTTAATAAATCAATTGGTAGTTTGGCCTCAATTATTGCTAATGTCAGAATCGGGGGGGAACAAATAAACACAGCCGCTTCAGAAGTAGCAGCTTCTTCTCAACAATTGGCCGAAGGCGCCAGCGAGCAAGCGGCCTCTTTAGAAGAAACTTCTGCCTCTATGGAAGAAATATCCTCTATGGCCAAACAAAATGCCGATAATGCCCTCCAGACAGATCAATTGATGAAGCAAACAGCTCAGATAACTAAAGAAACTGAAACCTCTATGAAACAGCTTACAGTCTCTATGGAGGACATGGCCAAATTGGCTGAACAAACTCAAAAGATTGTCAAAAGTATCGATGAAATTGCCTTTCAGACAAATTTGTTAGCCTTAAACGCCGCGGTAGAGGCCGCCAGGGCTGGAGAAGCTGGAATGGGGTTTGCGGTTGTGGCCGACGAGGTGAGAAATCTGGCTCAGAGAACCGCAGTAGCAGCTAAAGATACCGCTGAATTGATTGAAAAAACAGTAAGAAACATTCGTGCCAACTTGGATTTAGCAAAAAGAGTTGATGAGAATTTTGATAAAGTTGGAGAATTTGCAAACAAAGTGGCTAGTTTAGTGGCTGAAATTGCTGCTGCTTCTCAAGAACAAACCCAAGGAACCTCTCAAGTAAATATTGCCATTTCAGAAATGGATAAGGTTACCCAACAAATGGCAGCTAATGCCGAAGAGCTTGCCTCTGCTAGTGAAGAATTGAAAGGACAAGTAGAAAGTCTAGTAGGAATGATGAAACACTTCAAAGTAGATGAAAAAGAAACTCAAACCGAAATAAAATATGTAACAGCCACACCTCTTAAGAAAAAATCAACTCAAAAACTAAAGGCTCTTCCCCAAATCAAAACAAAACTTAAAAAAGAAACTCCCAAAAAAAATGGCAAAAAAGCCCCAGAGGACATCATTCCTTTAGAAGGTGATTTTGAGGAATTTTAGGAGGTTTAAAATGGAGATATCCAGCAGTCAACGTATGAAAAAAGGTGCAAATCTAGAAAAATATTTAACTTTTAGGTTGGGGAACGAAGAATTTGGAATCAAAATCTTGAAAATTAAGGAAATTATTGGGCTTATAGATATTACTCCTATGCCTCAAGCCCCTGAATTCGTAAAAGGGGTTATAAACTTGCGAGGAAAGATTATTCCTGTAATTGATCTGAGGCTCAGATTTGGGATGGAATCAAAAGAATATGATGAAAAAACTTGTATTATCGTGGTAGAAATTCTCATTTCGGATTCTCAAACTACCTTTATAGGTATTGTAGTTGATAGCGTATCCGAAGTGATAAACATTTCAAGCAAAGACATAGAAATGCCTCCACAATTCGGAACAAGTGTAAATATAGAATTTATAAGTGGCATTGCAAAGGTAAAAAATAAAGTTGTTCTTTTATTGGATATTGATAAGGTTTTGACTCAAGAAGAAATTAGAGAAATAATTTAGACATTAAGCTGAAAAATAACGGCCATCCTCTTTTGATTGTTCAAGAGGATGGCTAAATGAAGCTTCTACAAAACCAAATGACTTTGCCCAAAACATATTTAGAAATCTCTTCAGAAGAAGAAACTTTTATTTCATAACATTTATAATTAATCCAATCTTCTGGAATGCAAAAAATCTTTTGACTTTCATAAATTAGTCTACGAACACAAAGGGTATTATCATAGCGCCGAATTAAATAAGCATTTCCTGGAATAATATGATTTATATTTTCAATGTTAGTATCTATTAAGGCAGCGCTTTTCCCACAAAGAGAAAAGCCCATACCATGATCACTCATCCTCAGAATGAAGAGTCTCTTTATCTGCTCTGGAGAAGAAAACCCCCATTGTTTCAATCGTTCATAATCTAATGCAAACCAATTTACAATTTTTTCTATGTTTATATCTTCTAAATCTGAAGCTACCTTTGCATTTATCTCTGGAATTAAAAAATACCTTTGCCCTAGCAAAGGCAATTCAGGATAAAGACAAACCAAGGTTGGTTTTTCTCTTAAATAAGGGTTTCCTTCACCTGTCAAAAGCCAATTCAAATTTACATTGAAATGAGAAGCCAGCCTTTTCAAAAATGAAACTTTGGGTTCATTCTTACCATCTAAGTACCTCTGGAGACTAGAAATTGATACTCCGCAAATTTCAGCAAATTTGCTTATGCTTATACCTGAAAAATTAATAATATCTTTAAGCCTGTTTTTAAATCCCATAAGAATCAAAAGTTCTCTCTCACAATTGAAGTATCTTAGTGCAAAAATGGAGACAAAATAACATTTATGAACATAAAATCCCTTTATTTCAAGTTTTTTATCATAAAACGTTTTCAATGTAAATGTGTGCTTGTTTTCAAAAGACAATGAAGGTATAATACAAAATATCCATTTTTTTGGGGAGCGGAGGCAATGTGGCTTAAACTGAAACCGGCTGTTCCCAGACATTGGCTCTTTGTTTTATCCGGACTGATGTGGAGTGGTGTAGGAATAGCACTTTGTCATCTGGCCTATGGCTGGCTCAAACCCATTGCTCACCAATGGGCAATGGCCCTAGGTCTTTTGGGCTGTGGGGCGGCGTTAATTGTTTACCGATTTGGTTTCTCCAAGATTGCCAGGAAAAACATCAGGCGCATTTCTCTTATGGCAGAAAGGTGCTGTGTCTTCGCCTTCCAAGAATGGAAGGGCTATCTTATAATTGGCATCATGGTGCCCTTGGGAATTGGCCTAAGACACTCTTCTCTGCCCAAACACTATTTGGCCGTAATCTACACTACTATTGGTGGGGCACTTCTCCTCTCAAGCCTGCACTATTACGTTTATCTCTTGAGAGAATTTGCCTTGGATAAACAAAGACCTTCAGATTAAACCGCTTCAAATGAAGCCTTTTTTATTTCTTGGATAAGTTTTTTCATATCGTCAGGAATTGGGGCTTCAAACTGCATTTCTTTCCCGCTTATAGGGTGTATAAAAGAAATACGCCAGGCATGAAGCATCAATCGGGGTGTCTGTTTTAATATAAGCCTGACCTTTTTGTCTTCTATTTTGCCAAGCCGGCTTTTTTTCAGGTAAAGAGGGTCTCCAATAATGGGATGGCCTATAGCCGTTAGATGCACCCTTATTTGGTGAGTACGTCCTGTCTTAGGCAAACACAGCAACAGGGAACAATATTTATATCCCTCTCTTAACCTCCACAAGGTAAGGGCCTCTCTGGGGGTTTTAGTATGAATGGAAAACTTTTTGCGATTTGTAGGATGTCTACCAATGGGGAAGTTAACCTCACCCCAAGTTTGATTCGGTTGTCCTAATACCACACACAGGTATTGCTTTTGAATAATTCGATTTTTAAATTGTTCGCTTAAATCTAAGTGAGCCTTGTCGTGTTTGGCTACCAAAAGTACCCCTGAGGTATCCTTGTCTAATCTATGAACAATACCTGGTCTCTTAACCCCACCAATGCCTGAAAGGTCATGACAATGGTTCAACAAGGCATGAACCAAGGTGCCAGTAAAATGGCCTGGGGCAGGATGAACTACCAGCCCTGAAGGTTTATTAACGACAATAATATGCTCATCTTCAAAAAGGATATCCAGCGGAATATCCTCTGGCTCCAATTTGCTTTCTTCTGGTGGCAAAGGGGTAAAAAATACACTTTGATTGTTCTTCAAACGGTAATTAGGCTTTAAAACTACCTTGTCATCAACTTTAACTAATCCTTCTCTGATGGCTCTTTGGATCTGAGAACGAGCAATTCCACTAACCTCAGCCAAAAATAGGTCTAACCTTTTGTGTTCATTTTTAACGGTAACTGTGTAGGTTTGGGCAAAAGCAGTCTTCACCTTTATAATTGAAGAATATCCTTGATTTGATTATCTACTTCCTCTTCTGGACAGTGTTTAGCAATAGAAATCTCTTTTACTAACAATTTTCTAGCGGTATCTAAAAGTTTTTTTTCTCCAAAGGAAAGCTCCTTTTCTCCGCTTAGAACTACAAGGGTTTTTAATACCTCAGCCACATCGTAAATTGAGCCTGCCTTGAGACGCTCCACATATTCCTTATATCGCCTGTTCCAGCTTGCATCATGATCGATTGGAGGAGGATTCTTTTTTAAAATTGAAAAAACCCTATCCACTTCTTCTTCAGGAATAATGGGGCGTAACCCCACATGCTGGGCATTATTTGTAGGGACCATAATAATCATCCCATTTTCCAAGATGCGCATAATGTAAAATTGTTGCTTTTGCCCCCCAACTTCTTTTGTCTCTATGGCTTCAATCAGGCCTACACCTTGAGATGGATAAACTGCTAAGTCACCTTCTTTAAACATTTGATTTCCTCGACTACTTTTTTTTATTTTATCACATTTTAGGATTATTGCCAAATCCGGAAGCTTCTGTCTCTATCCTTAACTATTAAATTAGTCAGAAAAAACAGGCAACAAAAAACCGAGTCATAAATAACTCCATAATTTGGAGCATAAACTACAATGTGTGTAGATTTATTTCTAGGCTCGCTTAACTAAAACTCTATTGCATGTCCTTCTTGGAAGTCAAAAGGTTAATAATTAAAGACGATTTTTCCGATAAAAAATAGTGGTATGGATATTGCTTGAGAGAAATATATTAGATTTTTTTTCTAAAAAAAGTTAATTTATATGAAAAAAATGTAACAAGGCAGCCATTTTGGTTCATGATTTACATTTTATAGAGATAAACTCTCTATAAGATTATTATGATAGTCCGTTAAATAGAGAAATTAAATTTACCCCTAAGACATGGGTAAGGAAATTAACTTGATGGTGATTCTAGCTAAGGGAGGTGGGATAAAGAGCAAAGGAGGTGAGGATTTAGAAGGACAAGGCAAGTTTTTGCAGTTGGATTTGAATTATTTTTTTAAAGGGGGTGATATGAATTCATGCTGAGATACAAGCAAGGGATAAAAATTATAGGAGGTCAAAATGACATCGCAAGAAGAACAAGAAATGAAAATAGGCATTAACTTAGGTCTAGGATGGCTTCCAGACCTTCCAGATTTTAGGGACTATACTATAGAACATGAATCTATAAAACCGGATTTGCATAAGGCAGGACTTGATGTAGAAAAGGCAGAGAAATTAAGTCTTCCCCATCAAGTAGATTTAAGACCATGGTGTTCCAGAATTGAAAATCAAGGGGCATTGGGTTCATGCACGGCACATGCTGGCGTAGGGATATTAGAGTATTTTGAACGTCGTGCCTTTGGGAAATATATTGATGCTTCTCGTCTCTTTTTGTATAAAGCTACTCGGAATTTGCTTCATTGGACTGGAGACACTGGTGCCTTTTTGAGAACTACCATGGGGGCAATGGTGCTCTTTGGTGTTCCACCTGAAGAATACTGGCCTTATACTACTACCAAACCAGATTTTGATAAAGAACCACCTGCCTTCTGTTATGCTTTTGCCCAAAATTACCAAGCCATAAAGTATGTCAGGCTTGACTCACCCGGAATTTCCTCTAGCTTGCTTCTATTGAGAATAAAATTTTTACTTGCCTTTGGATGGCCCAGTATGTTTGGGTTTACGGTCTATAGCTCTATCCGCCAAGCACACAAGACAGGAAAAATCCCTTTCCCTTGCCCCAGAGAAAGAATTTTAGGAGGTCATGCTATAGTGGCTGTAGGATATGATGATCAAATGAAGATAAAAAACAATAACTGCAATTTAGAAACCACAGGGGCCTTGTTGATTAGAAACTCTTGGGGAACTGGATGGGGAGATAAAGGATATGGTTGGCTTCCTTATCAATACGTGTTGAAGAGATTGGCCAGGGACTGGTGGACATTGTTTAAAAATGAATGGGTAGATACCGGCAACTTTGGTCTTTAATTTTATGCCCTGTGTCTGTAAAGACACAGGGCCTTTTTCTAATCATTCCTTTCCTTTAGGCTGGCTTATTCTAAAGGTCTTTATTTTGTCAAGAATATTTATTAATTTGGGCCTGACGCTTGTATCCCGATACTTCCTCTTTATGGATAGGATTTCATCTTTAAGTTCAAAAAATACCTTTGTAACTTGAGGGTCAAATTGGATTCCGGCATTCTCTTTTATATAATCTAGGGCCTTTTCTACAGGCCAGGCCTTTTTGTAAATCCGGTCATTGGTCAAGGCATCAAATACATCCGCTACCGCCATAATCCGCCCTGATAAAGGAATTTGTTCCCCTTTCAATCCATAAGGATATCCTTTCCCATTCCACCATTCGTGATGACTAAGGGCCATTTCTCTTGCCTGCTCTAGGAGAGGCAGTTCTGTGCCGGAAAGGATTTCGGCCCCAATGATAGTATGCAATTTAACAATTTCAAATTCCTCTCGAGTTAAGCGACCTGGTTTAAGCAAAATAGAATCAGGGATGCCAATTTTACCTATATCGTGCATAGGTGAGGCATAATATAAAAGCTCACATCTCGGCTGCGATAGGCCAAGACCTTGGGCCAAAATTTGGACATAATTACTTGTCCTAATAATGTGTTCACCGGTTTCGTCGTCTCTAAACTCGGCTGCCTTACCCAATCTTCTTACGATTTCAAGCTGGGTTTCCTTTATCTCTTTATAGGCTTGTTGTAACTGCTTGGTCTTTTGATGGACTTTTCGTTCCAACTCATCCTTATAAGACTTTAATTCCAAGGCATTGTCTACTCTCAATTCCAACTCAATAAAATCTATAGGTTTGGAAATAAAATCCCAACAACCAAGGGAAAGGGCTGTGATCTTATTTTTGCGGTCAGGAAAACCAGTGAGAACAATTACTGGAATATGTTTTTGTTCCAACAGATTTCGAATCTTTTTTAAAAATTGAAGCCCATCCATAATTGGCATACTGATATCAAGCAAGATAAGGTCAGGAATGGTTTGTTTGATCTTTTCCAAAGCTTCTTTACCATTGGAGGCAGTAACAATGTTGTATTTACTCCCCAAAAATTCTTTCACTAACTGCAAATTGAACTCTTCGTCATCTACAGCAAGAATAACTTTATCCTTAGGCATTATTCTCTCCACTTCTATTCTGCAATAACCCTTCTACCTTCTTTATCAATTCTGATGAAATAATAGGCTTAGGCAAAATTTCGAACTTTCCATCTATCTCCCTAATAAAATTTTTTATGCTGTATCCTGTAATGAACAGGGCCTTCAAATTGGGATTAAGCTTCTTAGCCTCTTTATAGAAAGACATTCCGTCTAGTTTTGGCATAACAATGTCAGATATTACTAAGTCAATATTAGGATAAGCCTTTTTATAAATTTCTAGCCCCTCTTTTCCATTTCTAGCTGTTAAAATTCGGCACCCCATGGATTGGAGTATGCCCTTAATTACCTCCAAAACCGTCTCATCGTCTTCTATAACCAATAAGGTTTTTCTAAACGAAGTTTCCTTTGTAGCTTCCTTTAGTGAAGAAATTTTGTTTATTTCGGTTGCCTTTAGGGCCGGGAAGAAAATTTCTACTGTTGTTCCCTTCCCTTCCTTGGTCTTGATGTGAATATACCCCTTATGTTGCTTTACAAGTCCATATACATGAGTAAGCCCCATTCCGGTTCCTTTCCCTTGAGGCTTTGTAGTAAAAAATGGATCCAAACACCGTTCTAAGACTTCGTTAGACATCCCCATACCTGTGTCTTGCACCGAAAGGACTACATAATCCCCTGGAGGAATGTTGTTCCCTTCAACCCTTTTTAGGGATAATTCAATTTGGAGCCTTCCTCCTTCAGGCATAGCATCCCTTGCATTAGATGCCAAGTTGAGTATGATTTCTTGCAAATCAGTGGGAGAAATTTCCACAATATAATCTTTTCTCGGGGTGTAATTAAAGGAAATTTCTATATTTTCGGGCAATATATTCTTTAACATTTTTACTACTTCTTTGATTAGAGGCCTAATATTAAAGGGCTTGGCCTCAACGTGACTTCTACGAGCAAAATCTAGCAGTTGTCTAACAAGTTCTGCTCCCTTTTGACTTTGGTTAAAGATAACTTCTATCCAATATCTGAGATTAGAGTCTTTAATACGAGAATACAAAAGCTCTGCGCTACCAATAATGGCATTAAGGATGTTGTTAAAGTCATGGGCAATTCCACCTGCCATAGTCCCAATGGCTTCAATTTGACGCAGCCGCATACATTCTTCCTGAGTGCGCTTTCGGCCAGTTATATCCCTTATAAAGGCAATCATGACTTTTTTTCCTTCTAACTCAACTGCATTAAGGATTATTTCTGTGTGAATCTGAGTTCTATCCTTGCGAACATGGACCCAATCAAAGATTAGATATCCCCTCCTAAGGGTCTCTTTAAATATAATTTTGCCCTTGAGGGCAGAGGTCTTACCATCAGGTTGCTGAGGGGGCGAAAAGTCAAGAGGGCCTTTGCCAATTAATTCCTCTTTAGATTCACACCCAAATATGGTAAGCGAAGCGGGATTACAATCAAAGATAATCCCTTTTTCATCTAAAAACAAAATGGCTTCATTTGTCTTTTCCCAAGCTATTTGACAAAGCTTATCAGATATTAAATTTTTATTATTCATAATAAATTAAATTTTACCTTCCTTAAAAATAAATAATCAAACCTTTCTGGCAATGATTATCGTAAACTCACCCTTTATGCCTTTTTTTTTGTAATAATCCAGAAGTTGCTCTGGGCTACCCCTTTTTATCTCTTCATGCCTTTTGGTTAGCTCTCGAGCAACTATCACTAAGGCATCCTTAAATATTTCGGCCAATATTTTTAAAGTGTCCAAAAAACGATGGGGGGATTCGTAAAAGGCAATGGTATAAGACAAGCCTTTTAATGTCTCAAAAAGTCTTTTCCTTCTCCCTTTCCTTTGAGGCAAAAAACCCAAGAAAACAAAAGGGTGCGTTCGAACTCCTGCCACACTCAGGGCAGTCATTATTGCTGTAGGACCAGGTATAGGGCAAACTTTTATGTTTGCTTGCCAAGCCAAATTTACCAAATGCACTCCTGGGTCTGAAATGCAAGGGGTACCAGCATCACTCACCAAGGCAATGTTCCTACCATCTTCGAGATCTTCCAAAATCCTTTGACCTTGCCTTTGCCTATTTTCTTCCCGATAACTGATGACCGGCACTTTAATATCATAGTAAGAAAGGAGTTTCTTGGTTTGGCGAGTATCTTCTGCAGCCACCAAATCAACCTCCCTTAAGACACGCAAGGCCCTAAGGGTAATATCCTCCAAGTTTCCAATAGGGGTAGAAACTACATAAAGGATGCCTGTTTTATTCATCGGCTTCAAAGGCTCCTTTAATCAACTCCAGGGAATTTTGAGCCAAATCAATTCCTACAACATCAAACCTCACCCTAACCTTCTTATGAGGACAGAATCGCTTTAAATATTCTTGAGCCACTCTTATAATCCTTTTTTGTTTATTTCTATCTACGGCCTCTTTAGCGGATCCAAACCGAGAGGAACTCCTTGTCTTGACCTCTACAAAGACCAAAACACCTTCATCTAAGGCCACAATATCAATTTCACCCAATTTGCTTCTATAATTTGTCTCCAGAATGACATAACCATACTTTTTCAACCATCTTTTTGCCAGTTCTTCTCCCTTTCGGCCCAAATTATGTTTATTAAAAATTCTACCAAATTTCAATAATTTCATAGTCTTCAATATGAAATTGGGGGGCTGAAATAAACTCAACTTCTTTGTTATTTTTTTCAAGTGCTAAGCTCCACGTCTTCCATTCCTTTTCTTTTATGTATTGAATTAGCTCAGGATTGGCCTTAAGACCAATTTTGCGAGCGATGCTTTTAGTCTTTTCCAATTCCCTAATGATTTCATAACAAAGAGTGCGTTTGGACTTTACAAATCCTCTGCCTTGGCAATAAGGGCACGGTTCACATAGATATTCTTGGAGGTCCTCCCGGGTCCGTTTACGGGTCATTTCTACTAGACCAAGTTCTGACATGTGACAGATCTTGGTTTTGCTCCGATCCCGTTTCAAGGCCTCTTCCAAAGCTGACAATATTGCCTCTTTATCCTCTGGTTTCTGCATATCAATGAAATCAATAATAATGATTCCCCCCAGGTCTCTGAGTCTTAATTGATGAGCAATTTCTTGGGCAGCCTCCAAGTTTGTTTGGACAATGGTCTCTTCTAAATTATCTTCTCCCACAAAGCTTCCTGTGTTTACATCAATAACTACCAAGGCCTCGGTCTTTTCAATGACAAGATATCCGCCAGATTTCAGAGAAACAGTAGGTTGTAAGGCTTGTTTAATTCCTCGTTCAATGCCTAACCTTTCAAATAATGGTTCTTCTTCTTGGTAGAGTTCAAGGCAATGTTTAAAATGGGGCAAAAAATTTTCCGCATATTCCAACAAGCGTTCATATGCCTGTTTGTCATCTACGACCAATCGTTTGGTATCTTGGCCAAAGAAGTCTCTAAGGGCCCTTATGCACAAGTCTGGCTCAGGATAAACCAGTCCGGGTAAAGGAGTATTCCTTTTTTTCTCTAAAATATTTTGCCATAAAGAGATGAGCCTTTTCATCTCATGAATGATTTTATCTGGTTCTACACCTTCACTGGCAGTGCGGATGATAAAACCTATTCCCTCTGGCTTATTTTCAGCCACAATCTGGCGTAACCTGTTCCGTTCCTTTTCATCTTCAATCCGTCTGGAAATACCTATATAATCGAATAAAGGCAAAAGCACTAGATAATGACCTGCCAGGGTAATCCGCGTAGTAACTCTCGGACCTTTGGTGCTAATGGCCTCTCTGGCCACTTGAACCAAAACTTCTTGGCCTTGCTGTAAAAGGGCTTCTATCCGATATTCCTTCCTCCCGCTCGGCAAGGGAACAAATTCCCCATTTAGGTCCCATATCTGAGGCAAAACATCAGAGACATATAAAAAACCTGCCTTATCTAAACCAATGTCCACAAAGGCCGCTTCCATACCTGGAAGAACTCTTAAAACCCGCCCCCGATAGATGTTTCCTACCAGACCGGGTTCTACCGTGCGTTCAATATAATATTCCACCGGTAATCCATTTTCCAAAACAGCTAGTCTAATTTCGTGAGGACGAACATTCAAAGCTAATTCAGAAATCATCTCAATTCCTCTACTTTAATTATTTGTAGACGTGAAAGATCATCCTTTTTTAACCCCCAAATGGCCATCACGGCCTCAGATATCTTAATCCCTCCCTCTTTACTAAGGGATAGCAAGATCATCAATTTACTATCATCCACTATGGTAATGTCTTTCACCAACTTTTTTAAATCAAGCTGTCTTACCTTTCCCTTACGAATCACCTGCCACTTAAACTCCTGGCAAGAATGAAAGCTGGCTACCTTTTGTTTATCTATCTCCAAACCGTTAAAATCAATAAGAAATCTTTGGGCTAAAGGTGGTGCTAATTTTGCGTTATGAGGAATCTTTTGGACATGATTAATGTTTAATCCCGAAGGCAAGCAAGAGTTAAGACGAGTCAGAATTTCGTTTGGTTCAAAATCTCCATAAATTTCTATGTCCATTAACTCGCTTAAGCTTTCTACTCCTACGGGCAAGGCTACAGCAAATGTTATTTTGGGTAAGGGATGAAATCCCTGGGTATAAACAAGACGGAAGCCTGCCCTTCTAAGGGCTCGCTGAAAAATATTACCTAATTCCAAGTGTCCAAAGTATTTTGCCTCTTGTGTTTTAGCAAAGGTCAAGCGGTATCTTTGAGGGGCTTTGAGTTTGGCATAAGTTACAATGGAAATCTCAGCCGATTTATAAAGGACGGGTTTTAGATTTTTAAAATCACACAAATTACAATGCTGACACCCTTTATACCGACAGTCATGGGTAATTTCTCCCCTCTCTGACTTCAATTTCTCTTGCCATAGGAACTCATGACTTACTCCGATGTCAATTCTATTCCAAGGTAGGATTTCGTCCTTGCTTCTTTCGGTAAGGTAGAAATAAGGGTCAAGCCTAGCATCGGCAAAGGCTGCCTTCCAGATAGAAAATTGAAACCGATCTCGCCAGCTATCAAAGCGGGCTCCTTTAAGCCAAGCCCTAAGGATTACTTCATGAAGTCTTCTGTCTCCTCGGGAAAACACCCCTTCCAAAAAACTCTGTTCTGGTTCGTGCCACCTTACTCTAAAACCATATTTCCAGCCCATCTTGCGTAAGAAGTTAATTTTGGCCCGACTTTCTTCTAAAGGAATTTGTCTTTCCCATTGGAATGGGGTATGAGGTTTAGGAACAAAGGTAGAAACGCTTACTGTAACCTGAAACCTATGTCGTCCCAGTTTTACCAGTCTTTTCCCCAGTTCGGCAATGGCTTCAATATCTTCCTGTGTTTCTCCTGGCAAGCCAATCATAAAATAAAGCTTCAAGGAAGGCCACTTCCGAGCAAATACTTCCTTGGCGGTTTCTAAGAGGTCTTCTTCAGTGATTTTTTTATTAATGCGGTCACGCATCTCTTGCGTAGCGGCCTCAGGGGCCATGGTAAAACCTGTGCGGCGCACCCGACTGATTTGGGCCATCATTTCTGGGGTAATTGTTCCTACTCTGAGACTAGGCAAACTTAAAGCGATGCCTTCAGGGCTTAATCTATCCATCAAGGCAGGCAAGAGGTCCTTTAAGGGGCGGTAATCTCCAATGCTTAAAGAAAGCAAAGATACCTCTTCATAACCTGTGTTTTTTAACCCTTCTTCCACCAGTTTAAACACGTTTTCAGGAGATCTTTCTCGCACCGGACGGTAAATAAAACCTGCTTGGCAAAAACGACAGCCTTGAGTGCAACCCCGGGCCACCTCTATAGATAAGCGATCATGAACGGGTCTATGATAGGGAACAATAGGAGAAGTGGGAAAAGGAATCTTATTTAAGTCAGCAATGACCCTTCTTGGGATTCTTTCATACCCAGGAACCAAGTTTTCTATTTCTTTAATAGTCCCATCTAAATGATATCTAGGGAAAAAGGAAAAGGGGAGATAAAAACCTGAAACCCTTTTGGCCAGTTCTCTCAAAATTTCTTCTCTCTTGCCTCCTTGTTGCTTCCATTCCAAAAAGATCTCTATCATTTCCGTGATGGCCTCTTCGGCATCCCCAATAAAAAATCCATCTATAAAGGGACTCAAGGGCTCCGGATTAACTGCTCCAGGTCCCCCTGCAATCACAAGCGGGAAGCGTTCATCCCTTTGGCGGGCGTAAATGGGAATGCCACCAAGATGCAAGATGTTGAGAATATTGGTATAGCAAAGCTCGTGCTGAAGGCTGAACCCAAGGATATCACAGTCTTTCAAAGGAATGCCAGATTCCCAAGTACCCAGTTGGACATTATGCCTTCGCAAAAGGCCTTCAAGGTCTGTATCGGGGGCAAAAACCCGCTCACACACCACCCGCCTGTCTTGGTTAAGGATATGATAAAGAATTTGAAGCCCCAGATGGCTCATTCCCACCTCATAGAGGTCAGGAAAACAAAGGGCAAACTTCACCTTTGCCTTGGAAGGGTCTTTATGAATACTGTTGATTTCGTTCCCTAAATACCGCGAGGGACCTTTCACTTGAGAAAGAAAATCCTTAAAGGACATAGTTACCTTACCTTTAGGTTAGAACTTTTATGGCTTAAATGGTCAAACAAGTAACTAAATCAGCAGCCAGATATTCCTTTGTTTGATAAAAGTTATAAATATTTGGCAAAATTATATATGCATCACGGAGAGAACGTTTCATTCTCCGATAGCCTTTTCCATCTGTAATCCAAATTAAGTCCACGCCAATAGTTAGCAGCCCCTGTCTAATATCACCATAACTTCTTTTAATTTCGGTTGGTTTTGAGCCTGGCACTGTATAAAAATTTACCTCAATACCAAATTTATTTTCTCCATTCACTATAATAGCAAAATCTACTTTTTTAGACAGTCCATTGCCATACGAAAGTTTTACCTCTTCTGATACTTCAATGTTTTTACCAACTTTATCTGCAACGGTTTTAGCAATATTTTTAAGAATCTGCTTAATCTTTTCTTTAAAAAATTTTCCATCTATATTTTTTCGCCGATGTGTTTCTAGTCTAATTTGCACTCCAAATAGGACATCTTCAAGGTCAGTACGTTTTAGAATTTGTTCAAAACCTAATTCTTGAAGAAGTTCGCTCAATTGATAAGCTGCGTTCTCGTTTCCACTTTGAATTTGTGTAGCTATATTAGAGAGGTTAAGATCGTCTTTTTGAGTAACCAATTCTTTATCTGTATGGCCTAATAATTCAAAAGCACACCAGATATAGGGATAAGGGTCATCGCACGCTAAGAGGGCATCCGCTATCTCCTTTTTAAATTCAACTCCTTGTCTGATTTGCTCTTGAAGTGCAGTATAAAACCGAACAAAAGGAGTTAGTTTATTCATCTTCTCTTTAATAGTACTCCACTTGATAAAATCAACGCGTGGAATAACTCCCGGTGTTAATGTAGTAAGAAAATCATCCACAAAACTTTCTGGACTTGGATAATGTCTGCTTTTTAAAATAAGGTTTGGGGCCATATCCCTATCATTCCTTTCTTTTTTTAACTTGTTTTACCAAAACTTCTTTTATTTCCTTTATTATTTCTTTCATTGACTTATCTCTACCTTCACCATTAGGATAATTACAATCTTCCTGTCCCCAAATCCACTTATATGCTTTTAACAAAACTTCTGGTAATTCACCTATAGGATTAGATAAAGGTGGAACATAACTTTTTAAAACTTCATCGGGTTCTTCACCATTAAAAACTTTCTCTAATGCTTCTATAATCCGAATAGTTTCGGAAGGATCTTTCTGCCCTTTTTTGTTTAAATCATCGCCAATATCCTGATGAGAAATGAGCCATAAAGTTTTGTCTTTAGGATTATGAATCCATACCATAAAGTCCTCTCTTCTTATCTGTCCATAGGTGCGTTTTCCACCTGGTTTTGTAATTACAATTTGCCGTCCATCACTTATATCTTCAACGTGGTAACCCCTATAAGGTATTTTTTCTAATTTCTGTCTAAATTCATCCTTGGCACAATTTTTAAGTTTTAAACGCTTTAGTTCTATTTCATGTTGATAGATGTTTATTCTTTTCGTTTGCTTCATTAAACTTCTCTCTTCCTAAAAATAAGTAAATATCTATGCACAATGTGCAAATATTCAGAAGAACTTTCAAAAGAATTTTCTTCTGATAAATTCTCTGGTACTACAATAACAACTTCTTTTATGGAAAATTTGTTGTTTCTAGATAAATCATCCCATAACAACAAAGCCATAGGTTGAAGTACGCCATTAATCCGTACATCTTTTGTATCAACAACAAAAAAATCATTAGGTAGTAAAAATTCACTAGCTTGTTCGGCAATTTCTTGTATTGTTTTCCTATACCCAAAAGCTGCATTAATGTCATCAAGATTGTTAGGAGGAGAAACATAAATAAGGGAAGGACTTTCTTTTATTTCTGCCTGCAATTTGGGCCTATCTTTATTAAATTCAATTTCTATAAATTCACACTCTTTCCTCCCAAACCGATTTAATAAGTTACGTTTTATTTCTGAGTCAAGCTGTTTTCTGGGAAAAATCCATACCGTTGTTGTCTCAAGCTTCCCCTGTTCAATTAATTCTGCTTTTTTAATAATGCGCCTGTAAGGTAGTTTGTATTCCCAAAATGTTCGCCTTTCTGCAATACAATTAACCTTCGGTTTTTCAAATATCGGCAGATATTCATGTGCCAAAAGTAAAAAATTGTATTGAATGCTTCTTTTGTACCAAAAACCAGTAGTTTTACAGTTATGCTGCCTTTTAATAACTAATTCCCGCAAAGTAAATCCGGCATTAAGAAATACGCGTATAGTTTGAAAGCCAATAGGAATTACATGTTTCTTTTTTCTTGCATCGCCAATAAGAATAGCACATTTACCACCGGGTTTAAGCACCCGAAGGCTTTCCCAGGCTACCTTTTTCATTTCTTTCAAAAAATCATCGACACTCAATTTTGACAAATCACCTTCAACTTCAGAGCTATAACTTATTATTCCAGCATATGGAGGATGGGCACAAATAAGATCAATTGTACCTGTAGCTATATCTCCTAAATCCCGCGCATCCCCTACAGATACTTCTGGTTCGTAAATGTGATTAAATAAATTATTAGGTAGGGTAAATTTTAAACTCTCTTTTGTAAGTGCTATGGCAGCCGGATTTATATCTCTAGCAATGCAACGACGCCCTAACAATTTTGCTTCTATGGCAGTTGTTCCCCCACCGACAAAATAGTCTAAAACTACCTCTCCTGGTTCTGTATATTTTAAAATCAAATTGCGGGGAATATAAGGCGACCAGTTACCCCGATAACGTCCATTATGTGTTGCCCAATTACCTCTACTTTTAAAGCTCCACACAGTAGTAGTTTCTTCCTTAAAATTTTTAGGTGCCCAGGCTCTAACCTTTTTAGAGGGATTAAGAGTGCTAACATTTGCCCCATAATTCTCAGTAATAATTTGTTCAAGTTGGCGGTAAGATATCCCAAATCGTTTCCCGATTTCTTCATCTGAAATACCGCTTTTTTTGGCTTCTAAGACTGCTTGTTTAAAATATTTATCTCCATGCACTTTTTTAATGTGTTCTCCTAGATGTCCAACCACTACCTGATGGCAAAAAGGACAAATTATTTGGGGTTGTTTTTCATTTGATGATAAACCAGAATTTGTTAGCAAGGTTTTCTCCTTCTCTTTTGTTATATCAGCCCAAGTCTTTTCGCCGCCTCTCCACAATCTCCCAAGCGTTTTTAAGCATTTCTTGAAAGTCTTCTTTTGTTAATCCTGCCCCTAAGACTACCTGCCTGGCAAATTCATAGCTCAAGTAGTCCCCTGGGGCATGGCCATCCGAATCAATGACCAACTTGGCCCCGAATTTCTTTGCCAAACGGGCTACATGACCATTGCTAAAACAGTGTCCCTTTCGGCCAGAAATTTCTAAACAAATATTCCGTTCTTTTGCTAAAAGCACTTCTTCTTCAGTAATGAGACCTGGATGGGCCAGAATGTCAATATCGGCCTCAAGGGCAGCCCGATTTGTGCCCGGAGCTACAGGTTCAACGATAGTTTCTCCATGCACTACTACAATTTGAGCCCCTAATCTTCTTGCCTTTTCTGTTAAAGGCTTGATTAAGGCCGGAGGTACATGCGTTAGCTCTACGCCAGGAATGAGTGTAAGAGATGAATTAACCGCATTCCATTCTTGAGCCGCCTTTTTAAGACCTTCAATAATCGTTTCCAGGTTAGAGCTGTCGGCATGGTCAGTAAGGGCAAGGGCACCATAGCCCATCACCTCCACCCGCCGACACAATTCAAAGGGAATAAGCTCTCCATCGCTAAAGATAGAGTGAGTATGCAGGTCAATCATTTTAAGTGACATCTTATCCTCCAAACAAATGCCCCTAAAAGGCCACCTATCCCATCGGCCAGGACATCATACCCGCTCGCATCCCGGCCAGGGACAAAGCTTTGGTGAAATTCATCAGAAAAGCCATAAAGAAGGCAAAAACAAACAGTAAGCATCAAAAGGGTTTTAAACGCCCATCGGGGCCTGGTATAAGTTGTGGCCCTGATAAACAAAAGACCTAAAAGGGCATATTCCACCGTATGTAATATCTTGTCATTAAAGCTTGTTACCACTTGAGGCAGGCTACTCTGGGAAGAGAAAAAAAATATCACTCCCATATAAATCAATACCAAAATCCAGTTGAAAACGATTTCCCCCATCTCTCACATCTTGTACTTAGTGAAGTCCTCAGGAGAAAGTTTTTCCAAAATCTCCTCCCATTTCTTTTCCTCTTCTCCCTTTTCCTTTTCTTGCTGAACCGCTTCTTTGGTCTTTTCAAACACCTTTTCATCCACAAATATGGGCGCATCTACTCGTAGAGCAAGGGCAATGGCATCACTGGGACGAGCATCTATCTCATACGTCTTCTCGTCGTCCTTAAGATAAATTATGGCATAATAGGTATTTTCTCTTAAATCGCATACAACCACCTTTTCTACCCTAGCCCCTAGCATTTCAATGGTGTGTTTTAGAAGGTCATGGGTCATTGGGCGAGAGAAGCTTACCCCTTCTAAGACACTAGCAATGGCCGTTGCCTCTAAAACCCCAATCCAAATGGGTAAAGCTTCATCTCCCTCTAATGTCTTCAAAATGACTATGGGAGAATTACTCACCGGATCCATGGTGAGACCAAAAACATCTACTTTTATAAGCATGTTCTTCTCCTCCATGTTAGAGGATTGACATCCCTCTAATTATTTCCAAACTACACTTCAAAGGCCCTCCTTTTAGGCCCTTAATTGATTATCCTTCCTCTCAACGAGTGGGCTAGGGCCTCTTCTATCTTTACCTGCACTATTTGTCCTATAAGTTGTTTTGGAGCCGCTACATTGACCACCCGATGACAACGGGTCCGTCCTGAAAGCTGATTACCTCGTTTGCTATTGGTGTCAAGCAAAACTTCCACCACTTTACCTTCTAAGGCCTGGTTTTTGCGCTGAGTAATAGGGGCCTGGAACTCTAAAAGTTCTTCAAGCCTTTCTTTCTTCACATCTTCGGGAATCTTTCCTTTAAAATTCACCGCCTTAGCAGGAGGCCTGTCAGAATACTTAAAGGCAAAAATGGTGTCATATTCCACTTCTTTTAACAGTGACAGGGTTTGCTTAAAATCCTCTTCTGTTTCTCCAGGGAACCCTACAATCAGGTCTGTGGAAATGGCCAAATTGGGTCTAACCTTGCGCAGGGCCTCTATTTTACGAAGATATTCACTCCGAGTATATTTACGATTCATAAGTTTCAAAATGCGGTCCGAACCTGATTGGGCTGGCAAGTGAATGTATTCACAGAGGCTTTCCAGCTCTCCGAAGGCCTGAATAAGCTCTTCTGAAATATCCTTAGGATGAGAGGTAATGAACCGTAAGCGTTTAAGCCCAGGCAGCTTGTCTATACGTCGCAGCAGTTCGGCAAAGCTAATTTCGCCCTTTCTATCCTTGCCGTAGGAATTCACATTTTGTCCTAGTAAAATGACTTCCTTAATCCCCATATCCAAAAGGCGTTTGACTTCCTCAATAACATCCTGGCTCTTTCGGCTGATTTCTCTTCCCCTCACATAGGGAACAATGCAATAGGTGCAGAAATTGTTGCAGCCTTGCATAATGGTCACATAGGCACGCACCTGACTTTGCCTTGGGAGAGGAATGACTCTTTGAGGCGGTTCAAGTTGGTAGTTAAATTCTGTACAGCACACTTGCTGCCTCTCCCTTTTTACCGTTTCTATAAACTCAGCAATGCGATAAAACTGATGGGTTCCTAAAACCAAGTCCACATGAGGCATACGCTCCAAAATTCGCTGCCCCTCTTTTTGGGCTACACATCCAGTTACCCCAATAATTACCTCAGGCCGTTTTTTTTTCAAAGGCTTAAGCCGCCCTAAAAGGCTATATACCTTTTCCTCTGCCTTTTGACGCACCGCACAGGTATTGAGTAAAATAATATTGGCTTCTTTGGGATTATTTGTCTGCCTATATCCATTGGCCTCAAGGAGAAAGGCCATGTACTCAGAATCATGCACATTCATCTGACAACCAAAGGTTTGGATAAAAAAGCGTCCTTTCATCACAATGCTATCTTACCGTTTAAACAAAAGGATGGCAAGGGTCACGGTATTGCGTTTATGGCAGGCAAATGCCCACTCACCCACTTGGGCTATTCATCTCTTAGTCAAACGCAAAGCATCACACATTCCTTTCAAGCTGGTAATTAGGTGCCTCCTTGACAATAATCACATCATGAACATGGCTTTCTCTAAGTCCAGCCAGGGTAATCCGTATAAATTTGGCCTTCTGTTGGAGCTCCCTTATGTTGCGTGCTCCCACATACCCCATACCTGAACGTAACCCTCCTACAAGTTGGTATACCATTCCAGCCAATGGTCCCCGATACGGCACTCGGCCTTCAATACCCTCTGGGACAAGCTTTGTCTCTGTCCCAAATTCTGACTCAAGGCTTTGCATGTAGCGGTCGCTACTCCCTTCCTTCATGGCCCCCAAAGAACCCATACCCCGATAGAGTTTATAAGTACGGCCTTGATAGAGAATCGTTTCTCCAGGACTCTCTTCAGTGCCTGCAAAAAGGCTTCCAATCATCACCGCATTCGCCCCTGCGGCCAGGGCCTTGGTAATATCTCCTGAAAATTTAATACCACCATCCGCAATGATGGGAACACCATACCTTTTCCCTGCCTTGGCAGCCTGCATAATGGCAGTAATTTGAGGTACTCCCACCCCGGCCACAATCCTTGTGGTACAGATAGAGCCTGGTCCCACGCCTACTTTTACGGCATCCGCACCAGCCTTAATCAGGGCTTCGGCCCCTTCTTCAGTAGCAATATTGCCCGCCACTACCTGCACTTTAGGAAAGTTGCTTTTAATGGCCTTCAAGGTATCTATTACCTTTTTGGAATGTCCATGAGCGACATCAATGGCCACTACATCTGCCCCTGCATCTACTACGGCCTGAAGTCTTTCTTCCCAGTCGCTTCCTACCCCAATGGCTGCACCTACTCTCAACCTGCCCAACTCATCCTTGCAGGCATTGGGATATTTTTTGAGCTTCATAATATCTTTGATGGTAATTAAACCCTTAAGATTGCCTTTTTTATCGACTACCAGCAGTTTCTCAATCCGATATTTGTGCAAGACCTTTTTGGCCTCTTCTAGGCTTATGCCAGGTTCCACGGTAATTAAGTTCTCCTTTGTCATGACTTCGGATACTGGCTTTTCATAATCAGTTTCAAACCGCAAGTCCCTATTCGTTACAATCCCAACCAACTTTTTCCCTCTCACCACAGGCACGCCAGAAATCCGGTATTCCTGCATAATTTTTAAAACTTCAGCAATTTTTTGTTCTGGTTCTACCGTTACAGGGTCAACAATCATGCCACTTTCTGACTTCTTCACCTTTTCTACTTCAAGGGCCTGTTTTTTAGGGCTCATATTGCGGTGAATAATGCCAATCCCTCCCTCCCTGGCAATGCTAATAGCAGTCCGAGCCTCGGTTACAGTATCCATGGCCGCCGTAACAATAGGAATATTAAGCTTAATCTTGCTAGTAAATTGAGTAGAAACGTCCACTTCTTTAGGTAATACTTCTGAATATCCAGGGACAAGCAAAACATCATCAAAGGTTAGCGCTTCTTTTATTTCCATAGCATTTCCTCCCTAATATATAAATTTCAAACCTTTTAAGCCTCTTTTAGTTTCGGCCAGGTCTACCAAAATGCCTTCTAAAAGTCCTCCTTCACTTACAATCAACTCTGGTTGCTCTAAAATTTCCATCAAGGAAAGAATGATAATAATCCCTCCAAGAATAATTTCTTCCCGTCCCTTTTCAAGCCCTGGGATTTGACACCGCTTGACGGCCGGCAGACTTGTTAATTTGTCAAAAACCTCCTTTATTCTCTCCTTAGTAAGTGTGTAACCATTTACCAAAGCAGGCTGATATACCTTTAGTTTCAGATCAATTGCGGCCAGGGTAGATATTGTTCCGGCCGTGCCAATCAATACTGCCGGCTGAGGAAAGTTTTTCATGGCGATTTCAAGGATTCTTTGAGTTTCCTTAAAGGCCATGTCTATTTCAGTTGCCAAGGGTGGATCAGATTTTAAAAATCTTTGACTCAATAGGCTGGAGCCCAAAGGTACACTTTGGCTTGTGACCGTTCCTAGAGATATGAGTTCAGTACTACCTCCTCCAATATCAACAATTAAGGCTGGGGTTTTAAAAATATTTAAAGTAGATAACACCCCTTTAGCACTCAACTTGGCCTCAGTTTGGCCATCTATCACCTCCAGATTGATTCCAGTTTCCTCGCAGATTTTGCGGATAACGTCCTTTTTATTTCGAACCATCCTTAAAACCGCCGTAGCTACTGCCCTATAATCAGCAACTTTATGTAAGCTCATTTCTTTTTTATATTGCTTAAGTACTTGAATTAAATCATGGACGGCTGAGGCCGCAAGAGTTCCAGAACTTGCGAACATGCCCAATTTGGTAATGATGCGCTTTGTTTCCAAAGGGATAAAAATATCCTTTTTTAAATGGGCGATTAAGAGCCGAGCCGTATGGGTACCAATATCTATGGCGGCTAATATGTCTTCCATAGAAATTTAATAACAGATATAGACTAAACAAGCAAGCTTCTTGCCAGAAATAAAAAGAAATGCTAAAAACCTTACTTATGGGAAATGTGCTCAATAAAATTATTGCTTTTAAAAAAAGGGAAATAGAAGCCTTAAAAGAAAGACATCCTCTAGATAAAACCGTAGCCGATGTTTCTCTTTACCCGACATTCAAATTCTCAGAGGCCCTTAAGACCCCTGGGAAGATAGGTATAATTGCCGAATTAAAAAAGGCTTCTCCTTCTTTAGGGCTTATCAGGAATGACTTTAACCCGAGTAAAATTGCCCGAATTTATGCTGAAAATGGTGCTAGTGCCATTTCTGTTATCACAGATAAAAAATTTTTCCAGGGGGATATCAAATTCTTGACTGAGGTAAAGGCCATAGTCAATCTCCCTGTCTTACGCAAGGACTTTATCATTGACCCCTATCAGATATATGAGGCCAAACTTTATGGGGCCGATGCCCTGCTCTTGATAGCCACCGTATTATCAAAAGACCAACTGAAGGGCCTTCTAGCCTTAACTCATGAATTGGGGCTTGAGGCGCTGGTTGAAGTGCATGATGAAAGGGACATAGAAAGGGCCCTTGAAGCTGGGGCAAACATCATCGGAATCAACAACCGCAATTTGAAAACCCTTAAGACAGACATCAATACCTGCCTAAATTTGGTTAAAAAAATACCCGAGGATAAAATAAAGGTGGCTGAAAGTGGGATTAAGAGCAAAAAAGATGTCAGGGTTATTAAAGAGGCCGGGTTTGATGCCATTCTAATTGGCACGGTCTTAATGCAATCGCAGGACATTGCCCAGAAGTTGCAAGAGCTGACAGATGCCTAAAGAGGTAATTTTTTTCATAAAGACCCTTACTTCTATTTTTGTAATCGTTAATCCTGTTGGAGCCATACCAATATACTTAGGGATATCTGAAGGCCAACCAGTTTCCAGACACTATCATACTGTCAAGTTGGCCTCTATAACCTGTGGCTGTGTACTTCTGGTATTTGCTATATTAGGGAATAAAATTCTTCATATTTTTGGAATTACCCTTCCTTCTTTTCGCATTGCTGGAGGAATTATCCTTTTTGTGATTTCCCTCCACATGCTTCAAGCCAAGTCTTCTAGGGTAAAGACTACTCCTGAAGAACACATGGAAGGAATACAGAAGGAAGACATTGCCATAGTTCCCCTTGCCATTCCATTATTAAGTGGCCCAGCCGCTATTACTACTGTGTTGGTCTTAAGAACGGCCGCTCAGAGCCTTTGGGAAGTCCTAGAACTTTTATTGGCCATTATTTTGACCTCTATAGGGGTATATTTTATACTGCGTGAATCTGTCTATATTCAAAAAATCCTCGGCCAGACGGGAATAAACATCATAAACAGAATCATGGGGCTCATATTGGCAGCTATATCTATTCAATTTATCTTGGCAGGGCTCCATGAAACAATGCCCTATCTGCTAGAAAAGGCCCTTCACTAACCTTGTAGATTTAATTTGCTTATGCTAATCTTGGTGTATGCAAAGGGTGCGAATCAAAATCTGTGGGATAACCCGCTTAGAAGATGCCCTTTTAGCCGCATCATTGGGTGCCTATGCCCTGGGGTTTATTTTTTATAAAAAGAGTCCCCGATATATCAGGCCAGAAAGGGCACAAGGAATTATTGCTGAACTCCCGCCGTTTGTATCTACTGTAGGTGTATTTGTTAACGAAGAAATAAAAGCAATAAGACAAATTTATGATTTCTGCAGGTTAAATCTTGTCCAGCTTCATGGTAGTGAATCCCCAGAGTTTTGTCTAAAGCTTGGATTGCCGTGCATTAAAGCCATTCGCATAAAGGACGAAACCCAACTTTCCGATTTGTCCCTATATCAGGGGAAGGTAAAGGGGCTCCTTTTAGATACCTATAAAAAGGGATTACCTGGAGGCACAGGTAGGACATTTAACTGGAACTTGGCCGTAGAGGCCCAAAAAATAGGCATACCCATTATTTTAGCAGGTGGTCTTTCGCCAGACAATATTGAAATGGCTATCAAAACGGTAAGTCCCTATGCAATTGATGTGAATAGTGGTATAGAGAAGTCACCTGGTGTGAAAGACAGGGAAAAAATGCAGCAAGTATTTGAAATATGGCAAAACATTTAAGGAGTTATTCAAATGCTACCGGACAAAAGAGGACGCTTTGGAATTTATGGCGGTAAATATGTGCCTGAAACCCTAATGCCCCTTTTGGCTGAACTAGAACAGGCTTACAAAGAAGCCAAGAGAGACCGTGCCTTTCAAAAAGAATTTAGGTACTATCTCAAACATTATGTGGGACGTCCTAGTCCCCTTTATTTTGCCAAAAGGCTTACCGAACACCTTGGTGGGGCCAAAATTTATTTTAAAAGGGAAGACTTAAACCACACCGGCGCTCATAAAATCAACAACACCATTGGTCAGGCCCTTCTGGCCAAACGCATGGGCAAAAAACGCATCATTGCGGAAACAGGGGCTGGCCAGCATGGGGTGGCCACGGCCACGGCCTGTGCCCTGCTGGGACTTGAATGTGTAGTTTATATGGGCGAAGAAGACACCAAGCGACAGGAGATGAATGTCTTTCGGATGAAGCTTTTAGGGGCAGAGGTCATTCCGGTCAAACAAGGCAGCCGGACATTAAAAGATGCCATCAATGAGGCCATCAGAGATTGGGTGACCAATGTACGCACTACCTATTATTTAATTGGCTCGGTTGTGGGGCCTCATCCCTACCCCACGATGGTACGGGACTTTCAATCTGTTATAGGGAAAGAGGCCCGAAGGCAAATCAAGCAGGCCGAAGGCCGCCTGCCAGACTACATTATTGCCTGTGTTGGCGGTGGTAGCAATGCCATGGGCATCTTTTATCCCTTTAAAAGGGATGATGTCAAACTCATCGGGGTAGAAGCCGCAGGATTGGGACTGGACAAAGGCAGTCATTCCGCCACCCTTTGCGCCGGCAGTATAGGCATTTTACATGGAGCTATGAGCTATCTTCTTCAAACCCCAGATGGCCAGATTCAACCTACCCATTCCATTGCCCCAGGACTTGATTACCCAGGGGTAGGGCCAGAACACAGCTACTATAAAGATGAAAAATTTGCCTTTTACACTGCTGTTACAGATAAAGAAGCCCTAGAAGCCTTTCATTTGCTGTCTGAAATAGAAGGCATCATCCCGGCGCTTGAAAGCGCCCATGCCGTGGCTTATGCAACCAAACTAGCCCCTAAATTAGAAAAAGACCAGATTATTATAATAAACCTGTCTGGTCGGGGAGACAAAGATCTGGGAATTGTCTTTGAAAGAGTTAAAAAGGGAGAAAAAAATGACCATAAAAAAAGTATTTAAAAAGGCCCAGAGACAAGGACGACGGGTGTTGATTCCCTTTATTACGGCCGGGGACCCGGACATTGAAACCACAAAAAGGCTTATCTTCGCCATTGCCCAAAACGGTGGCGACATCTTGGAACTAGGAGTACCCTTCTCTGACCCTTTGGCCGATGGACCTACCATTCAGGCGGCCTCCCAGCGGGCCTTGAAAAACGGCATTACCTTAAAGGACATCATTGAATTGGTCAAAGAAGTGCGCTCACAAATAGAAATGCCAATTGTGCTCATGGGATATTACAATCCATTTTATCAATATGGACTCAAAAGGCTGGTTCAAGATGCCGCTCAGGCGGGTATAAATGGATTTATCATCCCTGACATGCCAGTAGAAGAATCAGGGCAATGGTTCAAATACTGTCGGGAATATAAATTAGACAACATCTTCCTGATCGCTCCCACTACCCCTATAGACAGGGCCAAAAAGATTGCCTCAAAAAGTTCAGGTTTTATTTACTATGTATCTGTTACCGGGGTTACAGGAGCTAGGAAAGAATTGCCCCAAGACCTGATTGAAAACCTGAGACAACTTAAACAAATTACCCCAAAACCTATTGCAGTTGGCTTTGGCATTTCTTCCCCAGAGCAGGTGCAAAACCTGGTGCCTTATACCGATGGCATTGTGGTAGGAAGTGCTATCGTGCGTATTATAGAAAAAAGCAAGACTGCAGATGAAGCCTGTGCTCAAGTAGGAAAATTTATATCCCAACTGGCTCAAGCGACAAAGATAAAAAATTGAACCTCTCCTCTTGATTTTTTCTAAAAAACTGTTATTAAATAGCTAGTTGCTCCCCGGTAGCTCAATCGGCAGAGCGGGTGGCTGTTAACCACTAGGTTGCTGGTTCGAGTCCGGCCCGGGGAGCCATTTTAATGGTTGTTTCAAACTCTTTCAAAGTCTCCTTCCAACTTGTCCACACAAGAGAAAAGACAGAGAAAATAAAAATCTCTCCTTACCCTATTTTAGATTGATAATAAAGACCATTACATCCGCCCCAAAAAAGATTTTTTGAACCCCAAAGTCCACTTTTTCTCCAAAAGTACCCGCACCTTAATTGGTTGATGGTCGATAGTGAGTGGTAAACAGTGAAGTAAGAGGTTGTAGAGGGGAAACCTTACCTTAAAGCCAAAGAATAACAACTAGCACTAAGCACTCCTGCCCCCCCGCAAGGTTATTTATTGTCAGGGAAAAGTCCTATTTAGTAATTAAAATTTTTCACTTGTCTCTGGTAGAGGCTCCCTTGAGGGAATCACCTTTGCTGGTGTGAGCCTCCCATCTGCCAGATCCCCATTTCAATAATAAGGTGATTGGTACCTGCCATGGCGGCCAAGTGTAACAAAAAACGGTGAATAACCTCAAGCTCCTTTCTGATGGGAGGATAACCAAAGTGAAGACCCAATTCTACAAAACCGGCCATAACCCTTTTGCCAAGAGGAGGCACAATTTCTTCTAAAGCAGGAAAAATCCCGCCTACCACAATGGCCGCCTCTAAAGGGGCATAAATAAGCCAGTGCTGAGTGCGTGAAGAAATTTTCTCCGCCGTTTTCTGAATCAAAAGCGGATCAGAAATCCCTTTTACATCTCCTAATGCCCTGATTATTTTTGTCCAAAGCGAAAACAGATTCACTCCAGCCATAAACCGAGAGGCCTTATATTCTCTTAGTACCCTCTCTATCACCCCAAAATCTTCTCCTTGAACAACCCTCTTAAAAGCCTTATACAAATCAAGCACCAACATCCTTCTTTGCTCCCCTTCTATCCTTTGGCTAAAGGTCTGCCAGACTGCACTTAGGGCTATATAATAAAAAAAGTCGTCAAAGGGAGGCTTACCGGCCTGCCAACCTATCTGGACCCGCTCCCAGTCCTGCTGGGCCTCTCCAAGCCGTCTAAGCCCTATGGCAATTGTACTTAAGGCCTCTTTAATCTCCATCGTTTCCATCATAACCATTTGTTATTTAAAAAGCAAGCCTTTATTTCAAGGTAAAAAATTCAACCTTGACAAAATGAGTTTAATAATTAAAATATATCTTGAAAAGAAATAAGGGGGAAAACATGAATTGCAAAAAAGACTGGCTCTTTATTTTGGCCTGCTCGGCCACTAAGAGAAAAGATGTTGAAATCAAACGGCTTTTGAAAGGGGTTTCCTTAACGCCTTCCCTCCCCCTTGAAATGTTTGGGGATTATCGCCAGTGCACCGAAGCCGCTTACCGCCAGTTTGTTCAAAATTCAAGGCCCTATCCAGCCTGTCTTCGATATAATGGAGTCTTCTATCGGCAGATTAACCCCTATTTATGGCAAAGAGCAGGGCAAATAGGAGTGCTTATCCTTTCGGCCTATTACGGATTTTTAAGACCAACCGATGGCATCTTAGATTACAACCTGGCCATCTCTCAAGTCAAACCAAGTTGTAAAAGGCTCTTGGTAGCTGGTCTCAAGAGGTATATGGCAAAGTTCCAATTCAAAGAGGCCATCTTTTTGACTTCTTCCAGTTATTTCTCTCCTTTTAAAAGTACCCCATTTGCCAAAAGGCTGTGTTTTTATGATTCAAATGGAAAGACAATTATGGGCCCCTATGGTCGGGATTACTACACCTTGGCCGGCCAATGGTTTGCCAATCTTTTAAGTGGCAATGTCCCTGAGTTAGATTTGAAAGGCAACATCTCTAAGACCAAACTAGTTGTTAGTTGATAGTTAAATTTAGGGGCGCTCGGGGCCCTATTGAAAGGCCAGATTAAAAGGAGAAAATATGAATCAAGCAGCAATGGACAGGGTTATTCAAGTCCTTAAAAGGATTTCGGACAAGGAATGGGAGGATTACCTAAGAAATGAGCCAGAATGGCAATTCACCATGCCACTTTCAAAAATTTATCCTGAAAACACCTTTATCTGCTTTATGTTGACTGCAGGTCTCAATGACTACCAGCTTAAAGGCAGGGCCGAGAAAGTCTATTGGCCCAAACTTGTGAAATTAGGGCAAAAAGGCAAAATCCCTCAAGGGCGCGATGACCTAATTGCTCTGCTTAAACCTTTTTATCAAAACGAGCGTTTCCACGAGACAAAAATAAACCGCCTGTTCCGCTTTTTAAAAAGTGAATTGGCTAGATGGCTGTGGCAGGCAGATAAACTTCTAATAGCCGACTCCTTTGATACCATCTGGGAGAGGCTCGCCTTTACAATGAGACAAAGGTCTTATAAAAAGACCATTGTCTTTGCTATGAAATGCCTTTTCATCGCCTTGCGGATGCTTAATGTAGGTGTAGAGGCAATCAAGTGCAATATGCCTATTGCCGTTGATAGCCGCATCAAAAAAATCACCTCTAAGCTTCAGCTTTTGGGGCCTCAAAAACTTAATGAAACCGCCATTCAAGAGGTATGGCAAGACATACTGAAGGAAATTCAAAAAGAACGGCCTCAAATCACCATCTTTCATCTTGATAGCTATCTCTGGCAAATGGCTGGAGGGATCAACTGAAAGTTTGGGCAAAATCCCTGATGATTTTATAATTTTTAAAAATTACCTAAGGAGGTAAAAAATGCCACCTACTGCTCAAGATTTTCAGAATGAGTTAACAGCCATCCTTCAGGCGGCCCAAAGGCAAGGGCTGCCTTATGTAGATGTAAAATCAGGGGATCTCCATAGAAGGGTTGGAGGCTACCCAGGGCCTAATCACAGAATGCCGGTGTGCTGTGAAGTGATGAAGCACAACATGGGTCCTAATGACAAAATCCTGCACCAACCTTCAAAAGGTAAGGGAGCAACTTTGATCATCCGATATATGCTGACTTCCAAGAAGACTCAAAACACGGTCCAGACCAAGTCAAACAGCCTCTCTCCCAGAGAAGTTCATCCGGACAAAGACCTAAAATCAAACGATCTACATAGAGAGATTACTGGCAGGCAGTTCAACAGATATGTTGTCAGAAGGGAAAAAAGGCTTCTCAATGTCCCTTATGAAATTGCTAAAAACCCTAACTTAAGAGAAATCTACTTTAACGCCATTCGCAAGAGCCTGCCTGATGTGCTGGTGATGGCACCTGAATTTTTTGAGGACAAGAAAGATTGAGAAGAGAAGATATGCTTTAAAGATGGACAAATTGGCATAATTGTGTGTCCTGTACTCTTAAGAGTGCAGAATAACCTTTTTATCAGAAGCCTATCTCTTTAAGCATCGTTTTGATGATTGGTGGCGTATAAAAAGAAAACAGGCCCATTTTGTTTCCTTTCAAAAGGATATTTACCTCACCGAAGCCCAGAAAAATCTGCTCAGGCGGCATGGAATAGAGTTAAAACTGCCTGCCAAGGCACTTGAGGGTAAATGGCATTGGCTTACAGGTGGTCCACAAGACGCCTTTGGGCTCAGACAAGAATTTAAAAGAAAAATCCAAAGAGAAGGAAAAGTTAAAATTCATTGGGGATAAATTTTGTCAATTAAGTGAAGTTCTATTTCCCTTCGGGCAGGGTTAACGTTTATCACCTTTACTTTTACCCTGTCTCCCAACCGGAATTGACGCTTAGTGCGTTTACCAATCAGGGAAAAGGTTCTTTCCTGAAGCAAGTAATAATCATCATGCAGAGAAGATAACCTCACTACCCCTTCCACAAACACCTCGTTCAATTCTACAAAAAAACCGAAGCTGTTTACCCCTGAAATAACTCCTTCATATTCATTGCCTATTTTATTGGCCATAAACTGCACCCGAAGTCTATCTACAATTTCCCTCTCGGCCTCCATGGCAAGGCGCTCCCGTTCAGAAATATGCTGGGCCATTTCTTCAAGCTTTTCTATCCATTTCCCTTTGGGTTTTGCCCCACGAAGCTGTTTCTTGAGAAGACGATGGACAATCAAATCGGCATAACGACGGATAGGCGAGGTAAAATGGGCATAACACTCAGAAGCCAGGCCAAAGTGACCGATGTTAAAGGCACTATAACGGGCCTGTTTGAGAGAGCGGAGTAAAAGGCGATGGACCAAAAATTCATGAGGTGTGTTCTTGACTTCATTTAATAACCTCTGAAAGTCAACAGGAGTATAATCCTCTGTTTTAGGCAAGGTGTATCCTAAGGTTTCAATAAATTTTGAAAAAATAGCCATTTTTTCACCACTAGGTTTATCGTGGACCCGATATATTACTGGCCATCCCTTTTCAGTCAAATGCTCAGCCACAACCTCATTGGCAGCAATCATAAATTCTTCAATAATGCGATGGGCAAATAACCTTTCAGCCCTCAAAATATCAGTAGTATGTCCCAAAAGGTCTAAGCGAATTTCGGGCTCAGGCAAATCAAAGTCAAGACTCCCCCTTTGATTCCGACGCTCAAGAAGAATTTGGGCCAATTTTTTCATATGATAAAGGGCGTTAATAATTCGTTTACTCTTTATTGCACTTTTATCCCCATCCAAGACGGTTTGAACTTGACGATATGTAAGTCTTGCCTTACTTCGAATCACACTCTCATAAATATCATAATTAAGCAAATCCCCCCGAAAGCTAAATTTCATTTCCACTGTTAAGGCCAGGCGGTCTTCATTGGGATTAAGGCTACAAATCCCTTGAGATAGTTCAAAGGGAAGCATGGGCAAAACTCTATCAGGAAAATATACACTGTTGCCTCTGGTGTAGGCCTCTTGGTCTAAAACAGAGCCTGTCCTTACATAATGGGCCACATCGGCAATCGATACAAAAAGTCGATAGCCATTGCGTTCTTTTTTTATACCTACAGCATCGTCAAAATCCCTTGCCCTTTCCCCGTCTATAGTAAAAAGGGTAAACCTTCTTAGATCTTTACGCTCACCCAATTGGACAGCTTCCTGAGCCTTGCTTTGAGCCTCAGTCAAAGCCACTTTACTAAATTCCTTGGGCAGTGAATACTTATAAGTTACAATTTCAGACTGTGTGGCTGCCAATGTTTCATCCCCCAGGGTCTTTATAACCTTAGCCAGGGCCCCTCTATTAGGACTAGGATATCGCACAATTTCGGCTATCACCATCTGGCCAGAAGCGGCGTCTCCTGCCCAGGATAGAGGAACAACCACCTCTGTAGTAAACTTCTTTTCTTCTGGTAATAGAAAACCTACCTGACCATCCGTCTCAAACCGACCCACAATATATTTATTTTTCCTTTCTAGAATCCGAATAATTTCCCCTTCTCTCAGCTTGCCTCGCCTTTTCTTTTCTAAACGAACAACAACTCTATCCCCATGCATCGCCTCTTTAAGATATCTGGGAGCAATAAAGACATCCCCTTTGCCTTCATCTGGAATCACAAATCCATAACCATCAGGATGACAGGCCAACCTTCCCACAACCAAATTCATCTTTTTGGTAAGACCATACCGCCTATGGCCTATTTTTAAAATTTCTCCTTTTTTCTCAAGCCCCTCCAAAAGCCCTTTAACTAACTCCTTTTGCTTTGTAAGTTTAAAATAACGGCAAATTTCCCTTAAACTTACAGGTCTTCCCAATTTGGACATAAACCTTAAAACACCCTTTTCGTCACATCTTCTTTCTTTGCTTTTTTTCTTTCCCATTTTTCATCTCTAATTGGTATTATTTTTTTAACTTTATCATTAAAACTAAAAAAAACAATAACCAATATTGAGGAGACTTTTATATTAACCCTTGACATTGCATTCAGTTCATGTAAATATGAGGCCGCTATGAGCGCCGATCGATGTAGTGTAATATTATTTCAAACAAGAGAAATCAGCTTAGAGAGGAGGGGAGATTGGCCGAAGAAAGGGTTGCATATCTTGCGTTGCGGGTTTTATTAGCTAAACCTCTCACATACTGGAAGCTTATCAAATCTATAGACGTTGATTTACCTACCACCCAAAAAACTCTTAAAAAACTCTTAAAACAAGGTTTTATTGAATATCAAAATGGGCTTTTTAGAATTACTGAAAAGGGCAAAAGCCAGGCCAGCCAATTGGGTGTTTCTGCATTTGAATCCGTCCGTTGTCCTGTCTGTGGTGGAAAAACAATCACCACGGAGAAGTATCATCAGCTTTTAAATAAATTCCAAGACATAGCTCAAAATAGACCTAAGGCCATTTCTGAATATGATCAGGGATATGTAATGCCCTCAGATACGGTTAGTCGGGTACTTTTTATGTATGAGGTAGGGGATGTAGAAGGCAAAAGTTTTCTCTTACTTGGAGATGATGACCTTACCTCCTTAGCCCTCCTGGCTTCAGGCTGGCCTAAAAAAGTTACCGTGCTTGAAATAGATGAGAGAATTATCAATTTCATCAATCAGGTAGCCAAGAACGAAGGTTGGGAAGTAGAAACTATTAAGTATGATGCCCGGTTCCCCATTGAAGACAAACTTAAAGCTCAATATGATGTCTTCTTAACAGATCCTGTAGAAACCATTGGAGGATTAAGGTTATTTCTATCCCGGTGTGTAGAAGGACTGAAGGGAGAAGGATGCGTAGGATACTTTGGGCTCACCCATCTGGAAGCATCTCGGCGGAAATGGAGGCAAATCCAGAAAGACATTTTAGAAATGGGATTTACTATCACGGACATCATCCGTAATTTTCAGACTTATCTTCTGGACAGAGACGATGTCCTCAAACTTGAGCTTAGGGTAGCTAAGGAGGCACCCGTAACTGTAGAATCTCCAGAAGTGGATTTTTACACCTCTAATCTTTTCCGTCTTTATGCAGTAGAAAAACCTAAGCCGCTGGTTAAAGGTAAAGTAGAGTGGGAAAGAGAGCTTTATTATGATGATGAAGCATATGTTACCTGCCCTTAAGGGCAAATACATAAAGGAGGGGGTGGAATGGCATGTGCGGGGAAACATTTGATTGTAGAGGTATGGGGATGTAGAGGGGAAAATTTGGATTCTCCTCAATATGTAGAAGAAATGCTAAAGAAGAGTGTAGAGGTTTCAGGAGCTACATTGGTAGATATCAAAACCCATAAGTTTAATCCTCAGGGGCTAAGCGCTGTTGCCCTTTTAAACGAATCTTTCATGAGTATTCATTCATGGCCGGAAGTAGGATATGCTGCAATTGACATTTACACATCCGCCCCTTATGTAGACTTAGAAAAGGTTATTCCTATATTAAAGAAATATTTAAACCCTCAGAAAATTCAAGTCCTTAACCTGAAGAGAGGGTAGAACTCATTTAATACAATAGGAGGAATGAAATGAACTCAGAATTGAAAGATAAGGTGCAGTTAGTAATAAATCGCATTAGGCCTCAGCTCCAAGCCGATGGAGGAGATATTGAATTAGTTGATATAGTTGACGGAGTAGTAAAGGTAAAATTAAGAGGGGCTTGTGCTGGGTGTCCTATGTCCCAAATGACTCTGAAAATGGGAGTAGAAAACTATCTAAAAAAAGAGATTCCCGAAGTAAAATCAGTAGAAGCAGTCTAAAAAAATATGTAAATCCTTTTTCATTTAGTCCATTGCCCTAACCGTATATGTCGTTTATAGAAATTTATGGTGCTAGAGAGCATAACCTCAAAAATATTAGTCTTAAAATCCCCCGAGATAAGTTAGTAGTCATTACTGGCATCAGCGGCTCTGGGAAAACCACTCTGGCCTTTGACATTTTGTTTGCTGAAGGACAAAGACGTTATTTAGAAACCTTACCTGCTTATGTAAGACAATACTTGCAAGTCCTAGCGAAGCCTGATTTGGACCTCTTAAGGGGAATTCCCCCTACAGTGGCTATTAACCAACGCAGTAGCATTTTTACCCAGCGTTCTACCGTAGCCACCATTACTGAGATTTATCATTACCTCCGTCTATTGTTTGCCAAGGCCAGTAAACAATTTTGTCCTTATTGCGGACACCTCGTCCAACCAATGTCTCAAACTACTATCTTAGAAACCATTTTTGACAAATGGAAAGGGGAAAAGGTTGTAATTCTTGCCCCCAAAGTAAGAAGAAAGAAGGGATGGCATAAGGAAATCTTTAAGGAGGCCTTGAAGAAAGGGATTCAAGAAATCAGGATTGATGGAAGGTATCATAACCTAACAAAGTTGCCCCCTGACTTGAACCGTTATCAAGAACACGACATTGAATTTGTAATTGATAAATTCAAGATAACTTGCCAAAACTTTGGTAATCTTAAAAGGACCTTACTCTTCGCTCTAAAAGAAGGCCGAGGCACTGTGGTTATTACAAATCTTGAAAATGAGGTCCTTTATAGCGAACGACGTTTCTGTCCTCGTTGTCGGATTGGTTTACCTTCGCCTGACCCTAGACTTTTTTCCTTTAATAGCCCTATGGGAGCCTGCCCTGAATGTGGAGGTCTAGGGGTAAAAGGAGAAAAGATATGCCCCCTATGCCAAGGGAAACGGTTAAATAAAATGGCCTTATCCTTCAGAATTGGGGGAGAAGATATCGCTAGTCTTCAACAAAAAAGTGTAGAAAGGCTTTTAAAGGAAATTCCCAATTTGCCACTAGATGCTCGGGAACAAGCTATCGCCAAATCTATTTTGCCTGAAATTCTAAAAAGACTTTCTTTTTTAAAAGAAGTAGGGCTTGGTTATCTTACCCTTGACCGAAGTGGCAATACCCTTTCAGGAGGAGAAGCTCAAAGAATCCGTCTGGCAGCGCAACTTGGTTCCAATCTGAAAGGCGTTTGCTACATCTTGGATGAACCTACCATTGGACTTCATCCTCGGGACAATGCTATGTTGATAAATATCCTCAAAAAACTTCGTGATAGAGGAAATACGGTTATTGTTGTAGAACACGACCCTGAAACCATTGAAGCGGCAGATTTTGTAATCGATCTCGGGCCTAGTGCTGGGGTAAGGGGAGGCAAAATCATTGCCATGGGCACACCAAATGAAATAAAAAGAAATCCTCACTCCATAACAGGCCAGTATTTAAAAAGGCCATTCAAATTCAATCGTTCTCCCCTTCGGCCTTCGAGTTGGCTAGAAATAAAAAATGCCAAAGCCTTCAATCTCAAGAATATCAATGTCAAATTGCCTCTTGGAGTGCTTTTATGTGTGACTGGAGTTTCGGGATCGGGGAAAAGTTCTCTTGTTATAGAAGTAATTTACAAGGGGCTCAAGGCTAGGTTAAACGGTCAAATACCTCCTCCCAATCACACCGACATTAAAGGTTGGCAAGCCGTAAAAAGGGTGTTGATTGTAGACCATAGCCCGATTGGACGCACCCCTCGTTCTACCCCAGCTACTTATGTTGGCTTTTGGACTCAAATCAGGAATCTTTTTTCTCAGGTCCCGGCAGCAAGGATTAAAGGATTTCGCCCCAGTCATTTTTCCTTTAACGTAAAAGGAGGAAGGTGTGAACACTGTCAGGGGCAGGGGAAGACAAAGCTTGAAATGAGTTTTTTGCCCGATGTCTATGTAGATTGTGAGATTTGTGGAGGCACACGCTACAATAAAGAAACATTAAAAATTCAGTATAAAGGCAAAAATATTGCTCAGGTATTGGAGATGACTGTCAGCGAAGCGATGGATTTCTTTGGCTCTATTCCCAAAATATATCAACCTTTAAAGACCCTTGATGAGATTGGATTAGGCTATCTGACCCTAGGACAACCAAGTTACACCCTCTCTGGCGGAGAGGCCCAGCGTATTAAGTTGGCCTCAGAACTTTGCAAAAGGGAAGAAGGAAGAACTCTCTATATCTTGGATGAACCTTCAACCGGACTCCATAGGGCCGATGTAGAAAGGCTCATTAAAATATTTAAAAGGCTGGTTGCCAAAGGAAACACCGTGCTCATTATAGAACACAACCTAGATATTATTGCCGCTTCAGATTACATTGTTGACCTCGGTCCTGAAGGTGGGGAAAATGGAGGGGAAATCGTTGCCATGGGCACACCAAGTGAAATTTCTCAAAATAAAGCCTCTTATACAGGCAGGTGGCTTTCAAAGGCCCTGAAATGTTCATAACCCTCAAAGGTAATGTCCCTTTGCTCTCCAGATGTGGTAACAAGCATTGTTCCTTTTCCGTCGGTAATTTCCCCAATTTCAAACAGTCTCCTCTGCAATTTTCTAAAAACGGCCTCTTTTATCTGGGAAACAGCCTCAGGGGCCACAGTAAAAAGAAGTTTGTAATCCTCTCCTCCACTAAGAGCCCAATTTAAGGCATTCAACCCCAGAAAATTCGCCGCCTGGACACAAAGCTCAGAAATGGGAAGCCTTTCTTCAAAGATTCTTGCCCCTACCCCACTCTGAGTGCAAATCCAAGCCAAGTCAGTAGCAATCCCATCGGATAAATCAATGGCCGCGTGAACACCGTCCAAATCAGCCAAACACTGACCTAATAACACCTCGGGTTCAGGCATAAGGTGGGCCCTTATCAAAGGGTCCAAATCTGGGGACTTTATTCCCTGCTTCAAAAGGGCAAGACCAGCGGCCGAATCTCCCACATATCCACTTACCAAGATTATATCTCCTACCTGAGCACAAGAACGTAACAACACCTTTTTTGCCTTCACACGCCCCAAGACAGTAGTATTAACAACTATCTTTTCTGATTTTACAGTATCTCCCCCAATAAGGTCTACCCTAAATTTTTGAGAGGCCGCCTTTAGTCCGGCGCTAAATTCAGAAAAATACGAATCTTCCAGGCAGGGAAAACCAACTGAAAGGGTAAAAAAATCAGGACATCCCCCCATGGCCGCAATATCACTCAAGCTGATAGTTAAGGCCTTATAACCCAAGGCATAAGGCGGAGTAATATCTCTGATAAAATGGATATCTTCTATCATAAGGTCAGCAGTTACTAAAAGATTGTCTTCTGAAGTTAGGGAGATAACGGCTGCATCGTCACCAATCCCTTTGATAAGAGAGGAATGATGCAGCTCTTTGGCAATCTTATTAAACAAAGAAATTAGTTCTCTTTCTTTCATAGCAACTATGAAAATAAATGCCTAAGAAAAAAATAAAGGCCGCCTTTCTAGACGGCCCTTTTGATGGCATCAAATATCATTCACGTTCACGCAGCCTAGACTTCTATATCTGGCGGTGGTAAATATTCAGATTCTTTAGCTGCAGCCTCTTTGATTTCATCGGCCTTAGCCAGAACCGCTTCTAACACCTCAGGCCCCAAGGATTTCTTTTCAGCAATTTGATTGAAAAGTTCCCGTAAGAAGGCTACCGGCACATCTGTAATGGCACCACGGGAGTCAATCCGAGCTGTATCAAAGGTTGCCAAGATCTTTTTGCTAATTTCCTCGGGGACTTCCACTTCTAGACACCGAAGTTCACCACCAAACATATATTTAATTTTATCTTCTAGGCCGCTCCCACTGAGCTTTGCCATCCGATTATCATCTAAAAGAACCACTATAAAATGAGCCATTTTAAACCTCCTCCAAAGGTTAATTTTTAAAGATCTTCCAAATCAACTTCAAGCTCTTTCTCTTTGTTAATAACATATTTCTCATTACAGAATGGATAACCAAAGTGTTTCCACCACTTAACAATCACTTTGTAAACTTCAGGACGCATAATGATAGCAGGTGGCTGGACACCTTCAGCAACCATGCCGCGGAGAAAACTACCACTGAGCTTTTCACGCTTGTGTCCACAACTCTCGCTGTAAGCCATTTCTTTACAAGTTGGGCAGTAAGAAAATTCACGCATATTCTGAGGCCTAATTGTAAGTCCATAAGGCACATCGGTTGGGGGAGCAGGAAAACCATAACTTGGAATACCTTTGGTCCAGAGAATTTGGGTAGCCCACTTGTCATAGTATTCACCTACAGCCGCATGGTCACGACCAAACATATGGTGGGTACACCCCATATTCTGACGAATAATGCCATGCAACAAAGATTCTAATGGGTTACCATAACGCATATCCCAAAGACATATACTTACAAAACGCCTTTCAGGTTTGATATAACCGCCTGTGCTCACCGCTTCCTGTCCCTCAACAATGGCTTCATCTGGATAATCACCCCGACGTTTTACTCCAATAATGGCATTCACCAAAATGCCATGGCAAGGCTCTACATCGCCAGTATAAGCAGCATTTTTCATCAAAAATTCGTGCCCTACATGAGGCACATTACGGGTTTGGTGAGCAATAGCTGTCCGCCATCCCCGTTTACTAAACTCCTCGCGGCATTTGCGTGGTGGGAACCAAAAGCGATCAAAAGGCGGCCGGAACTTGGGCTCATTGATGATGGTATATTTACCAGCCAAAACAATGGGCTGAAGGCTACGATAAATCACCCAGCCGGGATGCTTTTTGTCAAAGGGCTCTTTCACCACTTCTGGATTGTCCTTAGGGGTTCCAAAGGTCTTATGAGCCAATTCCTCGGGATTGTCAATTTCCCAAACCTCTTCAATGTCAAGAATGGCAAATGGCTTCCCCTTGAGATTAAGAACAAGACGATCACCCGCTCCAACACCAAGTTTTTTATAGTCCTCCTTGCTAATGTCAAATACCAATGGATAAGGGAAAATCCAATCGTTAAGGAGACGACGTTCCTTAAGAATACGTTCTACCTCTGCTTGTTTCATAGAGCCTTCTACTGGGCTAAAGAACCCATAACAAATAGACATAATCTCACGATAGACATTGCGCACCGGGACGCCAGTCTCATAATGTAAGGTAGGTTTGATGTCATAAGAGGGGCAGCCTTTTATCATCTTTTTGGCCGCTTCCTTATCTCTAATGACCCTTTCAACTAGCCTTCCCCCATGAGGTAAAGGCGTTTGAATTAATAAACTTGACATTGCACACCTCCTCCTTTTTGTTAAAACCTATACTTATTTTTCACTTTAATACAACTACCCCTATTGTAATTAAACGGCCGTTTTATAATATAAATTAAAGAATTTGTCAAGAATAAAATAGGGCAAATTTCACATTTGATTAGGTAGGAGGTTAAAAAACCGTGCCTTTTTACTCAAACTACCTTACAGGCATCTATTTCAAAATAGAATCTTAAAGCCACATCTTACGCCAAAAGGTGACTAAAAAAACAAAAAGGCCAGCTCGGAACCCTTCCTCACTGACCTTTGCTTCTCTGCTTCTTTGGTGGAGCTGACGGGACTTGAACCCGTGACCTCTTGAATGCCATTCAAGCGCTCTCCCAACTGAGCTACAGCCCCACGCTGGTTAAATGATACCAAAAGGCGTCTAGACTGTCAACCGTGCCTAAGGCCCAAATTTAAAAATTGCCTTAAAAAAATACAAAGGGGAGTCTAAGCTCCCCTTTATGAAATAAAACCAAATCTTAAAACAAAGTTACTTAGCAGAATGACATTTGCTACAGCTAGTAGGTGCAGGTTTACCTTGCTTTTTGGCCTTCTTGTGGCATCCCCAGCAGTTCATGTGATAAGCACATTTCAAGCCAGGGGCCTTGCCTTTATAAGTCCTTTCACAATACCCTAGACTATTCTTTTCTGCCGGATTAGCCTTGTGGCAAGCAGAACACTTCTTAACCGGGCCAGCCTTCACTGCTGCATCATCTTTGTAGGTATGATGACATTTTACACACCCAAGCATTTCACCATGTTTCTTGTGAGTGAAACAAACGCCCTTTTTGTGAAATGTGCCAAAGGCAGAATCTTTAATCACAATGTTTTCCGGCCCAGAACCACTCATCGCCACTGTATAACCTACCACTAAAAAGGCCGCTATCGCCAAAAAACTAATTAAAAACCTCCCCTTTTTCATGGTCTTTCTCACCTCCTTTCCTCTCAAATTTTGAACATTACCTAATATAAAAATACCACCATATTTTGTCAAGAAATTTTTAATCATTATATTCTAAGGGCATTTTTAAGCCAAGTTTTGGTAAATTCTATGGCCTCCTGAAGCCTGTTTTGGGAAATGGGTTTTATCTCAGAAACCATTGCCTGAACCTCTTTTTCATCTTTTCCTAAAAGTTTGGCTATATAGAAGGTATCTAACTCGTTACCTTCTAACAAAACACCACAACCACCAGCCACCCCTAGAAACTCACCTTGGTAAAAAATGGGCAATACAAATTTGGTAAAACCAATATCACATTCACCTATTACGGGAGATTTTGTCTCTTTCGCTTCTTTAATCATGTTTTGTTGCACCGAAGCGCACACTACCCTACTTTGAGGGTTTCCTTTAATCAAAGGACAAACTTCATTAGCCCAACCTACATTTGAATGAATAATAAAACCCTCTCTATTGCTGACTGCTCCATTCATACCATACCTTTCATGGAGCTCTTTGGCCAAATCCTGCCATTTTTCAACAGCCAAAACATCTTCCAATTTCATCTCTATTCCCTCCTTAAACCTCACTATTGTCCCTTTTAACAATCTTGACAGGAAAAATCAAGCCAAAAATAAGGTATGCTTAAATTGAAACATATGAAAAAAATATTGAGGGAAGGGAGCTTAGAAACCCCGCTTTCAATGAAGCCTTGACTTTAAATTTACCTCAACGCCTTATTTAACAAAAGCCAAGCAAATACCTTCTAAATACCAGGGCACAACCTGGCAGGCCAAACTTTGAGCACAATTTTTTAAGAAAAGGTTCTAACTCCCGGTTTTACTATTTTACCTGCCTTAAGACATTTGGTGCATACCTTCATGCGTTTTACCTGGCCGTTTACCATCACCCTCACCTTTTGCAAGTTGGGAAGCCATCTCCTTTTGGTCCGATTATTGGCATGACTAACGTTGTTGCCCACATGAGGTCTTTTCCCACAAATTTCACATTTCCAGCTCATCTTTCCCTCCTTGATTAAGATGCAATATATCTTCAATTTTTGTCTCCCCAGGTTGAATCCCTATTACCCGATAACCATTTTTCAAAAGCATGGCGGTAGTTACTCCCACACCTGCTACCAAACCCTCATCTGTATAAATTAAGTTTACCCCACAAGAGGGACTTTTTTCTTTTAACAAACACATCTCTACCTTAAACGCCTGCGCCATCTCTAAAGTCTTTTTAGCACCCTTCAAAAAATTAAAGGTTAAATCTTGACCCTTCTCATTCATCAACCGTGCCTTAAGGGTCAAAACATCCCTGCCATCTCCTCCTACCAAAATGGTAGCAGGCCTAGGGGTCGGCAGGCCCCCTAATTGTTCTGGACAAACCGGAAGGTAATCCCTATTTTTAAGATATGACACCAATTCAGGACACAAGGCATGAGTGCCATCATACCTACATTTGATTCCTATAAGACACGCACTTACTAAAATCACAAGTATCCCCTCAAATTATACAAAAATCACCTTGGGTTCTTCTTTTTCCCGTTTTTCAATTTCTCCAATAACAAAGGCATCTTCTTTAAGTCCCTTAAGTCTGTTCATGATTTCATCTGTTTCTTCAGCAGGACTTACTAAAACCAAACCAATACCACAATTGAATGTCCGAAACATTTCACCTTCTTTTATCCTTCCAGTCCGTTTGATTATTTCAAAAATTGGGGGCTGAGGCCAGCTATCCTTTTTAATAACGGCCTTGCAGGCCTGAGGCAATATCCGCCCTAGATTTTCTGGAATGCCCCCACCCGTGATATGAGCAATACCTGAAATCTGAAAGTCTCTTAAAAGATTAAGCACAGTAGGAACATAAATTCTGGTTGGTCTTAAAAGTTCTTCTCCTAAACTACATTCACAATCTTCCAAATACCTATCAAGCGGCCAATTTAGGACTTCAAAGAACAATTTTCTGACTAGAGAATAACCATTACTGTGTAATCCATTAGAAGCAATCCCAATGATTTTATGCCCCACAGCAATATCAGAGCCATCAACAATCTTATTTCTGTCTACAATTCCTACTACAAATCCAGCTAAATCGTATTCGCCAGGGGCATAAAAATCTGGCATCTCGGCTGTTTCACCGCCAATTAAGGCACATTCGGCTTGGCAGCATCCGTCAACAATGCCCTTGATAACGGCCTCTACCCTTTCGGGAGAAAGGTATCCCGTGGCAATATAATCCAGAAAAAATAGAGGCCTTGCCCCATGCACTACAATATCATTCACACACATCGCCACTAGATCAATGCCTACTGTATCGTGTTTATCCAACATAAAGGCAATCTTTAATTTTGTTCCCACCCCATCGGTTGAAGAAACCAATACAGGTTCCTTATATCTATCAGGAGAAATGGCAAAAAAGGCACCAAACTGTCCAATATCAGACAAAACCCCAGTTTGATACGTTTTTTTCACCAATTCTTTTATCCTAGCAACAGATTCAGTCGCCCTTTCCAAGCTCACCCCAGCCTTATCATAGGTGAGTTCCGATTCCATTTTCAAATTCCTCCTATGGCCATGGCTTCCTTAAGGTCAAGCCTCCCTGTATAAAGGGCCCTTCCAACAATCACTCCTGCAAGGCCCATTTCTTCCAAAGGCAAAAGTCGCTTGATATCTTCTATCTTAGCTACCCCTCCAGCTACATATACAGGTAAGTTCACCTTATGTAGCATCTTCTCAAGGGCGCTGATATTGGGGCCTGTTTCCATACCATCTCGATTGATATCTGTATAATTAATGCCAACCACGCCCATTTGTTCGGCCTCTTGAGCCAACTCATAGGCATCTTTGTTGGTAATATTCTTCCATCCTTGAATAGCCACCTTGCCATCCTTGGCATCAATAGCCAATAGAATATGTCCCTCAAACTCACGACAAATTTCCTGAAACTCCGCCCTGGCCTCTAAGGCTAAGGTGCCTAGGATTACCCACTTTACCCCTATTTTTAAGTATTTCTCAATATCAAAGGCCGTCCTGATCCCACCACCTACCTGAACAGGGATAGATATGGCCTCTACCATTTGAGAGATTAAATCTACATGATGGGGTCTCTTTAAAAAGGCTCCATCAAGGTCAACAATATGAAGTCGTTTGGCTCCCATTTTTTCCCAAAGTCGAGCCACACTTACAGGATCATCATGGAATACGGTTTCGGTACCTTCTTTTCCTTGAAGCAAACGGACACACTTGCCATTCCTTAAATCAATAGCAGGAATGATTACCATTTTTACAAAACTCCTTTAGATGAAGGGACATTGTGAGTACGGCGGGGGTCTAAACTAACTGCCTGACGTAATGCCCGCCCTAGGGCCTTAAATATAGCCTCAGCGCAGTGATGCTTGTTTTCTCCATACCGCAGGCACACATGCAAATTCATTTTCGTTTCGTTTGCCATAGCCCTCAAAAACTCTTTAATCAGCTCCAAGTCAAATGTTCCTACTTTCCCAGTCAAGATAGGCCCTTGGTAACAGAAAAATGGCCTTCCTGAAAGATCGACAAAAACCTCAGCTAGGGCATCATCCATAGGGACTGCGGCTTGGCCATAACGATGAATTCCCCTCTTTTCACCCAAAGCCTCTTTCAGGGCTTGCCCTAAAGAGATCCCTATATCCTCAGTTGTATGATGGGCATCTATTTCTAAGTCTCCTTTGGCATCTATTTCTAAATCAAAGAGACCATGAACTGCAAAAAGGTTAAGCATATGTTCTAAAAAAGGCACACCGGTTTTTAAAGAAGCCCTCCCCTTGCCATCTAAATTAATAGCTAAAGTGATATCGGTCTCTCCTGTTTGTCTTTGTATCTTTGCTTGTCGCATATCAAGCCCTTGAAATAAAAAATGGTGGAGATGAGGGGAATTGAACCCCTGACCTCCTGCATGCGAAGCAGGCGCTCTCCCAACTGAGCTACATCCCCACGCCGAGTGTGTCTGATTCTACAATGGAGTGACTATTTTGTAAAGACTTGCCATAAACCCAAAATCCGCTTTTTTTCTCCAAAGGTCCCCCGCACCTTAATTGGTTAATGGTTGATAATGAATGAAGAAGTAAGAAAGGTTGTAGAAGAAAAAACCTTCCTAACAACTTAAAACTTGAAACTTAAAACTAAGCACCAGGGACTAAGGACGGCCAAATGTTATAAAGACCTGACCCTGCCATAATTTCAACAAGTGAGATGGAATCCAGCTAAAATAGACTTAACTTCAGAAACCCTCTCATTAAAACTCTTAACAGCCTCTTTTGTTGGTTGAATGATTATTTCTATTCCCCTTTCCCTCAATTTAGCAATTAAAGAGGAGTCAGGTCTCATTAACCCATAAGCCCCTGTCCCAAGGATCACGCATTTTATTTCCGAACTGAGATAGGGTGTAATGTCTTCCCAATAACACTTGTGCCCTTCCTTACGCCACCAGCCAGAAATTATTTCTCCAGCCTTGATAATAACATCGCTGGTATATATCTGGCCTGCAATCTTTATTTGTCCAAACTGATATCCTTCAATCATAACGGGGCAACCTAAAGCTATAGCGATGCAAATAGCAAGGGCCGTGTTGAACAATAGCCCTTTTATGTTCTGCGGTAGGATATCCTTTATTTTTTCTAAAGTTGTAAGCAGGAAAGAAATGATGATAGGTGCTCATGATTTGGTCACGACAAACCTTAGCAATAATAGAAGCAGCCGCAATAGAAACACTTAGACTGTCACCATGCTTAAGACACAGTTGAGGAACAGAAACTCCCTTAATTGGATATGGCCCGTCAACCAAAAGACAATCTGGTTTTAAGGGCAACCTTTCTACCGCCTGGGCCATGGCCTTAAGAGAGGCATTTAAAATATTCACCTGATCAATTTCTTCAGGCATTACCAAAGCAATCCCTATCCCTAAGGCTGCTTTTTGAATCTCTAAAAAAAGCTCCTCCCTTTTGTGCGGAGTTAGCTTTTTTGAATCGTTAAGCCCCGTTAATCTCAATTTAGGATCTAATATTACTGCTGCAGCAACAACGGGCCCTGCTAAACAACCACGTCCTGCTTCGTCTAGGCCCGCTATATAACGATATCCTTTATGCCACAGTCCCTGTTCATACTCATCGTTAGGTAACATAGGCTGACTATCTTCTAATTTCCTTTAACCTAGCAGCCTTACCTCTTAATTGCCTCAAGTAGTAGAGTTTGGCCCTTCTTACCCTAGCCTTAGAGACCACTTCAACTTTCTCTATAGTAGGAGCACAAAATGGAAAAATCTTTTCTACGCCTACGCCATAAGAAATCTTTCTTACAGTGAAAGTAGCGTTTGTACCAGACCCTCTCACCTTAATAACAACACCTTGGAATACCTGAATCCGCTCTTTCCCCTCTTCAGAAATACGCTGATGGACCTTAACGGTATAACCTGGTTTAATTTCAGGTAAATCCATGCGCATGTGTTCTTTCTCAATCATTTGAATGCGCTGCATCTCCTTCTCCTCCTAAAAGTCTGTCTAAGATAATAGCGGCAGCAGCCCTGACAGAAAGATGGTTATAATCTCCCGCCCCGTAAATAGGTTTTAAAACATAATTTGCTTGAGAAATCAAGTCCTCAGTTAATCCCCAAGCCGTTCCAAATAAAATTATATAGGGATTTTCTTTTAACTTCAATATCTTCCTGGCATTTTTATAATCAATACCCTCACCAACTTGCTTGGCTGAAGTAACTATCAGTTTAGGCCTTCGTTTCCACCTTTTTTCTATTAAGCAAGTGGCCTCCTCTAAACTATAAACACACTGAATTAGGCTCAAGGCTGGAATTCTCTTGGGATTATATATCCCACCATAACCCTTAAGCCAGTGATCAAGAAATCGATGGATTAACTCATGTTGATCCTCAAGGGGATTAATGACAAAAACCCCCCCTAATTCATACGTCTTTGCCAAACGGGATAGGTCGTGCAAGTTAACGGTAGCCACCGCCGAAATAATCACTTCCTTCCGTTTATTATAGACTGGGTAATGGACTAACCCAATATAGATATGCTCATTGGAAGACATGATTAAAAATACTCCGGGCTTGTTCGTTTAAAGGTGTTTTCTGTAAAGAGGAGTCTATAAATCTTTATTCCTGTAGCCTCAGAAATCCTACGCACAACTTCCAGACACTCTTCCTTGTTTCTTCCATGAATCATTGTGTAAAGATTATATGGCCAATTCGGATAGGTAATTCTGGCATAACAATGTGTTACTTCGCTAAAATTGGCCATTTTTCCCCCTATCTCATCTAATTTATTTTCAGGCACCTTCCAGGCAACCATTACATTGGCTTCGAAACCAGAGCGATGATGATAAATAGTGGCCCCAAACCGGCGAATAATACCAGCATCCACAAAACGCTTGATATGGGTGATTAACTCTTCTTCTCTGATTCCTAATTTGGCAGCAATGGTGGCAAAGGGACTTTTTTCTACTGGTAAATCCTTTTGAAGTTCGTGAATAATCCTTTTTTCCAATCCTGTTAACTGCATTACATCACCTCCATGGGTTTTATCCGTATTTAAAGGATATTTCCCTATCTGTCAAATATACAAAATGATGGGCTATTCACCAAGACAACGGCCACTATCCGCTTGGGAAAACCTCAAGAGATAGTCCGCTTTTAAAATACCTAGATTTAAAAAACAGTGACATTAATAACCAGCCTAGCCAGATTCAAAATATTAGGACAAACAAAAAAGGCCGACCAGGCTAGCTTTCCTAATCGGCCTTAACTTTTTTCCTTGTGATGGTCGGGGCGAGAGGATTTGAACCTCCGACCCCCTGCTCCCAAGGCAGGTGCGCTGACCAAGCTGCGCCACGCCCCGCACAGGTTTAAGACTAACATATTGTTATTAAGTTGACAAGACTAGGGTTTTGGCCAGAACAGTGTTTTTCAGGTAGGACTATTTAGGGGCAATATCCACCGCCGTGATTGCCATAAGGGGGATGGGGGATACAATTAGGAATAAGTGAAACTGCCTTGGCTACAGCCTCTTCAGGTGTAGAGACATAATGAATTTCTTCAAATCCTGGCCATGTTTTAAGCCCCACGATCGGTTTCTTGAGTTTTAGGGCCACAGCAATTTCTGAAAGAGTACCATAACTTCCGGAAATGGCAATTAAAACAGCCGCAGTGCGCACGATAATTACATTCCTTGCATGTCCAATGCCTGTTACAATAGGAATATCGATAAAGGGATTGGCATCCTGAGGACTAAAACCCGGAAGGATACCTACTGTCGTTCCCCCTGCCTCTTTGGCCCCTCGGGCTGCTCCTTCCATAACACCCCCTAAACCACCACAGATAAGCACATAGCCCCTGGAAGCAATCTGTCTGCCTACAGAAACGGCCATTTGATAGGTGGCCTCGTCACAGCTACCAGCTCCAATGATACCAATAATCTGCTTCATCCTACCAGTCTGTTCAAGGCCTCAAAATACTTTTGTCTTGTTTTATTAATCACTTCTTGAGGGAGGCTGGGTGCAGGAGGTTTCTTATCCCAACCTATGCCTTCTAGGTAGTCCCTCAGATATTGTTTATCAAAACTCACCTGAGAACCACCTGGCTTGTATTCATCTAGAGGCCAAAAGCGTGAAGAATCAGGAGTCAATAATTCATCAATGAGGATCAATTTCCCATCTTTATCTAATCCAAACTCCAGTTTGGTATCGGCGATAATAATGCCTTTTTTATAGGCAATTTGTTCGGCTTGTTTATAGATCGCCAAACTAATTTCCTTAATTTCCTCGGCCAGTTTTTTGTTTTGCAAAATGGAAACCATTTCTTCGAAGGTGATATTTTGATCGTGCCCCTCTTTGGCTTTGGTAGAGGGGGTAAAAATGGGCTCTGGAAGCTTCTCAGCTTGCTGAAGACCTTGGGGCAACTCAATCCCACAAACCTTGCCACTCTGCCGGTATTCCTTCCAGGCTGATCCAGTAATATAGCCCCTCACAATGCATTCTACTGGCAAAGGCTGGACCTTCTTTACAAGCATGCTTCGGCCTTCCAAGATGTGAGCATAGCTTTGACATACAGGGGGATATTCAGTTGGCTCGGCTGTAATGAGATGATTGGGCACAATATCTTCTTTCAACTTAAACCAATATAATGAGATCTGAGTGAGAACATACCCTTTGTCAGGAATAGGATTGGGCATGACTACATCAAAGGCAGAAATGCGATCTGTAGCTACCATAAGCAAATGCCCATTTAGCACATAGAGATCCCTTACCTTACCATGATATTTCTTGCCAAAAGGGAAGTTGGTTTCATAGACTACCATCTTAGAGCTCCTATTCCTTGAGAAAGGCTTATAGATTTTAATGGAAATACTTCATAAAAATCTGGCTTTTGGACTATATTATCCTCTAACAACATCATGACCATTTCTTCAGTCAAGGGATACAAAGGGAAACATTGAGCCCTTCTGGTAACAATTTTAGTCAATTTTAACGGAATATACACCTTAAGTCGCCTCTTTCCTAAATGCCGTGCTATGTTATCCACAATTTGGTTATAAGTCAATACCTCAGGACCACCTACTTCAAATGTTTGGTTAAACGAAGAAGATAGGTGCAAAGCAAGCTCAAAACCAAGGGTAACGGTGGAAATATGGACAGGCTGCCATTTGTATTGGCCGTTTCCAATAATGGGTACAAAGGGAGAAATTTTAATAAAGTTTACTAGAGGGCTTATAAAATGGTCTCCTGGGCCGTAAATTACTGAGGGACGAAAGATGGTATAATTAAGGCCGCTCTTTCTAACAATTTCTTCAGCTTTGTATTTAGTCTGATGGTACTTTGTTCGGGCATGAGAACGAGTTCCCAAGGCACTCATATATAACAAGCGTTTAACACCTGCCTTTTTGGCAGCCTGAACTATCCTGGCTGTAGCCTCAACGTGGAGTCTTTCAAAGGTAATATCTCTTTCAGGGAATTCCCTAATAATCCCAATGAGGTGAATAACTGTATGACAACCCTTCATCTTTTGGGCAAGGTCGGAGTAAAAGACATCTCCATAAACAATCTTTATTCCTCGCCTCTGTCGCAATTTTTTTTCAGAACCTGGACGCACCAAACAGCAAACCCGATGGCCCCATCTGGCAAGGACATAAACAACATGGTTTCCCACAAAACCTGTGCCACCAGTAATAAAAATCATAAAATCCAATACTCAAGATGGCTAGGTAAGTGGCTAAAACGTTCACATCCATCCTTAGAAATCAACACCATATCTTCAATCCTTACCCCACCCCATCCTGATAAATAAAGGCCAGGTTCTATGGTAACTACCATATTTTCTTTAAGCACTTGACTAGGCCTTCTGGGCGAGAGGCTTGGTGGTTCATGCACAAAAAGCCCTACGCCATGCCCTAGGGCATGCAAAAAGGCCTCACCATAGCCCTTACTTTTTAAAAGCTCCCTGGCGGAATTATCCACCTCAGAGGCCGTAACACCTGCCCTAGCCGTCTCCATGCCTTTTTGTTGAGCTTCTAAGACCAGATTGTATATTTCTTGATATTTTCTATCAGGCTGGCCTATAAAAAAGGTGCGTGTCATATCAGCACAATATCCCTTCCACCTTACCCCACAATCAATAATGATAGGTTCGTGTGACTGAATCCTCTTGTCAGTAGGCACAGCATGGGGTATGGCCGCATTAGGACCACTGGCTACAATTGGAGAAAAGGAAAGCTCTGCCTTTAAATCCTGACGAATAAACCTTTCAATCTCCCAGGCAATTTGTCTTTCAGTCAGGTCTGGCTTAAGATATGCCTTTAAATGATTAAATAAATCTTCTGTTAAAGAAACGGCCTTTTTCAAAAGCCCAATCTCTTCTTGGTCTTTGACCTGACGAAGTTCTTCTACCAGATATTCGGTAGGAGTGAGATTGAGTAGGAGTCTATTTTTGATAATGGTTTGTTTTAACCTTTCATATAGGCCATAGCTTAGATGCATGGCCTCAAAGCCCAATGGAGACGGAAGTCGCTGTAAAATAGGAACAATTTGCTCAAAAAAGTTCCCTTTATACACAAATATTTCAAAGCCTCTTGCCTCTTTTTTGGCCAACTCAGCGTAACGGGGGTCAGTTGCCAAAATGGCCTGCCTAGAAGATATAAAAAGCATTCCTGAAGTCTCCCCCTCTTGAGGGTCATCTTCTTCAAAGCCGCTTAAATAGCGGCGATTAGAGGGGCGAGAAACCAAAAGGCTACCAAGCCCTCTTTTTTCCATTAACTGCCGCAAACGAAAAAGGCGCATTTTACTTCCTCAAAATTAAATTTAGGATTACCGTCAAAACAACACTTAAAATAAGGCAAGTCACCAAGGGGAAATAGAAGGTAAAATTTTTGCGTTGAATAATAATATCCCCCGGCAGCCTTCCTAAATAAGGAATTTTATGGGCAAAAAGGAGTATCAAACCAAATAAAACAATAATTAATCCTGTAAAAATCAAAAATTTGGCTAGATGTTGTAGAGGCATTTACACCCCTCCCCTTTATTATAACTCTTCACTCACAATCAAAGATAATCCTTTTCCTTACGGCTTACAACCTCTTTTTTGTTTTCTTTCCATTTGCGACCTACTACATAAACAAAGGCCAGCACCTCAGCCACTGCTTGATAAAGGCGGGGCGGAATTTCGTCTAAGAGGTCCAATTTATAAAGGACTTCCGTCAAATCAGGGTCATGATAAATGTAAACTCCATGTCTTTGGGCTACTTCTATAATCTTTTGACCCAAGGCCCCTCTTCCCTTGGCTACGACTTGAGGGGCCGTATTCTTTCCGTATTCATATCTCAGAGCCACGGCCTTTTTATCCTTTGAAGTCATTTCCTATGCCCTTAAATCAAGAAAATTTTTACCAAGTTTTAATAAAGAAAGACAGAAATCTTGCCTCCATTTTTCGTTATCTGGTTGGGCCTGACATAAAAATTCTCTTAAAATAAATTTAGACTTCTCCAAATTTTTCTTTAACAGAGATACCTGAGATTCGATAAACTTGGCCGTATCTTCTCTTTCCGTACTTAAATAGATAAACATTTCATTTTCTGAAGGAAGCCTTATTTTCCCCTCTATTTTGCCCAGTGCTTCCAAACACATTCGGAATTGGAACAGATAGGCCCTTTTAAAAGAACCGGCCAAGTTTTTTTCTCTTTTTTCCTTACTAATGAGTATCTCTATATTATGACTATGGGCTTGATTAGTACCCATATAAGGAATTTGTAAATAAATCTCTTCCTGTTTCAGGTGGGCATTTATGGTCTTAATGATTTCAAACTGACTTAGAAAATCGGCTAGGATTTTTTTGTGTTCAGCCCTTGCCTCATTGAAAAGGGAGGTAAGTATCCTTTGTAAGGAAGATTCATCTTCGCCCTTTTCGGACCTTCCCAAAAGCACTTTTCCCAAATTCTGCCAGAAGTCCTTTTTTTGCAACTTTTCTTTATTGGCAATGATGTCTTTAATGATTTTTTGCAAATCAGGAACTTCCTTTAGGCTAAGCATTCGCTCTATCAATGAAGATAAATCTTGTTTTTGGGCAATGGCATTTAAAATACCTTGTTTTCCCACATCTGCTCTTGCCTTTAGGGGAAGAAGCTTTAAGGTAATCTTCGGTCTCAGGGCCTCAACTCTTACCTTGATTTCCTTTCCTGCTTCAAGGGGCACCATCGCTTCTGCCATGACGAGCTTTTCTCCAAACCGGAGAAAAAAGCGTTTTTCAGAAAGCTGTTCTACCACTTGGGCCTTAAGGATTTGGCCAATGCGGGCAAAAAGCTCTCTTTCCTTTTCAGAAATTTCTATTAATTCAGGTGCATTTAAGACCCTAAATGGTTGCATTGACTAAACTCCATAGGCTACAACTTGATTTTTCCCCTGCCTTTTGGCCTCGTACATGGCATTATCCACTTTTCTGATTAAGAGGTCAGTAGTATCTTCTTTTTCAAATTGGGTTACTCCTAAGCTTATGGTAATGTGAATACCAGAACAAAAGGAAAAACCTTCTACAACTTGACGTAGCTTTTCTCCCAGTTTAACTGCCCCTGCTAAATCTGTCTCTGGGGTTATAATAACAAATTCTTCACCACCATATCGGGCGACACAATCACTGGCCCTAATCATGTCTTTAAAAAGCTGGGCTAGGTCTTTAAGCACACAATCCCCTATAAGATGGCCATATGTATCGTTAACCAATTTAAAATCATCAATATCTGCCATAATTAACGAAAGAGGTCTATTATATCTTTTTGCCCTATCTATTTCCTTTGAGAGCTCTTTAAAAAACTTCCGGCGATTGTATATCTTAGTCAAATCATCTATGTTGGCAAGTTCGGTTAGCCTTTCTTCCAATTTTCTTTCTTTGGTAATATCAATAATAGTAGCTAACCCTAGGTGTTCATCCCTATATTTAACAGTTGTAGCCTCAATTCTTATCCACTTTTTTTCCTTCCTTGAGGTAGTAACTTCTAGAGGATAAACCTTGGGAGAAACAAGATTACCTTTAATCCTTCTTTCAACGTTGTTTCTAATAAACTCTTGATAAGGTTTCGGAAACAATTCCCAAGTATATCTATTAAACACATCCCTGGGAGAACAACTCAGAAGAATTAACGAGATTGGATTAGCATAAACAATCTTCTCTTGGTATAAAACAACTCCTACTGGAAGATTATCCAAAATCTCTAACAAATCTTGAGCAAAAAAATCGTAGGGTTTAAATATCTTCATTATTTAATAGTCTATCATTTTTAGCATACTTCTTTCAAGAGAAAATGCCTCTTTTGGGCGAAAAACAAGATTATACCCAGAAAACATATGATTATTTTTCTCACTTGCTGCTTATGATAGCACTTTTTTGTTTTGCGTAAGGCCAGTTAACAACTAAACCAACAACTACTAGCAAATGCCCTGCTTTACTAAATCCTCAAAGTTCCAATAACCTCATTTATATCTTTTAAGCCTTGTTTTTTAAGATATTGCTGAATTCCCTCTATAATCTCTATGCTTGTCTTGGGGTTGACAAAGTTAGCCGTCCCAATTTGAACTGCCCGAGCCCCTACTATGAGAAACTCAAGGGCATCCTCATAATTGGTGATTCCTCCAATGCCGATTATAGGAACTCTCATTTTTTGCACTATATCCCAAATCAACTTTAGGGCAATGGGCTTAAGACAAGGACCAGACATCCCTCCTGTAACATTTCCCAACCGAGGGCGTCTGGTATAAATGTTAACAGCCATTGCAGGTATGGTATTGATTAAAGACACTCCATCGGCCCCGGCCTCCATAACGGCCTCAACAATACCGGTAATGTCAGTTACCATAGGAGTCAATTTCACAAATACTGGTAAATGGGTGTGTTGACATACGGCCTTTGTAACTTCCTGGGCCATCTTGGGATCAGTGCCAAAAAGCCTGCCACTTTCCTTGATATTGGGACAAGAAATATTGATTTCTAAGGCATCAATACTAGCAGAACTCAAAAATTCGGCCAATTGGGCATACTCTCCAACAGAATATCCAAAGATATTCACTATGACTTTGGTGTCAAATTGTTTCAAAAAGGGCAGTTTTTCTTCTACAAAGCGTTTAACCCCTATATTTTCAAGCCCAATGGCATTAATAAGACCGCAGGGCGTCTCTACCAACCTGGGAGGTAGATTCCCAAGCTTTGGCTTCAATGAAAGCCCCTTGACCACTACGGCCCCAAGTTGGTTTAAATCTACAAGCCAACTATATTCTTCTCCATAACCAAAGGTGCCTGAAGCCACCATAACAGGATTTTTTAGCTCAAGGCCTCCTAATTTGACCGTTAAATTTATATCTCGTCCCATTTTATCTCCCTGGCATCAAACACCGGGCCTTCACAACACACCTTTTTATAGCCCTCTTTGCCCTTTATAATACACCCAAGGCATGCTCCTATTCCACAAGCCATTTGGGCCTCTAACGAAACCTCCATGGGAATATCCTTATTCTTAAGCCAGTCATAAACTGACTTTAACATAGGGATTGGACCACAGGCATAAATTTTAGATGGTTTGGTTATCTGGTATAATTTTTCTACCCCCTCGGTCACCAACCCCTGATAACCAAGGCTTCCGTCTTCTGTATAAATGACAATATTATCCAAATATTTGCTCAAAAAGTCTATGAGCTCTTGAGATATCCGATACCGCAGCCCCCAAAGTATTTTGGGCCTATATCCATGGTGCTTGAGGTAGTGATGCAAAAAAAATAACGGGGCAATGCCTGCCCCTCCAGCCACAAGCCAGGGGACATCTTTTGAAGGCAAACCAAACCCATTTCCAAGCGGTCCCAAAAGGCTCACTTCCCTTCCTTGGGACCATTGTGACATCAAGGAAGTCCCTTTCCCTACCACCTTATAAAAAAGGTAAAGACAATCCTTTTCCGTATGAAATATAGAAAAGGGACGTCTTAAAAGGGGATCAAACAATTCATTTACCCTGAGCATTACAAACTGCCCTGGCATTGCCTGAACAGCTATTTCAGGAGAACGAAGTTTTAAAATATGAAAGGATTCTGCCTTGGAGGCCACAAAATGCCTATGCTCAACCACGGTTGCCACTTCTAAAATCATCATTTTTCCTCTTTAAGCATAATGGCCACACCGAAACGACCTGTTTTGCCCCTATCTCGCCGATAAGAAAAGAAATTAGAATTGCAGACGGTGCAAATTTGAGCTACTTCTATTTGCCTTCTGGGAACCCCAGCGTTTTCAAGTTGGTGACATGAAATCTCCCACCAATTGAAAAGATTGCCTGACATTTTATATTGCCAGAAAGATTTTGGCAATAGGGTGCGATAATCTTTAAATTCAGCGCAACAAGGGCCAAGGGAAGGACTAATTGCCGCCCAGATATCTTTAGGATGAGTTTTAAATTCATCTTCCATAATTTTTACAGTTTTGGAAATGATATTAAGGACACTCCCCCTCCAACCGTTGTGAATAGCAGCGATGACCTTGTTTTTGACGTCGCATAAAAAAATACCTTGACAATCCGCCAATTTTATCAAAAGGGCAACGCCCGGTTGATTGGTTATCAAGGCATCCACATTAGATACCCGAGAAGACCCTTGAGCAACTCTGATGATGGCTACCTTATCCTGATGAACCTGGGTGGCATAAACGAGTTTATTTGTCCCTAAAAAGGCCTTGACTTTGGCCAGATTTTGGCTGACGGCCTGATAATCATCTCCTACTGTATCGCTCAGATTGAGACTGGCGTAGGGGCCACGACTAAATCCTCCGTGACGGGTAAAAACGGCATGGGTTAAAAAGGGAAGGGACGACAAGGATTTAAAAACAAAAACCGGCAATTCCCTATTTTCAAAAGGCATGACATAAGATGGTGGGCGGTGCTGGATTCGAACCAGCGACTTCCACCGTGTGAGGATGGCACTCTAACCGCTGAGTTAACCGCCCGCTAAAAACAAAATAACAAATTTAATCATATTTGACAAGGTCTCAAGACCCCCAAATTTGTAATTGCCTTTGTTTGGCTTAAAACAAAGTTCAAAATTGGCTATGGGCCCAAAGAATAAAAGGCGTTGCCAGCCCTTGGGCAAGGGCTGGCAATTATGTTTAGACTAGCTTATAACCAGTTTCTCCATGACTGGTGAGGTCAAGACCGGTAACCTCTTCTTCAGCCTCAACCCTAAGTCCTATAATGGCTTGAATTACCTTTAAAATAACAAAGGTCATAAAACCAGCATATACTATTGAAACCGCAACGGCGATGACTTGGACTATAAATTGATGGACATTGCCTGACAAGAGGCCAGTGGCATTATGACAGGCAAAGATACCTGTTGCAATTGCCCCCCAAATACCACCTACACCATGAACTCCAAAGGCATCTAATGAGTCATCATAACCAAATTTTCCTTTAAGAAGCACGGAGATATAACAGATTACCCCTGCACCCAGGCCAATAAAAATGGCCCCTATAGGAGAGACAAATCCTGCGGCCGGGGTAATAGCTACTAGACCAGCTACTAATCCAGAAACGGCCCCCAAAGTGCTAGGCTTTCCTACATGAATCCATTCAGCCATTAACCAGGAAAACGACGCTGCTGCTGCGGCAATATGGGTAGTTACAAAGGCCAAGGCCGCAGTTTGGTTTGCCCCTAAGGCACTACCGGCATTAAAGCCAAACCACCCAAACCATAAAAGCCCCGCTCCAATAGCAGTCAAGGTGAGGTTATGCGGAACAAAGTTGGCACTGGGATATCCTTTTCTCTTCCCCAAAACCAAGGCTACTATGAGGGCCGAGATTCCAGCATTGATATGAACCACAGTTCCACCAGCAAAATCAAGGGCACCCAATTTCCCAAGCCACCCTCCTTTTGCCCAAACCCAATGGCATACTGGATTATATACTAAAATGGCCCAAAGCAAGATAAACCACACATAAGCGCTGAATTTCATCCTTTCTACTAAGGCCCCAGAAATCAAGGCAGGCGTGATGATGGCAAACATCATTTGGAAAATCATAAAGACCAAGACCGGTACTGTAGAGGCATAATTTGGACTGGGGGTTAAACCAACTCCATGCAAAAAGAGATGATTTAGCCCGCCGATAAAACCACCAATATCTCGACCAAATGCCATGGAATAGCCAATCACAACCCATTCTAAGGTAATTACCGCCAAGGCGATAAAGCTTAAAAATAGGGTGTTGAGCACGTTTTTGCTTCTCACCATCCCCCCATAGAAAAAGGCCAAACCTGGGGTCATTAACATCACCAAGGCCGATGCTACCAATAACCAAGCGGTGTCTGCTCCTGAAATCATCCTTTCCCTCCTTATTTTTTTAATTTATGCCCTAAGCCCATTTAAAGGGCATCTTTGCCTGTTTCACCTGTTCTAATCCTCATAACTTCTTCTACAGGTAAGATAAAAATTTTGCCATCTCCAATTTTCCCAGTCTTGGCTGCATTACAAATAGTTTCCGCCACTTTAGATGCCAAATCTTCAGGCACAACCATTTCTATTTTTACCTTGGGCAAAAAATCTACCGTGTACTCGGCCCCTCGATAAACTTCGGTATGTCCTTTCTGTCTTCCAAATCCTCTTACTTCTGTAATAGTCATACCATGGACCCCAATACTTACCAGGGCTTCTTTTACATCATCTAACTTAAAAGGTTTAATAACGGCTTCAATCTTTTTCATCGTCTCCCTCCTAACAATATTGTTTAAAAAAATCCCCACCTTTAACCCGGAATGGGAAGACAAGCAATAAGCGTTCCAATTTTAAAAACAAAAACATATACGAATTTTATTTAAATGGCCGAAAAAAATTATTTACATTTTTGTAAAATTCTGCTTATAATGAGACAAAATTGTAAGATGAACATTGTGCTTTCTGATTCACTTGATTATTACTTGACGAAAATAGTCTGCCACGCTACAACAGGGGCGGGATTTTATTCCAGCCCAAGGAGAGTGTTTATGCCTGGAAATACCTTTGGTCAAGCGTTTCGGGTAACTACCTTCGGAGAATCTCACGGGATAGCTTTAGGCGTAGTGATCGATGGATGTCCTCCTAAACTCAGGTTAACACCTGAAGATATTCAGAAAGAGCTTGATAAGCGTCGTCCTGGTCGGCAATTGACCACCCCTCGCAAAGAACCAGACAGAGTAGAAATACTCTCAGGCGTTTTTGAAGGACTTACGACAGGCACCCCCATTGCTATGGTAGTCTACAATAGGGATGTGGACAGTAGCAAATACGAAGCCATAAAAGATATCTTTCGTCCCGGTCACGGGGACTACACCTATTTTAAAAAATATGGTCTTAGGGATTGGCGTGGAGGGGGCCGCTCTTCAGGCAGAGAGACCGTGGCCCGAGTGGCGGCTGGAGCGGTCGCTCAAAAGGTTTTAGATACCGCTAGAATAGAGGTTTATGCCTATACTGTATCCTTGGGGGGCATTTGGGCCAAAACATGCAATTTGGATTTTATTGAGAAAAATTCTTTGTTCTGCTGTGATGAAGCGGCATCTAAAGAGATGGAACAACGCCTTGCTCAAGTAAGAAAACAAGGTGATTCATTAGGTGGTGTTGTAGAAATAAGGGTAAAAAACTGTCCTCCTGGACTAGGAGAACCAGTTTTTGACAAACTGGATGCCGACTTGGCCAAGGCCTTGATGTCTATTGGAGCAGTTAAAGGAGTAGAAATTGGGGCTGGATTTAAGGTAGCAGAGATGCTTGGCTCAGAATGTAATGATGAAATTACCCCAGAGGGTTTTGTGACCAACAATGCCGGAGGCATTTTAGCTGGCATTTCTAATGGCGATGAAATTATAGTGCGGGTAGCTGTAAAACCCATTCCCTCCATTGAAAAAGAGCAACGGACAATTACTGAAGAGGGTATGGCTACCACCATTTCTGTTAAGGGTAGGCACGATATTTCGGCCATTCCTCGAATTGTGCCTGTATGTGCAGCTATGGTTAGATTGGTATTGGCAGACCATCTTTTGCGTCAGAGGATGATAGGATGAAAGAACCAGACTTTATCGGAATTATCGGTGGCACGGGTCGTATGGGACAGTGGTTTAAGTCCTTTTTTGAAAGTAAAGGATATAGGGTGCTCATCTCTGGAAGAAAAACCAAACTAACCAACCAAGAACTTGCCAGAAGGTGCGATGTGGTTATTGTCTCTGTTCCAATCAATGTTACTGTAAAGATTATAGAAGAAATTGGCCCTTATGTGCGGGGAAATTGCCTTTTAATGGATTTTACCTCGCTAAAGACAGAGCCCGTAAGGGCGATGTTAAGGGCAACAAACGATAAAGTGGAAGTAATAGGCGCTCACCCCCTCTTTGGCCCTGGGATCTGCGGGCTTAAGGAACAAACAATCGTGCTTTGTCCAGCCCGAGGAAAGACATGGCTTGATTGGCTGAAAAGGGTATTTAAGGAGGCCCGGCTTGAATTAACTACCCCTGAGGAACATGACCAAATCATGGCCGTCATTCAGGCCCTGACCCATTTTCTTTTTATTGCCTTTGGTACTACGGTAGCCAATCTGTCTTTTTGTTCAGAAACGTTACAGCGTTACTCTACACCTAATTTTCGTGTTCTCTGGGAACGCATAATCGGCCTGACTTCTCAAAATCCAGAAATCTATGGGGCGATTCAATTTGATAATCCATTTTACAAAGAAAGGGTCTTGCCTCTATTTTGGAAACATTTGGAAAAATTAAAAGACATTGTTTCAAACCAAAACCAAAAGGCCTTTACAGAAATGTTTAAAAAGATAGAAAATTATATTTCTAGTAAATATTCTAGTAAATAAAAGAAAATTGCGACAGCAGGCCTAAAGGCCTGAAATGATTTTAAGTGCTAAGCAAAAAGATTTTTCCATTCAACTACTCACCTATTCAACTGCTAAATTGCTAAACCACTTGGGCCAATTCCAATTGAAGCAGAATATTCTGCTTTTGTTTTTAGGTTGAAATGGTTAAAATAGACTGGATAGATTTAAAGAGCATTGAAAGGAGGAAAGTATGACTAAAAAGGTATTTCTTGGGATCCTTGCCCTTCTTGTTTGGGGATGTTTGGTTGCCCGAGCAGAAGTTTTGAGTCAAGAATATTGCAAGCTTTATGGCGCTCATTTTTGGGGAATAAATACAAGGGGATTCCCGACAAGCTCAAAATACATAATGACTGATTTCGGCCCCGGGAATATACGCCTTTTGGAAAGAATAGATATTGTATTAGACGATTTTTCAAGAATTGATGGTATCCAGATTGTTTATAAAACCCCTGACGGGATTAAAAGACAAGTTTTTCTGCATCATGTGAAGGGCTGGGTCTTAGAAAAAACACCATCTCCAAATGCGGTTTCCAAAGAGGTGCTTATTAGGATTGTTACTCCGGAATCTTTAATAGGGCATTGACAAAAGGCAATCTGTAAATTATATAAAACACCCTTTATTTTCACCTGTATTGACATTTTGTCTTGAAAGGTAAACAATGCAGGTGCATGCTATTTCCATTGAGGCATAGGTTACTTTATGGTAAGGAAGTTTAGGATAGAAAATCATCATAGAAAGATTGTTAGTAAAAGAACCCTCTTGAAAGCATTATCGTTTATTGATGCTCATCCCCAAATGGATACCCCTGTGCTTTTAATGGATAAAGAGAAAATACTAGAAAATGTAAGCATTATTGGGAAAGAAATTAAAGGTAGTCAGGTCTTTTATGCCGTCAAGGCCAATGCCGATTTGTCTATTCTAAAATTGTTGAAGCATCAAGATGTTGGTTTTGAAATTGCCTCTGAAGGTGAGCTTGAATTATTAATGAGTTTGGGAATTTCTCCCCAACGCATCATTACTAGTAATCCTATAAAATCCGTGCCTTTTATTCAAAAGGCATATCAATATGGAGTGCAATATTTTGCCTTTGATTCCTTGTCTGAACTGGAAAAATTGTCCCTATTTGCCCCTGGGGCCCGTGTGTATGTCCGGTTGGCCGTGCCTAATGAAGGCAGTGAGTGGCCTTTAAGCAAGAAATTTGGGGTGGAATTGGAGGAGGCCTTTTTCCTTTTGCAAAAGGCATCTCAAACAAACCTAAAACCCGTAGGAGTTACCTTTCATGTGGGGTCTCAATGTCTTAATGTATATAACTGGTACATCGCCATAGAAAAGGCAAAGCAGTTATGGGAAAGGTGTAAAGAAAATGGAATTAATTTGGAGATGTTGAATATTGGAGGAGGTTATCCTATTAATTATACCAGAGTGGCACCTGATATTAGGGAGGTGGAATCCCAAATTAGAAAGTTTTTGAAGGAAAAATTTCCTTCCCGAACTCAGATTTTTATTGAACCTGGGAGGGCTATTGTAGGCAATGCTGGAATTATGGTTACCCGAGTTTTGGGTAAGGCAGAGAGAAATTATGAACATTGGCTTTATTTAGATGTTGGCGTGTTTAACGGTTTAATGGAAAGTTTGGGAGGGATTAAATATACCTATATTACAGAAGAAACCTCCAAATCGTCTCCATGTAAAAAATGGATTATTGGGGGACCAAGTTGCGATAGTATGGATATTGTAGTGAGACACGTGGATTTACCTGATGTAGAAGAAGGGAGCTTTGTTCTTATTTTGTCTGCTGGGGCCTATACGATTTCTTATGCATCAGAATTTAATGGGTTTCCAATTCCCAAGGTAGTCTTAATTTAGAGGGCGCAGTAATGAGTAAACAAATTTGCCTAAACTTAACCCGACAACTAAAAGGAAAAAGTCCATTTAAAACAGGCGGAAATGGTAGTGATATAGATCAAGGAAATCATAGTTAGGAGGCGAAGATGATTAAATTCATAGAGAACGAACCCTTTTCCCCAATTCAGTATATGTATGAGGTGGAAAGGGTTTTATATAAGGGGAAAAGTCCATTCCAGGAGATTATGGTTTTTGAAAGTCCTGATTTTGGAAGGGTTTTAGTGCTGGATAATATTGTTCAATTAACTGAAAGAGATGAATTTTTTTATCACGAAATGCTTGTTCATGTAGCGTTGCATGTCCATCCCAATCCTAAGCGGGTTATTGTAATTGGTGGTGGCGATGGGGGAACAGTGAGGGAAGTACTCAAGCATCAGACCGTAGAAAAGGTTTTTCTGGCCGAGATAGATAACAAGGTGATTGAAGTTTCTAAAAACTTTTTGCCATTTGTGGCCTCCTCTTTTGAAGACCCAAGGGTTGAAATTCATATTACTGATGGAGCAGAGTTTATCAAGGCCAATAAAAATGTTGATGTCATCATTGTCGATTCTACAGACGCCATTGGTATGGCCCGAAGCCTTTATGCCGAAGATTTTTTTAAACATGTTAGGCTTGCCCTTAAAGAAGATGGTGTTTTTGTTACTCATAGCGAATCCTTGTGTTTTCACAAAGATGTTACTATAGAGATTCAGGAAACCTTAAAAAGGGTTTTTCCAATTGTAGATTTATATTCTACTCCCATTGCCACTTATCCTGGAAATTGGTGGAGTTTTTCTATTGCTTCTCTCAAATTTGACCCCAGAAGGCCTGTGCGTCCTGAGGTAAAAGGGCTTAAATTTTATGATAAAAATGTCCACACATGGAGCTTTTTGCCTAAATCTTTATATGATAGAATTATGAGCCGCAAGGCTGGGTGGTAAAATAAGAGAGTAAGGAGGATAGAACAATGAACATCATTCATAATCCCAGGGGATTTCATTTGATAATCGATGCCTTGGAGTGTAATTCAGCCAAAATTGCGGATGCAGGCTTCATTTATCAGTTTTTGGACGCCTATCCTGCCGAGATAAATATGACAAAGGTTTCTATTCCCTTTGTAAGAAGGTATTTCTTGGGTGGAGCGGAAAGGATTTTTGGTTTTGTCATGATTGCCGAGAGCCACATTAGCATATCCACCAATATTACCGATGGCAAAATGGATTTGGATATCTACTCCTGTAAGGAGTTTGATATCAATAAGGCCATAAAAGATGTCATTAATGCCTTTGGAGTTAAAAGAGGCACTATCAAAACCCTAATAAGGGGTGAAGAATTTTTGCAAGTTATTGAGGATATGCTGTTAGGAGGAGAGGAAGTTGAACAGCGAAGACAACCTGATTTGCCAAAATGTAAGGAAACTCTTGAGATGTCTGTGGGAAAGGGAAATTAAGAAGAATGAAGATACCTATAAATCAAATTTTTTTTGGTTTCTAGAAAAGGGGAGAGAGGGCGGTTTTCTAACAGAAGAAGATACAAGAATTATTGCCAGGGCCCTGAATTTTGGTAAAAAGATGGTTAAAGAAATCATGGTGCCAGCCGCAGAGGTAGTATGTGCTGAAGTTAACACTCCAATACAAGAAATTGTTTCAATAATTATTGAACAGGGGCACACAAGGATTCCTATCTATCAGGACAATTTTGACAACGTTGTGGGGATTCTTCATGCCAAAAACTTGCTAAAGGTCTGGGCAAAAAAAGAAGGGCAACAAGAAATAAAACTGACTGAAATACTTCATCCCCCTTTATTTGTTCCTGAAACCAAAAAGATTGGGGGCCTTTTGAAGGAAATGAACGCCAGACACATGCATTTAGCCGTGGTTGTAGATGAATACGGAAGCACGGCAGGGATTGTTTCCCTTGAGGACATTGTAGAAGAGATTTTTGGAGAGATTCAAGATGAATATGATAAGGAAATGGTAAAGGCCATTCGGATAGATGAGCACACTTGGAGAGTGAAGGCCAATATAGACCTTGAGGAATTAGAAGAAATCTTGGGAGTAAGCCTTCCAAAGGGTAAATATGAAACCCTAGCTGGTTTTATTATAAATTTGACCGGTAAGGTCCCTAAAAAAAAGGAGATAGTCCGTTACAAAAATCTTGTCATTACGATAATCAATGCCACTCCTAGAAGAATCCAAGAAGTAATCATCAAGAAAGACGCCTAGGATTTGTTAAAACTAAATCTTGCCATAGAGGTAAGGGTTTGTAGTGACCCCCTCCAGGGCGGACATATTTTAGTCCTTAGTCCTTGGTCCCTAGTACTTAGTGCTTAGTTATTAAGTTTTAAGTTTTAAGTTTTAAGTTTTAAGTAAGCTCGCCTTTAGCCTTTCGCCCTATTTTACATTGAGCAATTGCAACCTAATCCAAAATCTAAAATCCAAAATTTAAAATCCAACTGGTGCTTAGTCCTTAGTTGTTAAGTTTTAACTGAGCTCCGCTTTTGCCTTATTTAGCAAGGTAGTGAGCCATTAAGCAGCCTCCTGATAATACGTTTGATAAAAATGCCTTTCAAATTGGGTAGGGCTTAAATAGCCCAAAGTCGAATGGGCATATTCACAGTTATACCTTAGACTGCCCTCGCCTCCCCGTTAAATTATTTTATTTAACAGGGCTTGTAAATCCAGACAGCCAAATAACTTTTTTCTTTATCGTTCTATCATCCGCTTCTGTCTCTGCCCTCCCCTTAGGATAATAGCCTCATAGCAAAACTGTTTTTTATTATCTTGCATATTTTCATAGGGTTACTCTCTTAGTTGCCTTCCTGAGTTCCAATGCTTACTTTTAGAAAAAAGAGTTTTAGGAGGAAAGATATGGATATCTCCCATTTCACGCAGAAGGCTCAAGAAGCGCTAACAGAGGCCCAAAATATTGCCGTTCGATATGGCCATCAGGAGGTAGACGGGGAACATCTTCTTATGGCCTTTTTAGAACAAGAGGGGGGACTCTTCCCTAGACTATTGCAAAAAATGGATGTTTCTATAGAAGCCTTCAAAGAACAGTTGGAAAAGGCCCTTGCCAAAAGACCTCAAGTAAAAGGTCCTGGAGGAGAATTGGGGAAAATTTATCTTTCTCAAAGACTTTATCAAGTCCTTACTAAGGCCCAAGATGAGGCCAAACATCTTAAAGACGAATATGTGAGTGTAGAACATATCATTCTTGCCTTTATTGAAGAGGGTTCTACCACTGATGCCAGCCGCATTTTAGAGCAATTCAAGATTACCAGAGAACGCTTTTTGGAAGTGTTAACCCAAATCAGGGGCACACAGCGCATCACTAGTCCCAATCCTGAAGATACCTATGAAGCCCTAGAAAAATATGGGCGTGATTTGGTTAAAGAGGCTAGAAAGGGCAAACTTGATCCTGTTATTGGGCGAGATGCCGAAATTAGAAGGGTAATCCGCATCCTTTGCCGACGCACCAAAAACAACCCGGTCTTGATTGGGGAACCTGGGGTAGGAAAGACAGCCATTGTAGAAGGCCTGGCCCAGCGGATTGTCAAGGGAGATGTGCCTGAAGGGCTTAAGAATAAAACCATATATCAATTAGATATTGCTTCTTTACTGGCCGGGGCCAAATATCGAGGTGAATTTGAGGAAAGACTAAAGGCCGTTTTGAAAGAGGTTCAGGCCAGCGAAGGTCGGATCATTATGTTTATTGATGAACTTCACACCATTGTAGGAGCTGGAAAGGCAGAAGGGGCAATAGATGCTGGAAATATGCTTAAACCGATGCTGGCTAGGGGAGAATTACGTTGCATTGGAGCCACTACGCTGGATGAATATCGCCAATATATTGAAAAAGACCCAGCCCTTGAACGTCGCTTCCAGCCCGTGTTGGTAGAAGAGCCTACAGTTGAAGATACCATTTCTATCTTACGGGGGTTAAAAGAAAAGTTCGAAGTGCATCATGGGGTTAGAATTCGAGATACGGCCTTGGTGGCAGCAGCAGTACTTTCCCACAGGTATATTACTGACCGTTTCTTACCTGATAAGGCCATTGATTTGGTAGATGAAGCCGCGGCTATGATTCGAACTGAAATCGATTCTATGCCAGCAGAGCTGGATGAAGTCATGCGGCGCATTATGCAGCTTGAAATAGAGCAACAGGCCCTCAAAAAGGAAAAAGATAAGGCCTCTCAAGAAAGGCTGGCGGTTATTGAAAAAGAACTGGCCGATTTAAGGGCAAGAGCAGATGCCCTTAAGGCCCAATGGGAGGCCGAAAAGGAAGTCATCGTCAAATTACAGAAAATACGGGAAGAAATTGATCGCGTCAAATATGAAATTGAAAAGGCCGAAAGGGAATATGATCTGAATAAGGCCGCTGAGTTGAGATATGGCAAGCTGGCAGCCTTAGAAAAAGAATTAAAAGAAATGGAAAGCAAATTGGCTGAACGTCAGAGGACCGGTAAATTACTGCGTGAGGAAGTAACCGAGGAAGAAATCGCTGAGGTGGTTTCCCGCTGGACAGGAATACCTGTCAGTAAACTGATGGAAGGAGAAAGAGAGAAACTCTTAAAGCTTGATAAGATCTTGCACAGGCGGGTAGTCGGTCAAGATGAAGCAGTACAAGCGGTAGTAGATGCCGTTTTAAGGGCCAGAGCGGGGCTCAAAGACCCCAATCGTCCGATTGGGTCTTTTATCTTTCTTGGTCCCACAGGGGTAGGCAAGACTGAATTGGCCAAGTCTTTAGCCGAGGCCCTATTTGATACCGAAGAAAATATGGTCCGTCTTGATATGTCTGAATATATGGAGAAACATGCAGTTTCTCGTCTTATTGGTGCCCCACCTGGCTATGTGGGGTATGAAGAAGGAGGACAGTTGACCGAGGCCGTGCGGCGTAAACCTTATTGCGTAATTTTACTTGATGAAATTGAAAAGGCCCATCCAGATGTGTTTAATATTTTGCTTCAGATTTTGGATGATGGTAGGCTGACTGACTCTCACGGTCGCACCGTGGATTTTAAAAATACGGTTATCATCATGACTTCCAACTTAGGTAGTGAATATTCACTTGAAGGGGTAACACCTCAGGGAGAGATTAAATCTGAAACCAAGGAAAAGGTGATGCAGCTTTTGCGCCGCAGCTTTAGGCCAGAGTTTTTAAACCGCATTGACGAGATTGTATTATTTAAACCGCTTACATTGGAAGAAATTAAAAAAATTGTAGATTTACAGCTTGGCTATATCAACCAAAGGCTTAAAGATAGAGACATTGTTATTGAACTGACCGAAGAAGCGAGAGAATACATTGCCAGAAATGCCTATGACCCTGTGTATGGGGCACGACCTCTCAAAAGGTATCTTCAGAGACAGCTTGAGACAGCCCTGGCCAAAAAGGTTATTGCTGGAGAGGTTAGAGAGGGTAGCAAAGTAAAGGTAATTGTTAAAGATAGCCGTCTTGATTTTGTCCTGCACCCCTAAGAGTGTAGGACAGAATTTAACATCTTTCTTGACATATAAGGATTTTTTTATTACAGGATAAGATAAAACTAAAAAATTAAGGTTTTTAATAAAACAAAAATTTCAGGAGGGAAAATGCATATTGATCTTAACAATTTAACAATTGAAGATAAACTTAAGTTAATAGAATTTATATGGAATGATTTATTAAAAACAGAAAAAGATATACCATCACCAGCTTGGCATAAAGATGAATTATTGGCAAGAGAAAAAAGAGTAAAAGAAAATAAAGAGAAAGTTTTAAGTTGGCAGCGAGCTAAAAAAGACATTTTAAAAATTATTGATGAAAATTAAAATACTTGAATCTGCTAAACAGGATTTGTTGGCAGGTTATGCTTTTTATGAAAAACAAAAAGAAAGGTTAGGTGATTATTTCTTGAATTCGTTGTTTTCTGATATTGAGTCTCTGTATTTATATGCAGGAATTCATCAAAAATTTTTTGGTTTCTACAGAATGTTATCCAAAAGATTTCCTTATGCGATATATTATAAGCTTGAGAAGAATGAAGTTATAGTGTACGCGGTCTTAGATTGTAGGCAAGATCCGAATAAAATTGAGAAAAGATTAAAGACCTAACAATTTACTTTAGCGGACCGGCGTATCCGTCGCCGCCGAGTTTGGGTGTTATACCAATTCCACCAATATGGTTTTATCCTATAAGATGGAATATGATACTTACTACCTAAGCGATAGGTAATCAAGTAAAAGGCTAAAGGTTTTTCCTTGTACCATTTGCCTTTAGCCTTATGCGCCCTTCACCCTCATACTTCAATAAAGGTAACAAGTGGAATTACAAAGCTTATAAATTTAATGAGAACTGGTATAAAATCATTTTTTTTCTGTGGTAGTAAAAAATACTTCCTTTTGACATACTAAGATAAATTGATAAGCAAATAAAGTCTTTCTTAGTTTAGTCAAAGGATAATATAAATATGTCAACATCCCGCCTAGCTTGTTCCCCAAAATGAGCTCAAAGGGAATGGGGGTAGATACTACTTTTATGATTTTAAAGCCTGCTTGACGCATAAGTTGGCAAAATGTCTTAAAGGTATAAAGATGCACATGTGTTTCATCTAGAATACCCTTTTTACTGTAGGGAAAAAGACCAAAGAGGAGTAATATCCTGTATAGAAACAAGGCAATGTTGCCTGTAGAAGCGATTACAATTCCATCGGGTTTTATAACGCGTCTTACTTCTGATAACAACTTTTGTGGATTTTTAATGTGTTCAAGCACATCTGCTAAAATGACTACATCAAATGTGTTTTCAGGGTAGGGTATTTCAGAGATGTTCTCTAAGTCGCAACGAATATAATGAAAAAACCTTTTGTCTATTTTGTCACAAGGCAAGGTATCTAGACCTATTACCTGGCAGTTTTTCTCCACCAAAAAAGGAAGTAGAGCCCCATAACCACATCTAATGTCCAAGACACATTTATTATAGGGAATAATCCTTACAATTTGTATGTGACTTGAAAGGGGATGTTTCTTTAACTCGTAGGAAGGCCTAAAAGAGGTAATTTTGAATCTGCCGTCTTCTCTTAATCCCCATTGATAAAGCTTGTAATGTATAATTGTCCTAAAGATATTCCAGGCGTATTTGATGCCGTTAACATAGCAGATTTCATCTCCATAATATGACGGAATGGGAATTTCGTGGATCTTTTCTCCCAATTCTCTTATTTGAACAATAATCTCTGTATCAAAGTGGAAGTCATCACTATTCAAAGTAAAAGGGATTTTCTTCAAGACTTTAGTGCTGTAAAGGCGGTAACCAGAATGGTATTCGCTCAAACTCAAGCCCAAAAATAGGTTCTCATAGGCAGTAAGTATCTTATTGCCAATATATTTATATAAAGGCATACCACCCCTTCTGGCCTCTCCCGGAATGAGCATTCTAGAACCAAAGACTACCTTTGCCTTTTCTTCGAGAATAGGCCTGATAAGAGAAGGCAATGCCTCAGGGGCATATTGTCCATCACCATGAAGCAGAATAACATAGTCCAAGCCCCTTTTTATGGCATAGATATAACCCGCCTTTTGGTTCCCGCCATAGCCTCGATTTTGAGGCTGTCTATGAATAGTGAGCTTCTTTAAATCATAAACCTTTTTAAAACCCTCAGCCACCAAATAAGTATCGTCTTTACTGGCATCATCAAAGACAAAGATTTCCTCTACCATGTCCAGAATAAGAGGAGGAATGCGTTTCAAAGTCCTGGCCAAAAAATTTACATGATTATAGGCGACTACAAATATACCAATTCTGGGTACAGGTCGGCCTGCTTCCAGCCATCTTTTTATAAATAATTCGTCTTCCTTAAATGCCGCTGCCCAGTCGTATCTACCTTTCTTCATTTGACCTTTACCAGTCTATATCCCTTCTCCTTCCATACCCAAGGCAAATCGCCAACAATAGGTCTTTTCATTTGTTTACATAATTTTATCGCCATTTGGCTAAATGGGGTAAATATATGGAGGTGCTGACAATCTTGATAGATATATTCAGGAAACAAGACATATTTTATGTGGTATTTTTGAATTAAGTGGGTGAAGGTTTTTGGGTCATCAGCAAACAAAATTTGGAGGTTGGCCACCATTCTTTCACGCATCATATTTAAATATCGTCTGTGAAATAATTGATAAGTTTCATATCCTGTCAGAATGGGGCGATGCCCAAACAGGGGCACGGCATCAAGCACTGGATCAGGCCAGCCAGCAATAACGGCGTCATCAGGTAACTTCTGAATCACTTGGTAAAGCGAGGCTAGCTGTCTGAAATCGTAATCAAAACCACTTCTACCACTAGGGGCATAGAGCAGCCCTAAGATAGAAATGAGGCCAAAAACACCTAATGCGACTAGATTCTGTCCCCGCTTTATTTTTTTTCCTATTTGCTTAAAGCCAAGCGTAATTCCCACTAAAACAAATATAGGCATCAAATAAAGCACAAATCGGGTTGGAATGTATAGTCTGGGATAAAACCAGGCACTGGCCTCATAAAGTATAATTAAAAGACTCCAGAGGGCGGTTAAGGAAGTTAAAGAAGATGAGGGACAGACAAAATAGGGCCAAAGGCAAAGCAGCAAGAATAAACAACCGTAACGGTCTGTGAGGAATATCTGGCCTTTACCATGAGGGCGATTGAAGATTCTAAAGACCCTATATCTGGCAATATCCAGGGCCTGAAAGATGGATGGAGAGGGAGTGCGGTCAGGGGGGTCATAACGCCCACCTGTTTGCATCTCTGGCAGCTGCTGCATTTTTTTAGTTGAAAGCATGGGTCCCCAGTGTCTGCTTCTTAAAAGAGGAGGAAGAAGCGTAATAAAGCAAACAAAACCCAGGAGTGTTAAACAGAGAAGACGCTTGCAAAGGGACCATTTGCTTAAGGGAAAAAAGTTGAACCGATGTGGCCAAAAGAAGATAAGACTGGTGTAAAGGGCCATAAATGGGGTCAGTGGTGGATAAAATAAGACAGTTCCTATCAGGGCCATGACCACACACCAGATGTTTTGTCCGAATACACCATAGATAAACAAAAATGCCAAAGGATAGCCAAAGGCCCTGGCCAAACCTCCGGCCATCCTTTCAAAAAAGCCTTCACAAATAAAGGTGGCCGTAAAAAGAAAGATGGCTCCATTCAGATTGGCCAACCTGTAACCCAAGACAAAGGCGGTAAATAATGTAGTCAAAAATAAGAAGGCGGTCAGTAACTTGGAAAAACAAATGGGGTCAAAGCCCAGCGAGACGGCCATTTTATAAAGATACTTATAGCCCAAGGGCAAAAGGTCTAAATAGTATTTAGCAATAGGAGTAATTTTAGCAAAGGACTTGTGATCAACCTTGTAAAAATAAAAAATTTGAGGCAAATCGTCATCATTGACGAGGTAGGGATTAGATAATACTTGATGGTCATAGGCAGTAATAAAAATTCCTAGAGCTAAGGCAATATAAAAAACTGCCACGATGGCCTGAGTTTTATGATTAAGCTTAATATTCATTTCAACCTTTCTTGTGACCTTCTCAAATTGAATTTTGCCTTTTCAAAATGAGGATCAAGCTTTAAGGCCCTTTCATAATATTCGGCGGCCATTTTGTATTGGCCCAATCCAAAATAGCAATTGCCCAGGTTGTATAAATTCTTCTTTTCTTCTTCCTTAGTGCGGGCTACAAACACCGCCCTCTTAAAATACTTAATGGCCCTGTCTAAACAAAAGGTTTTATAATAACAAAGTCCCAGATATTCATAGGCACTGGGCACGGCTTCGTCTTCCACTAGCTGACAATATCTTTTGAGGCATCCTAGGGCCTTTTTATATTGCCTTTTCTGGTAATAAATCAGACCTAAATGATAATAGGCCTCAGCATATTTTTTATTAAAGGCCAAGGCCCTTTTAAAGGCCTTAATGGCCAGCCCCCACATTTTGGCATTTTTATAGGCAAGTCCAAGATTATAATAATTCGTTGGATCATAAGGATTAAGCCTCAATGCCTGCTTGAAGCTCAAGATGGCCTTCTGATAATCCCTTTCTTCAGCATAAATCAGGCCGAGATTGTTGTAAATTAAAACCACTTTAGGAAACGCCTTTTGCGCCCGCTTTAGGTCTGAAATTAATAAGGGAAGCTGTCCCTTCTTCTTATATTGAGCTATCAATTTGTTTATATCCGTTGCAGGATCAAAATAAAGAAAGGGTTTGATGTGGGGAGACAAAACAGCCTTTTTGGCCAATAGGTAGCCCCTATCATCAAATCCAATAAGGGACCATTTTGAATCCCTTTTTAGCCTTTGAACCAAACCCTTGCTTTTTGTTAAGACAAGACAAATATTGTATGTTTGGGTCAGCTTTTGAAACGATTTTATAGGGCCGTTTTCTGCCACCCGATACTGCCAGTAAAATTCAGGTGGATAAATGGTAGGCGTGCGGCCATCTATGAAAACTTGATATTTAGGATACAAATGCCAAATCAGATAACCGCCAAAGCCATAGGAGTTAAAAAGATTACCTTTAAGACGATGCCTTTTTAAAAAGGCGGTTGTTTGGATCGGATAAATCCCTTTGGCGACACCAAAACCAAGGTTCTCTTTGAAATAAGGGTTTAAAATAATTATTTTAACACAAAAAACTAGGGTGAGAACTAAAAGACCAGTATAAACCAAGATTTCTTTCCTAAAAGAAGGCCACCACTGGACAATGATCGGAGCCATTGTAAAGGCAAAAAGACCCATAAACCGGGCGTGTTTAAAGGTTAGATATCCAAACAGGCCAAAAATCAAGATGTCCCTTAAAACCAGGGGCTTTCTGGCGAAAATAAAGGCCAAGATGGCCAGCCAGAAGATTAACTTAAAGAAGAGAGTTGGGTTAAACTTAAATAAAAAGATTTCTTTAAAAGGTAACGACTGCCATTCGGCAATATATCTGGTTGCTTCTTCACCCTCACCTATATGAGAAAAAAGGGCAAATTTAATTAATTTAAAACCATACGGGTTGATGAAAGCAAAAAGCATAAGGATGGCACATAACAACGCCAGCCTTCTAATAATAGGTAATTTTATCAATTCTTTTACCTGCCAGTTGTATCTTGAGGTGACTTCTCCAATAAGATAAGCACCGCTAACACATAACCCAAGGAGAAAGCTTGCGTGTAGGTTAAGCCAGATAACAAAGGCCAAGCAGAGCCCTAAGAAACATGTCCAAGAAAGACTTTGGAGGTAGCAATTTAGCCCGTATAAAAAAAGGCTAACAAATAAAAAGCCAAAAATATGGGGCCTTACCATAAAACGAGGATAACTGGCTAAGAGAATAGAAAACATTAAGAACCAGATTAAAAGCGAATTCTTTGTCAACAACTTTAAGGTCTTATAGAGAAAATAAAAGGCCAGAGATAAAACCAAAGTTTTAAATAAAATTAAACCATAGAAACCACCTATTTTATAAATGGGGTAAATTAAGGCTTGAAATCCCCAAGTAAAATCTGTCCAAGGCCGGCCTTTCTGCGTATAAGAAAAGACATCTTTACAGGGGATGGTTTTATGTGTCCAGATCCACTTGCCAGTAGCGAGATGCCACCAGACATCAAAACAATGGATTTTTTGCAGGGAGAGGCATAAAAACATTAAAATAAAAAGACAAGTCAGGAAAATGTAAATCCATTTCTCTAACCTAGAAAAAGACCTTTTAGGTCCTGCTATAGGCTCCTCATATCTCATATCCCATATCTTACCTTAAATCTTTCTTAAAGGCACTTAGACAGGAAAATTTTTTAAAGACCTTACTTATAGCATGAGATTAATTAAAACCTATCTCCCTTTGGTCCAATAAGAGAGTAACCTTCATCGCAGGTACAATAATAAGAATACTGGCCGTTTCCATCTAGGTCTCCACGGGCAATAATGGTAATGTCCGGTCCGTCTCCATCAGCCACTTCACCGCTTGTTGGAGTGGCTGAAGCAGGACTAGAGGTATAGTCTCCAGAGGCAATTCCATAATCATAATAAACCCGGCCTTTTGGAGCGAACCCAAGTTTTGAAAAATTTCCAGCACTGGCTTCATCCCAAGTTTGGGTAACTGACCCGGCCCCTCCAGGATAATAGGCCTCGGTTAAAAGCTTACCTGTTTCAGCAGAATAACTTATCTCACATTTTTTAATTGCTTCAGTGTTTGCCCTGGCCTCAGTAGTTTTTGTCTTTAATTGAAAATCTTTGTATCTAGCTATAGCCACAGCCGCTAAGATAGAGATAATGGCAATTACTACCATTAGTTCTATTAAGGTAAAACCTTTATTGCTATTCCTTTTGGTCTTCATATGGCCTTAATTTTTTAAAAAAAGGCCGAGCTCAAGCTTGAGCCCGGCCTTGAACTTGAATTAAGGTTTCTTATATTTTAACCTCCTGACTTTAATACTCTATCCTGATTCATATGAAATGCATTTAACCCTGCAGATTGAAGCTCTGGCACAGCAGAAACAGCGTTAGCGTGAAATTTATTATTTAAATCACTACTATTAACTTGATAAGCGTATCTGACCTTACCAGCAGGGGCAAAGCCTATCTTAGCAAAACTGGCGTTAGACTCATCAAAATTGGTCTTAGCCGTAGGTGCAGATGAAGGTTGCTTTGCACATGCAATATATTTGTCATTTTCTGCTTTATAGGCCTCTTCAGCCGTAGCAATCGACCCTAAGTTTGTCTTGGCTTCACTGGCTTTGGCCTTAGCTTGAAACTTCTTATACTGCGGAATGGCAATGGCGGCCAGAATGGCAATAATGGCCACTACAATCATCAATTCAATCAGTGTAAAACCTTTTGAATTCTTCTTCAAATACTGCCACTTTCTAAACATCTTTCTACCTCCTTTTTGTTTTTTAATCACAAATTCCTACATAGCTTTAATTTCGTGCCTTCTATTTCCTCACCTCCTTAAATATTACTGAACTTAATCTTTGAGCATTAAACGTAGCAAACTCTGTGCCAAAATAGAAATATAATCCTTCTCTGCTATTTGACAAAATATATCTTAGAATGGGTGCAATTTTTTGTCAATTCAGTATCAAAAATTGGCACAGGCATATCAGACCTGATAGGTCCGATTAAAAGACCCGCATGGAAGTTTGATGTTTATTAAAATGCTAACACACCTTGCTAATCGGCCATTTTCTGATAAAACTAAGAAAATTTTGGGGCCACGAGGAGGTTTTTTTTATGCTTATTCCAAATCTCAAGATAGGGTGCCATATTGCTGAAATTCCTATTATTCAAGGTGGAATGGGAGTGGGCATCTCTTTACATTCCTTAGCCAGTGCCGTGGCCAATATGGGGGCTATTGGCGTAATATCGGCTGCAGACGTGGGTTTTTTAGAGCCAGATTTTGATAAAAGTCCCCATGAAGCCAACAGGCGAGCGCTTAAAAGGGAAATCGCCTTGGCGCGACAATTGGCCCCAGGAGGGATTATTGGCGTAAATATAATGGTTGCCCTTACTGACTTTGAAGACCTAGTTTTGACCGCCTTAGAAACAGATGTTGATATTATCTTTGCCGGAGCAGGGCTTCCTACCGGCCTTCCTGTCTTAAAACAAAGGTTTCCTTACAGTAAAACGGCCCTTGTTCCTATAGTTTCCTCAGCCAGGGCAGCAGCCATTCTATGCAAAAAGTGGTTAAGGAGCTATCACTACCTCCCTGACGCCTTTGTGCTTGAAGGTCCCAAGGCCGGAGGGCACTTAGGTTTTAAATTAGAAGATTTAGTATCTCACCGATATAAGGTGGAGAAGATTTTAATAGAGCTTCTGGAACAGGTTGCCCCTTATGCCCAAGAGGCCGGTAAAGAAATTCCTGTAATTGTGGCCGGGGGTGTTTACACCGGAGAAGACATCGCCTACTTTTTGAACCTCGGTGCCTCTGGAGTTCAAATGGGAACCCGCTTTGTGGTCACCGAAGAGTGTGATGCCTCAGAGGCCTTTAAAATAGAACACATCCGAGCCAAAAAGGAAGACATTGTTTTTATCAAAAGCCCTGTAGGTCTTCCAGGAAGGGCCATTAAAAATGCCTTTTTAGAATCTGTAGAAAAGGGAGAAAAAATACCGTTTAAATGCCATTATCACTGTTTAAAAACCTGTAACCCAAGGAAGGCACCTTATTGTATTTCTTTGGCCTTGATTAATGCCCAAAAGGGCAATCTTGACGAAGGCTTTGCCTTTGCTGGAAGCAACGCCTATCGTTCCAATAAAATTGTTAAAGTAAAGGATTTGATCACTGAATTACTGGAGGGCATGAAAAGGGCATAATAACTATGGTTAACCTCAAGTCAAGAAGGCAGTGTAGGAATTGGAAAAACTCAATTGTTGTAAGAAAAAAATGAACGAAAGAATATAAAAGGAGGTAGAGATGGAAATTCTAAGTAGCAATCTTGGTTATCCTCGGATGGGAGCCAAAAGGGAGCTGAAAAAGGCACTTGAAGGTTATTGGTCAGGAAAGATAAGCGAAGAAGAACTTAAGGATACGGCTACTAATATTCAAAAACAGAATTGGCAAACCCAAAAAGATGCTGGAATAGAACTTATTCCTGTTGGAGATTTTTCTTATTACGACCATATGCTGGATATGGCCATTATGCTGGGACTTATCCCTGAAAGGTTCCGCCACTTAGCAGATAAGCAGGGAAATGGAATAAAGGTTGATTTCCCAACCTATTTTGCTATGGCCAGAGGGGCCAAGGACACTCCTGCCTTAGAAATGACCAAGTGGTTTGACACCAATTACCATTATCTGGTCCCGGAATTGGACATTCAGCCCAGTGTCTTAGAAAATTCTCTTTTAGCCAAGTACCAGATGGCTAAAGAACTTGGATTTAATCCCAAACCAGTCCTGGTAGGACCATATACCTTTTTGAAACTGAGCAAAGAGGCAGGATTAAGCAAAAAGGACATTCTGCCGGAGTTGCTTTCTGTTTACAAAGTCATTTTGACCCAACTGGCCGAAGCTGGTGTCCAGTGGGTTCAGATAGATGAGCCAGGACTTGTGCTTGATATGACCGAAGAAGAAATCTCACAGGTAGAGGCCATTTATCAGCAACTTGCCACTGATAGGTTAAATCTCATTTTGCAAACCTATTTTGGGGGTGTGAGCTTTTACGAACGGGTAGTGAATCTGCCGGTTTCGGGAATTGGGCTTGATTTTGTCCGGACTGAAGAAAACCTTGAAAACCTCAACAAATACGGTTTTCCCCAGGATAAAATTTTGGGGATTGGGTTGGTAAATGGGAGGAATGTCTGGCGCACAGACATCAAAAAGGCCTTTGCCTTGGCCCAAACAATCATAGAAAAGGCTCGGTCCAAAGGTGTTATAATACAACCAAGTTGTAGTTTATTACATTTACCAGTTACAATTGAACTTGAAACCAAACTTGCTCCGGAAATTAGGACTATTTTGGCCTTTGCTAAAGAAAGATTAGGAGAAATTGCCCTTTTGACCGAAGCTATTAAAAATGCAAAATTACCAGAAGATGTCTTTAGCCATGAACGAGAAGTTCATGCCCTGCCTGAGGTAAAAGAACGGGTGAGGTCGCTTGAAGAAAGGGACTTTAAGCGAGGTGAATCTTATGAGGTTCGGTCTCAAAGGCAGCAAAAGGTCCTCAATTTGCCTCTTTTCCCTACGACGACCATTGGCAGCTTTCCCCAAACCAAAGATGTGCGTCAGATGCGAGCCAAATTTAATCGAGGAGAAATCACTCAAGAAGAATACGAGCAATTCATAAGAGAAAAGATGGCCTTTTGTATTGGAGTTCAAGAAGGCATTGGTCTTGATGTCCTTGTTCATGGCGAATTTGAACGCAGCGATATGGTGGAATATTTTGCTCAAAAAATGACCGGTTTCATCGTTACCAAGCATGGTTGGGTTCAGTCATATGGTTCCAGATGTGTGCGGCCGCCCATTATCTATGCCGATGTGAGCCGTCCCAGCCCTATGACGGTTAAAGAAATCACTTATGCCCAAAGCTTAACTTCAAAACCTGTTAAGGGAATGCTTACTGGCCCTGTAACAATCCTAAATTGGTCCTTTGTAAGAGAGGACATACCCAGAAGCGAGGTGGCCTATCAAATTGCCCTGGCCCTCCGTGATGAAGTCCTTGATCTAGAGAAGGCAGGCATAAAAATCATTCAAATAGATGAGCCTGCCGTCAGGGAAGGATTACCTCTGAAAAAGAAGGATTGGAGTGCTTATCTTGATTGGGCAGTAAAGGCCTTTCGGTTAACTCATGCCCCTGTAAAGCCAGAAACTCAAATCCACACCCATATGTGCTATGCTGAATTTCAAGATATTATTGAAGCCATTGACGCCATGGATGCAGATGTCATTTCCATCGAATGCTCTCGAAGTCGGGGGGACATTATCAGCACCTTTGAAGACCATCACTACAGGAAGGGGATTGGATTGGGGGTATACGATATTCACAGCCCCCGCGTTCCAAGCGTAGAGGAAATGCTTGTCATCCTAAGGCGTTGTTTGAAGGTGTTGAGGCCAGAGCAGTTATGGGTTAATCCGGATTGTGGTCTTAAAACCCGTCAATGGAAAGAAGTGATTCCCTCTCTTCAAAACATGATTATTGCCGCCAAAAGGCTCAGGGAAGAAACCCAAAAAAATTAAGCTAAAAGAGGTCCCCTTTTTTAGGGGCCTCTTGACATTGCCTTGATTTAATAATCTTCAGGCTTAAGAGGGGCTTGGCTTAACCGTTTTAAAGATTTTATAGAATTTTTGGAATATAAGGGCACAGTTAACCTTTGGGCTCATATCAAAGACTATAACAGAATTGGGGGCAAAGGGATAAGGATAAATAGGATTTGCCCTCAGAGGACCTGAAGAGTTAAAAGTCTACCTTGCCCCTTTTCTTGGCCATCCGATAGACAAGCTTTTTATAGTAAATCTGTCCCTCTTCAAGGAGTGGAGAAACAGCCCGACGCATATTGAGCTTCATAATGAGGAAATTCAACCTCCGACAGCAAAGATAGATTTCCTTTTCATCTTCAAGTGTCTCAAGTAAATCCTTAAGCTCTACAATCTCTCTTTTAATCTCAATTTCTGGGGGTAAACAGCCAGCATTTTTCAAAATTTTGTAGGCCATACGCAAATCAGGAGGGATATGACTATCATCTTCCAACTTAAGCGGCTTACCCTTCCCTGGCAAATTATCAAACTCTCCATTTTGGATGGCTTCTTGGATTCTTCTTTCAGCAATCTTTGCAAAAATCCACATGATTTAAAAATTGATTTAAAAATTCCAAACTATGTAGATTATAAAAAATATTCTATCATTAGAAATTAATTAAGGTCAAGGGTTATCCTACTTTCCCCCAAAATCCTTTGATGCTAGGACAATTATTTACCAAAACTTGGGATTATAACCTTGTAGTGACCCCCTTTAGGGTGGACATATTTTAGCCCATTTTAAGGTAGAGGTCATTAAGCTACCTCCTGATAATAATTTTGACAAAAATGCCTTTCAAATTGGGTTGGGCTTAAACAGCCCAAAGCCGAATGGACATATTCACGGTTGTCCTGCACCCCTAGGGATGCAGGACAGTTGATATTTTTCTATCTCTTTGTCAGGCTTACTTTTATTAAATTTTCTCTTTTCTGTCAAACAAATAATTTCAATAAAAATGGGGTTTAGAAACAACAAAGGCCACTTAGACTCAGTTTTTTTTGACAGCAACTCGTTTATTTTGAAGCTACCCAAAAGGCAAAAATGCAGTAAAAGTGGGCATAAATGAAAAGTGAACTCGTAACGCCACAGGAGATAAATGTAAAATATAATTTAATTTTAGAAATTTATAGAATTGGAATATAAAGGTTTTTGTAGGAGTGGTGCGGGAAAGTTTGTCTCAAGTAATGTCGTAATTTTACAGGCTTAAATCTGTTTGAGCGGGTTGTTCCAACATAACCTTAGACAATTTTACAAAATGACCAAAGTGTTTATAAACGTTTATAAACCCTCAGGCTGGGTTTAGAATTTCTTCTCTTTTACTGCGCAGATTGCTTTTCCTACTATTTTGTAATGTTCGTTTACTTCAATTGTCGGGTATTTGGGATTATCACTTGTAAGATAGATTTTGCCATTTTTTTCTCTGTATCTTTTTAAGATGAGTTCATTCCATTCGTTTCTGACGATGATTATGTCGCCGCTTTTGATGGACTCCATGAGTTTGTTTATTGGTAAGAATACTACATATTCTCCATCTTCAATGGTAGGTTCCATACTGTTGCCTTTGACTTTGATAGCAATGGAGCCTTTGGGAATGTCGGGTAAATAAAGGTAATCAATGATTTGTTCTTGGGATAAAGGTAGTTCTGGAAAGCCTGCTGGAACCTGAATGTTTATAACAGGAACTGCTTTAACAGGCTTAACTTCTGGAAATTTTTGCAAAATTTCTTGAGCAGTCATGGGCTCAATGGGTAATTCTTTGACTGGCTTTTTAAACATTTCTCCTTGACCAGTGAGAAGCCAAGTAGGATTTATATCGGTATTCCGAACAAGAGAAGTTATGGTTTTTGCAGATGGTTTTGTTTTTTCATTTTCAATATCAGATAGGGAACCTTGAGAAATACCGATAATTTCTGCTAACTGTTTAACAGTTAAGCCCTTTTTCTTTCTATATGCTCTTATCCTACGGCCAACCATAAATTATCCCCATACCGAAAATTTATTCTTGGCAAATATCCGTATACCGATTATTATACTCCCAAGTAATTTACCAATACTGTAACTGACAAAGAAATGGAAAGTCAACGGCTTTTTTCGGACAAGAAGTCTTTTGAACAAAGACATCTCTTTGGCAGCCCCTCTTTAAACCCTGTTCCTAAGGTGAAGGCGGCTATGAAAGAGGCAATTAAGGAATGCGGCCTGTCTAGGGAACAAATCAGCGATGAAATGAATAGATTGGCCAAGATTAATGGCGTTCATGCTAAGGTTTCGCCTTCGCTACTGGATAAATGGGTAGCACAGGAGGCAGCCCACATTATTCCCTGGAAGTTATTGCCGATTTTTTGCAAGGTTACAGGCAGTATTTTGCCGCTTGCTGCATTGGCGGCCCCAGTTGGGGCAACGTTGGTTATAGGCAAGGAGGTAAAGCTGCTTGAATGGGCGAAGGCAGAGATTAAAAGGCGTGAATTGTCAAGAAAAACTCGGAAATTATTAGAGGAGATAGGGATATGAAGACACAAAAGATAAATAAGTGGCTTAAGAGGCAGGGGATTACAAAGACACAGATTGCCAGGGAACTTGGGATAAGCCATGTGGCAGTGGTTTTGGTCATACAGGGCAAAAGCACATCGGCGCGGGTGGTTGAGTGGCTTAAAGAGCATGGGTGTCCAGAGGAATATTTGAGGAAAGGGTTAAAGAAGCAGGAAAATTAAGGAAGAAGAGAATGAGACTGACGGCAAAGGAGATTGCTAAGATTTTGGGCATATCAAGAATAGCTGTTTTAAAGAGAGCAAAAAAGGAAAACTGGCTGTTTGTGGAAGAGCCAAGAGCGGATGGAAAAGGAAGCCCTGCAAAATATTACATAGTCGAAACTCTACCTGAAGATGTGCAAGAAAAGGTCTTAAGTGTAACCTCTAAGTGTAACCAAAGCGTAACTAAGTGGAACCTAAGTGTAACCTCAAAAAACCGCATAGATACTGGGGTTTCTGAGAATGGAAAATCTGTAAGTGTAACCAAAATGGAACTAAATGGAACTGAGGCACTTTTTGAAGATGCGGAGAAAACAGAAAAAAATAAAAGTGGTTCGTTAGTGGAGGCTGGACTAACGAACTTTTCAGGGCTTACTAACGAACCTAACGAACCTAAAATCGGGTTTACTAACGAACCTGCACCGCAACTATGGCTCTCTACGAATCAGGTAGCAAAACTACTTGGAATTTCTGATAGAGCAGTTCAGAAGAGATGTAGAAACGGAAAATTTCTATCAAGAGTAGTCCCATCCAATAAAGGCTTTGGCGGGAAGGTGTACGAAGTCGCCCTTTCCTGTCTTCCTGAGCAAGCCCAGGTGAAGTGGGTGCAAGAAAACGAAGAGGAGGCTAAGCGGCTTCCAGAGCATATCAAGGACAAACTTTCTCCACAGGCGCAGTGGGAAATTATGAGGCTTACGGCGCCTGTGGAAGGGGTGGGGTTAGAGGTGCTGAGGCAAGAAAGTCTTAAAAATAAGGTGGCAAGAAAAATAGAGGCTATACAGAAGGCCTTGAGCTGTCCGCCGGACAGAAAAAAATCTGTCTGGATCAGAGAGGTAGCCGAAGAGTTTGGGATTTCTCCTAAAACGCTTTACCGCGACATAAAGATATATCGGGAGAAGGGGCTTTCTTTTCTTGTTAAGCCCAGGTCATCTAAAGGGCTTGTGGCCTGGGACCAGGAAGCTCTTGATTTTTTGAGGGGTGTGTATTTGAAGGCCGTGCGTGAGGGCGGAGACTGCTCAAAGCGCAGGGCATATCAGGCAGTAGTGGCAGAGGCAAAGAAGAAGGGCTGGCGGGTTGGGTGTGAGTCGTCAGCCTTCGCTTATTTACAAAAGTTCAATCCACTCCTGGAGAAATATGCCCGCGGTGGGAGGCGGGCTCTGGATAATGTCTTTTATATCATGCGGGATTACAGGGATCTTTCCCCGTTTGAAGTTATTGTTGGGGATCAGCATCGGTTTGATTTCTGGGTACGGGTTGCAGAGACAGGTGATGTTTTTCGGCCTGAATGTTTTTTGTGGCTGGATATGCGAACAAGGCTGATTTACGGGATTTCTGTGGCAAGACACTATGATAAGTACCTTGTTGGACATGCCATGCGGATGGGGCTTTTGCGGTTTGGCAAATTCAGGAGTTGCTATACTGATAACGGTAAACCTGAAATCAGCAATTATGTAAACACTGTTATAAACGATATAGCTGGCTGGGGAAGTCAGGTTGCTGATATGGCTGAGTTATACAGGGCAGAGGATGGTTATGTCATTGAGGGCCCTGACGGCGAGCCTTTGGAAGTGGTTCGCAGCCCGAGGCAGTGGCACCGTCGGGCCCGTGCCTACAACGCAAAGGCAAAGCCTATTGAGCGTTTTTTCCGCTCGTTTGAAGGAATTATGAGGGATTTGGGCACGCCGGGGCTGGTGCGGGAGTTAAAGGGCCTTTCAGAAGAAAGGGCCCTTTCGGATAGGCGGCTTAAGCATCTCATCAAAACCAATCAGCTTCTTACTTTTGAAGAGTTTTTAGTCAAGGTTTTTGAGGCAGTCCAGGTCTATAACCAACGCAGACATGCCGCTTTGGGCAGAGCACCTATAGATGAACTATGGCGGGCGGTGAAAGAAGAAGGATTTGTGCCCCGATATTTGCCTGAATCAGAAATTGACTTTGTGCTTTTGGCCCGGACAACAAGAAAGGTTCAGCGTGGCCGTATTCTTCTAAACCATACCTGGTATCAAGGAGACCCGATCAGCCAGGACAATCTTGAGGCAGGCCTGTGGCATTTGCCGGATAAAACGGAAATTGAAGTTAGATACGACCCGTTTGATGCGGCAAAGGTCATAGCGGTGCTGCCAGATGGGAGCACTCGGAAGTTGTATCCGGTGCCTGTATCTTCCATGAAGGACAAGGAGAAGACAAACAGAGTCATGGCCTGGAAGCGGCAGATGATGCAGGCCGTCATAGAGCATTACAGGCGTTTAACCAGACCTGTGCCTGGAATTATTGAGTATAGTAAGCACACAAGGGCTGCTATACACGCCAAACGGAAGATGAGTGGGCAAGAGATTGAGGCAGAGGCCAGGCGGATCGTGGAAGAGAGTATGAAAGGGCCTCAAAAAGTGGTGCCGATTGTGGCGAGACCGGTTTTCCAGACAGACTGGGATTATTACAAGTGGTGTTTGGACTGCATGATAGCAGGACAAGTGCTTTCTGAAAGAGATAGGGCGTTTATGAGAGATTACGAGGCAAAAATGGATGGAGATGAAAAGGTGTATTGGGAGGGTTACAGGCGAATTTACGGAGAGAAAAAGGCAATATAAGGAGGTGCAAAATGGTAGGTCTAAAAGAGGTAATGAGTCATTTTGGGTTGAGTGCCGGCGATGTCGCCCGCATCACCGGCTACTCAAAAAGCACCATCAGTCAAATCAAGAATAACAAATATGGCGGCGATGGTCAAGTAGAAACGGAAATTCTGGATAAGCTCAAAGAGGCGGGCTATGTGGTTTCAAAAACAAAATTTCGGGTTCGTTCTGATGTTTTTATTAAGACGGCGAATGTGCACAAATTTGATACTCTTTGTGATGAGCTCCTGGACCGGGATAGTGATTTGACTTCTTCAATCGGGGTGGTGATAGGACGAGCAGGCAGGGGCAAAACAAAGGCGGCCCGGCATTATGTAGTGCAACATTCAGAATCAATCTATGTGCTTTTCGTTGACGGCTTTTCTCTTGTGGACGTGGCCCGGGAAATTGCCTATGAGATTGGCGGCATTAGACCCCGCACCTTTCGGGCCTGTCTGGATGTGATTGATGAGGCCACTCTTCAAGGCAGGCGTCTCATTATTTTAGATGAAGCGGATAAGATGCCAAAGAAATATTTTGAAATGCTGCGGGGCATAAATGAGAGATGTAGCTGTCCTATTTTGCTTGTAGGAGAAGAACCATTAAGACGGGTGCTGGATAGCGAACGGAGGCTAAAAAGCCGTGTGCGTCGGGTGGTGGTCTTTGATCCGGTGACGGTGGCGGATGTGGTGGCGTATTATCAGATGTCCGTAGGGCTCAGTCTGAACAGCGAGGTTGCCCATGCACTCTGGCAAAGAAGTCAGGGGGATTTTCGGCTGGTAGTTAGGGATGCATTTGCGGCAGTTCGGCTTATGAACACAAATAGACTTGTCTCTTTGACAATGGATGTGGTGAAGGGGATATGAGGGGAGCGGCGAAAAGAATTAGAGAGCTTTTTAAATTGGTGAAGGCCTGGCCAGTTGGAAGGTATAAGGAGCTTGGCGAGGCTGCTTCTGTGGATAGGCAAAGTGCAAGAGATACGGTGCGGGATTTTTTGCGGCGGGGGGAACTTGTGGTTGACGATGGCATGTATCGGTATTTGGGGAGGCCTGAAAGGAGGGTTGTGGCGGATAAAATCTGGCGGGCGTGGCGGTATTGCCCGCAATGGACAGTAAATGAGATCGCACAGCTAGCTGAGGCAGACAGAGAGACTGTAAAGAGTTATGTGCGTTTGTATCGGATGGCTGGATATGTGGAGCGGATTGGAAAACGCAAAAGGGAAGATGGTGTTATAGAAGGCGTTTATCGCCTTAAAAATAGGCATATGAGGAAAAGGCCATGTATAAGCAAAAAGACCTTAGGCAAAAACTCTTAGCAATTATTCACTGCAATGCCCCAATTTTTTGGAAAGATATAATGGTTAATATAAAATTTGTCAAGCATAAATCTCCCATTTTTTAGAAAGGGGTTTTGGGTCATTGTTGTAGTAGACAGAATAAGGAGTTTTATAGT
>JALWFG010000012.1 GCA_027038965.1 Candidatus Desulfofervidaceae bacterium | reverse complement strand
TGAATTTTTGCCTGCCGTTGACAGTAGCGAGGGAAACTTCCTCTCTATCCAGCCAAACAGTATAGGAACGCTTGTCGTAACGGATAGCAGGATTTTTGCTCTGTGGACACTTGCTTTTAAGTCCTTTTCTCTTCCTCTTGATTGCAGACTTGAGACTTTCGGTAGCTACAACTCTTGCGGAGATTACAAGCTGGGAAGGGAGAGAAGTCTTATCCCTAACTGTGTAGTAAGTAAGCTTGTGGAGAGCTACGCCGTTCCAGGTTTCAGACTCCCAACCGACTTTGCAGGCGTAGTTGTAAGCAAACTTATATTGTTCAATAGTTTCACGGAGTATTTGTTTCTGTTCTTCGGTAGGTTTAAGAACAAGCTTAAGAGTCCGTTGCAGTTTCATATTCATATACTACTTCAATACACGCAAACTTTCAAGTGCGGTCTCCTCCCCTCCCTTACGGAAGGGGTCTCCGACCGCAGGAGGAAGAGATGAACCTTCAAAACTTTAAACAAGAATACTTAAATGCCATCATTGTCTGTTTGGGGCTTGTAGGCATAATAGGCACCATTATGTTTTTTTCTCATAAAATTGCGGTCATAAATACAGATACACAGAACAAGCTTGAAAAATACCAGAAAGTAGTCCACCTATATCAACAAATCAAGCAATGCGAGGCATCAAAGGCCTATTTCAAAGATAGCCTTTTACTTCTACCCAGGCCTTTAAAGGCCAAAGGGCTCCAGAAAAAGATATTGAGTATCAGACCTGATTCAGAAGAAGACATAGAAGCCGTGAAGGTAAAATTCAAAGGACTTAACCTGGCCGAGTTGCTAGATATATTTAAGCTTATTTCTCAATATGACAATCTGGAAATCAGGCAATTTTTGTTGAAAAAAAATTTTACCGAGCCTGACTTGCTTGATTTAGACATTGATATAAGGAAGACCAGATGAAAAAGGCCATTATGTTGACTTTCTGTTTTATGATTTCCTTTACCGCTACGCTCTATTTTACATTGCCCTATGGTAGTATTTACCATTATCTTTCGCAAAAAATGGCCACAAAAAATCACATTCATCTCACATATAAAATCGTCACTGCCAAAGCGTTTTCTTTAAGAGCAAAAGACATCAAATTACATATCGGGGAACAACCTATTGAGATAAACGAAATTCAGATAAAAGGGCATCCAATGGGTTACTTGATGGGAAAAAACTTTTTGTCTCTCTATATCTATGAAAAAGACAATCGGGCGACCTTAAATTGCCAAAAAAGGGATGGCCATTTTTTGATAAACGGGATCATTCCTGTCTCTGTGCTTAAAAAAATCTTCAAAGATCAGCCCTTACTGGGACTTCTTAAAGGCAAAATACGGATATTCTTAAGCTTGAAAAGGCAGGCCAAACAAATAAATATTGACAAGCTTCAAATCAGGGATGCCGTTAATATAGATGCAAAGGGATACATAAAAGGCAACTTCATTGTTTTAAAAGGCACCTTTATTTATCAAGACATAAAAAGAAAACTCAGCTATTCGGGCCGGATTTGAGGACCTTGAAAGGGGCCAACGCTTGATTTTCTTTCCTCAACTACTTAACTACTCAACCAAACCCAGACGCCTTCAAGCGAGGCCTATAGCCTAGGCCTTTCTTCTTTAGCCTAATGCGACTCTCTGGTTTTAAAAAGAGCTTTACATAACTTTGCAGGACACACCGATTGATTATAACACTCCCTTGGGCGGCAGGAGTTTTTCAATGAGGCTTCTAAGAAAGGCTAGCTCCTTTTCATGGGCCTCAAGGGTGGATTCAAGCTTGGTTTGTCTCCTTTGCATCTGCCACTGCATACGCAATATAAAGCCAAGAATAATCAGGGAAATGCTGATAAAAAGGCCAAGCATCCATTGTAGAGTATCAAACCGTTTATCCATAGCGGTAAAACGATCATTCATCTCTGCCCGCAAGTCGTCAATGCGTTTATTAACATCATCAATCCGCTTATTTAGAGTCCTATCAAGGTCATCAATGCGCTTATTTAGGGCCTTTTGTCCCTCTTCCAGTCTGGTCAGCCTTACTATAATCTCCCTATCCGTTATCCTCGGGGCTACTTGAACGGCCCTGGCCAGCAGAGGGGTTGACAACACCACAGCCACAACGAAAATAAGCACTATCCTTTTCATGCCTCTACCTTATCAAAATACAAAGGCTATGTCAACGAAATAGGCCCAAACAGGTATGGCAAACACAAAAACAAGCAGATAGAAAAATATGCGATAAAACGGTGGGTTATATGGTTTTTCAGGGAGAACTAACTTAAACCCTAGATGTGACATTTTCATCAGTAAGTCTGGTGGAAAAATTAGGATTGGGTTATTGGGTAAGTGGTTGAGTACTCAGCCCTAAAGAACTCTTAACCATCTATTTTTTTCAGGCAAAATTCCTTTAAAAAGCTGATAAAAATACAAAAAATATAGTCAAATTGCTACGGGATTCTACAAGAAGGCGCAAGAGACAAGCAAAAAACAAATTTTGTCTGCCTTAAGAAGAAAACTCAAATCTTTGTCTTCTCTAAAACCCCTTTTGTTTTCGTCCTTTGAGAACGTCTTTATTAGAAACTAGTAGAAATCAAAGAAGAGGCAGGCCGAATATCCGACCTGCCTCTTAAAAAGTCTAATAAGTTAAATAGGCCTCGCCTACTTCATCAATTGTTCCATTTCCATCACTTTGATCACTATGAATATAAACTGCCTTTTGACCTCCAATAGGCCAATAAATATCTATGTATTCCGTGCCAAGTGCCCCGTATATATGGTAAAGCCCGTCGTCATTAGTAACATTGAGACTTGCTGTTCCAGAATCCCCATCTGCATCCACCCACGAAAGGGTTGCACTTGTGCCTGAAATGCTTAGGGTACCTGTTGTATATGCATTAAGGTAAGTGCTATAATCGGTAGTGTAAAGCACCCTGGCAAGGAAATTCATTGTGCCTGAAAATGAAGGCGCGGTCTCGGTAGCCTTTTTCAAAAAACCGACAAATGTAGCCGGAAACTTCTTTAAAGGTACCGTGGCCCCGGTGGGGTCTGTAATAGTTCCGCCTATCATTTCTTCACCCTGCATTGCTCCGGTCTCATAGAGTTCAACAAGCCTCATATAATCAGGGTCGGTGGAATTAAAACCGTCACTAAGGTTGTTGTTATTGGTATCATGCTTAAAAGCTATTATGCTGCCGTTAAAGACCTTCAGCACACCGCCTGAGTTATCATATGGCGCATTTGTGAAATCTGGAGTTGTAAAACTGTCTGAAGCAGACATTAAGGCTGCGGTTCTTAATTGTCTGAGCATTCCCGGATGGGCAACTGCGACCCTAACGCTGTATTGAGTATTGGAATCAAGCGATGGGGCAAAGCTCTGTGATTTGGACATATAGGCATCGCCTATTGCATAGGCCTGATTAGTTGTATGGTCCACAGCCATATAGATACCCCTTCTGCTTCCTATAGGCTGAATGAAGTATGCTAGATCATTGGAGTTGTCTGTAAACTTAAGGATTATGATGTTGGCGGGAAGCCCATTACTCTGGAGAAATACGCCGCTGTTGAATGTCAATGTATCGGAAGAGCCTGCTGCAGAACCGGCATCTAACGTTATAGTGGTGTCCTGAGCAGAAACAGTCCCGTTGACAGGATCAATATTAGTAATCGTAACATCTCCCCATGCCAGATCGCTGTCCGTGCCAAAAACATCTCTGAAAAGCGTATGCCGAGGCCCGCTGTAAAGATTCTCGATTACTCTGGCCACGCCCGCTACGTCAACCCCTGAAGCGGGTATAAAAGACGCTACAAACACACCCTTTGAAAGGCCGCTTGCATCAAGATTCGTGTAGACCCCTGCGACGCTCCCAAGCAGGCCTATGCTACCTGCTACACGGGTAATCTCAGTAGGAGAAGTTGAACTATTAAGAATATTTAAAACAATGCTACTTCCCTGAACTTTTCCAGTAACTATATCTGTTGAACCTACCATAGTACCGCTCACAGTTCCGTTAGTAATACTGACATTCATTTCTACCTTGTTATTTGTTATTATATCATTTATTCCGGTATAGGTATCCCCTATGTTGTCTTCATCAAGGTAGATGATCACTACCTTATAATCTCCATCAGGCAATGTACCACTCTGGGTGCCTGAAGAAAGGACCTTATACAACGCATTCTGTAAATCCGAATTTGCTACTGGATCTCCCCAGAGCAAATTGGTATCGTTCATTCCCAATTTGTTTTTCATATAATCGGCCGCACTATTCATGCTACCTTTAGAAGTCGTATATTTATACAGAGAATCCGTCAAAGGAGTTACATTAAAAGTTCCCAAGTCATTTGATCCGACAAAAAGCATAGTCGGCGCTGGCATACCTGTGTCTATGACAGTGCCCCCGACTGACTTTATATAGACAGTATCAGGGATAGAAGAAACATTAAGCGTAATAGAAAAATTCCCGTTATCGTCAGTGGTGCCAGAGCCTATTTGATTTGTCATCCCCGCATCATTGTAAACAAACACCTGTGCATTTTTCACATATCCATCAGCCACCTTACCGCTAAGAGTTGTATTACTACTCCCACTGCTTCCTCCACCACCACATCCATAAAACAAAAGACCCAATGTCAAGAAACATACCAAACTAACGATAGTCCATTTCTTCACTTTTCGCCTCCTAATAACTTTCCCAACTACTAAGAATACAAACAGTTGTATTTTTTGTCAAGCAGTTTTTTGCCTGTTCAGGCATGTCTGTAGTGCAATATTTAGTTTGAGACCTTTGCAAAAATAGCTTGCTAATTCTATTTCTTATGCTAATATTGGACAAAAACTAAAGGAGTTTTGGAAATGTTTAAGAAGAGCATCGGTCAACTTACTCTTTACTCTAGGCGAACAACTTATCTACCAAAACTTACCTGAAGATATCCTCTCGCATCAATACGCTCATCAACTGGAAACCTTTCGAGAAAATCCTTGCCGCCCTTCACCCCCATCTCAAATCCATGAACCTCTACTTTCATATTGTTCCCCAAAGGTGATGGCGGAGTTAAAGGCGGGTGCATTCGCAAATGGCCTGCTCCCCGTTTTTCTAACCACAAGGAAGGCTTCCGGGTGAACCGGAAGAAGGTTTATCGGCTGTATCGGAAGCTCGGCTTGGCCCTTTCTAGGCACAAGAAGCGAGGATATTGGAAGAGCCGGGATTTCAAAGGGCATTTCCACTTGAGCCGGCCTAAAGACCCGGAGGGCGCTGGAGCATCGATTTCAAAGAGGAACGCCTGGCTGATGACACCAAAGTGCCCATCTTGGAGGTCTTGGGTAAGGAATGGCTTTCGAGGGAGATAATCGAGAATTTTAAGGAGTTTTGCGAGGAATTGGAGAGATTTTGGTGGTATTATAATTATCAGAGGCCGCATTCGGAGCTGGGATATCGGTGCCCTGGAGAGAGCTAGGAGGAATGGTACACTTACAAAAAGGGTGGTCTACAAAATAGAACTGACCAGGAAAGACCCTAACATTCCAGGTGGTCCAAATTTTAGGGCATATCACTGGGTGTAACCACAGATCGTGGCATAGGAAGGCGAAAGCCTAAGGTTTTCCAGGTTGTTCAATCCGGAGAAGAGCGAGACTTTGGAAAACTTAGACACCCCGGTGATAAAGACAAACTTGAGATACGGGTCCGCGTCTTTCAGCACGGAGTAGAAATTTTTTAGTTCTTCGCGGATCTCAAAGGCTACTTCTGGTCGGTGGATGTTGTCTAGGATGGGCTTGTTGTACTCGTCGATCAGCACCACTATTTTCTGATCGTACTTCTCGCAGAGGACTTCTATAAGCTCCCTAAAACGGCCCTTTAAAGATGGAAAAGAAAGCTTGAACTGGTAAAAGTTTTCATGACCCATCAAAATTTCTTCAAAAGTTTCCCGAAGTTCTTCGACAGACCTGATGACCCCGGCCCCAAAGGAAATATAGATGACCGGATGCTTGACCGACCAATCTCAGTGCTCTTCGAGGTAAAGGCCTTGAAAGAGCTCTCGCTTGCCCAGGAAAGCCTGGCGCAGGGTATCAAGAAAGAGGCTTTCCCAAAGCGTCTGGGGCGGGAGAGGAAGTAGTATTTGCCTTCGTCTGCCAGGCGCTTCACAAAAGGAGTTTTGTCCACGTAGTAATAGTTTTCCGTGCGGATTTCGACAAAACTCTGGATACCGATGGGGAGTCTTTTCATATCTCACATTTTGCCATAAAAGGCCTAAGAAACCAAAAGGGGAGAGGCGAAACCCCTCTTCACCCTTTTTTTCTCGCCTGTCCCTTGAGGAGGGCTACTGTATTTTCCAGTACCCTGGCCCCAAAATAGAAACCCAAAATGGTAAGAATCATGACATCAAGAGACCTCCCAGGATTCCCGGCCAGCTCCAAAAAGGAAGATCCGGCTCGGGAAGCCCCTTGCTCGGCACTCATGGGGGTTTTTCATACAGAGACCCAAGCCTGCCTGAAGGGAAATGGAGCGGCAAGGTGGCTAGAAAAAGAAAGATAAAGGTGGTGGTGATGGCACGTCTTATTTGGCCTGTATTAAAATCCTTCTTGTTGGAAAAATAGTGAAAAAAGTATACAGAAAGGAAATACACAACTATTGAAACCAGGCACACTGTAAAAAGATAGTGTTTGGGGTAGAAGATGTAAAAAAACACCGGGATAAATATAGATATAATGACGCCGAGCACAACCAAAAGGGATATATATCCTCCCTTGGAATTGAAATGCCATGTATCTCCAGGTGCATTTCTTTTAAAGACAAGGTATCGTTCGTGTACACTGCCGCAGATGGATTCAATCTTTCCTACAAACGTGTCAATATTTTGGTGGGCAAGCCTGATGGACTTTTCCATGGAACCAAAGGGGTCTGTCTCAGGACTTACACTCACCACGTCATAGAACGGCCTTTCGCTCTGAAGGTCGAATACCAGGACATAGCCCTGGGGGATACCCCTTTCATCCCGAGGGCCGAATTCGCGTATCTCAATAAGCTCCCCTTCTGTGGTAAAAAGCCTTCCCTCAAGCCCAGAAGCGGTGATCTTATTGGCATATACCCTTATCTCTTTGAGATTTCCCATACAAATCTCCTAACCAGCTTGCAATAGCCCTGGGGGCAGGCCAATAGGCCTGCCCCAAAAGCATTGCTATTTCCTCTTACTGAGGTATTTGCTTGGCCTCCACTCTTACTCCATAGGTAAGCCTCTTTCTTTGAAGTTCAAAGTTGATCCTCAGGTTCCTAAGGACCCCGCCTGCATCCAGGGTTCCATCCTCTGGAACGATTATGAAGTAGGGGTCGCCATCATTTGTGTATCCGTCAGGATCAAGGCCCACGCCGACCCCTGTCTTTACCGGGATGCTCGGGTTAGTGATCACAAGGCGCACAGGGCCGGATATGGCCTCTTCCCCCGGGTTTTCCACCGTTATCTGCACGAAGAAGCAGCGGTGCCTCCGGTCGTAGAGCTGACGTGTTGAGTGGGTGATGTTAAGGTCATCAGTTATATCCACCCAAGTGGCTACCTCGTTTACTGTAATCTCCTGGGGTTCTGATGTCACACTAGCCCCGTCATTGTCAGTCACGGTGCATCTGACCTGATAGGTGCCAGGATCTTGGTAGGTGTGGCTAATCGTCCCTTCCTCTGAGGTCTCATCAACTGTCCCGTCACCGTCAAAGTCCCATCCGTAGCTTACGATCTGGCCATCGTTATCGTGCGCCTCACAGGTGAAGGTCACATCAAGGGGAGCATCGCCTGAGTTGGGTTCGGCGGTAAAGGAGTCGATGACAGGGGATTGGTTCGAGACTGGTTCAAAGTTGGCCGTGCACGTCTTGTCTGAATCCATGGTTATGGTGCAGGTAGTACCTTCGCACGGGGCACAATCTCCGTCCCAGCTTGTAAATTGATAACCATCACTTGGCGTGGCGGTAAGGGTGACTTCCGTGCCTTCCACGTAGCTCCCGCTGCAATCTTCCGGACAGTTGATACCGGGGCCTGTAACCGTACCGCTTTCTTCCCGGTCTATTGCTATAGCGAGACTATATTGGGCAGGTTGATAAAGACATTGTTCAGTGGTTGAAATTTCGGGTGAGCCAACCGCTGCCGTCGTATCTTCAGCGTATACAGGGCCTGCCCATTGTTCTATCCCTTTGGATTCACCGGAATATACGGAATCAGATGAAATTGCTCTTGTCGTTGATGCCAGGGGACAATCAGGGATGCTTCCATTGGAATTAAGCTTCAACACCCAGAAATCATCTCCTGGAGACATTCCCGCTACCACGTATCCGCCATCACTTGTCTGCTGCACTGCAAATCCCATAGCATCATGGTGGGCGTCGCCATACTGCTTCTGCCATTCTATATCACCACTTGAAGAAAGTTTGAGTAGCCACAGCTCTGTGGCAATGGTCCCACTGAATGAATTTGAACTACCGACTACAATGTAACCGCCGTCATTGGTTTGATTTATATCAAAGGCATTATCCCAGTTATCTCCATGGTATGTTTTAGCCC